>NZ_CP191258.1:2461387-3076733 GCF_050410795.1 Fontivita pretiosa | reverse complement strand
ATGTGGGCGCCGCGCTCCCAGCCGACGGAGCGCATTCACCAGGAAGCCTGGAAAATCCTGCAACCCATCTACCAGCGACGGCTCGAAAAGCTTGCCGACGACTTCCGTACCGCCAAGGCCCATCAGAAAGGCTCCGATGAGCCGCTTCAGGTGGCCGAGGCCGCCAGCTATGGCCGCATCGGCACGCTGCTGATCGACGCCGACAAGCGGATCCCCGCACACCTGGCCCGATACAGCGGCATGATCCAGCCAACCAGCCCGGGCGGACCAACCGACGACATGCTGGACGACCTGGGCGAAATGGTGCTCCGCGCCCATGGCCAAGTCGTGGTGATGCCCAGCAACGCCATGCCCACCGACACCGGCGTGGCCGCCATTTACCGCTACTGAGCCATGTTTGCCCTGAAGGCCCCAGGAGGCTATAAATATGCACCGGCCCGCCAGCACCCGCACGGCGGGCCGCGAGCACCTTTAGCTCAATTGGATAGAGCGTCGGTCTACGGAACCGAAGGTTGCAGGTTCGAGTCCTGCAAGGTGCGTTTTCCCCTTCACCGATAAGTCCTACAGCTTCCGCAGCTTGCGTTTTTTTGACAGCCCCCTCGGCCCTAGCCTGCCCCCCACGGGGCGCGGCGGTTTGCTGAGCGCCGTGCTGCGCGACCCCGTGCGTGCCGGTCGCCGCCGCGGCCTGTGGGGTTGCCGGGAGCGGCAACACGCGAAGCGCCTGAACCTGATCGTGGCGCGTGGCGTGCATGTACCTGGCGGTCAGGCGCACATCCGAGTGCCGCATGAGCTGCTGGACCGTCTTGATCGATGCGCCGGAGCGGCCCAGTTCTGTCGCGAAGGTGTGCCTCAGTGCGTAGAGGTCGGCGAAGCGGCCCTGCTCGCAGTAGGCGATGCCGGCGGCCTCCAGGTCGGCTCGCCACATCAGATACGGCTTGTCATCAACCTCGAACACGCGCTGTCCCCTGGGCTTGCCCACCAGCCACGCTCGAAGCTGCTCGGCCAGCTCGGGCAGGATCGGCTGTACGTCCTTGCGCCGGTGCTTCGAGTAGGCCGCCTCGACGACGATCGCTGGCGCGTGCCCGTCCAGCTCGAAGCTCTCAGGCGTGAGGCTGGCGATCTCTTCGTTGCGAAACCCGGTGTGCATCTTCACCAGGTAGTACAGCGCGCGATCCTCGCCGCTCATTCCCGTGCCGTGGTACGGGCCGCTCTGCCGCGTCGTCGCCAGCACGAGCTCGAACTGCTGGCGCGTCAACGCGCGCCGCGGGTGCCGCGGACAGTCCACTGCGGCGTTGTACAACTCGATGTCGGCCAGCGGGTTGAACCGGGCGCGCCCGATCGTCGGCCGGCACATCCAGCGGCAAAGCTGGGCCGGCGCCTTGATGTAGTCGTTGCAGGTTTTGAACGACAGATCGCGCTTCTGCCGCAGGAACTGAGCAACCGCCAGCCGCAGCGTCTCGGCCGCCACATCAACGATCGTCTTGAACCTGCAGAGTCGAATCATCTTCCTGGCCCGGCTGTAGACCTCATTCGCCTGCTTGGGTGTTCGGCCGATCGCGATCATCCACGCCCTGTAGTCGTCCAAGTGGCCCGCCAGGTACTGACCGTTCTCCCAGCGGCCCAGCAACGGCGCCTTCTCGTGCGCGGCCATCTTCTCTGACTTGGTGTCGAGCTGCCCCAGGCGCTTCATGTCGATCCGCCGGCTGATCTCTCGGGCTTGTCGGGCCGTCACCTCCATGTCGGCCGATGCGACGACGGTCCGGTGTTTGCCGGTGATCGGGTCTTTGAAGCTGAGCATCCACGGGTCGCCGGCGGCGCTGCGCGTCCTGCGCTTGAAAACCGAGACTCCGGGCACTCGGTACGGAAAGCGGCTGGCGGATGCGGGCATTGGTCCGTTGGTTCGCAACACCACCAGGAGATGGGCCAGCCAAGAGTTCATGGACGGGCGAGGCAATCGCCACTCCCGATTGACTAAATATTGCAATGCTTCGCCCTAAACGCTTGTGCGGTAGGCGGCTAGCAGCGCCCCCACCGGTCCTTGCGCCGGTAAGCTGGGCAATTTCAACCTCCGATAACAGGCGTAGCCTCAAGTCGGGACTGGGCGATCCCGATGCAACGACGTGCGCGTGGACCACGAGAATGTCGCAAAGCCGCTGCTGCGGATCAGCGCCATCGCCGCGATCATCCTTCTCGGCAGCGCCGTACAGCAGGGCGTGGATCTGCCGGCGCCGCTTCGCTGGGCCGGAATGGCGCTGGTCGTCGGTCTGATCGTGCTGGGCGTGGCGCGCGAGCCGACCACGGTTCCGACGCTGCGCCGTGTGAACTGGACGCGCGTGGCGATCGTGAGCCTGTTCGCGACGGCAATCGCAGCCGCGCTGCTGTGCTGGAAGAACTGATCCGCGGGCTTCCACTGTCTCTCCACTTCCTGCTGGCGGGAAAGAATATCTACCACATTCCGACTGCGGAGTCTATACCACCGTAAAGATCATCGGCTCTTGATCACATAGAAGTCGCGAATCAACTCCGCCCCGCAGGCGGCGACGTGGACGAGGTATTCGCCGAAAGACGCCGGGGGCAGACCGCGGTACGCCGCCTGGTAGCGATGGAGCAGCTCCTGCTTGAGGGGTCTTTGCATCCGGGCCGCCAGCTCCTGTGCCAAGTCGCGGTTCAGTTTCAGCGCCGGACCCAGCTTCAACTCCGCAGCCAGGTCGTCGGCGCCGATGCTGGCGGCCACGGCGATGAATGCACCGAGGCTCGGCGGGTCTTGGAGCTGGCGGGAGATCAGCCTGTGCACGTGCTCCAGGTCCGCGCGGATCGGGCGATCAACGCGAAGTTGCATTTCCCGCTCAATCCCGGGCTTCACATACGTCGGCGATTCCCGTTTTCGCCGGGCTGCTGGCATGGCGGCAATCTTAACCGCGGTATAGGCCAGATGCAAAGCAAACCCGGACGCGCGGCTGCGCGTCCGGGTCCGTGCACGGGTCTGGCGCGTGCATGGGGAAGGAGGCGGTGAGGCATCAGGAGGGGAGACAATGCTTCAAGTCCCGGCGGTTCAGGGACAAGACGCCTCACCGCTTTGCCGTAATCGGCCGTTCGCGCGGTCCTTTGGCGCCGACGCCGGCCTGCTTAAGTGCCTGCAACGTGCCCAGGGCGATCAGGTAGCCTAGCCACTGGCCCTCGGAGGGCTTGGGCTTCTCACCGTAGATCGCGTGCATGGCACGGACTGCGTTGGTCCTGATCGGTTGTTGCATCTTCAGCAGGAAATCCGACTCCATGCCGGGCTTGACGTACACAACGGCTTTCTTCGCCCCGTTGGGATCTTTGGTGTGCTGCCTCGAGGCTGTTCGGGCCATCAATGGGTCCTCCAGTGATGCACTGGATGAACCATACCGTGGTAGAGAGTCTTGCGTCAATCACGCGCCCTGGGCGGGATGCTGCTGGGCCTGCTGGTTCAGCGAAGCCAGGAAGTTCGTGTCCAGCGCCGGGTCGGCCAGGATCATCGACCTGATCCTCTCCCAGTGCGACGCGCGGTCGAGCTGCTGATGCACGAGCTGCTGTACCGCGGGCTTCTGCTCGTCGGTCGCAGTGGTGAAGTAGCTCAGGGCCAGTTCCTTGGCACGCTCGCGCGCGATCGCGACGACGTTGTCGATCGCCGGCTGGAACTTGGAGACAACCTTCTCAGCGTAGCGTGGGTCGATCAGTGTGCTGCTCATGTCCCTGTTGATCGGCCAAAAAAGAGCACGCCCTTGCGTGAAGCCCGGGCGTGCCTGTGCAGAACACGATGCCACGGGAAGTGCGCTAGACCGCGGTGAACAGCAGGCCGACAACCGCGGTTGCGCCATCGAGGACGAACTGGTGAGCGATCCACAGCGCCCTGCCGAACATGGCCTTGACGAGCTGCTCGCCGTTGAGCGCCTTGATCGCCGCGATGTCAGCCAGGACCGAGAGGGCGTCTTTGCGGTCCTGTTCCAGCCGCTTGAGCGTTTCGGGATCGGCGCCCACGGACAGCACGCCGACCGCCAGGAGCTTGTTGGTCGCCCACTGCGCGTCCTCGGCCTGCTGTGGCGTGAGCTTGGCGTCCTTCAGCCGCACCAGCAACTCCTTATACGCCGCGCCGGCGGCGTGCTGGAGTTGCAGCACGTAGCTCGACGAGAAGCCGCGCAGCTCCTCCCACACTCTCTGGGCCTTGGCCTTGATCGCCGCGGCGGCGTCTGTGGCATCCTGCACCGGATCGGGCAGGGGCGTGTCGATATCGTTCGTATCAGTCACGAGGACCTCCTTTGCTCGGTGGCAACGAATCCGAAATCACGGGGAAACTGAACGAAGTGCGAATGTGCCTGCGGCCGGGCTCAGCCGGCGCCGGCCCGGGCGGCGTCGAACTCGTCGAGCCGGTCCTTCCAGTTGCGCATCACGCGGTCGATCGAGTCGGCCTCTTCGGGATGACGGGCCTTGTACTTCTCGATGAGCGGCTGGACCTGATCGTACACGGAGCGCTCCGGGCCGCTGTTCCAGCCGTCGAGCGCGGCCTTGACCTGCTCGGCCGTCGAAGGATCTTCGCTGGCCAGCCTTCGGAGCCGCGGCTCCAGGGACTGCTTCTTCAACTCTCGTGCCCTGGTGTCGAGCTTGGCGCTGGCGTTGCAGCCGTCACAGCCGACGATCACCATCGCCGCCAAAAGGCACATCAAGATCCTGCAGAGGATCAACGCCGGGGGATGCTGAGGGCGCGGGTGTCTGGTCACGCGCCACCTCCTTTGATTCGGGTGGTGTTTGAGGCTCCAACCGCAGCAGATCGCGGTTGGAGAAACCTTCGCCGATGGTGGGCACCTTGCCCTTGGCGATCGTCCAGGCGACGAACGTGAGGCGATCGAGGATCAGGTTCCCGCCAGCCCATCCGGCCAGACCACAGACGGCGCAGGTCCAGTACCACCGATCAGCGCCCCACAGCGCCACGCAGATCGCACCGACGACGGCGCCGCCGACACCCGAAACGCCGGCGGCAATCAGAGCATCGCGCAACCGCAGCTTCTTGGCCAGAGCGCTGAACAACCCGGCGATCCATGCCAGGATGAAACAGAACCCCAGCACTCGGCCTGAGGCCGTCAGCGTGTCGCGCTCGATGTCGTTCACGAATCTCGCCCCTCTACTGCCCCTGCTGCGCGGCGGCGGGCGATTCGGGGATTGCAGCGCTGACGACAAACAGCCTGCCCACGTCGCTCGTCTCCCACTCCGCCAGCTTCTGGGCAAAGGCCTCTTCCTCGACCGGCGACATGCGATCGGGCGCGTCCTCGCCGGTGTTGATCCATCGCGCCACCACCTGCTGCTCCACTTCATCGGCCTTCACGGCGGCGCGGGTGAGACGGTGGGCCATGAGCATTGCGGAGCGGCCGGTGGCGGTCAGGTGCTCGACCAGCTCGCCCCGTTCGAGCTTGTGCCTGAGCAGCGCCAGGTCCTGTGCGCGGAGCGTGGCGTACCGGCGGCGTGCCCACAGCAGCTCCGCCGCGACGATCCCCAGCTTCCTGCACAGCGCCGCCTGGGCCCTGTCCAGGGCCGGGGCGCTCATCCGGTGCTGGGCCGCGGTCACGTCATCCGCCGGCCGCTGCGGATCGATCGGCCTGATCGGCTGGAAGCCCCGCTCCTGGGGCGTCATCTGCGCTCGCTGTTTGGGATTGGCCATCATTGACTCCTTTGCTGATCGGGCGGGTTGTATGGCGTGCGGCCGTTCACGGCGCGGGCCACGTTTATCATTTCGATCGCCAGTTGTCGCAGGCGCTGCCGCTTGGTCTGGGGATCGAGCTGCGCGTCGTCGAAGATCGCGATCATCGCGTTGCGCATTTCCTTCATGGTCTGGTGTGCCGACTCCAGCGCGGCCCGCTGCGCCAGGATCTGCTGGTTGGCCACGCGGTAGCGCTCGCGCTGCTGCTCGTCCCTGAACGCGCGCAGTGACCGCAGCACGGTCTGGAGGCGGTCGTACTTCGAGTAGAACTCGGCGACCGAGTCGGCGCCGTTGGGGTCCAGGTCGCGCGAGAAGAACACGCGCAGCCCTGGCACGTGCTGCTCGGGATCCATCGCCGGCGGCGGCGCCTTGATCGTGCCCATCAGCCGTCGCGTCACCGCATCGTCGATGAAGCCAACGACCGTGCGGCCCGCAGTGCCGAAATAGCCGTAAATCAGGTGGTCCAGCATCGCCGGCGAGAGGTTCAGGTAGTGCCCCGCCAGCTTGCTGGTCTCCGAGGTCCAGCGCGTGTACTGAAGCTGCGGTTCAAGCTCCTTTATCGCCTCGGGCACGATCGGCCGCCCGCGGAAGTAGTCGTAGTTCATCGTCACTTCCAGCAGCGGCAGGAACAGGTCGTCCATCAGGCCCATCAGCAGGTCCATACCCGTGGTGCGGTCGGGAATCCATCGCTTCAGTTCTCGCGGGTCGTTGGCGATCATCCACTCCACCAGGCTCTCGCCCAGGCTGCCGAAGATCATCCCCAACTCGTGCGGCTTTCTGATCCTGAACCACCTGGTCGTGGTCAGCGGGTTCCCGATCGGTATGAGCCAGTACAGCTCCCGTTCGCGGCGCCGCTCCTGGTAATCGGGGTTCTGCCGGCTCAGGTAATGCAGCACCAGGCTGGGCAGCGTGATCGCTCCGAGCACCTTCAGCAGCACGTTCAGCGCGGCCCATTTCTTCCTGCCCTTCTGTCCGCCGCGCCCCAGCAGGTGCCGCGTCATGTAGTCCGGCCCCTGGAAGGCTGCGTTGAGAAAGGCGCGCGTCGCGGCCTTCTCCCGGACCCACTGCCCGCCGCGGAAAAAGTCCACCGTCACGTCGCGCGCCGCAAGGCCGGCGCGCACCAGTCCTTCCTCGTTCACCCCCTCGGCCGCCAGCGCCCGCGCGAACTCGCCGACCCGCGTGGCCTCTTCCAGAATCACGCTGTTGGCGTTCACCAGGTCAATCCAGCGGCTGGGCAGCAGCGTCTTGCGCAGAAACATCTCAACCTTCGAGCGGCCCATGTCGTCGATCATCCGCTGCAGCGTGTCGCGCGCCATCTCGGTGTAGGTGGCGCTGCCAGCGCCGGACTGCAGGAAGAGCTGGTACGTCTTGTCGCCGGAGAGGATGTGCATCAGACCCAGCGCAAAATCGATCCCCGGCTTGAAGCCGTAGCGGCTCTGCACGAACGCCGTGAGCTGGTCGCGCTGGATGTTGCTGGACAGGAAATCGGGCAAACTGGTAAAGCCCCAGCGCTTGATGTTCTTGGCCGCGATCATCAGCCGGATCAGGATGTTGGTTGTCGGGTTCCCGGCCTTGAGGGTCAATGCGTCGTAGAGCGCCGGCACGTGGATCTGCCAGACGTGGATCTTTCCGCGAACCCGCAGCGCGACCTCCATGTCCCGCGGGTTATGCCGCACGGGGCGGAAGATGGTGAACATCGTGCTCAGGTCGATCTTGGGATCGGCGCCGCCGGGTCCGGGCTGCATGTCGGCCGGGTCCACGCCGGCGGCGATCAGCGCCTTTTTGATCTCTTCGAGCTGGCCGGTCGTCGGTGCGATCGGCCGGCTGATCCGATCCGCCCAGCGGTAGTCCTTGCCCTGCTGAATCATCCGCAAGGCAGCCAGAGCCGCATCGTTGGCATCGACGGCTTCGACGATACGCAGGATGTTGGCGATCGACGCCGCGATCGGCCTGCGGATGCGCCGACCGCTGCCTTTGATCCTGAAGAACTGCCGGCCCTTGTCCACCAGCGACCGGTTGCCGGCAGCGTGCATGGCCGTCTCGTCCAGCACGCGATCAAATCGCACCCAGTTCTGATTCATGTGCCGGATCTGTGCCAGGGCTGCCGGGTCGAAGAAGCCCGTCCGCCCCAGGTACCGGAACACGGCGCGATTCCAGGCATACCATCCGTCCGCGGCGGCGCGAAAGGCTGGAGAGTCGTACTTCCTGATCGTCGCCAGGGCCTGCTCATGGCTGACGCCCAGCTTGCCGCCCTCGGCGTCGATCACGTTGGCCAGCGTGCGCTGGCCGGCGGCCTCCTGGCGGTACAGCTCGTCGGCGCGGCGCGCCACCAGGTACGCTTCGAACTGGCGCAGCCTGCGGCCGGTGATGCCGTTCTTCTTCAAGATCGGCTCCAGGCCGTCGGCCAGCTTGCGACCGGATCGGCTCCGCACGCCAAACTTCACCCACCCGTAGACCTTCTTGCGCACGCCCGGCAGCAGCCGGCTCAGCACGTACGCGTCCTGAGAGGCGCGGTCGGGCAGGGGGCCATCGCCGCCAATGCCCAGCTCGCGGCGCAGCGCGTCCAGCGGGCGGCGGTCGTCGAACAGGTGACGGTAGAGGTAGTCGAGCGTGCCTTCGCGGATCGGGCTTCGCTGCGTCGGCCCCTCGTCCCGCCAGTCGATCTGCGACTCCAGCTTGGCGACAGGATCCTGCGCCAGGTACTCGGCGTAGAGCTGCTGAAGATCCTTGACCGCCTCCCACAGCTCAGGGTGCCGCAGCAGCTCGGCCTCGAACCACTGGCCGTACATCGGCGCCTGCTGCATCGCGGTCTGCGGGTCGTACATGTAGAGCCGGAAGAACTCGGCGACGCCCTCGCGCCGCACCTGCAACTTGGTGTAGCTCCTGCGGCTGGTGTTCTTGCCCAACGGCAGCAGCTCGGCGTCGAAGGTCGTTGGCGGGGTCAGGCCGGTGAGCGCGTCGTCGATCGCGTGCCCGACCTCGTGCGCGGTCACCGCGATGTCGTTGGCCACGTGCAGGCGAATCAGCCGGTTCCAGTAGTAGCCGAGAACGCGGCCCCCACGGCGGGCGCGGAAGCGTGCCTGTTTGCCCTTGGCCACGGCCAACTTCAGCCGGCGAACGACGTGGTTGACGATATCCTGGCGTGATACCCCTGCCGGAAGCGGCCGATGCTTTTGCGCCTGCACCGCCGGCGGCACACTCACCGGCGTGGCGTGAATGCTCAGTACCGGCGGGAGCTGGTCGATCATCGCCTCGGGCAGATGGGGCGCCGGCTCGTCGGGCTTGCGGCCCGCGAAAAGCTCACGCTGCGAGGCCTTGCCGAACAGCGCTTTGACGGCCTCGATCTTGCCGCGCGGAACGTACAAACCGGTGACGACCCGCTCGCCTTGCTGCATCGTGACGTAGTGGTTGCGCAGCGTCTGGCTTCCGCCCTTGCCGTAGATGGCGTCCTGGATGACGTGCAGGGCGATCGCCGATTCAGGACGGGTAAGCAGCTTGCCCTGGAGGATGCCGTAGC
This sequence comes from Fontivita pretiosa, assembly GCF_050410795.1. GTDB lineage: Bacteria > Planctomycetota > Phycisphaerae > Tepidisphaerales > Tepidisphaeraceae > Fontivita > Fontivita pretiosa. The sequence continues at coordinate 3,067,503 of NZ_CP191258.1, read as the reverse complement.
TCTCGCCGGTCACCGACTCGACGGCGTGGATCGCCAGCGGGCTGTCGATCGACTCGTCGAGCTGGACGGTCTGGCGGATCATCCCGCGATTGCGCCGCGCGACGCGCCCGCCCGTGCGCTGCACCTCCAGCTCTTCGAGCTGCTTCCACCGCTCAAACGCCTGCTCGAAGATCCCGTTGCCCTCGGCCACAGGCAGGAACATCAGATCGTTCTGGAAGTCGCGCCAGCTCAGCTCATCGTTTTGTTGCAGCTTGACGGCATGAAGCAGCCGTCTGCGTTTATCGTCCGGCAGAGACCGCACTGTCTCATTGATCGCGCGATGCCAGGTGCTGGTCTCCATGTCGAAGTCGTTGAGCGCCTCCTGTTCGGCTCCGGCGTCCTCCTGCCCCTTGGAGATCGCCCCCAGACTGCGCAGGCGCGTGGCGATCGTGGCCTGGAACTTCCGCTCGCCGGCGATGGGCGTGTAGATCGTGCTGGCCCTGGGACTGCTGAGCTGGTTGGCCCGATCGATGCGGCCCAGGGACTGTTTGAACTCCTTGGCGTCCCAGTCCAGATCCAGAAAGATCATGTGGCGGCGACCGCCACCCAGGTCCTGCAAGTTGATGCCGGTCGTGCCCGCCTGACTGATGACCGCCACGCGGCGCTTGCCGCTCTGAAACTCGGCGTTCTGGCTCACGCGCTCCGCTGGCGGAGTATCGCCGACAATGGCCGCGACGTTGGACTGCCCGAACTCATTGAGCAGTTGCGCCAAGGGCGACTCAACCTTGCCAGCCTGGAGGATCGTGGCAGCCCGGGCGCGCAGCTCAGCCACGGTTTCGGCGGCGCCGGGAATGGGTTCCCACGCCTGGATCTCCCCGCGATTGTTCTTACGCGCGCGCTGGGTGGGAATGGCATCCAGCACAGCACTGAGATTGCCTGTGCCACCGCTGAGGTACGTGTCGCTCACGCCCAGGACCTTGAAAACAACCTGCTCGCCGCGGGCGAGGGATGCTTTGGCTTCTTCGACTGCGGCGGCCATGCGGAACTGCACCAGCAGCCGCTTCATGAAGAAGATCGCCTGTCCGTCCGGGCGCGGCGGAGCGCTGAGCGTTCCCTTGGCGTTGGGCCACTTCGGATGGTTCACCTGCGGCCGGTACTTGGCGTACGCCTGGATCGCCTCACGCAGCACGTCGGCCGCGGCGTCGTAGGCTTCCAGCAGCTCGGGGCTGACTTTGGCCTGGCGCATCTCGAACTCGAAGCCGCCTCGCCAGAAATCCAGCGACGCATAAGCGTTGTCCATCTTCAGTTCGCGCATGAGCTGCTCGATGATCGGCGTGGCCAGCGACTGGCGCCATGAGCCGGCCCTGGTCACTCCCGTGGCGTCTTGCAGCCACTGGTCGAAGGTTTTCAGATCCGGGTCCTGCTCGGCCAGCTTGGGCGGATGCCACAGTTTCAGCCCGTACATGAACTTCAACGCCGCGATGTCGCTGGCGGGCGTGGCGGTCAGGTACACAAAGTGCGCGCGGTCGTTGGGCATCAGGTGCTCATGCAAAGCCTGGAGGGTGTTGGCCCGCGCGGTATCCCCTTCCAGATTGGAGAAAAGATGCGCCTCATCGACGATCACCAGATCCGGGTTGAGCTGTTGTAGCGCCTCGGCGTACTTCACCAGGTTGAAGGCGTCGGCCAACACGACCACCGGCGCGGCGCCCGCGCCCAGGGCAGCGACGGCGTCCGGCTGCAGGTCCAGGGCATTGTGGATCTGCAATCCGTTGTCGCGCATCAGCGGCGTGAAGGTATCGACCATCTCGCGCGTGAAGGTGGCAACCAGGTCCGAGATGTTCTGGCGGTTCTTGGTCAGGACCAGAATCCGCTGCTTGCCGCCCAGGTTCTGCAGGCCGCGGTAGACCTGGTCGGCGATGACCCCGCCGATGATACGGCTCTTGCCCACGCCCACGTCGTCGGCGATCAGGGCGCCGGCATTGTCGATGTTGATGCGATAGCCGATCTGCAGGACCTGGTCGCGCTGCGGGTCGCTCAGGTTGACGACGGCTCGTCCGTCCGGCTCGTACCCGGCGAAGTCTCCGCGCTCGATGCCGGCCAGAGCCTTGGATTCGACGAGAAGTCGCGGGTGGTGATGTCCACGCCGCCACGGCGCCAATGGAACATAAGGGCTAACGCGCTCGCTGCCGAGGGCGTCGAGATACTGTTGAGCCTGTCCGGGTCCGACCCACTCTGGAACGCCAGCGTCTGACGCAGGCTCTGGTGGAAGCGGCTCTGGTCCTTCACCGGGAACCACGCCGGTACCAGGCTGTCCGGATCCAGATCCAGTATCTCCCCCCAGCTCTCCCCCAGACTGTCCAGCCCCGCCGGCGGCATTGCCCCGACCAGAGGCTGGAGTGCCGCGTTGAGCTGCTCGGCGCTGAGCATGAGTCACCGTCCCTTGGTCAAACTCGGGAAGCGTCCCGAGCACTGCCTTCACGTCCGCGTCGGCCGAGAGGTTCGACCAGAGCTGCCGAAGCAGCTCGGTCCAGCCGGCATCATCGACCGCGTATCCCAGGTCGCGGAGGATGCCGCCCAGATCCGAGCGTACGTCGGCAGCCCATCGAGCCAGCATCTTGTCGCCGGCCTCGGTGTGAACTTCAAGGTGGAACGTGGCGATGCGGGCAAGGTGTTCGGCGGTTGCCGGGTCTTTGAGCAGCTCGGCAGGACTCACCGGCTTGCCGCCGCCGGCAGTGCTCATCATCGCGATGCCGCCGACGCGCAGGCGTCGCGGCAGGCCCAGCACGCCGCGCAGCCGCGGACTCATCAGCTCGGGCCAGCTCAGCAGCTCGCGAAGCGCATCCAGGTTGTGCAGGTGCTGCTCGGCGCCGCCAGCGAACAGCCCGCCGCCACGCTTTTCGATGTTGCCCTCGCCGACGGGCTTGCCCGAGATGTCTCGGGGCGCATCGATCTCGAACGCCTCGTAGAACGCATCAGAGGGTTGCACTCCCTTGTCGCCGGCGAACAGTCGTTGCTGCTCAGGGTCGGCGGCGCGGGCAAACGACAGGTACGCCCGCATCCGCTGACGCCATCCCACCGTGTTGTCGGTGACGAGCCTTCGCAGCATCCACCGTGCGCGGGTGTCGCCGGCGGCTGTGGCCAGCGTGTCTGGGTTCATCAGCGTCTGCCCATCCCCGGCCTCGCCCCTGAGCCAGTCGTCGATCGGTGGCTTGCCCGCGGCGGCCCAGCGGTAGTAGCCGTCGATCGCGAGTTGCAGGGGCCTGCCCAGGTCCCAACCCTGGCCCTTGGTCTTGGGGTAGACCAGAGCAAAGAGGTTGCCCACCAGCTTGTTTTGCAGCGGATGCGGCAGGTTGGCGATCTTGTCGGGGTTGCCGACGACGACGGCCTGAAGCGTTCGCTCGATCAGTCGCTTGCCCTCCTCGTTGAGCATCCCCGTCTCGGTGTCGGTGAAGCGGCTGTGCTCCTGCTTGCTCAGCACGCCGCTGCTCACCAGCCAATTGCGGATCTGCGAGACCTTGGCCGGCTGGGCCAGGACCTCACGCACCGAGTCGTCGTCGCCCAGGATCTGCTGAAGCAGGTCCAGGGTGTCGGGATTGTCCAGGAGGATGCGCGCCCGGGCCGCGGCGTCCATCGCCGGGTTCAGCTCCTGCGTCCGCCCTTTCTGCAGGTCGCGCACGAGCTGACGCATCCGCGACGCCGTCGTCACGTTTTCGTCAATGACGCGGACGATCAGCGGCTGCTTGAGCTTCTCGATCGCCTCGCGCGCAATGCCGAACTTCTCGCCCGCCTGGACCGTCGCTGCACGCAGGGCCGCTGCGGCGCCGCGACCGGCGTAGACCTCCTGGAGCGTGATCGCGCGGCTGTTGCCCCCCATGACCAGCCCCGATCGCAGCACCATCGGCGGGCCATTCACCGGGTCGGGGTTGTCGGTCAGGACAAAGTCAGGATTGAACTGCAACACCTGGCGGTCGATCTTCGCCCGCTCTTCCTTGTCGTGCTGGTAGTCGCGTTCCTGGACGTTCGGCGGATATCGCGGATCGGGCTTGAGCGTGCCGACCTGATGGCTGGGGACCAAGTCGGCGGCCTCGATGACCGCGTAGTGCGCGGCAACCGGCGAGCCGGTCGTTTGGATCATCGTTGGCCGGCCGATCGTCATCGCGGGCGGCGCGGGTTGTTCGACGGGCTGCTCCCCTTTGGGCGCGGGCGGGCCTGCCGCTTCGCCCGGTTCGGATGGAGCGGCCGGCCCGGGCGTGGGTCTCAGTACCCCGCCTTCGGCTTGCCCCTGGTCGTCGCCTTGCGGGGCTTCTTGCTCCCGCCCTTGCTTTTGCTGCTTGCCACGGCGCTTACCTCCTTTCGGCGGCGCAGTCTCACCGCCAGCGTTCTTGCCTTCAACTTCCCGCCGCCGCAGCTCGGCCTCGACGTACGTGCGAACGCTGTGCGCTTCGGGCAGTTTGAGCACGGCCTCCAGCAGCTCGGCCCGCTCGGTCCGCAACAGCCTGTCGATCTTCGAGGGGCCGCCTGCGTCCATGATGGCGTCGAACAGGTCGCGCGCGTTTTCCTCCAATTCGCGCTCGGCTTCGGCCTCATCCGGGAACTGCTCCGGCCGCTCGCCCATCTGCATCCGGATGTACGCGCGGAACGCTTCTTCACCGAACACCTCGCGGTAATCGCTCAGAGCAGCCTCGATCGCTGCGCGCGCCTCTTCCCACTCGGCCAGGTTGTTCGCCCCGGCAGGATCGACGCCCAGCTCCTCGATGCGATTGGCGAGCAGCTCGTGCACGGCCGCCAGCTCGTCGCCGCTGATCTTGCCATCCTCACCGGGGTTAAATCCCAACTCAGCGAGCCTGGCCGGATCCGTCTCGATCGGCTGAGGGAACGTGTCCACGAAGTCCCACTTCGCCGGCGCCTGGTGGCCCGGCTGCAATTCGCCACGTGCGGCTTCCGGTGCTTCGTCGCCTGCGGATGGGCGTTGAGTCGTCTGCTGTGCGACTCGCTTCGGCGCTGCGGGGGCTTGTGCCCTTTCGGGCAGGTTCACGCCGAGCTGCTCCTTGAGCGCCTGGTAGTGCTCGATGGCGCGATCCAGCGGCAGCCGCCGGCCGTCCGGGAAGATCACCGCCTCGATGTCCTGGGCCGCCAGGTAGCTTTTGCCGGGTGAGGTCGCCGCCACGTGGCGGGCCGACAACGCGCGATCGGGAGTGCCGCGGTTGGTGTGCGGCTTGAACACGAGCAGGACCGGGATCTCCCTGGCTCGGCCCACCGCGTACCCGGCGGCCGTGCTGGGTATCTGGCCGCCGGCGAAGCCGCCCTCGGGCACGAGCTCGGCGTCGATCAGCTCGCTCAGCGCCGACGGCTGTACGCCCTGGCGCGCGATGAATGGCAGATTGCGGGCATCGGTGCCGTGGATGATCTCGCCCGGCCTGGCAGCCGCCATCAGCGCCGACTTCTGCGCGGCCTTGTCCTGAGCGATCAGTGCCCGCGGGGCCTGGCCCGTCGCTCGGCGCGGGCCGAGCTGTCTGGTTGTCGGCGGGGGCGCGGCCGCGCCGTGCGCGACAATCACCGGCACCTGCGTGAAGTCGTGGAGTCGCGCCGCGGCGAGCTGGTCGGCGCCGTCCAGAACCTGGTATCCGCCGCTGGCCAGCTTGCGCACGACGATCGGCGGGACCGCGTCAGCCTGGCTGCTCTCGCCGGGGCGCAGTTTCGCGACCCAGAGCTGAACGTTGGCCGCGTCCGGCTTGCCCACGTCCACGATCTGGTTGACCGCGATCTGCTGCGTGGCGCTGAGCTGCACGCCCTCGGTGACGATGCCCTTGCTGCGGGCGCGGGCCTTGGCGGCGCTCATCGAGCGCAGCGACGGACGCCAGTTGGGTTGTCCCAGCTTCGCAGGCGGCGCCGGCACGGCGCGGCCCTCGACGCCTTGTACCGGCGGGAGCTTGCCGCGACGGGCTTCAAGGTCGGCCTTTTCCTGGGCATAGCGCCGGTCGATCTGCCGCGCCAGCGCCAGCAGCTTGCGGCGCTGCAGGATCACCGGGTCATCGGTGGGCACCGTCTCGTCGCTCAGCGCCTCGATCGCCTTCCGCAGCTCGCTCTGTTTCTTCAGGGCCTCGTCGTAGAAGGGCATCGTGAACTTGCGCGTGCCGTCGGGCTGGCGGGGCGCGTACTGGTCGATCAGGTGCAGGTGACGCATCACCATCGCGTCGCGCGGCCCCAGCAGCTCTCTGCCGGGCCGAGGTGGCTGGTATTGCGGGCCGGAGGCGACGCCCGCTGCCTTGGGCTGCGTCTGAGCGCCGGCGGTCTTCGCCGCCCTGGCCTGTCCCGCTGGCGCGCTTTTGATCGATTCACGCGCGGCGCGGAGCCTGGCCTGCAGGTCGCGCGCGAAGCTCAGATCCTTGAGAGTGACCCTGGCCTCGGAGGCGGCGCGGATCGGGTCCAGTCCCTCGTTGATGTGCTCGTGCATCCGGGCGACGCGCGACAGCGCCGCCTTGCCTTCAGGAGTCAGCTCGATGCCCAGGTCCTTGAAGTGGGCGCGGGCGTCGGCGTTGACGCGCTGCGTGTACTGCCACTCGCGCACGACGGCGCGCGTGCCGGCCATGACCAGCCGCGTGGCCTCGGCCATGATCGGCGCAGCGATCATCCCGCCGGCGATGAGCTGCCGGGTCTGATCCTGTCCGACATCCAGGGCCTGTAGCGCCTGGCTTGGCTTGCCCTCGATGATCGACTCGGCCGCCGCGTAGAAGGGCATCTCCACGCCCGCGGCGATCGATTGAGCAGCGGCGCGGGCCAGCAACGGCGCCTTGGCCATCGTGCCGGCGGCCGCCTCGGTGGTCGCAGCCTTCAGGGCGCCGGCCCCTGAGCGGGCGGTCGTCGTGGCGGCGACGCCTTCGCGGATCGGCTGACCAATCGCCTTGCCCAGCCCGCGCTGCAAAAAGTAGGCGGGGGAGCCTGGAGTCATGTAGCCGGCAACTGCGGCGGCCAGCGTCGTGTACGGGTATTGCGCGCTGTAGGTCTGCTGGAACGCCTCGTAGCGCTCAGCGTTGGCTTCCCCACCCAGCCTGGCTACCAGCCCGGGCAGCCCCAGGTTGGCCGCGTGTGCCCACTTCCCGAACGCTCCGATGAGGTAGCCGGCGAGCGGATGCTGCTTCATCGCCGCCTGCGTCTGCTCTGCGATCAGAGCCACGCGGCCCTTTTTCAGGAGCTGCTCGTCGCTGCTCTGGTTCACGCCGGCGGCGCTGTCCTCTGCGAGCGGGCCGCCGGCGAGGCTGCGCCTGGCGATGCGGTCCCGGGCATCCTGCATCGCCTTGGGGAGCACCGCGCGGGCGATCGCCTCCTCGATGGCGCGCGGGTGCTGGCGGGCCATCTGCAGGATCTGCTCGTCGCTGGCCTTGGCCATCCCCGGGTACAGCGCGCGGGTGGTGTTTACGATCAACTGCGCCGCCTGCTTCTCCTGCTGGTCGGCATCGAACTTCAGCACCTCCTCGTCGCTCATCCGGTCCGTCGCCGGTCCGTAGCGCACGCGCGCGGCCTGCACCGCTGCCTTCGCCGCCGCGGCGGTGCGTTGCTCGATCGTGCCCTGCAACACTTCCGGCGGCGCGCCCTTGCCGCCGGCGGCTGCCCAGCGGCGCCGGGCTTCGGCGATCAGCTCCGGGTCGTGCAGCAGCGGCCGGTCAGTGCTCTGCTCCAGCGCGGTGAACAGCTCCGCGGCGCTGGGCGCCTGCCAGACCCGGTCCTTGTCGTCGATGAACTCCCCGCCGCCGGTGTGAAATACCTGGAGCTGCGCGGGCAGCGGGCTGGTGGGGTAGTTGAGCTGGAAGTTTCGCCGCAGCCGCAGCCAGGTCGGATAGTCGATCGACTGCGCCCCGACGGTGGTGCGCGGTTCGGCGGCCTTCACGTAGGCGTTCCAGGCGTCGATCTGCGGCTGCAGGGACACGTCGGAGACGCCGGCCTGAGTTTGGCGCTGCAGATACGGCACGAGGTTCTCGCCGCGCTGCATCGCCTGCTGGGTGGCCAGGCGCGCCTCGGCCTGCTCGAAGGCGTCGCCGCCCTGCTGGTAGCTGATGCCCTCGGGTCCGCTGGTGATGCGAAGCTGCGGACGCGCGTGCACCGGCAGCGGTGGCGGAGGCTGCTCGTCGGGCAACTCGATGACGGCCGTAGCGCCGCTGGGATTGGACTGGATGCGCGTGCCGTCGCGCGTGTAGTACGTGCCTTCGCCCAGCTTCTGAAGAAACTGGACGGCGTGCTGATCGAGCTGCTGTTCAGCCAGGTCAAAGGCGTCCATCGGTCAGCGCTCCTGTCCGTTGAGCACCGCCTGCCGCGCCGCCGCGGCCGAGCCGTATTTGCGCACCAGGTCGAGAATCTCGTCCCGGCTGAAGGTGCGGAGATTCGACCCGTCGCGGGCGCGCAGGACCGCGCCACCGTCGGGCAGCGTCACGAGCTGATCGCCGCGATCGTTGCTCTGGCTGGCGTCCCGCGTTTTGGCCGCCAGGTCGAATGGATAGGGGTGCGGATCGACACCCGAGGGCGTGAGCCGGCTCATCTCGCGTCCGTCCGGCCCGATCTGCTGAATCGTGCCGTCGGCGTTCTTCACAGCGCGCGACTGTGGCCGCTGCTGCTGCGCCGGCTGCACGCTCGTCGAGCCGGCGCCGTCGCTTGGCGGACTCTGCCCGGTGGCTACGCGCTGCAACCAGTCGATGACGCCGCTTCCACTCTCCGGCGCCGGCTCGTTGCCCAGGCTCAGCAGCTCGTCGGTGAGCTGGCTGATCTTCTCCTTGGCCTTGTTCCGCTCGTCCAGCGATCTGGTGAAGTCCTTTTCGATGTCCTTCTGCTGGCGGATCTGTTGCAGGATGCCGTCGCGCTTCTGGCGGTAGCGGGTCTGCTCCTCGCTGTTGGCAAGTCGCTCGGCCTGCAAGGCGATCGATGCCTGCTGGTACGGCGTCAACTCCCCTTTCTGACTGGCCCTGGTGCGGATTTGCTCGTTGACGGTCGGATCGGCGAAGGGATTCTCGCCCGTGGTGATGCGGGCGCGCATGCGGATGGCTTCGTCGGGTCCGACGTGCCCGCCGGCCTCCATCTGATCGACGTACTCCATCAGCCGCCGCTGCTGAGGGAGCATGTAGCCCTGCGCATTGCCGCTCTTGGCTTCGGTCGCGACCACCGATGCGGGCTTCCAGGTGTTGAAGATCCGCCCCAGTGCGTCGGTCTCTTGCACGGCGACCATCTGGTCGGCTGGCTGGCCCTGCGGCGCGCGGTCGGCCGAGCCGATGTCGTGCCAGTCGGGGGGAAAGTTGTAGCGCGTGCTGCCCCCGCGGTTGAGCGAGGCGTAACGCAGGGCCAGATCGAGCTGGTCCTGATTCTGTGCGTAGCGGGCCGCGCCGCTGGCCAGCGTGGCAACCAAGGCCGGGTCGTCGTAGCTGAGCACGATCGGCACGGCCGATCGCTTTCTACAGCCCCTTGAGTGCTCCGCGTCGGGTCACGCGGCTTTGCGCTTCTTCTTGCCGCCGGCGACCACCTGCGTCGAGCCGGCGGCGCCGCTGCTGGCGGTGGGAAAGAGAGTGACCGGCGACTGCTGCAGCAGCGGCAGGGCCACGTCGGCGCGCTTCTGCCCGAAGAGCTGAGCGATCAAGCCCATGTCCGGCCCGCGCGTCTGCACATCCCCCAGAATCCCGAGCTGCATGCCGATCTGCCGGTCGGCGATGTCGGCGCTGCGCTGCGCGAAGGCGTTGTTGGCATTTTCCCGCACCGCCAGCGCCCCCGAGCTGTTGTACAGCCCCCGGTTGATCAGGTCCGACGTGCCGGCGGCCAGTTCCTGGCGCCTGAGCTGCTCGTTGCGCATCGTCTGGCCGGCGCCGAACTGCTCCGCCAGGCCCATCATCTTCTCGAACCGGGCCTTCTCCTGCTCGTTGGCGGTCTGCTGGTTCTTCTGGTGCGCGCTGATCGCCTGCTTCTCGGTGTCGGTAAGCTGGCCGCCGCCACTGCTTGTCTGCTGCTGTTGGAGATTGGCCAGAAACTGCCCGTACCCCTGTCCGCTGGACGGGTCAAAGCCCAGCGCCACGAGCTGCCGCGCGGTGTCGTTGGCTGGTCGGCCGTTCACGAAACGCGCCGGACCGCTGATCTGCGGAATGCCACCGCTGCCTCCGCTTCCCTGAATCATGAAAGCCACGCCCGCCGTCGCTCTCTACAGCCCGCTTCTCATTGTCATCCGGCCGCGACCGGGAGGCGCGGCGGCGTGTCGGAGTTTATCGGCTCAGGGGTTGTTGCCCATCGGCTCGATCGTGAACTGGTTGATGAAAGCCAGATTGTTCGCGTGGCTCGCGCCGTACTGAATCGTCACCGTCACGGTCAGCGCGGTGGTGGTGTTGAAGGATTGCACGCCAAGCGTCGGAGTCAGCGCCGCCCCGACGAAGCCGTAGCAGCCCGATCGACCCGTGCCGCCGGTGCCGACGGTCTGGATGCGGAACATCGCGATGCAGCCGAACGGGATGTTGCTCTGCGCGCCCGAGGTCGAAAAGGGGTTGAAGCTGTCTGAATCCCAGATCACTGCGCCGCCCGTGCCGCCCAGTCTTACGCGAAGCCGCACGGACGTGGCCGTGCCCGTGTTGAACCGCCCGAAAACTGTGATCCTGAACACCTGCCCGGCCTGCAGCGAGTTGGCCGCAATGGTGTAGCTCACGTTCACACCCGATCGCGTGAAGGTCACTTCGGAGGTGGTGGAGGCACCAACCAGGTCCACGCCGGACCCATCCCCCACCCCCTCGAAGATGTTCGTGACGAAAGTGGCATTGCCGAACACGCTGCGACCCTTGAACAGTTTGTCGGTCGTGTGGTTCCACACCTCTCCCTCGGCCGGTGAGCCGGGGTCGCTGCTCTCATCGCGGAATTTGCGCAGCTCGATCTGGTTCGAGCCGTCCAGCTTGATGGAGTCGTTGTCGTACCTGAGGCCAATGCCGCCAGCGTCCGGGAGGATCGGGATTTGCACCTGCGCCGAAATAGTCGTGCCGCTGATGACCAGGCCGTTGCCGTTGTCCAGGAACGCCACCGAGCCGGCCGATTCGTCCCAGAAGAGCATCCGGTCGTCGTTGGGATCGACCAGCGACGCCCCGGTGCCTCCGTCGGCCAGCGCCAGGTCCGCAATGCCGGCGATCGAGCCGCCGGTGATGACGACGTTATTGGCGCTCTGCGTGGCGATCGTGCCCAAGCCCAGCGTCGTGCGCTGGGCGGCGGCGTCGGGGTCGTCCAGCAGCGCGCGGCCCGCCGCGGTGCAGACAATCTCCTCGACGTTGCCCGCGCCGGCGCTTTGGCGGCCCAACAGCCGGTCGGTCGCCGACACGTCCTGGATCTTGGCGTAGGTGACGGCCCCATCCTGAATGTCCGCGGTGCGCACCTCCGCGTCGCCGATGTTCTGCGTCCTCACTCGTGTCGCTGCCATTTGTGTAGCTCTCAACAGGTCCAGCGGGATCAGGTCTGCCGCCGGTAGAAGACCCGGATCTTGTCGCCGCTCTGAGGGATCGCTCCGGGTTGGAACGTGATGGTCTGCCCGGCCAGCACGTAGTCCTCGCCGCTGCCCTCACTCATCAGCAGGCCGTTGACGAACACCATCAACGATCCGTCCACCGGAGCATCGGCCAGCGCAAAGTCGGCGTTCACCCCGTCCACCGTGCCGCTGACCGCTGCCGGCCCGACGCTCTCGCTGAGCGCGCCTTTCCTGAGCAGCGCGCCGATCGCACGCCGCTGCCGTCCGTCCTGATTGGCGTTGCGGTCGCCAATCGCCACGAGCCATCGCCCTGTCACAACCCCGTTCGTGTTTGCGCACTCGGGTCTGCGCGTCTACCGGACAATCCCGCCGGCAAAGCCGATCGCCTGGAGCGACTCGAAGGACCAGGTCTTGTCCAGCATCGAGTTGCTCAGCTTTACGAAGTAGGTGTTGGCTCTGAACCGCGTGAAGTTGCGTGGCTGCCTGCCAGCGGTCGCGTACGTGGCCAGCGTCGTCGGCGCGGCCGCTGCGGCGGTCTCGGCGCTCTCGCCGACCAGCACCTGCACCACTAGGTTCGTCGTGCCCCCGCCGGTGACGGCCATCCACTCGTTGATAACGAACTCGCCGAAGTCTCCTTCGGGTTGCACCGGGCCTATCAGGCACTGGCTGCTGATCGCCGCGCCGTCATCGCTGTTGACGGCGGGGTCCAGCCTTCGCACGTACCCGTCGCGTCCGCCCAGCAGCAGGAAGCGGTCGGTTGGTCCATCGCCGTCGTAGACCAGCGCGCACAGGGGGCCGTGCGCGGCGGGGAGCTGCTGCGGCCAGAAGGAGTCCGTCCGCACGTCGTAGACCATGTGCGTGCTGGCGCCGCCGGCCATCTGCGTCACGAAGATCCACACCTGGTGCCGGTCGCGGTCGTACTCCAGCTCGCAGTAATGGGTTTTGCGGTTGATATTCGCGAAAAAGTTGTCCTCCCGCCCCTTGGAAAGGTTCTGCGGCTCGCCCACCGCGGCCATGCGGAAGAACCCGCCGGTGCCCACGAAGTAGATCGTCCCGTCGGGCGCGATGCACGTGGCGGCGTGCTGGAGGATGCCGATCGACTCGCTGAGGGTGATGACCTGGCCCGAGCTGGCCGCCGGGTCACCCTGCAGCGCGTACAGCGAGTGGTCGCAGCCGATCACCAGCACGTCGTCGCGCCAGGGGACCAGGGCCAGGACTGGCTGGCCGATCCTGCCCGCGGCGGATGCGTTCAGCTCCCAGGCGCTCAGCTCGTCGGTCTGGCCGTAGAGCCAGTCGGTCGGCGTGCCGGCGCGGCTCATGAAGATGTTCTGCGGATTTGAGTCCGGCGCCGCGAGCACCAGCCGCCCGCGCCAGGTGACTGCGATCCTGCATCCGGTCGGCACGGATCCCTTGCCCGGGTCGGCCGTCAGGTTGGCAATCGTGGCGGCATTGACATCGACGACCTTGGTGTTCGTGCCGTCAACGATGTACGCCTTGCCGAACAGGTCGGTGATCGCGGGCTTCTGGCCGCTCAATTGGTTTGAGCCGATCAGCGAGACGCCGCTGGTCGTTCCCAGGTACACGTTCCTAGTGGTAACCAGCAGCTTGCTGACCCGCGACGGTTCCACAATCGTCGATTCCACGAAGCTCACGTCGTTGCATCGGACCGACGAGCTGTTGTTGGTGCGGCCGTAGATCCCCAGCCGCGCGTAGCCGCTGGCGCCCGGCTCGATGCAGTTGGTGCGGCTGGCCTTCTCCACGCCATCGATGTAGGCCCGGACCGTGCCGTCCTCCTCGATCCGCACCTTCAGCGTGTACTGCACGCCGAACGTAAGCTGCGTGCCCAGATTCACGTTCGTCGTGCCCTCGTTCCAGTCGGTGATCGTGATCGACGCTGCAAACTCCCCGTCAAACAGCCCGAAGTGCGTGCCGAAGTTGACCCTGAACCCATCGGTCGTGCCGGTCCCGGTGTCGAAGCTGAACCCGAACCAGGCGGCAGACGATGCGTTGCGGCTGCCCGTGAACGTTACCGTGGCCGACGCTTCGTACACCGCCGGGATGGGAGGGTTGCTCAGTGCGCGGAAAGCGGAGCGCAGTTGCGTGCCCGAGCCGGGCTGCGTCCAGAAGGCGTCGCTGCTGCTGACGTTGATGCCGCTGCCGACAGCCGAGGAGCCCTGAGTGTCGCTGTAGATCAACCACGCGGCGCCCGAGACGGTCTCCAGGTTGCCGTCGGAGTAGCTGAAGGTCTCGGTGAACACGCCCGTTGACCCGGTCCCACCGGGATCGATGCCGACGATCTGATGGATTCCCGTCACGCGGCCGACAAGCTGACCAGTGAAGAGTTTGGAAAGACCCGAGCGCTGGCCGCCGCGGGCGCGGTTCTGCGTCGCGTCCCAAGGCAGCACGTTCAGAGCATCGCGCGTCGTGCCCGGGCGCTGGTTGGCGTTGGCCAGACCGCGGTCGCGCCCCTTGAGCGGAAAGTTGAACAGGATCTTTTTCTCGCCAGGGTGTGCCATGTCACGGATCTCCGGGCATCGCGATCTCGGTATGCGGTGCCAGCGTGAAGATGCCGTCGGGTTCCAGCTCATTCACCGCGTCGATCATCGCGCCTTGCCTGGGGCTGTCGGCGACCGCATCCGCGGCGATGTAGTCGGGCAGCATCCGCTGGAACTGCATCATGTCGGCGCCCCCGTCGCCGGTCGTCTGCATCCTGGCCCATCCGCGTACCAGCCAGCGCAGCAGCTCGAACATGCCGTAAGGGACCGCCGGCACGTCGGTGTTGTTCGTGAGTGTGGGGATCAGCCTGCGGTAGGTCAGATACAGCGCGTTGGTCGTGCTGGTGGTCGGCACCGGCGCGATGACGAGCTGGCGGACCGGCACCGTGCCGGGGGTCGCCTGCGCCTTCTGCCCCAGGTAGTACACCAGGCTCTGATCGCTGCTCAGCCCGTGCACGCGTACGCGCACCACGGTCTGATGCGACGCCTTGCGCACGGCGGTGAGCTTGAGCTGGAAGCCCACCAGATCGATCAGCTCGCCGAAGTCGGCTGGCAGGTCGATCTCGCCGACTCCGCCGACCGTGTTGAGCGTGGCCAGAACGATGCGCCACTGCCAGGGATGGACCTGGCAGAAGTGCTCCAGGGCGCCGTTGACCAGCGAATCGAGCGTGACCAGCGAATCCGGCGTGCCGCCGATGGCGTGCTGGGCTTCGTTCTTGAGCTGCTGGAACGTGAGGCTGAACTGAGCCACAGTCTGGCCCTCCGTGTGAGCAGATAACCGGAAAGAGGGGCGCGGCGGGCTGCGGATTCCGCCGGCCCCTTCTCCCGTCGGTCAGGCGGCAGCGGGCCGATCAGGTCGTCGCGCCGTTGATGACCTTGTTGAAGCAGATCCCGTCGAAGAACACCCTGATCGTGCCGTCGCCGTCGGTCGTGAAGGCCTCGCGGGCGCAGGCCACGCCGATGTCGGTGCTGCCCGCGGCGGAGCTGGCCTTGGTCAGCACGGCCGAGCCGTTGGACGCCTTGAGGCGGTCGCCCTTGGCGATGTCGGTGGTGCCGTTGACCAGAACCTTGGCCGGCCCGCGCACGATCGCCTCGCCGACCTCGCCCGGCTTGATGGGCTTGGGGGTGATGACCAGGACCGTGCCCAGGTTGGCGGTGGAAACCGCCACTATGTTGCCCGCCGCGGCGCGGACAGGGTCGGCCGCGCCCGACGTGTCGCTGTCGCTGGCCGTCACGTCCAGCGCGTACACGCCGTTGGCGACGGTGGCCGTGGCCATCACGTTCCTGACCGTGATCTTCTCGGCCTCAAACGAGTCGCCGAAGAACTGGATTCCGTTGTGAAGCATGACTCTGCTCGTCTTTCCACAGCCCCCGCTTGCGCCTGTGCGCCGTCGGGCCGGCGGCATCGGGCGGCTGAATTGTCGTCGGACTGATCGAATCACCGAATCGCCCGCCGTGAGCCGCGGCCGGCGGGAAGGAAGGCAGGTCCGCCGGCTCGCGGTTCACAGGAGCGGTTCAGGCGGATCATGCCGTGGTCTGGATCAGGCCCTGTCGCCGCCGGCTGCGGCAGAACACGTTGTAGTACGTGTTCTTGTACACGGCCCAGGAGAAGGGCTGATTCACGCTGCCGCGCAGAGGCCCCACTTCCTCCATGAACGTGTCCCCGTGGTACACCGGGAACAGGTAGTCGAAGTTCAGCCAGTAGAACGGCGGCGCGCCGGCCGTGACGGTCGGGCTGTTGCCCGCGTCCAGCTCTTCCACGTCGATGATCTCGATGTTGTTGAAGCTGGCCTCGTCGGTCGCCCAGCCCACGTCGGCCCGCCCGCGCGGGTTGGCGCGAAGGCGGTCGTTGCTGGCGCGCAGCACGCCCAGATAGCCGTTCACGCCCTCCTGGTTGGTGACGATCTTGACCTTGTCAAAGTCCGTCCCCGGGGAGCCGGTCTCGGAGTTGAAGCCGCGGATCCGCTTCCAGCGGAGCTTGCGCCACATGCGGTCAAAGGCCTGGTAGAACACGTCGGCCGTCGCGGCGGCGGTGCCGACCGACCAGTCGAACGTGTCGGTCTGGTTGCGCCAGCGCGGCTCGGTCGCGGGATTGACGGTCATCACCGTGGTAAAGCCCGCCGGCGCCAGGCCGTCGGCGGTGAGGAACGTCGGGATGGAATAGGGCAGCAGGCCGCCGTCGGCCTCCATCTCGGCCGGGTCGGGCGTGTCCCACAGCGCCGACTCCATCGAGTCCCAGATGTCCAGAACGCAGGCCTGCTCCCAGGTGGTCTTGAGGCGAGTGTAGATGTCAACGGGGTTACCCCCCGCCGCCATGTTGAGCCTGACCTGCTCGTTGGTCCACCCGTAGTTGCCCTGGTGGAAGCGCCACGGCGCGGCGATCTGCGTAAGCGTGTCCACGCCCCGCGGCTGCAGGTTCTGGTTGGGCCGGTAGAACCCGGCGTTGTTCATCTTCTTGAGCTGGATCTGGTCGATGATCTTCGAGCCGGTCTGGACAACTTCGTCGTTGCCCCGCCCCTTGAGCATCAGGGCCAGAAAGTACGTGCGCTTGGCGCACTCGTTCAGGATCTCCGTCGTCGGGGTGATCTTGTGCGCCTTGGTCGCCAACACGAAGTCGGCGAAATCAGGCAGTGCGGTCCCGTCTGCGGACATGGTTGACCTCGCTTGGAGTCCCCGCCGCCTTGCGAAGCGGCGGCTTCCCCGGTTTGTCAGCGACCGTCAACGATGGCCCTTGCCTCTTCGGGCGTAGCCCCACGCTGCAGCTCGGCGAAGATCGCCGCGTTGCGTTCCCTGGTGGTGAGTGGCCTGGCTTGGCCGCCGCGCCTCTGTTGCAGCGCCGCGGGAGTTCCCCTCAGTGACTGCGTCCGAGCCGTCAAGAGCCTCGCTTGAGCGGTCTGGTGGATGTTCGTTTTGAACAGACTTGCCGCCGCGTCCTGCATCGCCTCCACGTAGGAGTAGCTTCGCGGGTCGCCGGCGGCCCGGTGAAGCAGGTCGGCCTTCTTTCTCAGCGCCTCGCGCTCCTTCTGGCGGGATTCGTCGCGGATGTTCTCCAGGCCGGGGAGCTGTTCCAGCAGGTCCAGGCCGCGGTTGAACTGGTTCTCGACGTACTCGCTCAGCAGAAACTCGCCGACGCTCAGAAGCTGGCCAATCTGCTCTTGCTGCTGCGCCTCGCGCCGGGCGAAGTGGCTGACCACTCGCTGCGTGGTGCGCGTCAGCGTCTGCGCAAACTCATCTCCACCGACAAGCTGCAGGGTTTCGAGGTCTTTGGGGTCGATGAAGGATGCGACCTGGTCGGCCATGCTCGCCGCCGCGTCCTCGGCGGGCGGTTGCCCGCCGGGGTGCTGCGATTTGTCCGCCGTCAATCGAGCTGTCGATCCGGCCGGCCTCACGCCGTCGGCGTCGATCTCGATCACCTGGTCGCCCTCACCGCCGCCAGAGGTTGCCGCGTCCTGGCCCAGGTCCCCGCGGCCGTATGGCGCCGTGGAGACCTCTTTGTCGGGTGGCGTCTGCGTGGTGCCGGCGGCGGCAGCCTTCCCTGGCTTGCCGTCGCCGCCCTTGCCGGCCTGCTGCCGTCGTCGAGTTTCCTCGCGATCGGCGTGGGCCTGCGTCTCCTTCAACCCTTTGAGGATCTTCACCCTGTTGGAGGGCGGGATCGCTTCCCAGGTCTCCGGATCCATGTGCGCCCGCTTGAGCACCTGCACGTCGGCGTCGCTGGTGCCGTCCGGGTATCCGAACTTCCAGGCCAGGCTCTGGCTCTGGCTCTGGCCACGATCGGACTTTGCGGGTTGCGGCTTGGCGGCGTCGTCGGCGCTCTCGTGGGCTTGCGTCTGGGCCGTCGATCCATCGGCAGCGTCGCGCCGCTGCATCGGCCTTGCGGAACTGGGCTGCTGCTTCGGCGCGAACAGGGCCTTGTTGACCGCATCCGGCCGCTCACCCTTCACCAGCCGCTCGAACGCTTCCCGATGGAGCGATGCAGCCGGGGCTGTGTTGGCTGCCTTGTCTCCAGCGCTTGAGCGCTGTGGTGAAGGGTGAGAGGCCGTATTGCGGTCGTTCGACCCGCTGCTGAGGTCTCCACGCCCAGATACTGTCGTGGAGTCCTTGTCCACGCCGCTCGCTGGCGGCGCATCCGCTACTGCCGCGGCGGCACTGCCGCCGGTGGTCTGGTCGGCCATGTCGGGGCACTCCCCGCCGGCGGCGGGTTGCCCCTGCCGGGGTCCGCGATCGCCGGCACGCTTCATTGGGCCAAGTCACTCGCGCACGAGTCCATTCATGGCGGCGACTTCGCGCTCGTGTGCCGGCGACTCGATGATCGGGTGTCCCTCAGCGTTCTCCCTGCATCCCTTCAGCCCCTGATGGCGCCGAGAGAGGTAGGGATAGCCTTCGATCGACGTTCGCAGAGCGGCGTCGGCGAAGGTGGGCACGCTGATGACGCGGAGAAGACTGTTGCGCGAGCATCCAGGGCAGGGGTGTCGCGACCCAACGGCCGGAGCTTGCCTGATGCTGATGCGGCGCTCTTCTGTGTGCCCGCAGTCCTGACACCGAAACTCGTACGTCGGCACATCCCCGACATCGGGTAATGTGCCGCAGTGCGCGCGTCCTTGCGACCCTGGGCGCTGGCGTCGCTGCAGATGCCGGGGTAATCTCTGGCCCACCACGGGGCTGTGCCGCGGCCGAGCCGCCCCCGATCCGCTCGGCCGCCTGTTCAGGCGCGGAGTTGTTCATGTCCGAACCACGGACGGCCGGCGGCGCTCAGGACGCCATGCAGATCGCTCCCCCCAGGCTGATCGAGAAGAAGATCCGGGTCACGCAGGGTCAGATCGACCGTTTCAACCACTACCGCTCGAAGCACGAAGGCAAGCGCGAAGCCGACGCCTGGCGCGACGTGGTCAACGCCGGCCTGAATGTGCTCGTCCCCGCGCCGGCAGCCACGAACGGGGGTCAGTGATGGAGCTGTTGGCTTGGCTGCACGGTTGCCTGCGTCATCTGTACCGCGCCATAGTCCGCCGTGAGCTCGTGCGACCCTGCCGACGGAAGATCTTGCAGCCCCAAGGCGATGACGTACCATCCGCATCGTCTATACCACGGGCTATGTCGCCCGGGGGATGCAGAGCTTTATCACCACAAGGAGGCATCATGGCCAGGCATTTGACAGGAGCGATGGCGGAGCAGAGCACCCAGCGACCGCCGCTGGACCCGGATGTGCTCGACCGGATCGGCGACGAGCTGGAGGAGGCGCTGCGCGCCGAGCGGGCCGCCGGAGACGCTGTGCGCGAGGCCGACGCGCAGGTCGCCGTCGCTCAGGCGACGGCCGCCCAGGCGCGGGTCACGCAGGACCAGGCGGCGGCGACGACCAACGAGAAGTGGGACACGATTCAGCGCTACCTGCGCACCGGGTCGATCGACCCTGAACCAGTCCCGGACCCTACCGCCCCCGACGACGGCGGCGAGGGCGCTGCCGGCGCGGTTGAGTGATGCTCATCGGTGAAACCTGCCGGCGGCGCGCGGCAGCCGCCCGCGCCGCCGGCAGTTTGCCCCCCAGTTCCATGATGCTCACGCTGCTGCACGAGCTGGCCGGCCGAATCGGGCGGCGCCGGCCGCCGTCGGGCCGCTTGCCCCTCCTGCGGCCGCGCCCGGGGGATTCAACCCTTGGGGCTTCAGATTCGCCAAGGCAACCGGCGCGCCCTGGGCCGCCAGGCGCATCGGCGATGCCGCGTTTGCGGGCAACAGCCCCGGTAGCTGCGCGTTCAATCCCGGCATCGGCCCGGCGATCAGGCCTTCCTGGATGAGCTGCAGCCCCGCCGCGTTGAACACGAGCCTCGAAAAGTCGGGGATGTTGTACGCCTCGCCCAGCAGGTCCAGGATCTCCACCCAGTTGATGTAGGGCATCTGCAGCACCGCCGGCCCGATGGTCATGGCGGTGTTGAGCACCAGCGTCGCGGTCTGCTGCTGCTGCTGAGGATCGACCCGGCGCATGCTCATTGGCTCGATCTCCAGGAAGAACTGGCTCCAGTCCATGTCCTGCTGGCCGGGCTGCACGCCGCCCAGGAAAATCCCCTCCGTCTCGATGCCCGTCGCCGGATCGGTGAAGCTCACCGGCGCGACGACCGCCGGGTCGTTGAAGAAGTACCACCCCACGCGAGTTAGCGCGTCCTTCACCGCATCGCGGAACTTGAGGTGGATGAACTCGCTGCGCACGTCGCGGCTGGCGTCGGCCAGGCTTGCCTCGGTCGCCGTCACGCCCTGTGCGCGGCCGCGCGCGGCCTCGCTCTGGCCGCTGTTGCGGTCGGTGCGCTGAAGCAGCAGGTTCAGGTACGCCAGGCGCTGCTCGGTCGTGCCGCCGATCGCCAGTGGAATGACGTTCTGCCCGTTTAAGCCCTTGACCTTCAGCACCGCGTTCATCGGCGCGTTCTCGATCTGTGCCGCCAGCTCGGTCTGGTCGGCCGAGACCAGCACGAGGTTCTTGGCCGTCGCCGCCTCGCGCGCCGCCGCGGCCGCGTGGGCGTTAAGCTCCTGGTCCTGCTCCGCCATCGCGGCCACGGGCGAAAGCGGATAGACCTGGTCGGGCACGAGGTACACGCCGAACAGCACGTACGGGCCCTCCCGCGGTCCCTTGTACGGAGCCAGCGGACGGATCCAGCCTGCCCTGCCGTCGTTGTGCAGGGCCAGCGTGCCGATCTGTCGTGTCTCGGGGAAGTACAGGTCGTACAGCGTGACGCGCCCCCGCATGTTCTGATTTGCGCTCTTGGAGCTGTCGCGGAAGGCCTGCTCGGAAGGGTAGCGCCCGATCCGCCGCTCGTCGTCGGCGGTCAGCCGATCGACGATCTGCTGGTCGTAACGCTCGTCCCCCTGCAGGTCGGTCAGGTCGCGCTGGTACATGTGCCCCAGCAGCCGCGCCCCCAGGCCGGCCGGCAGGTCGCACTGACTGTCGATGATGACGTTGGCCGGCGGGATTCGCAGCATCGCCGGCGTGAGGGCCTCCATGTTGAACCGGCCGCCCACACCCATCTTCGTTCCGCTGTAGTCGCCGCGGGGTTCCAGCGTCACCAGGGCGCAGCCGAAGCTGAAGAACATGTCCAGGCACAAAAGCTCCAGCTCGGTGCGGAGCTGCACGTCCCTGATCCAGCCGTTGATCCCCATCTGCATGTACCGGGCGATTGGCTTGTGCGTGATCGAGCGCTTGGCGCTGACCGCCACGGCGGGGTTGTCGAAGCACACGTCGCCGAGCATCGCGGCGACGAAGTTGAAGATCATGTTCTCGGGGCGCGGGCGACCGGATCGCTGATCCGACCTGTACCAGTTGCCCACGTAGCGCCGCACCAGGGTCGAAGTGTTGGCGGTGATGCGCCGTCGCAGCTCTTCCGAGGCGCGGATTTCCTGCATGACGGCATCGGGTGTGAGATCGAGCACGGTGGCTACCTCGCCACAGCCCCCGGTTGTGCGTCAGCCGCGGGAACGGCGCCGGGCCTTGTAGAGATTCAGCAGGTGAATCGCCCCGGCGACAAGAACGACCCAGCCCACGCCGATCGCCGCGCGGCACGCCAGTGGTTCAAGCACGTCCATGTGACCATCCTCCGCTCACTTATCGTCTTGCGCGAACGGGTCGCTTTGCTTTGGTGCGGGGTAAAACTTCTGCCTGATCCCGAACACCTCGCCGGCGGAGCCTTCGGGGTACTCCACTTCAGGCGCGTTCACCTTATCGACCTCGTGCAGGGCCATCTGTGCGTAGCCGGCGGCGAAGACCAGGTCGTCGTGATCGCCGGTGGGCGCCCCGTACTCCAGATCCTCATCGTGCGCTTCGTGAAGCTCCATCGTTTTCAGCCGCGGCCGGAACTGAAACTTCACGAGTTGGCGGTGCAGCTCGCGTGAGCGAATGATGATCTGCGGCTCGGCCAGGCGGCCGTGGATGTCGCGCGGCGCGATCGCGCGCCTCAGGCGCGGGATGGTCAAGTCGCCCTTAAGCCGGTGATGCCCCAGGTCCTGGCTCTGGTCGCGGTCGCGTTTCTGTTCGTCGCGTCGCATGTACTGGTACGTGTAGCCGAAGTCGTCGAAGAGCCGGCGCATCGCGAACAGCCCGACCTGCCGCTCGCCGCACAGGAACGCCTGGTTGTAGTGCCAGGCCAGCCCCAAGAGCTGCTCGGCCCAGCTTGGACCCCAGCGGCCGTACGCCTCGGCAACCTGCTCGCCGGTCATCCGATCCAGCACCACGGCGGCATCGAAGTCGCCGTCGCGCAGCCCGTAGGCCGAGTCGTGCCCGATCACGTACTTGTGTCCGGGGATCGGTCGCTTGAAGATCGTCACGCGCCCCTTGTCAGTGACGCCGCAGGCTGCGAACACCAGCAGCATCCGCGCCGTTTTGCCGGTACTCCTGTCCGTGATCGTGATCGCGCGCTTATCGTCGGCATTCTTCGCCGGCACATGGACGAATGCCCCCACTTGGCCGTCCTGGAGGTTCTTGAGCTGCTGCTCCAGGGCGAACAGGTCGAACACCGGCGTGCCCGAGAAGTCGGCAAACCCGCCGCCCAGCCGCACGCTGCGCTCAGCATCGCTGTTGAACGTCTGGCTGTGATACCAGGCGCGATCCCCGCGATCGGCGCCGGGGTTGGAGTCGATGCCCCCGCGCGGCCAGACCCACAGCGTCGGGTGGGTCTGCGCGCACATGGCCGCCAGCTCGTCCAGGCCCTGATCGGCGTGGTGCTTGAGCCACGGCACGTACAGGTCGCGGTACATCCAGGTCATGCCTCGGGTGGCGGTGGCGGCGAAGCAGTATCGCGTCTTGCGCAGGCCGCGGCGCCGCATCTTCATCTCGTTCCACAGCGCCTCGGGCGGTTCTTCGTCGAAGATGACCAGGTCCGGGTTGATCCCCTGCACGTGCGTCCAGCTCGCGTCGCCGCTGACCAGAAACATTTGCGAGCCGGGGAACGGGCCGCCCTCGAAGCTGTAGAGATTGTCCCCCTTGTTGAACCGGAAGGGCCGGTCGAAGCATTGCTCTTCGAGCTGGGTGCGCAGGATCTTGAACTGCTTGAAGGTCTCGCAGCACCAGATCACGATCAGCGGGCGCCTGGGGATCTGCTGCCACGGGTGCGAGTGGGTGACCCACCAGTTGACCTCGACGCCGGCGGCCGTGGTCTTGCCAAAGCCGTTGCCGGGAAACAGGCAGCGCACGGTGTGGGGCGCTTTATGGAACTGGAGCTGCCCGCCGTGGTGAGGGTTGTAGTAGTCGGCGGGCCGCAGCCGGCGGTGCTTTTCGCACACCTGCTGGCGCCACGCCAGTTGCAGGATCTCGGCCCGCTCGTCGGCCGACAGCACGATCGACATCAGGCGGCCCTTTGAGGATTCCCAGCCCCGTTCTTCTTGATCGGGACTCGTGCCCTGGCCAGATGATGCAGCCGCGTCCTCTGGTCCGCCGGGGCGTGCTCCCGGCAGAGGCTGTGCACCATCGGCAGGATCTTACGATGAATCCAGATCGACACCGCCGACACACTGACTCCCATCTCATCGGCGATCTGCGCGGCGTTCATGCCGAGCAGAAACCGGCTGACAAACACGCGGCCCAGCTTGCAACCCAGCCGGCCGCACAGCCAATCCAAAAAGTCACGATCCTCCATGTCCAGCGATCCAGGCTCGTCGTCGGCGGCCAGGGCGCCGATGCGGTCCTGCTCTTGTTCGTCGTCGATCGAGCACTTGACAACGTGCGCGCATCCGCGGCGGCCCAGGAAGGCGTACACGCGCGCCTCGGCCTTGATCCGCAGCCGCATGATGGGACTGGCGTACTTCACGAACGACCCGCCGTTGCGATCGGGACGATAACTGGCGATCAGCTTCCGCAGGGCCAGAAACCCGAGCTGCTCCAGGTCATCAAGGTCGCAGGCCTCGATGATGCGGTGGCGCCGCCCGGTCGGGCCGCACGCCTCACTGTGAGCCGCTCGCCGCGCCAGCGGCAGGTAGATCAGGCTCAGGGCGTTCAAGGCGGTCAGGTTGGTGCGATCGTGGTGGAAGCAGGTCCACATCCCGCGGGCCTGTTCATCGAGTTGTTCGAGCTGCACAGGTTGTGGGACTCCCCAGCCCCTCTGCTGGCTTTGCGGATCCGCGCGGGAACGACGGATCCTTTTGCACGTCCATCGCGTCAAGCCACGCGGCGGTTCGGCTCCTGTTCCTCGACCGTCTTCTGTCGCAGCCACCCGGCCAGGTTCTGGCCGACCAGGCCCACCGGGCGCGGCGGCGCCGGCGGGATCGCGTCGGGCACGAGTTGCTCGACCGGCGCCGCGGCGATTGCCGCTGCCGAAGAAGTGACCGGCATGAACAGCCGCTGGAAGTCCGCGTTCCTGAAGGCCATCTGGATCGACGGCCTGCCATCGCCGCCGCCGATCGTCACCACCCAATCGCCAGGCATCAGCGCCTGCGGCCCTGTGTCCGTGTCGAGCACCGCGAACTCGACAACCCGCCGAGCCGTGCAGCTCACCGATCGCACGTCAAAGGATGCCGCCAGCGTTGTTTTCATTCTCGGCATCGCCTCGGCCCGTTCATGCCGCGACTCTTGGTTCTTCGCCCCTGCCGGCCGTGATCGCGTCGCTCAGACGCTTGATCCAGTCAACCAGCTCGCCCTGGACGCCCGGCAACCGATCGACGACCAAGCGGGGCGTGCCCGCCCGCCTGGTGGTCAGCTTTTCGAGCGTCTGCGGGTCAATGAGCCGTCGCGCCTGCTCGGCGTTGATCGACCCGATGAGGCTGACGAGCTGAGGGCGCGTGAGCTGGCCCGCGTCGTACAGCTTCACGACGCCCGCGGCCGAGATGCTGGTGCTGGTGGACGCATCCAGCCGGCCGAAGAAGTAGTCTCCCTCGACCCGCTCGCCGGGCTTCATGCCCGCCTTCACTCGTGCCTTCAGGCCATCGGCGCCCTCGATGTACTGGGCGGCGACCTCCTTCACGAACCCGATCCGGTCCACGCGCGCGTCGCGCCGCACGCTGTTCGCCGGCGCCGTCTGGTGGCTGTGCTTGCGTGCCATGTCCCGTTGCTCCTTTTTTTTCTTGCGTGGTTATCTTTACCCTGGTATAGTCCATCCGCTCATGATCCCCGGCCGGGGTTCCCCCCCACCCCGGCCATACTCGTCGCGGCGGCCTCCGGGCCGCCGCGCGTTTTTTGACTCTCAGGCTCGTCCGGCGGTGGGACTTCATGCCCCAGGCGGCGCTGCACGCCGGGCGGCAGAAGGTGCACCTTGCCCTCAAACAGCAGCAAAAGCTGCTCGTCGCTGCAGTCCTCAAGCGCCCCGCGCGTGCCGGCGTCGGGCCGCTGCTCGCCCTCAACCTTCAGGCCGGGCGTGTATTCCCCCAGCAGCTCCAGCAGCAGCTTGCGGTCCTGATGCCCCTCGCGGCCCACGATGATCGCGCTGTTGAGCAGCGCCTCCATCACTTGCCCAAGGCGGTCCCGGCAGCACTCCCGCCAGGCCGCCGTCGCCCGGGCGCGAAACAGCGGATCCTCCATGTGCCTGTACCAGGTGCTTCGCGAGATCCCCAGCCGCTCGCACCGCTGCTCGATCGTGAGGGGCCGCTGTCTGGGGTCGGCCAGGCTCTCGATGATGCGCACTTCAGTGTTCTCGCCGCCGCCGGCGGGCATGGTGGGATTGAGCCGGCTCTTCGCCGTGGCGATCGCCGCCGTCTGCTTCCGCTCAACGCCCGCCTTGGCCAGCAGCGCCTCTGCCTGGGCCTCGGGCGAGCTGGGTAGGCGATGATCGGGGATCAGGTCGTGAACTGGCTTGGGGGCGTCCGGGCTGGGCACTGAGGACGCGCTGGGCTTGGAGGCAGCCGGCGCGGGACCGGGCCGGGGCTTGGGCGGGCGTGCGCGCGTGGAGCGCCCCGCTTTGTCCCGCGCGGCGCCGCTGGCCGCGGGCTTGGCACCGTCCTTGGCGCGTCTCTTCAGCAATGGTTGCTCACGAATCTATACCGTGGTATAGTCGTGATCGGGAATCACTCCACGCAAGGCCCAGCCCCAGGGGATCGTCGGGGAACTCTACTCCGTTCATCGGCTCAGAACCAGGAGGGATAAGTGCTCATTCGACGAGCATATTTACGCTCACGGGCTGGCCAATCACGAATGCCGAGGGGCGTGCGGAATTGCGCAGCGATGTGAACCATCAAAGACGATGCGCAAGTCCTTCATTGGCGCCATTTTTGGAGACATAGCCGTAATTGGCGAAATAAAACTACGTTTGGATAAATTTTTCTTTTGCTATTTTGCCTAGGCTCTGTCTGAAAACTCCGAATTCGCATACACTGCCGTGACGACATGGAGGTCGCCACTCATGAAACGCCACGAGCTGACGGACGAGCAATGGGCGTTGGTCGAGCCGCATCTGCCGCGGAGCACGGCCCGAACCGGACGCCCGGCTCGCGATCGACGAACGCTGCTCAACGGTATTTTCTGGATTCTCTGTACCGGCGCGCCTTGGCGCGATCTGCCCGAACGCTTCGGCCCCTGGCAGACCGTGTACGACCACTTTCGCAAGTGGCGAAAAAGCGGCGTCTTTGCCCGCATCATCGAGACGCTGCAGGTCAAGCTCGACAACCAGGGATACATCGACTGGGAACTGTGGTGCGTGGACGGGTCATCCGTCCGCGCCGCCCGCGCTGCGGCCGGGGCTGACAAAAAAGTTGCCGACGGCACCCCGACGAACCCGCCGACCACGCACTGGGCCGCTCGCGAGGCGGGTTTGGCTCCAAATTCCACGTGGTCACTGACGGTGCGGGCACTCCGCTTGCCATCGAAGTCACCGCCGGGCAAGTCCACGAATCGACGCGCGCCGAATCGGTCATCGCAGAGGCGATCGCGACGCTGATCGGCCGACGACGAAAGAAACGCAAGCGTCGCCACAAGCCCCGCAAGCTCGCCGGCGACAAAGGATACAGCGTGCAGCGCGTGCGCGACTGGCTGGCCGAGCAGAAGATCGAGCCGGTGATTCCGCACAGGGAAAATGAGCTGGCGCGACATGACCCGGCGGTGTGGTTCGACCGCTGGGCCTACCGCGGCCGCTGCGTGGCCGAGCAGTGCGTCGGCTGGCTCAAGGAGTTCCGGCGCATCGGAACGCGGTTCGAGAAGCTGGCCGTGCATTTCCATGGAATGCTGCAGTTGGCGATGATCCGCCGGTATCTCAAACTACTGTTTTCAGACAGTGCCTAGCCCGGATATCCTGCCGACGTTGGGTCACTCGCTGGGGACCGAACGCCGGCTCTTGGGCCGGTGGCAGCGAGGTTTTCTTTATCAAGTTGACGCATCGCGCCTACGGCACCGGCTCGGGTTCTGTGTGCTAACAGACCCGTAGCAGCCGTTCAGAATCCCTGCCTCTACTGTGCGCCCTGCTAACTGGACCGGACGAACATGCGCCGCACCTCAGCCAGTTTTCGTGCGCGCCTGCTATCCCATGAACACGCCGGCGAGACCTTCGCCGGCGCCTCATCCGCCCGGTTCGTCTCCACAATCCACCAACTGACACGGAGGTTACCATGTCTCGACGTCGTCGCGCTCGCGCCGCTGCTCGTATCAGGCAGAGTGTCATTGAAGCTCTGGAGAGCCGTACGCTGCTCGCGGGAGGGCAATGGTTCAAGATCAACGGGATATCCAGTTACGTTCGCGGTTCCACCGTCTACACGTATTACGACGGTTCCTTGACCCTGAACAACGTCCCCACCGGCGGCTGGGTTCAGGCTACGAGCCTTCAGGCAGCGATCGAGCAGTATGTGACGGGCACATTTAGAGTAGATCGAAGCGCCGACGGTGCTGGGATTGGCAGCTTCTCCTTCCCCGGTTCCGCCTACAAAGTCAGTGGTTCGTCGATCACGTTGGAGGACATGACGGGCATGACCAGTCCGACACCCGATGACGACTTCGACGACTGGGCCTGGACGGTGGATATACAGAAGTTCGTGGATCCGGGCTGCGGCTGCGACGATAAGCCGCTTGGCGAGGTTCATCCTGGTTACAAATGTCCAGAGAGTCCAAGCTCGGAAGGTCCAGTGAACTACCTTGATGGGTCGCTGACGCACGTCTCTACCGATCTATCGACTGAAGCGTTCGGTTGGGGGTTTGGGCACACCAGGAGGTGGACCAATCGTGGCAGTGTTGGCTACCAGAACGTCAACGGCGCTGGTTTCGTCGTCACCGAGCAACCGCGATTGGTGGCCCACGGCTACGAGAACGACTATTGGACCGGACTTGTACCAGAGGTCGTTCAGGTGGTCCTGAGCGCGTCGACGTCGGCGTGGTTCGACCGCGCTCTCTTCGGGGGAAGTTACGTGCCCCGGTTCTCGCGTGGAGACGCGCTGGTGCAAACAACAGTCACCGACGACAATCAACAGAATCGTTGGGGTGGAAGTACACCGATGCAAAGGGTCGCATCGCGTACTTTTACGACTTTGTCGGCACGTCCGCCGCATTACCAGACCCCCAACGCGGTGCATTGCACAGCCTGGTCGATGAGTACGGGAATGTTATCGACACCACGTACAACGGCAGCGGACAACTGACCGAGATCACGCGCCAGGGCACGTTTGGCGGCACCCAGCACACAGAGTCAATAGCCTATAGCTATGTGGCTAGCGGTGCCAACACGGGCCTTCTGGAGAGCGTGACGCTGCGCCGCAAAGTTGGCGCAGGTTCGTACGCGACAGTGCGCTCGGTCTCTTACTCGTACTACGTAGATGCCGACAGCTACGGGTCCGATGGAGACCTGGAGCTCGCCGAGGTCAAGGACAAGGACGGCAACGTCATCGACGGCAAGTACTACCGCTATTACGAGACGAGCAGACCCGGATACCAGCACGCGCTGAAGTACGTCGTCGAGGACGCGGCGTACAGCCGCCTCAAGGCCAACTACTCGGACCCCGCAACTGCGACGGACGCGCAGGTCGCGGGGTTCGCCAACCTCTACTTCGAGTATGACTCCGAACACCGCGTCACTAAGGAGACCGTCAGCGCGGACGGATGCTCGACCTGTTCCGGAGGCTTCGGAACCTACACCTTCAGCTACACGGACAGCTCGAACTCAGATGGGTACAACAGTTGGAAGCGAAAGACAGTCGAGACCCTGCCCGACAACAACCAGAACATCGTCTACATGAACGCGTACGGCCAGGTGATGCTCAAGGCGTTCAAGGAGACCTCGACGGGCCGCGAGTGGGTCGATTACTACCAGTACGATGCTGATGGCCGATTGACGCTGTACGCGAACCCATCAGCGGTGATCCGCTACTACCACGACTCGCCTGACCTGATCAACGACCCCACCTTGCCGGGCGGCAACGCGGAAGGACTCTTCGACGATCGCGGCCTAATCGAGCTCACCGAGTACTACGAGACAACCTCGGCAGGCGGGGTCGAGGGATGGCTTGAGGCGGAGCAGATCAAGCGAGGCGAAACGGGGAGCGTGGTTACGCTGCGCTCGCAAGATTACGTGCTGCGCGACGGCGACACCGACATCTACGTGCTGGCCAGCCAGACGCGGTACCGGAACACCGACGGCAGTGGCGGCCAGACCACGAGCTACTCGTACAGTTGGTACGGCACCACCACTCAGATGCAATCGATGACGGTCACCCATCCCACCGTCACGCCTGCTCAGAATGGTCCCGACAGTGCCGACGAGGAATCCACTTACTTTGACGTTTACGGGCGCCCAGAGTGGCGCAACGACGCCGACGGGCACATCACCTACACGAAGTACGATCCTGCCTCAGGCGGCGTTATCGAGCAAATCGTGGATGTGGACACGGACCTGACGACCGGCGAGCCATGGTCGAATCCCAACGGTGAGCACCTGGTCACGGCGATGGACGTGGACAGCCTTGGCCGCGTCACGAAGCTCACAGAGCCCGTGACCAGCCGCATTACGTACACCGTGTACAAGGACGCCGATCACGAGGTGCGCATCTACCGAGGCTGGACCGGTTCGACGACGACCGGACCGATCGAAATCAGGCGCGAGTATCGGCCGCCCGCCGGCGCGGCGTCCGGCCAGAGGACGGTGTACACGGAGGTGCTCACGACTTCGGACACTCCGACTTCGCAGTCGGGCATTCCGCTGGGCACGGAATCCATCACGGCATCGAAGATCGGCTCGCTTGAACGGTGGATCACCAACGATGCCGGCCAGGTCACCGAGCACGCGCAGTACTTCAAGTTGCCGATCCCGCTCTACAGTCGCGTCTACGCCAAGTTCGGCACAGCCAGCAACGACAGCAGTACGGGCAACTATCACCTGACGACGATCGACTACGACCAGCGCGGCCGTCAGATGCGCAGGCTAAGCCCAGCCGGCACGATCACACGCACGGTCTTCGATGGCCTGGGGCGCGCTACCAGCAGTTGGGTTGGCACGGATGATACGCCGAGCACTGGTTATTGGTCGCCCACCAACACCGACGGGACAAACCTCGTCATGGTCGCAGAGCGGCAGTACGACTACGACGGGATGGTGACGGCAACCTGACCAAGCTGACGCAGAAACCCGGTGGCTCGGCAGCCGAGCGCGTAGTAACCTACGCGTACGATTGGCGCAACCGCCGCGTCACGACCAAGCTCGGCGATCAAGCGCAGCATCGGGTGAATCTCGTGCCGGGCGGCACGATCGAGCAGAACGACCAGTTCAAGATCACGCTCACCGACGCGCACGGCGACTCCCACACGCTGACGGTCAGCGCCAGCGGCGCCACGCCGACGGTCTCCAGCGTCGTCGCCGACATCACGACCGCGTTCAACAACAGCACGGACCCGCGCTTCGCGGCGATCACCGCGGTGAACCAGTCCACTTACGTGCAGTTGACGGGCGACGGCGTGGGCATCTCGATCCATGCCGAGGTTGCGACGACGGAGTCAGACGGCTCGCCTGCCGACTTGCAGACCTTCACACAGCAGTCCGCGACACCGACAGGGGAGACCTCGACCGTCAACCGGCAGGCAATGTTCCAGACGTACGATAACCTGAATCAAGTCGCCACTGTCGAGGGATTCGACGCGGACAGCTTCGCGATCGACGATGGCTTCAATGATGGTCAGCCTGATGCGCCCCTCAGCAGTTCGAGGCGCGCCAAGACAGCCTACGACTACGACATTCGTGGGCGGCGGTTCGCCACCTATACGTACAGCGTCAACGCCTCGGACGGCCAGCCGTCAAGCTCCAGCCTTGCCACGTACACCTGGTACGACAGGCGTGGGAACGTCATGAAGATCCAGGAGCCGGGCGGGAAGGTGACCAAGAATCTCTACGATGGTGTCGGGCGGCTCTCGAAAACCTACATCACCGACGCGAGCGACGACACTCCCGCCAAGACCTCCGGCACGTGGACCGACGCCGCCAGCGTCTCCGGTGACACCGTGCTGGAGCAGACGGAGTACCAGTACGACGATTCGGGCAACGTGGTCCTGACGACCAGCAAGGCGCGCTTTCACGACGAAACCGCAACGGGCGAACTCGCCAGCCATGGCTCGGCTCCCAAGGCCCGCGTCAGCTACACTGGTTTCACCCACGACGCGGCGAACCGACTGGTGGCGAGCCTCAACGTCGGTGCGGTCGCCGGCAAGGCAACCAGTGCCACATCCAACACACTGACCGACACCACCCGCTCGGAACCGACCGGCAGCTTCGCGGGGTACACGATTGTCATCACTTCAGGCACAGGCTCCGGTCAGCAGCGGCGCGTTATCGCGTACAACGGGACGACCGACACGTTCACAGTAGACTCGAACTGGACAACGACGCCCGACACGACCTCCTACTACGCGCTGCTGCCCAGCGCCGCCGTGACCGGCAAAGCGACGAGTGCCGGCTCCAACACGCTCACCGACAGCAGCCGCACCGAGGCTACCGACTACTTCAAGGACCACTGGATCATCATCACCTCCGGGACCGGTCAGGGCCAGCGGAAGCGGGTGACCGCTTACAACGGCACTACCGACACCTTCACCGTGGATTCCAACTGGACGGTGACGCCCGACACCACGTCTAGCTACGCGCTTCTGCCCGATGGCCTACTGACCAACCACACCTACGACGGCGCCGGTCGCGTGGAGAGCGTGACCGATCCGCGCGGCAAGGTGCGCAAAACGACCTACGACGTGCTAGGCCGGGTCACCAAGACGATCGAGAACTATGTTGACGGCACAGCGTCCAACGCCGACGACCGCATAACTGAGTACACGTACAACGGCAACAGCGACGTGCTGACGATGAAGGCGGTGCTGCCGAGCAGCGCCTTCCAGACGACCCAGTACATTTACGGCCTGTCGCAATCGATCTCGTCCATCACCAATCCGTCCAGCGGCGTGGCCGAAGTCACGACGACGGCCGCCCACGGCTACAAGGTCGGGCAGTCCGTGAGCATCAGCGGCTCGAACGTCAGCGCGTACAACGGCACGTGGACGATCAGCGCCGTGCCGAGCAGCACCACCTTCAGGTTCTCCGTCACCGGCAGCCCCGGCTCGGCGAGCAGCGGCACAGCGCGCCCCGCCGATGACCTGTGGAGCAACGACATCCTCTCGGCCGTCCGCTATCCCGACAAGTCCAGCGGCAGCGCCTCGACCGCCGAGCAGGAGGTCTTCACCTACAACGCGCTCGGCGACCGCAAGACCGCCGCCGACCGCAACGGCAACGTCCACGCCTACGACTACGACGTGCTTGGACGCCTTACCGGCGATTACGTCTCGGCGCTGGGGTCCGGGGTCATCGGAAGCGTCCGCGAGCTGCGCTACACCTACACCGAAGCGGGGCAGCTTCACGAGGCGACGAGCTACGGCGAACGCGTCAACGGCGTGCCCGGCAGCGGCACCATCGCCAACCAGGTCAAGAAAGCGTACAACGGCCTTGGACAGCTTACGACCGAGTGGCAGGAGCACAGCAACGACGTGGACGTGCTTCTAAGCGAGCGGGTGCAGTACACGTACTCGGAGATGGCCGGCGGCGCCAATCACAGCCGGCTGACGAAGATCACCTACCCCGTCACTGGCCGCATCGTGCGCTACGAGTACAACAGCGGCGTGGACGCGAACACGAGCCGCGTGAGCTTTTTAGCCGACGATGCCAGCGGCTCGGTCGGCACCCACCTGGAGGAGTACAGCTACATCGGCTGGGGCACGGTCGTGAAACGCAACCACCCAGAGCCGGATACCGCGCTGACGTACATCGACACGGTCAGTGGCGAAGCCGGCGATCAGTATGTCGGTCTTGACCGCTTCGGGCGGATCATCGACCAGCGCTGGGACGACACCGACTCGGCCACCGACACCGACCGCTTCAAGTATGGTTATGATGAGAACGGCAACGTCCTGTACAAGGACAACATGCTGACCGATTCGCTCTCCGGTGCGAGCGACTTGGACGAGTTGTACCACGCCGATGGTGCCACCGCCGGATACGATGGCCTCAACCGCTTGACTGACTTCCAGCGCGGCGAGCTGTCGGACCCGAACTCCGACGGCATCCCGGACACCATAACCACCGCCGCGCGAACGCAGGCCTGGACGCTGGACGCGCTGGGCAACTGGTCCACGATCAGCACCGACGGCACGCCCGCCAGCCGCACGCACAACCGCCAGAACCAGATCACCAACACCGGCTTCGTCCACGACAACAACGGCAACCTCAAGCAATCCAGCACCGACTCTAACCCGCCCGAGTGGCGCTACGACGCCTGGAACCGGATGGTCGAGTACAAGACCCGAGGCAGCGGCATCAACGCCACGATCTACAATTATCCATTCGACGCGCTGCATCGGCGGGTCAAGCAGGACCAGGTGCAGATCGGTGGCAGCCCCTACAACCAGGACAAGACGGAGCTATACTACTCGGATCGCTGGCAGGTGATCGCCGAGACGCAGGTGCAGGAGCCCTCGGAGCAGAGCCAGCCCAGCCGCCGCTACGAGAGGACGTACGTGTGGACGCCCGGATACATTGACGAGATGGTCGAGCGGGACGAGCACGCGACGATCGTGGACCCCGGCCAGGGGACCAGCGAGACGGACACGCGGCTGTACGCCCAGCAGGACGCCAACTTCAACGTCACCAGCGTTACCGACACTTCCGGTGCGGTGCAGGAGCGGTACCTGTACGACCCGTACGGGTTGGCGAGCTACTTCAACGCGAGCTGGAGCGCTCTTGGTGGCAGCGGGGTGAACTGGGTCTACCTCCACCAGGGCGGGCGGTACGACGCGATCAGCGGCCTGTACCATTTCCGCAACCGCGACTACAACCCGACGCTCGGGAGGTGGATGCAGCAGGATCCGGCCGGATACTTCGATGGGGCAAATCGATATCAGTACGAGTTAGGCGCAGCAGTTGCCCATCTTGATCCGCTCGGCCTGACCGTTGATCTCGTCGATTATGATGAAAGCATAGCGTTCAACGTGACAACCAAGACCGAGGTGATCGATACGTCTTGGGAGTTTTTCGCTGATCTGACGTATAGTCTCGGCGTCACCTTCGAGGACGCGAACCAAGAGGCACACACCGCTAAGTTCTTTGCTCGGGCAGAGGGAGGTCCCCAAACGCCCATAGGCAATATTTCCATCGGGGCCGAATATGAAGGATCATGGCAACAGTGGAAGGCAGAAATCACGTCTCTGGC
Source organism: Fontivita pretiosa (assembly GCF_050410795.1). Classification (GTDB taxonomy): domain Bacteria; phylum Planctomycetota; class Phycisphaerae; order Tepidisphaerales; family Tepidisphaeraceae; genus Fontivita; species Fontivita pretiosa. The sequence goes on along the minus strand of NZ_CP191258.1, from coordinate 3,032,961 downwards.
AGAGGGCTTCAGCGTTTCCTATCTCTTAGAGCGAAAAGTGAACACGTTGGTAGAACGCACGACATTCTCACGGCTCGAGTTCTGGGTGTGGGAAAGCGATACTGCCGACGAGATCGATTTCATTCCAACAATGCCAGATACAGTCAGCGCCAAATTGATTTACCAAATGAGTAGAAAGCTTGAGAACTGCAAAATCCGCACGACGCAGCACGTACTGCGGAAGTGCTATCGCGACGCAGACGAGAGAAAGGAAAAGACGAACACGTTCAGAGCGTCAGTCAAGGATCAAATCGTGGGCACCGGGAGCAGTGATCAAGTACGACAGGGTGCATTAAATGACTTTGTTCAGAGAGCCAAGGCATGGCTCAACATCAAGGACTAACAACACTACCATCGCGTACGAATCAACCTTCGACAACGCGCGGTGGAGGCGAAAACGCCGCATTTACATCGGTATTGTCGGAGTTGCTCTCTTGGTCGCGATTCTTTCGAGCGCATGGACTCTCTGGCCAATGATGCAGCGCTGGCAGCGAATTCGCACATTCCGGCGTGCCACGGCGCTATCGCCGTCGCCATCGTGGGTCTTGCTGCGCAATCCTGCCGAGGACCTCAGCTTGGCCAAGCGCGAGGGTTGGTCGTTCCGTCGGCTAAGGAACCAACGAGACATCGTAGTTCAATTTCATCCGGAAGCCGATCGGCTGATCCGGGAGGCATTGCCGGACTGGAGTGACGAATTCGCGGTGCTGATGATCGAGCCATCAGAGAACGCAACGTGTTTCACCGCAATCGTCACGGTCTTGAGGGTGACCAAGACGTCCTTGGGGTGGCTCGTGATGGAGGCTCGCTGTGATAAGGCTGATGGAAGAGTCACCTACCCCCTCACTCTCGGACGAACTACCGGAGTTTTGACTTATCCTCCTTTCTTGGAGGCAGATCGACTCAAGATGCGAGCGGAGCCAACGGACCATGGCCCACGCATCGTCTGGCACGACGGTGCACGCCATTATTTTATGGACATAAATCCAGAAACGAATTTCGCGTTCTTTCATACCCATGGGCAGTGCAGCAAGGCGGTGATTTGGAGAACTGCGGACGGCGCAGAGCACCTAGTGGAAATCGACGCTGAAACAGGCCTGCCTCGTGCAAATGTGGCGGTTCGGTCACCCGGGCACTGAGGAAATACGTGTACCTGATATCTCTTCTGTCGCGCAGAATAAGTTACGAGGAGTCAAAGTTCAGTTCACCTGCAACATGCCGCCCTGCACTCCGTTTTGACCGTGGCATCGCTGATTCGGGTGGCGCAAGGCTTAGGAATCATGGTGCCACAATCGCAAATTCCGACACTCATGATTGTCTCCTCGGTAGCATCCGCATTGGCGGCCTGGATGACCCTGCACACTGCCGGCCCGGCCAAGCTTCCTGGTTGCCGCGAGCATTCCGGATGTGCAGCGCTGGCCTCAAGCCGATGGTCTCAGTGGACCGTCATCCCTGTCGCGGCACTGGCCGCGGGTGCATATCTGCTGCTCGCGCTAGCTCTGCTGGCGAGGTATGCCGGTGTGCACAATCCCCCCTCCAAGCTCCTGGACCAGACGATTTGGACCATCAGCTTTATGACGGCGGGCGCTGCGGTCTGGTTCCTGTTCCTGCAACTCGCCATCGTGCGGCGATGGTGCCTGTACTGCAACGCCATTCATCTGTCGGGTCTGGTTATCGTTGCCCTCTTGATGCAGATTGCTGACAACGGTCGCGCGCTCCGCGGCGCCGAAGCGTTGACGAGTACGCCGGGAGTCGTCGCTGGAGCCGGCTTGCTTCTGCTGATAGGCGGTCAGATCCTCTGGAAGCCAAAGACCTACGCCGTCATTCGCGCAAGTCCGTCTGCTCGGCCGGACCAGCATCCGGTAGGCCCCAAGTCAACCGCGAAGGCAGAGGCAGGAGCTGCGCCGGAGCGTTCAAGCAAGCCAACCGATCCAAGCTGCTCTCAATCAGCACAGGTGTTTCCTCCATGTATGAGGACCACACCGCTCGTCGGCGGCGCAGTGTCGGTCAGCAGCGCCGATTGCCCGCTCTTCGGCTCACTCGATGCCAAGCACATCGTGGCACTGCTCTTCGATTACACCTGTCCGACATGCCGGGCCGTCCATCACGTCATCAACGAGCTTGTCGAACGGGACCGAACATGGCTGGCAGTTTTGATTCTGCCGGTCCCCCAGCATCCCGCCTGCAACCCCACCGTGACCCGGATGTTCCTCGGGCGAGGACTGGCCTGTCAATATGCGCGCCTCGCGATCAGCGTCTGGCGCGCACGTCCCGACCGCTACGAGGATTTTGAGAGGTACCTGTTCCGCAGCCCCGAGGTGCCGCTGATGGGCTTAGCGATAGAGCATGCTGCCGAACTGGCTGGCGTCACGATCGACCCGTACGCCCCCGATGATCAGGCGGATGGGGTGATTCGCTTTTCGGTCGGTGTATGTCGGTCCGCATCGGTGCAGCAGGTTCCGACTCTCCTGCTTCCCGGCGGGTCTCTGGTGGGGCAGGTGAATTCAGCCGATGAACTGCAACGCGTTCTCAGGCGTCTACTGGACGCGCCGTCTATCGTCTTGAGCGCTGCGCCGACCACTAATCCCGCCCCGCGGCACAGCTTCACGAACACGCTGACCGTGGGCGACCGCGTGCCGCGTTCAAGATAGTTGATGTACTCGCGCGAGACACCCGCCTTCGCCGCAAATTGTGCCTGCGTCAGTCCGGTGCCAGGCGGGCCTGGCGCAGCTCGCGCCGCTTGTACCTCGCGCGCCCAACGGAAGAAGCCGGCATCGGTGCGTCGAGACGTGCGGCCCCTTGGGCCGTTGGCGGCGAACCCAGCCGCAGGTCGCCCAGCAGCCCTTAACGTACGTCCGGACAAAGAGTTGCCTGAGCTTCTTGGCCAGGCGGACCGCCTCGCGCAGATACAGCTCGTCGTGCGGCCGGGTCACTTTCGGCTCCCAGCCGCCTGGGAGCGATTCTGACGCGTCGGACCGTTGACCCCTCCTTCACCCCTCCCCACTCCCTTCGCGTGCGTTGGCGGCCCAGCCAGGGGCATCTATGCCATGGTATAGATGGCCAAGTCCCTGTCGCCCGCCTCGCGCCAGGTCTGCATCAGCTTGGCAGTGAGCTGCAGCGGGTAGAGCTGGCCGGCCTGACGCGGCACCATCGTCGTCCGCGGGTCGATCGGTCCCAGCCAGGTCCGCAGCCACACCGCGGCGATCGACAGTTCCGGCGTGCTCATTGGATCGGCCCCCTGAGCTGGCGATCGACGTAACGCGCGAATGGCCCGATGTCGTGGCGCTGGTGGAGCTGCACCTGGCCGCCATCGCCGCGCGTAGCGTAGTCCAACAGCGGCCCCCCGTTGAAGCGCTCGGCCTCCTCGCTCTCGGCCCGCAATTCCTCCTGAGCCTCGGATACGACCAGGAACGTCACGTCCTGCTCCTCGGTCAGCTCGAAGCGCAGCGTCCACACGCGGCAGTCGCGATGCCAGGCGCTCGTGTCCAGCAACACACGTCCATCGCGGGCGCGGATCACGACGGCACGGCCGGGGGTTATCGACCCGCGGACGATGATGTGAGAGCCGCGGCGGAAGCCCACGCGGTACAGCTCCGCGTCGTCGGGGAAACTTTCGATGCGGAACACGTCCGCCAGCGCCACCAGAGCGGGCGGGAACTCGCCGACCACGTAGGCCTCGTCGTTCACGTGTCCTTTGGGCGCGACGGTCCGCGCATCGTGCTGATCGACGGCGGCCAGGCACATGTCGGCGGCCGAGACGTTCGGGTCGTTGACGACGCGCTGCAGCGCGTCGGCGATCGACTCGGCGGGCGTGCTCAGCGCGCGGGCCAGTGGACTGTGGTTGCTCATGACGAACCTCCTTGGTTTGGGGAATGGTGGAACCCGCGACCCTTCATCAGGCGGATCGCGTCGATAACGGCTTGGGTGTAGCGCAGCGGCTCGGTCGTCAGCATCGCCGGGTCGATCGACGCTTCAATCTCACGGAGCTGGCTGCCGAACAGCATCCCGCCCTTGATGAGAGCGGCGTTGGATCGCAGCAGCGCGCGGCAGCGGTGACAAAACACCTCGGCCTGGGCCTTCTCGCCGGCGCATCGCGGACAGACCCTGGACTCTAGCGAAAGGCGCAGGATCTGGGGCCTGAGCGCCTGCGGATTCAGCGGCAGCCGGCCCAGCGGCAGGATTTGATCGCCCGGCAGGATGAATCGAGGCGCCTTTAAGTGCCTCAGCGCCCGCAGCATCGCGCGGTCGTAGCCTTCGCTTACGCGACGCTGAAGCTCTGCTTTGATCCGGCTGGGCACTCGCCGCAGGCACGAATCGCACAGCGGCTGCCTGGCGGTCTTGGTCCTCCCGCACGCCGGGCAGACCTCGCTGCGCAGGCTTTGCAGCAGCCTCACGGTTGTGAGGCTCTCGGCGATGTCCCGAGGCGGCCGATCTTGCGATCCCATTGGGTTCTCTCCTGAAGGTTTGAAGTTCAGCAGCAGTAGTGATGTGGGCGCGCAAATTGGGGATAACCCGTGACGAGTCGCGCAACTACTATACCACGGTATAGATATGAGCGCCCGGCCACGGTGCGACCTGTGGACAACCTGGCACACGCCTGTCGCGGGCGCGTTGGCTCCTCGGGCCGTTCGCGCCGGGGATGAGGGTCTCAGCCTTTCCGGCTGTCGAACCGGCCCCGCGCCCGCGACAGGATGCGCCAGGGTATACCATGGTATGCACAGAGATTGTCCACAGGGCCGAGTCACTGTTGGGCCTCCCTGTGTTGATCGGCCAGGTAGCGGAGGACTGCGGCGATCTGCTCGGCGGTGGGTGGCGGTTCGGCTTGCTGCGCGCTTGCTGCGCGCGACTCGTCGATGGTGGAATTTACCGGGGGATCTGAGCCATCGAGCGTCGGTTGCGTCGGTCTACGGAACCGAAGGTTGCAGGTTCGAGTCCTGCAAGGTGCGTTGGGCAATGACAGGGATTTGCCGCGAAGTCGTGGTCTGAGGCTGCGGCCATTACAGCTCCTTGCCGTCTTCGGCCTCGCCGTCGTCGTTGGACGCAGTCAGTTTCAGCACCGCCTGAGCCTCAATGGCGGGCAGTTCCTGCACGTTCTTGAGCTTGCGTCCGATGACTCGCGTCCGCCGCTCGGCGTCCTCGATCGTGTTTGACGCCTCCTGCAACTTTTTCTGCACCTTGGCCAGGATCTCTCCGTACTTGCTCCATTCGGTCTTCACCGCAGCCAGCAGGTTCCACACCTCGCTGGAGCGCTTCTGGATGGCCAGGGTACGGAAGCCCATTTGCAGGCTGTTGAGGATCGACCACAAGGTGGTCGGCCCGGCGAACATCACGCGGCACTGGCGTTGTACGTACTCGACCAGCCCCAGGCGGCGAACGACCTCCGCGAACAGTCCCTCGGTGGGCAGAAACAGGATGCCAAAGTCGGTGGTCTTGGGCGGGTTGAGGTACTTTTCGCAGATGTCCCAGGCGCAGCTCTTGATGCGTTCTTCGAGCTGGCGGCCCGCCTGCTCGATGGCCTCGGTGTCGCCGCGTTCCTGGGCGTCCACCAGTCGCTGGTAGTCCTCCATCGGGAACTTGGCGTCGATCGGGAGCCACACGACCTCGTCGCGGTCCTCGCCGCGGCCCGGCAGCTTGATGGCGAACTCGACGCGCTCCCCGCCTTCCTTGGTGCAGACGTTGGTGGCAAACTGTTCGGGGGTAAGGACCTGTTCGAGCATCGCGCCCAACTGCACTTCGCCCCAGGTGCCGCGGGTCTTGACGTTGGCCAGCACCTTCTTCAAGTCGCCCACGCCGCTGGCCAGCACCTGCATCTCGCCCAGCCCCTTGTGCACGGCCTCCAGGCGCTCGCTGACCTGTCGGAAGGATTCGCCCAGCCGCTTTTCCAGCGTCCCCTGCAACTTCTCATCCACCGTGGCCCGCATCTGCTCGAGTTGTTTGGCGTTGTCCTCCTGGATCGCCTTGAGATTTTGCTCGACCGCCAGCTTCAAGCCTTCCAGTTTCTGCTGGTTGGTTTCGATCAGCTTGCCCAGTTGAGCCGAGAAGGCATCCAACTGCCCCCGCTGGTTTTCGGCCATGCCGCTCATCCCCTTCAGGACCGAATCGTTGAAGCCCTTGAGCGTGTTGCCGACCTCCTCGCGGAGCAGTTTGGCGTTGTTGCCGCTGTCGTCCTGGATCTGCTTGAGCCGCTCATCCACCGCCGTTCGCTGCGCGTCCAGCTTTTTCTCGGTGGCCTCGGTCAGCTTGGTCAACTGATCAACCACATTGCCGAGTTGGGTTCGTTGGGCGCTGCCAATCTCGCCGAGCGTCTTGACCATCAGGTCGCCGAAGCTCTTGAGCGAAGCTGTGATCTCCTCTCGCAGCTTCTGTGCCACGCTGGCGCTGTCGGTGCGCATCTGGGCCAGCTCCCTGCCGCTGGCTTGCTGCATCTCTGTGAGTTTGGTTTCGACCGTGCCGCGCATCGAATCCAGCTTCTGCTCGTTGCCCGCCGCCAGCTTGTCCAGCCGCTCGGCGAATACATCCAACTGGGCCTTCTGGAGCTTGCCCATCTCTCCGACGTTGGTGACCAGCGATTCGTTGAATGCCTTGAGCGTCGTGCCGATCTCGTCGCGCAGCGCCTTGGCGCTGGCCATCGAATCCTGCCGGACCAGATCCAGCTTCCTGGCTCCATCCTCCTGAATCAGTTGCAGCCGCTGCTCTACGGTCTGACGCATGCGCTCCAGCTTTTGATCGTTGGACTGGCTCAGCGCCCCAAGCTGCTGATTCAGCGAATCCCCCACCCCCTTGAGCGATCTGGCCATCTCCTCGCGGGATTGTGCCAGCGACGCGGCGATCTCCTGGCGATTCTGCGCGATCTCCTCACGAACGACCCGTTCGCACTTGAGGTAGGAATCCTCCACACCTTTGAACGCCTGCTGAACAGGCAACAGGTCGATCGCCACCTTGCGTCGCAGGATCACGATCTGAAGGATCGCAACCGCGAGCAGCAGGACCAGCAGCGCAACAAGCAGGATGTTCTGCACGGCTTCTTCCCTTTTTTGAGATGAATTTCCCCGGGCATTGTAACCAGGCCAGCGGAGGCGCTCCAGAGAAAAGCACTCGCCGGACGCCTGTGACACGAGAGAGAATCTTTCCGGTGATTTTCCTTGCGTAGCCGTGGTCAGGATGGGTAACGTGCGGTTGCTCATCCAAGGGAGGCACTATGGTCAGGGCGGGAGTAGCGGTCGTGGCGCTGCTTGGGATCTGTTCAGTCACCTCAGCATTTCAGGCCACTCGAGTCGAAGCGACTGTGCAGATCGGCAGCGGCACGGCGTCGAACATGGGCGCTGGAGTGGGATCGGTCTCAGCCTCGCGAACGGAGGTGCTTACCAACAAACCCTTTCAGCCGCCGTTTACTGTCACCGCCAGCTCGCTGGTTGTGGTGACGCCGAACGCGATTCACATTTCCGCCAGCACAGGCGGAGGATTCCCCGGCGTGCTGTGGTATTACCACAGTGCCGCAGGCAGCGTCAGCTTCACGCTGGACGAGCCGACCCTGGCCAGCCTGGACTATACGACCTCCCCACCCAGGTCTGCGGCATTTGTCCTGGGCACGTCCACCGGAGCGGTCTTTGAAGAGTTCACCGATCGACTGCTTGCGCCTGGCACGTACTCGCTGGCGGGCACGATGTTCGGCTATGGCAGTGAAGAACACGGCTCGGTCTCCGGGACGCTGAGTTTTGTCCCCGAGCCCGGAATGGCGGCGATGGTGCTGATTGTGGGCATCGGTTGTCGCGCAGCCGCTGCGCGACGTGATCGACGTTCAGGCTCCAAGTGAAGCTGACAGGGACTACCGACGGCCATCTACTCGGGTCACCCGTATTGTCGCGGCGCCTCAGAGTTGTAAGGTTCGCCACAATCGAGCACGTCAGTTGATGTCGCCGTCATTTGCGCATTCATATCCGCGCGCCCCAACGAGAAACGAACCAGACTGCATGCCATCTCACAGACAGGATAGGACATTCCCTATATTTTCCCAATCCAAGACAACATTGCACTTAATTAGAACAATGTGCACTTGATGTCAGTTTTTTCTGGAATCTGGACTTTATTTGACAATCTGCCGATAATGAACTTTGTTGACAGAAAGGATTGGGTTCGTGAAGCTTACTGTGCGTGACGCCGCCCACCTGCTAAAGGTCACAGAGAAAACAATTTATCGTTGGATCAAGCAGGGTGTGATTCCCGCTTACCAGATCAATGACCAGTACCGGTTCAATCGAGCTGAGCTATTGGAATGGGCGACGTCTCGCAAGATTAACGTCTCACCGGAGATCTTCGCGGAGCCGGAAGGTGGTGAGGCGCCGCCGCCTTCGCTGAGCGAGGCGCTTCGTGAAGGGGGGGTCCATTATCGGGTTGAAGGTGCGGACAAGGCTGCTGTGCTTCGTGCCGCAGTTGAGATGATGAAGCTTCCGGAGGAAGTGGACCGGGAGTTCCTCTACCAGGTACTGTTGGCTCGCGAGGCGCTGGGGTCCACGGGGATTGGTGATGGAATCGCAATCCCGCACGTGCGGAATCCCATCGTGCTGCATCTGTCACGTCCGATGGTGATGCTCTGTTTCCTGGAGCGGCCGGTAGACTTCAACGCGCTGGATGGACAACTGGTAACGGCGCTGTTCATCCTCATCAGCCCCACCGTCCGGGCGCACTTGTATCTGCTGTCGCGGCTGGGGTTCGCACTGCGCGATCCGGGATTCAAGAGCACGGTTCTGCGGCAGGCGTCGCGCGAAGAGATCCTGGAGGCGCTGCGTCGCGTGGAGATTTCGATGGCCAACGCGTCGGCGTCGCGGGGCCAGCCCCAAGCCATACCAGCCACGTCCGATTGATGGAGCAAGTAGGTGCCGGATGTGGTCTTACTGCCTAGTCGGGGCCGTGGGTCTGCTCGCCGCCAGCGGCGTGCCGGGCATCTTGCTGGGGCGGCGCTGCTCGACGGGACAGAAGCTGGCGACGGCGATGTGCGTCGCTGGCTCGGCGCTGGGCCTGACGGCCGCGGTCGCGGCATTGATCGCCCAAGCGGCGGCCAGCTTCCGGCTCCCCGGACCGCTGCCGCAGCTTATGCTGTATTTTCGCCTCGATCCGCTGGGCGCGTTTTTCCTCGTGCCGATCTGCCTGGTTGGAGTGCTGGGCTCGGTCTATGGGATGGGCTACTGGAAACAGGAAGCTCACCCGCGTACCGCAACCAGACTGCAATTCTGTTACGGGCTGCTGCTGGCGTCTCTGACGCTGGTGGTGCTCTCGGCCGACGCGATCGCATTCCTGTTCGCCTGGGAGGTCATGGCGCTGTCGGCCTTCTTTCTGGTCAGCACGGAGGAGCACAGGAACGAGGCGCGTGAGGCGGGCTGGTTATATCTGCTTTCGACGCATGCGGGCACGCTGCTGCTATTTGCGCTTTTCGCGCTGTTGCGCGTGGCCAGCGGGTCGTTTGAGTTGCGCCCAATCGAAGCGGAGCAGGCCGGTCTGGGCATGCGCACTGCGATCTTCCTTGTGGCCCTGGTGGGGTTTGGCTTTAAGGCCGGCATGATGCCCTTTCACTTCTGGCTGCCCAGCGCGCATGCGAACGCCCCGAGCCACATTTCGGCGATTCTCTCCGGCGTGGTGCTGAAGGTCGGAATCTACGGCCTGCTGCGGACGCTGACGCTGCTTCCCACGCCGCCGCTGTCCTGGGGAGCGGTTGTGCTGGCGCTGGGAACGGTCAGCGCGGTCCTCGGAGTGTTGTTTGCCCTCGGGCAGCACGATCTCAAGCGGCTTCTGGCGTATCACAGCATTGAGAACATCGGCATCATTCTGATGGGGCTGGGGCTGGCGCTGATCGGCCAGACACGCGGCAGGGCGGAATGGGTCGTGCTCGGCCTGTCCGGCTGCCTCCTGCACGTCTGGAACCACGCGCTGTTCAAGTCGCTGTTGTTCTTCGCCGCCGGTTCGGTGATTCACCGCCTGCACACTCGCGAGATCGACCACATGGGCGGGCTGGGCAGGCTCATGCCCCGGACCATGCTGCTTTTTCTGGTCGGCGCCGTGGCCATCTGCGGACTGCCGCCCTTGAACGGCTTCGTGAGCGAGCTGTTCATCTATCTCGGACTTTTCCAGACTTTGCATGGCGCATCCGGCGCGGCCCTGGCGGCGCCGGCGCTGGCGCTGGTGGGTGCTCTGGCCGTCGCATGTTTCGTCAAAGCCTTCAGCGCCGTATTCCTCGGCAGTCCCCGATCGCCTGCCATCGATCGAGCACGCGAGGCCACCTGGCCCATGATCGCTCCAATGGCGATCCTGGGCGCGTGCTGCGCGATGATCGGCATCGTGCCCATCCTGGTTGCACGACCGCTGCGGGCAGTGATCGATCAGTGGAGCCGGGGGCTGGGAACTGTGCCGTCGCTCGAGGCGCTTGCCCCTCTCTCGGCACTCACCTGGCTCGCCCTGGTTTTGCTGGGGACCCTTTCTGTTGGGTTCCTGGCGATCCAAGCAGCTTCCCGGCTGGGCCACCAGCGCCGGTCCGTTACCTGGGACTGCGGGTACGCACTGCCGAGCAGTCGCATGCAGTACACCGCATCATCTTTCGCTTCGCTGCTCGTGGAACTGTTCCGCAGTGTGCTTCGCCCGCGCTGGCACGAGCCGAAGATCGTTACACCGTTCCCGTCCGCAACCAGATTCGAAAGTCATGTCGATGACGTCGTTCTCGACGGCATCCTGATCCCGCTCTGGAAGCGTTTTCGATCCTGTCTTGGGTGGCTGCGCGTCCTGCAACACGGCAGCATCCAGACATACATCCTGTACATCCTGATCGCGTTCCTGATGTTGCTATCCCTGACGACGCCCTGGGCACAGATTCTGCGGGCGATTGTCGGCGCGGAAACTCCGTAGCAGGGGCAAGGGTACGAACGCTCTGAGCCCGAGAAAGTTGAACGATGACGACGTGGTTGTTGCTTATTTCCGTATCCCTGATCGCAATCAGCGGTATTCCTGCGCTTCTGCTCGATCGGCGTTCGATGCTCGGCCAATGGATTGCGGCGATTCTGAACGTGGCAGGCTCGGGCTTGGGGGGGGCCGCACTGGTGCTTCATCACCTTCGACCAGGCATGTCGGAAGCACTGAGCATGCCCTGGGCACTGCCCCTGGGGCGGTTCGCGGTGGCGGTAGACGACCTCAGCCTCGTCTTTCTCATCCCCATTTTCCTCATCTCGGCCCTGGGCTCGGTGTATGGCCTGAGCTACTGGCCGCAACGCGAGCATCCCGGCAACGGAACGCGGCTGCGGCTGTGCTGGGGGCTGCTGGCGGCGGGGATGGCGCTGGTCGTGCTGGCGCGAGATGGCGTTCTGTTCCTGATCGCCTGGGAGATCATGGCTCTGGCCGGCTTCTTTCTGGTGTGCACGGAGGAAAGCAAAGCCGAGGTACGCCAGGCAGGTTGGGTCTATCTGGTCGCTACACACCTGGGCACAATCTGCCAGATTGGTTTCTTTGCGCTGCTGCATCGAGCCAGCGGCTCGTTCGACCTGTGGCCATCGTTGCCGGCGGATCTCTCCCCGCACGTGGCGACATCGCTGTTCGTGCTGGGCGCCGTGGGCTTCGGGCTTAAGGCCGGAATCATGCCCCTGCATGTGTGGCTGCCCGGTGCACACGCGAACGCGCCAAGCCATGTCTCTGCGATCCTCTCGGGCGTGTTGCTGAAGACGGGCGTGTATGGGCTGCTGCGAGTCACCGCACTCATGCCACATCCACCCCTGTGGTGGGGCTCTGCGCTGCTCGTCGCCGGCACGCTCTCTGCCGTGGTTGCGATCGCCTTTGCCGCCGCACAGCATGACCTTAAGCGACTGCTCGCCTACAGCAGCATCGAAAATGTGGGCATCGTCATTCTCGGCGTGGGGCTGGCGACGCTCGGTCGCTCGCTGGGGCGGCCCGCCTGGGTCGCGCTGGGTCTGGGAGGCGCGCTGCTGCACATCATCAACCACAGCCTTTTCAAACCCCTGTTGTTCATGGGCGCCGGCGCCGTACTGCACGCCACGCGAACACGCAGGATGGACCTGCTGGGAGGTCTGGGCAGGAATATGCCCAAAGTCTTTGTGCTGTTCCTGATCGGAGCGGTGGCGATTTGCGGACTGCCGCCGCTCAATGGGTTCGTCGGCGAATTCCTGTTGTACATCGGGCTTTTCACGACCGCACTGGAAACGCCCGCAACATGGGGTTGGGTGGCACTGGCCGCGCCGGCACTGGCGGTGGTCGGAGCGATGGCGGTCGCGAGCTTCATCAAGCTCGTATGCACCGTATTCGTCGCAGCTCCAAGAAGCCCGCATGCCGCAGGTGCTCACGACCCAGACTGGAAAATGACGCTGCCCATGTGGGTGATGGCGGCGGGATGCCTGTTGATCGGTGTGTTCCCGCAGGTGACCTTTGGTGCTCTGGACCGGGCGACAGCGAGCTGGGCTCCGCAGATGCCGCAAACGACGGCGATCGCGAACCATCTCGCCCTCGGGTGGCTGACGGCGCTGCCCCTCTTGCTGCTGGCGACGGTGACATCAGCAGCCTTGTGGTTCTGGAGAGGGCGCACCCATCGGGCACAACCACACGCCGGCACCTGGGACTGCGGCTATGCACTCCCGACGCCGCGCATGCAGTATAGCGGTTCGTCTTTCTCCCAGATGATTGTCGAACTGCTCTCGTGGATTGTGTGGCCCGGCCGCAAACCACCGCGCATCGACGGCGTTTTTCCCTCCAGATCGAATTTCGCCAGCAACGTTGGCGACGTCGTGCTCGATCGGGCTCTGTTGCCGGCGTTCAGTGCGACCGCGTGGCTGCTGGGATGGGCAAGGATCATCCAGCGAGGGCCGATTCAGGTGTACCTGCTTTATGTGCTGGGGATCCTGATCATGCTGCTGCTGTTCGCATGAGCAGCGCGTGAGCATCGACTGCCGACGTTCCATTGCCAGATGGAAAACAACGATGACGATCATGAGCAATCTGATTCACCTGATTCTGCTGTTGTCGATGCCGCCGCTGCTGCTCGGCGTCATCAACAAGACCAAGGCGCTTTTTGCCGGGCGCGTCGGGCCGCCTCTGTTGCAGGCTTATTACGACTTGAGCCGGCTGATGCGCAAGGGCATGGTCTTCAGCACGACCACGACCTGGGTATTTCGCGCCGGACCGCTGGTGACGCTGGCGGCGATCCTGCTGGCCGGGCTGCTGGTTCCGCTCGGAGCATCTTCGGCCCCTGTCAGCTTCAGCGGCGATCTTGTCCTGTTCGCGTATCTGTTCGGGCTGGCGCGCTTCTTCACAACCGCGGCGGCAATGGACACAGGCTCGTCGTTCGAGGGCATGGGCGCGGCCCGCGAAGTGACCTTCGCCTGTTTCTCCGAGCCTGCCCTGTTCCTCGCCTTTCTCGTACTCGCCAAGCTCTCCGGAACGCTCAGCCTCACCCCCATGCTCCAGGCGCCGCTTGCACTTCCGCTGATCGGGTTGCCGATCGCACCGCTGGTTCTGGTCGCGGCCGGGCTGTTCATCGTCCTGCTCGCCGAGAACTCGCGCATCCCCATCGATGATCCCAACACCCACCTGGAGCTGACGATGATCCACGAGGTGATGGTCCTGGACCACAGCGGTCCGCTGTTCGGGCTGATCCTCTACGGAGCTGCGGTCAAGTTGTTCATCCTCTCGGCCGTGGTCCTGCACGTGCTCCTGCCTGTCCGGACGGACTGGATGAGCGTGAACTGGATGCTCTTTATCGCGGGGATGCTCGGGATCGCGGTGGCGATCGGCGTGGTCGAGTCGGTGATGGCACGGCTCCAGTTGCGGCACGTGCCCACGCTGCTGGTGGCCGCGTCGCTGCTCTGCGGTTTCGGATTTCTGCTGATGTTGAGGTGATCCTATGGTATCGCTGCTCAACGCGCTGCTGGTGGTGGTTCTTCTGCTCAACCTGTTTGTGCTGGGCTCCAGCCGCATTCGCGCCCTCATCCACGCCGCCGCCCTACAGGGGGTCGTGCTCGCGGCCATGCCGTTGCTGGCCCACGGTCATGTGTCTCCCCTGACCAGCCTGCTGGCCATCGCAACCACCCTGATCAAGGGGTCGTTGATTCCGCAGATGTTGTTCAAGGCCCTCCGCGACGCCCAGATCAAACGCGAGGTCGAGCCGATCATCGGCTTCATCCCCAGCACCCTGCTGGGAGCGCTGGGCACGGCGGCCTCGATCGGCCTGGCGGCCAAACTCCCGCTGGCGCCTGGCCACGCCCAGACGCTGATCGTCCCTGCCGCCCTGGCCACAGTCTTCACTGGTTTCATGCTCCTGATCTCAAGGATCAAGGCCATTACCCAGGCGATCGGCTACCTGATCCTGGAAAACGGGATCTTCATCTTCGGGCTGATGCTCCTGGAGGCCGTCCCGTTCCTGGTGGAGCTTGGCGTGCTGCTCGATCTGTTCGTCGGCGTCTTCGTCACGAGCATCATCATCCACCACATTAACCGCGAGTTCGCATCGCTGGACACGCGACGTTTGTCGGCATTGAAGGAATAGCTTTATGGCTGCTGCTCTGATCATTCTCCCGCTGCTCGCTACCGCGATCGCCGCCGCGACTCGCTCCAACCGCCTGCGGCCTCGCCTGCTTCCACCGGTGGCCGCGGCTCACCTGACTCTGACGGTGCTGACGCTGCTGTACCCGCAGTCAGTGCCGGTCACCCCATGGCTGGCGCTGGACCCCCCGGGACGCATCGTCCTGCTCATCCTGAGCCTGCTGTTTCTGACCTGCTCTGTGTACACCGTGGGCTACCTGCGGTATCGAGCCGAGCTTTCCAATCGGATTCTGTGCGTCGGACTGCTCTTTTTTCTGTCGGCCACCTCGCTGGTGGTGTGCTCGCGGCACCTGGGGCTGATGTGGGTCGCGATCGAGGCGACGACACTGGCCACCGCGCCCCTGATCTACTTCAACCGGACCCCCCGCTCGATCGAAGCGACCTGGAAATATCTGCTGGTAGGATCGGTAGGGATCGCGCTGGCACTGCTCGGATCCTTCTTCCTGGCCTACGCGGCCGTTCACAGCGGGGTGGACTCCTCACTGCTGTTCGACGACCTGCTGCGCGATGCTCGCCTGCTCTCCAAGCCGTGGCTGCACGTGGCGTTCATCCTGCTGCTGGTTGGCTACGGAACGAAGATGGGCCTGGCTCCCATGCACACCTGGAAACCCGACGCCTACGGCGAGGCACCGGGAGTGGTCGGTGCACTTCTGGCGGGCGGGGTGACCAACTGCGCTTTTTTGGCGCTGCTGCGGGTGGACCATATCTGCCGCGCCGCCGGCGAAAGCGCCTACACCGGGCGGCTGCTCATCTTCATGGGCCTGCTCTCGATGGCCTTCGCCGCCGTCTTCATGGTCGGGCAGCGCGACTTCAAGCGGATGCTGGCCTACTCCAGCGTCGAGCACATGGGCATCCTGGTTCTCGGTGTGGGAGTGGGCGGCGGCGCGATGTTCGGCGCGCTGCTGCACATGATCAACAATGGCCTCACGAAGGGGGTGCTGTTCCTCTCGGCCGGAAACATCCACCGCGCCTTCGACGCCAAGACCGTGGACGAGGTCCAGGGGGCCATGCGGCGCCTTCCGCTTTCAGGAACACTGTTCCTGCTGGGGTTCCTTGCCATCACGGGCTCGCCGCCGTTCGGGCCTTTCGTGAGTGAATTCAGCATCCTCAACGGAGCCTTCGCCGCCGGGCGATTCTGGGTCGGCGCGCTGTTTCTGTTCCTCTTGTTGATCATCTTCATGGGAATGGGGCGGACCGTGTTGACAGTCGTGCAGGGCCGGCCTTCCGCCGCCGCACGCCGCAGCACCTACAGGGACGGGCTGCTTACCGGAACGCCAATCCTCGCCTCCTTCGCCGCAGTCCTGCTGCTGGGGGTGTACATTCCTCCGCCGCTGGATGCTCTGCTCCGCGAGGCGGTTCGATTCCTGGAGGTCCGGCCATGAAACATGCAAATCATCTGGCAGAAGTCGGAAACGGTCGCGCGATCAATCGTAACGCGATTCCCGAGCTGCCGGAGGCGGACTTCCGGCAAGCGATCGTGGACGCCGTCGCGGTCGGTCAGCGCATTGCCGCTCTGTTCGGACTCCCGGACCAGCGCAGTCAAGCGGTGCGCCTGTACGTGGTGCTGGCGGACGACCGCGATGCGCGGCTGCGCCTGGCCACTACGTGCGTCGTCGGCGACCGCTTCGAATCGATCACGCCCCACTGCGCGCAGGCACACCTCTTCGAGCGCGAGATTGCCGAGCAGTTCGGGTTGAAGGTGCATGGTCATCCCTGGTTCAAGCCGGTGCGGTATCACGCCTCCTATCGCGCCGGGCATGACGCATGGGATCGACCGGCCGGCCAGGTGCCGCTCATCGGAGTGACCGACTTTTACCGGGTGGAAGGCAACGAGGTCCACGAAGTGGCCGTCGGACCGGTCCATGCAGGCATCATCGAACCCGGGCATTTCCGCTTCCAGTGTCACGGCGAGCAGGTCTTTCACCTGGAGATCTCCCTGGGCTACCAGCACCGCGGCGTCGAGCGGGCGATGGTGGGTGGTCCCAACAAGCGATCCGTCCATTACGCCGAAACGCTCTCGGGCGACTCGACGGTCGCCCATTGCACCGCCTATTGCCAGATCGTCGAGGCCCTGGCCAGGTGCCAGAAGACCGCGCGGGCGCAAACCCTCCGCGGGATCGCGCTGGAACTGGAGCGACTGGCCAACCACGTCGGGGACCTGGGGGCGCTGGCCGCCGACGTCGGATTCCTGCCCACTGCCAGCTACTGCGGGCGAATCCGCGGCGAGTTCCTGAACATGACCGCGCTGCTGTGCGGCAGCCGCTTCGGCAGAGGGATGATCCGCCCGGGCGGCGTCGGATTCGACGTGGACCAGAAACTGGTGGATGAGCTGCTGCGCCGCATAACCGCAGCCAAAGAGGATTGTAAGAATGCCATCGAACTGCTCTGGGACTCGCCGTCGGTGATGGCGCGGTTCGAGGATACTGGCCGGCTTTCAAAGGATCTGGCCGAGGAGCTGGGGCTGGTTGGTCCGGCAGCGCGCGCGTGCGGCCTTTACCGCGATGCCCGGCATGATCACCCTTCGGGGATCTTCCGCTTCGTTCACATTCCCATTGCGGCCTGGACAAGCGGAGACGTCTTTGCGCGAGCCTACGTGCGCTGGCTTGAAGTGCAGCGATCGATCGAGTTCGTCCAGGAGCAGCTTGCCTCGGTGCCCGTTGGATCTATTCGCAATCAGGTCAGGGAACTGGCCCCCGATCAACTGGCCGTCTCGTTGATCGAGGCATGGCGGGGTGAGCTCTGCCACGTCGCCCTCACCGACGCAACCGGCCGCTTCGAACGATACAAAATCGTCGATCCATCGTTCCACAACTGGACCGGACTGGCAATGGCGCTGCGCGGGCAGCAGATCTCCGACTTCCCCCTTTGTAACAAGAGCTTCAACCTGTCCTACTGCGGACATGACCTTTAGTCGTCCCGGCGCAGAAGGGATTTGAACATGCTGAAAGTCATTCTTGCTCGAGTTCACCAGGGCCACCGCACCATGCGCTATCCTGACGGGCCGCCGCCGGAGATGCCGCAGCGGTTTCGCGGCCGGCCCGTGTTCGACGCCTCCAAGTGCCCGGATGATTGCGCCCTGTGCGCCGAAGCGTGTCCCACGCAGGCCATCACGATCAACGGGAAGCTGAAGGTTGATCTGGGCCGATGCCTCTTTTGCACGGACTGTGCACAGGCCTGTCCGAATGGCGCGGTGTCGTACTCGCAGGACTATCGCCTGGCCGTCAGCAGGCGGGAGGATCTGATCGTCGCCGCGGGCGAAGAACTGAAGCTGGCCCGCGCCCTGGATCAAAAGCTTTTGAAGCTGTTCGGGCGGTCGCTGAAGCTGCGGCAGGTATGTGCCGGCGGATGCGGCGCCTGCGAGGCCGACGTGAACGTCTTGAACACCGTGGGCTGGGACCTGGGACGATTCGGCATCCAGTTCGTCGCTTCGCCGCGTCATGCCGATGGGCTGCTGATCACCGGGCCGGTGACGCAGAACATGGCGCTGGCGCTGAGGAAGACGTATGACGCGGTGCCCGACCCCAAAATCGTCATCGCCGTCGGCGCCTGCGCGATCTCGGGCGGGCCTTTTATCGACCACGACGAGGTGCACAACGGCGCTGGGTCGCTGGTTCCCGTGGACCTGTACATTCCAGGATCCCCGCCGCACCCACTCACGATCCTGGATGGATTGCTTCGATTGCTCGACAGGATCGCCGAAAGCAAGGATCGAACGGCATCAGCGGCACCGGCAGATTCGCCACGTTGATGCAGCTCGTGCAACAGTCTACCGGCAATTCCGACGTCCCATGGCGAATCGACTGTCTACGATGCCACGGGGCGCCCGATCTCCCAGTGATGGCCGAAGGGATCGACCACGCGGCCCACGCGCCATCCATGCCCTTCCTGGATCGGATAGACCTGGCGTGCACCTGCTGCGACGGCTCTGGCGAACATCGTATCCGGATCCGAAACAGTCAACAGCAGCTTAACCGATCCGCCGCCCAGCGACTCCGGACTGAAGTTGCCATGCTCAGGCGACTCGTCGCTCAGCCAGAACTCTGCCCCTTCGATGGACAACCGTGACACCACCGATCCTGAGGGGTCCTCAACGTGGTAGACTTCAGCGGCCCCGAACGCCGATTTATAGAACTCCACCGCTCGCGCGCCGTTCCGAACCGACAGCCAGGGAGCGAGCGAAGCCACGATGGGACTCTTCATCGTCATATCATCACCCTCGTCCGCCGACGAACCTCCGGGCTCAGCAGCGGCGCCCCAGCGCCGTCGGCTGCACCACCCGGTCATGGTCAGGCCAGAGCTCATGTCTGAGCCGTGGGGCACACAACGATGTCGCCTACTCTACATCGTCCGGTTGTTCAACTGCAAAGGCAATGGCGCGGGCGATCGCCGCAGGGCTCCTGGCGCAAGGATAGTGCGTACCGCGTTCTTTGTGCCAGCAAAGACGGCTGGATTGGGCACGACCTCCGGCCCGGCTGTCGAAACCACAGCAACAAGGCGACCAAAACCATGGTCGCGAAAAAACAGGTAAAGCGGCCGCGATTCCGTACAGAAGGCCCTTCAGATTGACATCGGTCATCTCCTCCCAATCACCCACGCACAGATCGTCGAGAGGAGCTATAGGGCCGAGGCCGGCATTGCTTACAAGGACATCGAGCTTGGCAAAGCGGCGCGGGCCAGAGCAACAAGACCCTTCGGGTCATCGCATTTCCTCACGTCAGTCGCCGCGTATGCAGATACGCCACCCGCCATGGCGATACGGTTTGACAACGCCTCTCCGGTTGCCGCTGAGCAAGGAATAAACAGACAGCGCCGCGGCGTAAGTCGGCGCCAACGTGCGTCGCACGGTGTGCGTGGAGGTTGCCGGCATCGTGTTGGCAGCAGTGGAGAGTATGCGGTTGCCCACCAACTGGAGTCAATCATTATGCGACTGCGGCGGCTGCGGCTGCGCGGCGATGTCCTGTGGTCGCACGGATCAACACAAAAGCGGTCGCACGATCCGACCGCGACGTGCTCGACGCCGCCGCCGAATCGTGCGGACCGCTTCACAACTCAATCCCTTACGAGCCTCATGTACGGAGTTTCCAGGGCTCGCGCGGGTGGTGTTGCTGCGTGCCCTCTTAGCCTCGCAGGAGACTGAGGGCGGCCTGAGGGCTTGCGTTGGCCTGTGCCAACACCGTTGTCGCCGCCTGCGCCAGGATCTGGCTTCGCGTGAGGTTGGCGGTTTCCTCAGCGAAGTCGGTATCGCGAATGGCGCTCTCCGAAGCGCTGACGTTCTCGAACGCCACGCCCAGGGCGTTGATCGTCGAGCCGATCGTAAACTTCTGGAACGCGCCCAGCCGGCCACGAAGCTGGCTGACCTGCTTGATCGCCTTGTCGATGATTCGCTGCGCGGTGACGAGGTTGTCGCTGTTGAGCGACGCCTCGCCGCCGCTGGCCAGCGCCGACAGGTATCCGCTGATGTTGTCGCCCAGGCTGCCGGTGGAGACCGACGCGATGCCAATCGAGGCCTTGTCGGTCTCGGTGACCTTCGATCCCAGCGCGAACGTCGCCCCGCCGCCGGTGACCACAAAGCTGTCGGTGCCGGGCAGGTTGAAGCTCGGATCCAGATCGAACTCGATGTCCAGGTTGCTGGAACGGAAGCTGACAGACAGACCCTTGGCTTGCGCCTCGGCACCGTTGATGGTGACGGCGGCGTCCTGGCCGTAGTCCTTGGTGGTGCTGGGCGTGAAGGTGCCCGCGACCGTCTTGATGCTCACGAACTGATCGGCGCCGTAGCTGGTGCTGTTGATCACCAGATCCGCGCCGCTGACCGTAGCGCTGACGCCAGTGGCGGTGGTCACCGCATTGATGGCGGCGGCGATCGAGCTGACCGTCGTGCCGGAGCTGAAGCTGAGCTGCTCGGTGCCGGTGTTACCCGCCACCTCGATCGTCACGTTGTCCGTCAGCGTCCCGCCACTGTAGAGAATCTGGCCGGTCTGGGCGCTGGCGGTCACCTGCACCACGACGTTGATGGTGCCTCCATCGGGCACGCGGGCGGCGTTGATCCGCACGTTGTCGAAGCTGGTGCTGTTCACGCCGCTGGTCGTGTAGTCGTAGTTGCCGTTCAGCAGCTTCTTGCCCTGGAACGCCGTGCTCTGCGCGATCCGGTTGATCGTGTTCAGGATCGAATCGACCTGAAGCTGGTTGGCGGCGATTTCCTCGCTGCTCAGCCCGCCGCTGTTGGCCGACTGCGATACCAGGCTCTGAAGCTCGGTCAACAAGGCGCTGACCTCGGACAAGCCGCCTTCGGCGGTTCCGATGATGTTGCTGGCGCGGGCGGCGTTGTCGATCGCCTGCACGATCCCCGCCTTTTCAGCGCGGAGGTTTTCGCTGGCGATCAGCCCTGCGGGGTTGTCGGCGCCCTTGTTGATCTTCAGACCGGTGCTCAGGCGCTCCAGACTGGTGTTCAGCGCGTTGTTGTTGCGGGTGAGGATTCGCTGGGCAATCAGCGAGCTGACGTTGGTGTTTATTCTGCTCATGTGGGTGTGTCCTTCCGTGACAAGCAATCCTGGCTTCGAGCGGGCGGCTGTGCGTTCCGCACGTCAGCGAAGCCGTTTCCCTGTTGCCATCGACCGCGCGATCCGACGCTTGCGGCGGCGACGCGCGGCGGCAGGTTTACGGGCCATCCCTGCCGGGCCCCATCGTTCTTGCACGCACATCACGGCTTCTGCGGAGCCGCGACGCACGCGGCGCTCAGATCATCTACAGGCCTCCTTTCGTGCTGAACCGTCGGCGGCTGAGCCATTGGATCGCACCCGGCCGACACGCTGTTGCGTGCCATGCCGCCGGAACAAACATCGAAGCTATCGTCCGCAGGCGGGCAAAGTCTTGAGAGATCAGTCGGGCTTGTGCGAACGGGCTGCGCGTTGTCAGAACAGGACTTGCGCACGTGGCGGGGCTGGTCCGGTGGCGATGGTATCCGGCGCGTTTTTATCAGAACCGCACCGCCGGGAAGCAAACCTGAGCCGAAAGTGCCCGCATCCGGCGCGGGCGGGTTCGCCGCCGGCTCAGCGGCCGGGTGGTTTTGGACATCGAACGGTGCGATGCTACGATGCCGGCCAGCGATTTTGCTTCTGCTGTCTCTGTGTTTGCGAAGGAGGTCACATCATGCCGTGTCTGTTGAGATGTTCTGTCTGTACGTTCATCGTGGCTTTGCTGGGTTGGTCCGCGTCGATCCGGGCTGAGGAGCCAGCGCCCCCGGCGCGCGAGTTGCGCGGGCATGACAGGTCGGTCCTGGCCGTCGAGTTCACCCCCGACGGCAAGACGCTGCTGAGCAGCAGCCGGGATCACACGATCAAGATCTGGGATGTGGCCAGCGGCGAGTTGAAGCGCACGCTCACCGAGCACACCGCCGACGTGTATTGCGTGCGTTTTTCGCATGATGGCAAGCTTCTGGCCAGTGGCAGCACGGATACGCGGATCATTCTGTGGGATGCGGCGACATTCACGCCGATCCGCGTGCTGGAGGGCCACACCGCCGCCGTGCGCGATGTCGCGTTTTCCCCGGACGACAAGACGCTGGCCAGCGCCGCGGAAGACAAGACGTTTCGTTTGTGGGACGTGGCCAGCGGCAAGGAGAAGGTGAGGCGCGATCATACCGGCCAGGTGAAATGGGTGCTGTATTATCCGGATGGCAAGACGATCGCCACCGCCGGGACTGATGGGACGCTGCGGCTGTGGGACGGCGAGACGGGCGAGCCGAAGAAAGTGCTCAAGGGGCACACGGCCGGGCTGGAGTTCTGCGCGCTTTCGCCGGACGCAAAACAGCTTTTCAGCGGCACGGGCAACAAGGGGGAGATCGTGTTCTGGGACGCCCAGAGCGGGGAAATGCTGAAAATGCTGCCCGACGCCCACGGCAACGAGCATGGCGCCGAGATCGACGCCGGGCGCTATTCACCCGACGGAAGGTGGGCCGTCAGCGGCTCGAAAGACCGCACGATCAAGTTCTGGGATCCCAGGACCTTCAGGCTGCTGCACACGATCAGCGGCAATCCCGGACGGATTGAGTCGATGACCTTCTCTCCGGATGGCAAGACACTGGTGACCGGCTTTGGTGGAACGGCATCCACCATCAAGATGTGGGACCTGAGCGTGTGGCAGTAAGCAATGGCATCGCCGGAACCGATCGTCCCTGGGCACTGTTGATTCAGTCGATTCGCGAGGCCCGTGAGTCAGCACGCCTGCGGGTTGTTGTCGCGGCGGCGGACCACGCGCTCGATCGCCTCCTGGAGCTTCTGAAAGTCCACCGGCTTGGTCAGATGCTCGGCAAAACCGGCGGCGGCGGTGCGCGCCACGTCGTCGTCCATGCCGAAGCCGGTCAAGGCGATCGCGGCAAAGGCGCCCTCGCCGCCGCGCTCGGCCAGCAACCGCTTGAGCAGGTCGATACCTGATCCATCGGGCAGCCCCAGATCGCTGAGCAGCACGTCGAATCGCACGCTCGCGGCCCGTTCGATCGCCTGCGCCACCGAGGCGGCGGTGTGCACCTGGTATCCGGCCTCGCCGAGCAGGCGGCCCAGGGCGCGGGCGGTGTCGGCGTGGTCCTCGACCAGCAGCAGCGTGGCGCGTGGCGTCGGAGCTGCCGCCACCGGCTCGATGACATCGGCCAGCTCCGGTGGCGGAGTTTGCGGCCACGGAGCGGGCACGGTCGCCAGGGTCACGGCGAACGTGGCGCCCTGGCCCGCGCCGGCGCTTTGAACCTCGATGGTCGCGCCGTGCGCTTCGACCAGTCCGCGCGTGATTGCCAGTCCCAGCCCCAGTCCACCGAACTGGCGTCGCGTCGGCGATTCTCCCTGTTCAAAGGCGTCGAAAATGCGCGGCAGCACGTCGGCCTCGATGCCGATGCCGGTGTCGATCACCTCGACGACGATGCGATCGTCGAGTTGACCGGTTTGCTGCGGCGGCTGGTTGCGCGTGCGGACGGTGATCCGTCCACCGGCCGGCGTGAACTTCACCGCGTTTTTCAGCAGGTTCCACAAGATCTGCTGGAGCCTGGCGGCGTCGCCGCGAACGTGATGCCGTTCGGCCTGCAACTCCAGCTCGACGAGCAGCCGCTTGTTGGTCGCTTCCTCGGCGCAGCATACGGCGACGGCGGCTGTGACCACGCTGTGCAGGTCCACCGTCTCGATTTCCAGCCGCAGCTTGCCGCGCCCGATCTTGGTCAGGTCCAGCAGATCGTCGATCAGACGGGCCTCCAGCTCGACGTTGCGGCGAATGACCGCGAAATCGGCGCGGATCTCCGGCGGCAACGCCGCATCCGCGGATCCCGCCGCCGCCAGCGCCAGCACCGGCGTCAGCGGCGTACGCAACTCATGGCTGAGCACGGCAAGAAACTGGTCCTTGGCGCGATTGGCGGCTTCGGCGGCCTCCTTGGCCATCCGCAGCTCGCGCTCCTGGCGTTTGCGCTGCGTCAAATCAATCGTGAACGCCACGTGCTCGTCCTGCGACCCCTCCAGCAGCGCCACGCCAATCAGCACCGGCACACGCGTGCCATCGGGACGGATGTACTCATTCTCGTACGGCGCGCACACCGAGCGGGCGCGAAGCTCCTGGATGACCTGAAGATCGAGGTGCCGATACTCCGGCGCGGTGATCTGATCCCAGCGGACTCGACCGGCGCGAACGTCGTCGGGGCTGCGTCCGATGATCTGGCAATGAGCCTGGTTGGCATAGGTCACCGTGCCATCGCTGCGGGCGAAGACAATGCCGATCATGTTGGCGTCGGCCAGACGGCGGAACCTGGATTCGCTGACGCGCAGCGCCTGTTCCGACAGCCGCAGTTCCGCCGCCGTGGTTTCCGCCCGTCGCTGCGCCATCGACTGCGACCGTTGCAACCAGAACAGCGCTCCGCTGACCAGCACTCCGGCAACGACGGTGTAGGCGGTGAGGTTGCGTCCGACCTGCGCGTCGAAGTGGGCGTTGCTGGAGAAGGCGATGGTCCACACTTGGCCGGCAATGCCGATGGTGCGGGTGGCGCGCAGCGTGGGGACGTA
The DNA here is from genome assembly GCF_050410795.1 of Fontivita pretiosa. GTDB lineage: Bacteria > Planctomycetota > Phycisphaerae > Tepidisphaerales > Tepidisphaeraceae > Fontivita > Fontivita pretiosa. The sequence continues at coordinate 3,008,314 of NZ_CP191258.1, read as the reverse complement.
ATCCGACGCCGACGTTCCTGCCTGCAACGTCGCCGGCGCTGATCGATGCATCACATGCGCCGCAGCGACCACCGGGCCGTCGTAAACTTCCAGATCCAGCACCGAAGGCGTTTCGTGAGCGAAGATGCCGCGAAGCAGATCGTCGGCGCGGAAAGGAGCGTAGACAAAGCCGAGCAGCGCCTCACGGCGCTTCTGGACCGAGTCGGGCACCTGCTGGGACTGGTAAACCGGCACGTAGATGAGGAACCCCGCCTGCACGTCGCCGGCGTAGATCTCCTGGACGAGGCGTACTTTTGCGGAGGCGGCGGCGGTGGCGTTGTCGCGGGCGCGCTGCATCGCCGCCCGACGTACCGGCTCGCTGAACATGTCATAGCCCAGGGCGTGGCGATTGCGCGCGTCCTGAGGCTCCAGGTACAGGATCGTGTGATACTCGTCTCGCTGCGGCTCGTCCGGCCAGATGCGAAAGCCCGGAACCTGCTGTGCTGCCTCGGCCTCCACGCGCCGATTCTGTCCGGCAGGCACGCGCAGTGAAAAGCCGACGCCCTGGATGCCCGGATAGCGGTTGTACAGATCGATTCTGCGGCAGTAGTCGCGGAACTGCTGTCGCGAGACCTGGCCATTGCTGGCGGCGAACAGTCCCGCGCCGCCACGCAGCGCGCCGATGTACAGATCCAGCCGCGTGTGGATGTTGTCGCAGGCTTCGGCGACAGCGCTTTCGAAGCGGAGCTGGCGGGTGGCGTGGTTGGTTCGCCAGACGTATGCCCCGATTGCCGCCGTGGTCAGCAGCCCCACCAGCAGCACCACGTAAGGTGGCCAGGCGCGCCCGCGGAATGCACTGCGGTACCAGCGCGACACCGCCGCCGGCGCCGAGTCGGCGGCGCATGGCTGAGGCGTTGACTGCGGGATCATCATCCGTAACTGCCCGTCGGCCAGCGCGCCCGAGGCGCCGCCGGCAAGAAACCGCCAACGAATGCAACGAACAACCACGAACCACGAAGGGACAGCCCGCGCGCAATAGAAAGGCTACCCGAGATCGCCCGCCAGGCAAGTGCGCGGCGGCGCGTGATAGACGAGGTACGCTGTGTCCCGGCCGCAGTTCATGCAGAACGATTTGGTGGAGGCTGGCGAGGGGAAAAAAAGAACCCCGGGCCCTTGTGGAGCCCGGGGTTCTGAATTAACGCTGGCAGTGACCTACTTTCCCGCTGAAGCAGTATCATCGGCTCCGCAGGCTTAACGACCGTGTTCGGAATGGGAACGGGTGTGACCCTGCGGATATAGCCACCAACGAAAACCCCGCTGCCGGTGTTTCCGACACCGGGGCTGAATTTCGCAAGTGAACGGTGAGGTTCGGGCAGGTCGCCGGATCAGCGACCTGCGTGCTCCGCGATCGTCGAGTCCTTTTCGGGCAACGATGATCGATAAATGTGGTCAAGCGTTCGACCGTTAGTACCGGTGACCTCAAGACATTTCTGTCCGTACAGCTCCGGCCTATTAACCGGGTGGTCTACCCGGGGTCTCTCGGGGCAAAGCCCCATGGAACCCTTGTCTTGGCATAGGCTTCACGCTTAGATGCTTTCAGCGTTTATCCTTTCCGGACATAGCTACCCAGCCGTGCCGCTAGCGCGACAACTGGTACACCAGGGGTCCGTCCTTCCAAATCCTCTCGTACTATGGAAGAGGTGCCGTCAAGGTTCCTGCGCCCGCAGCAGATAGGGACCGACCTGGCTCACGCCGGTCTGAACCCAGCTCGCGTACCGCTTTAATTGGCGAACAGCCAAACCCTTGGGACCGCCTTCAGCCCCAGGATGCGATGGGCCGACATCGAGGTGCCAAACCGCCTCGCCGCTATGGACGCTCGGAGGCGATCAGCCTGTTATCCCCAGCGTACCTTTTATCCGTTGAGCTATGGCCCTTCCACACGGGACCACAGGATCACTTAGGCCTGCTTTCACATCTGCTCGTGCCGTAGCACTCGCAGTCAAGCGGGCTTCTACCTATGCGCTCGACGACCGATTGCCAACCGGTCTGAGCCCGCCTTTGCACTCCTCCGTTACCCTTTTGGAGGAGACCGCCCCAGTCAAACTAACCGCCTAGCAGTGTTCCCTGCCCGGATTCACGGGTCAGGGTGAGATGACGAATGCGAACAGGGTGGTATTTCACCGTTGGCTCCCCCCCGGCCGGAACCGGGGGATCAATGCCTCCCACCTATCCTACGCAGTCCACACCCGGCATCGCTACCAGGTTATAGTAAAGGTGCATGGGGTCTTTCCGTCTTGCTGCGGGTAGACGGTATCTTCACCGCCACTTCAATTTCACCGAGTCTGCGGTTGAGACAGCGCCCAAGTCGTTACGCCGTTCATGCACGTCGGAACTTACCCGACAAGGAACTTCGCTACCTTAGGACCGTCATAGTTACGGCCGCCGTTTACCGGGGCTTCGGTTGTCAGCTTTGGGGCGAACCCCTGACCGACTTCCTTAACCTTCCGGCACCGAGCAGGCGTCATTCCGTATACATCCTCTTGCGAGTTAGCACGGAACTGTGTTTTTGATAAACAGTCGCCCAGGCTGTTTCCTGCGCCCTCTCACCGAAGTGAGGAGGGACCCCTTCTCCCGAAGTTACGGGGTTAGATTGCCTAGTTCCTTAACCGCAGTTCTCTCGAGCGCCTGAGGATACTCTCCTCGCCTACCTGTGTCAGTTTTAGTACGGGCGACTGTGTCGTCCCCCGTGCACTTTTCTCGGCCCCTTCGCCACAGACTTCGGCAACAAAGCGGCCTCGAGATACCGGCTTTCGCCGGTCCCAACCCCCACGTCTAGTCGGGGGATCTGCCTTGAAGAAGCGCATGCACGGGTTCAACCTTCACAGCCGGTGCAGGAATATTAACCTGCTGTGCATCGTCTACGCCTTTCGGCCTGGACTTAGCTTCCGACTAACCCTGGGCGGATTTACCTTCCCCAGGAAACCTTAGGCTTTCGGCGTGCAGGATTTTCACCTGCATTATCGTTACTCATACCGGCATTCTCACTTCCACACGCTCCACCGCTCCTCACGGTACGGCTTCACCGCGGTGTGGAACGCTCTTCTACCGATCCACGATTGCTCGTGAATCTCGCTGCTTCGGTATCCGGCTTATTCCCGATCATTTACGGCGCTACTCTGCTCGACCAGTAAGCTATTACGCACTTTTTAAATGGTGGCTGCTTCTAAGCCAACATCCTGGCTGTCTCAGCAGAATAACTTCCTCACGAACTAAGTCGGATTTTGGGACCTTAGCAGGCGATCTAGGTTGTTTCCCTTTTGACCGCGAAGATTATCCCTCGCGGACTCACTCCAGAGATAGTCTCTGTGGTATTCGGAGTTTGATAGGAGCGTGTAGGCGGGTAGCCCCACGTCTCCTTTCAGTAGCTCTACCCCCACAGAGTAGTGGCTCCAGGCTGCCCCTAAAGGCATTTCGAAGAGAACCAGATATCTCCCCGTTTGATTAGACTTTCACTCCTCCCCACAGCTCATGGCAGAACTTTTCAACGTTCACGCCTTCGCGCCTCCCACCCCTTTTACGGGGTGTTCACGCTGGCCATGGGTAGATCACGGGGTTTCGGGCCGCACGCATACGACTTGACGCCATCTTAAGACTCGCTTTCGCTACGGCTCCGGTGCTGGGCACCTTAGCCTTGCCGCATACGTGCACTCGCCGGTCCATTATGCAAAAGGTACGCCGTCACCCATTCCCTTACGGGCATAGGGCTCCGACCGCTTGTAAGTGTATGGTTTCAGGTACTTTTCACTCAGCTCGTCGCTGTGCTTTTCATCGTTCAATCGCCCTACTAGTCCACTATCGGTCATCGAGGAGTATTTAGCCTTGGCCGGTGGGCCGGCCAGCTTCACACGGAGTTCCACGAGCTCCATGCTACTCTGGAACGCCTCTCATCGCCTATTTCCCGATTTCGCGTACGGGGCTTTCACCCTCTCTGGCCAGACTTTCCAGACTGTTCTGCTATCGGTATTTCAGCTCGAGGCGCCCGCAACCCCGGGGCGAACCCCGGTTTGGGCTTTTCCGCTTTCGCTCGCCGCTACTGACGGAATCCATGTCTGTCTCTTTTCCTCTGGGTACTTAGATGTTTCAGTTCCCCAGGTTCGCCTCCGAACGCCTATGCATTCAGCGCCGGATGACTGAGGGTCACTCAGCCGCGTTTCCGCATTCAGAGATCTCCGGATCAACGCTTGTTTGCCAGCTTCCCGGAGCTTATCGCAGGCTACCACGTCTTTCATCGCCTCTCGATGCCAAGACATCCACCATACACCCTTAGTAGCTTGACCACATTTATCGATCACCGTCAAAAGAGAAGGACGAATTCAGAAGGCACAAGGATGAATCAACATCATTCATCCTTCTGTCCATCCCCTTCATCCTTCCCCGCGACAGGGCGTGTCGGACGGCTGCTGCTGCATGACAGACCCGAAGGCCTGTCCCGCCGCAGCCGATCGATAACGGATCAGTCGCCGAAAAGGTGCTCGACGACACTCACCCGACAGAAAGACAACAGTCCGCACGGCACCCAGGTGCGACTGGTCGCGCCTGAATCCGCCGTACTGTTATGCAGAGGTGAGCGTCGCGGAGGGTCCTGCTTTGTGTTTCCCCACGGAACACGTTCCGCAGGGTCTCACGCGCAAGACCTTTCACTTTGAACCTCACGTATTCACTTGCCAAAGAGCTTCTTCCCGCATCGACATGGCTGGCGTTTCCGTCAGTCATTGCTCAGCAGGATCCCGCCGAACGCGGGTGAGTGCGTCGCCGATTCAGACTCAGCTTGCACAGCTTAGTCGTTACGGCGGCAGACTCATTCGAGTTCGGCCTGCCGACTGGTCCTCACCAGTCGATGTTTCCGCCCGGGACAGCTTCCCACTGCCCCTCAAATCCGCGTCGCCGTCTCTCGCCGGCGACTCTCAGTTGTCGAAAGGAACCGGCGATCTACAGCGATGAGAGTGAAGTTTGCGGCTTGCCCAAACCTTCTTTCCTCTGGCGGCTTCTGTCGTTTCCTTCGCTTGCCGGCCGGTTCAGGAACTTTCCTCAACCGGGGCCGCGAATGATACATCCGACATAGCTCGCGTCAAGACCTGTGCCGGAAATTTTTACCCCTTTGTCAGGCCAACGCTTATGCCGCCTGTGCAATATACGTTTTCGACCGGGTCGATGTTCGGGCTTGAATCAACGACCCGCGGCCATCATCTCCGGCCGCCACGACCGAGCAATTCAACTGGCAAAAACACAACCCTCTGTGTCTTGGCCACTTGCGACTCGTCGCCCTGCTTTGCATCCTTTTGCCCGGCGCCGCACCCCTTGGCGCAGCAACTGCCCAGGTGGCTGCGCTTGCCCAACAGCGTCCGCACCGCCCCCCACAGCGCATACGCCACGCACGCTCCCACGAGTGTCAGCACCAGAAGATGTTGCAGCCAACTCGGCATCGCAAACCCTGCACAACCCGGCCCGCGGACCGGTCTTTACAGCCAAATCCTCCCCACCTGGTACACCGCCAGGCTCACCACATACGCCAGCGCATTCATGTACAACAGCATCGCGATCGGCCAGCGCCACCCGCCGGTCTCGCGCCGCACAATCGCCAACGTGCTCATGCACTGCATCGCGAGCACGAACCAGACCAGCAGGCTGACCGCAACCAGCGGCGTCCAGACAGGCCGGCCATCGGGATACCGGTCGGATTGCATCTGGGCTGACAGCGGCTCGGTGTTCTGGTCATCGTCGCCGACGCTGTAGACGATGCCCATGGTGCTGACGAAGACTTCGCGCGCCGCGAACGCTCCGATCAGGCCCACCCCCATTTTCCAGTCGTATCCCAGCGGCTTGATCAGCGGTTCCAGCACCCGCCCGAACCGGCCCGCAATGCTGTAACGAAGCTGCTCGCCGGCGATGATGTCATCGAGGATTCGCTCCGTGCGCGACTTGATATCTGCACGGATCCAATCGTCGGTTGGCACCGTGGCGGTCAAGAGTGCCCTTTGCTTTGCCTCCAACAGCGAGCTAAGCACAGCCGTTCGGTAGGCAATGGCGTCGTTCTCGGTCCGCACTTGTTCGACTTCCGCCGCCGGCAGCCGCGGGTAGTACATCATCGCCCACATGATCACGCTGAGGCAGAAGATGATCGTGCCGGCCTTTTTAAGAAACGCGCCGGTGTTGGTGACGACCGCGCGGACGACCTGCGAAAGCTGTGGCACCTTGTAGGTCGGCATCTCGAGGATGAACGCAGGCGTCGGGCCTTTCAGAAGCGTGCGCTTGAAGAGGAAGGCGGTGCCTGCCGCCGCGAGGATGCCCAGAGCGTAACAGCCGAACATGATCCCGCCCTGAACCAGCGACGAATACGCGCCGAAGAACGTGCCGATGAGCAGCGCGTACACCGGCAGCCGCGCGCTACAGCTCATGAACGGCGCGACGAAGATGGTCGCGAGTCGGTCCTTGCGGTTCTCGATCGTGCGCGTCGCCATGATCCCGGGGATGGCGCACGCGAAGCTCGAAAGCAGCGGGATGAAGCTCTTGCCGTGCAGACCGACCTTCGCCAGCACGCGGTCCATGAGGAACGCCGCCCGCGCCAGGTACCCGCTGTCTTCCAGGATCGCCAGAAACGTAAACAGGATCGCGATCTGCGGGACGAAGACGACCACCGCCCCCACGCCGGCCACGATCCCGTCGGTCCACAGGTCGCGCAGCGGTCCTGCCGGCAAGAGCGGCGCGATCAGTCCCCCCAGCCACGCCACGCCGTCCTCGACCAGCCCCATGATCGGGTCGGCCAGCCAGAAGATCGAGATGAACAGCGCCGCCATGATCGCGCCGAAGACGACGAACCCCCAGATGCGATGCATGAAGATGGCATCGACCTGGTCGGTCAGGTGCGGTTTCTTCGCTTCGTACTCCAGCACGCGCGGCGCGGGGGAACCCATCGCGGCCAGTTCGTCCAGGGTTGCAGTGCTCCTGGCGGCGACGGATTCGATCCAGCGGTAGTGCGCTTCCACGTCCGCCTGCATCGGGTCGATCCCCAGCCGGTTCAGCCGCGACATCGCGGACTGAAGCAGCGAAGCGACCGGCTGGCGGCTGGCCAGCGGCGCCACGTCCGCCGCCCGGTCGCCGATCAGCAATCGCTCGGCCAGAGCCTGATAACGATCCAGATGCCGCAGCGAGTCATCGCCACAGATCCACGCGCGGGACGGCGCCGTTTCTCTCTGCCGGTGCTCGGGCAGAGGGTCAGGATCCCTGCCATCTCCCGCAGTGCCGGCAGACGGAGTTGCGCTGTCGATGATCGCCAACCCCTGTCCCACCGTCAGCAGCTCTTCCTTCATCGCTTCGGGCAGCGGAAAATCCGGCAACGGCGCGACGCGGGCGTTGAGAATCTGGGCCTTAAGCTCGGAAATCCCCTGCCGCTTGTGTCCCACCACCGGCACCACCGGCACCCCCAGCTCCCGCGCCAGTGCCTCCGGCGAAACGTGCAATCCACGCCGCTCGGCAACATCCATCATGTTCAGCGCCACGACCATCGGCCGGCCCAGCTCGATGAGCTGGCTCACCAGATACAGGTTCCGCTGAAGGTTGCTGGCATCGACCACGACGATGACCACGTCCGGCGCAGCCATGCCGGGCACAAGCCCTCGCAAGACCTCCATCGCGATGGTTTCATCCGGCGAGCGGCTGATCAGCGAATAGGTTCCCGGCAAGTCGATGATCTGGGCCCAGCGTCCATCCGGCAGCCTGCATCGCCCGACCTTCTTCTCAACGGTGACTCCGGGATAGTTGCCGACCTTCTGCCGCAGCCCCGTCAGGGCGTTGAAGATCGTTGTCTTGCCGCTGTTGGGGTTGCCCGCCAGCGCAATGGTCAGCGATGCTTTGGATGAAGCGCGGACGGGTGTATCGAGTTGATCGCAGCAGGAAGACATCGGATTGCGGATTGCGGAATTCGGTTCGCGGATGGGTCATCGCGAATTCCGCAATCCCCAATCCGGGAATCCGCAATCGACCGCTCCGTTCAGGATTGCTTTACTTGAACGTATCGTGCCTGCTCGTCCCGAAGCGACAGGCAATAGCCGCGGAGGCGAAACTCGATCGGGTCGCCCAGCGGCGCCCGGCGGACCACCTCCACCTGCGCGCCGTTGCAGAAGCCCATCTCCAGCAGCCGACGACGCAATTCAGAATCCCCACCCACCGAAACGACCCATCCGCGGCAACCGACGCCCAGGCAGTTCAGCGGACAGGTCTGCACCGATCCGCGGTGATCACACCCTGCCAGGTCACACGCCTTTTGCGGTTTGTTCCGCTCCATGGCCACCTCTCTGGACATCGGACACCGATGCCCGTTGATCTGCGCGATATCCTACTCTCGCTGAGACTGAGTTTCAATACTCCATTTGGAATATCGACCAGATAAGCGGTTCCGTTATGCCACCTAATCCCCGTCATTGCCCGGGGTTAGAATGTGCCTGTAACAGGAGACAAGATATTCCGTTTTTCCCGGGCTTTGGGAGCCGACCGCCTGCTCCATTACAATCCGCCCCGGTTATGCCCAAACCCCGCAACGACCTGCTGGACCGCCTGCAATACCTGGCCCTGCGTGTGGTGTCGATGTGTCTGCACTGCTGGCCGGTCAAGCTGGTCCTGGGCGCTGCACGGCTGTTGGGAGACCTGATGTTCCTGGTCGATCGCAAGCACCGCGATCGCGCCATGGGAAACCTCCGCCGCGCCTTTCCTGAAAAATCTGAAGAAGAGCTGGTCCGGATCGCCCGCGAGAGCATGCGGCAGATGTTCATGCTCGGCGTGGATGTGTTCTTCACCACCCGATTGGTGCATGTCACCACCTTCCACAAATACATCCAACTGGAAAACTTCGCCCCCGTGCTGAAGCTGCTGCTGGCGAAAAACCAGGGGCTGATCATGCTCACCGGACACTACGGAAACTGGGAGATTCTCGGCTACGTGCTGGCGACCCTGGGCTTCCACACCACCAGCGTCGCCAGACCCCTGGACAACCCCTATGTCAACCGGTGGCTGCTGGGCGTCCGCGAACGCATGGGACAGCGAATCATCGCCAAAAAAGGCGCCACCGACGAAATCACCCAGACGCTGGCGCGACATGGCACCGTCGGCTTCATCGCCGATCAGAACGCCGGCCCCAAGGGACTGTTCGTCGATTTCTTCGGTCGAAAGGCCAGCACGTACAAATCCATCGGGCTGCTGGCCATGGAATTCCACGTGCCCATCGTTGTTGGCTACGCCCGACGCATCGACCACGACTTCCGTTTTCGTGTCGGCATGGCCGACATCATCTATCCCTCAGACTGGCAGGAACAGCCCGATCCGCTGCGGTACATCACCCAAAGGTACACGTCGGCGATCGAGCGCTTTGTGCGGGAGGATCCGGGACAATACCTGTGGGTTCATCGACGCTGGAAGACGCGGCCCAAAGGAGAAGCGCCCGAGGCGTTCGATTGACACACCCCTCAGTGGCCCCGCTAAACCCCAAGCAATCTCAGGTACTCCGGCAGCACGACCTCCCATGTGAATCGTCGCCGAACGTCCTCTCGCGCCGCTTCGATCAATCGCGATCGCAGCGGCTCATCCTCGACGAGGCGACGAATCGCCCGCGACAGCAGCTCCGGCGACCGCGCCGGCACCAGCAGCCCCGTTGCTTCATCTCGCACAACATCGCGAATCCCCGCCACATCCGTCGCCACCACCGGCACACCACCCGCCATCGCCTCGATCAACACTAGCCCGAACCCCTCCGCCTCCGAAGGCAGCACCAGCACGTCGATCTGCTCGATCGCCTCCTGCGGACGGGCGACGGTCCCGTGCAGCACCACGCGATCCTGCACCCCGAGTCGCGCAATCTCCCGTTCGATGTTCGGCTGATCCTGGCCCTGTCCGAAGACGTGCAACGTGTATTGGGACGGTAGCAAGCTGATCGCCGCGACCAGATCCCCCACACGCTTGACCGGATCCAGCCGCCCCAGGAACCCGACGCGGACAACATCCCTCCTGCCCGGACTGCGGCAGAGAACCGCACTGCGGCGTGAAGACTCGATCGACTCGGCAATTTCCACCGCATTGGGAATCACCACGATCTTCTCGTGTGGAACATCGCTCCACTTCTGCGCCGCCTGCCCCGCCGACGCCGACGGCACCACCACCTTCTCCGCCGCCTCCTGCACGATCCGCTGCACCCACCAGTGCCATCGTGGCCAGGGCTGGGTCGTCTGGATCGACTGGATGAATCTCACGCCCGGGCAGAACAGCTTCGCCACCGCCGCCGCCGCATTAGCATGGATCAGGAAACTGAAGACGGTATCGAAGCGTCTCTGGCGGATCAGTCGCACCAGATTGCGGAACACATGCACATCGCGCACGCCGCGCGCCCCCAAGGCCACGACGGCAATCCCCGAGTCCTGGATCTGCTGCGCCACTGGCCCCCAACGCCCCAGACATGCAACCTCGACATGCGCGTGCGGTCTCAGACGCACCGCCAGCTCGCGCACCACCGTTGGCGTGCCGCCAATCTCAAGGTCCGTGATGAGCAACAGAATTCGCCGTGCCACCGCAACCGGATTTAACCACAGATGAACTCGGATGAACACCGATTGCTGCCCCGGGCGTTCATCTGCGGTTGTCCCTGGCGGTATCCACCAGCAGCCGGAACAGCGCCAGGTGCTCCGCCTCGTCCAGCAATCGTTCCGGATGCCACTGCACCGCCGCATACAGCGGCAACGACGGATCCTCGAAAGCCTCGATGATCCCGTCGGGCGCCGTGGCCACCACACGCAGCCCCCGCCCAAGCGATCCAATCCCCTGCTTGTGATACGTGTTGACCGATATCTCGCTTCGCCCCGGCGCGATCGCCCGGCCAAGACGTGACTCAGGATCGATCTTCACCGGATGCCGTGCGGGTTTCTGTCCGGGCAGGCGGCGATGCTCGATGGCGCCGGGACGGTCGTGCTCGGGCAGGAACTGAATCAGGCTTCCTCCGCGGTGCACGTTCATGAGCTGCGACCCCAGACACACGCCCAGCACCGGCACACGCCGACGCTCCACCTCGGCGATCAGCGCCAACTCGAAGTTCTGCCGCCGCGCGTCGAGCTTCACCGCCCGTGGGTGCCACTCGGGCTGGCCATACAGCGCCGGATCCAGGTCATTGCCGCCGGTGAACAGCACCCCATCGCACAGATCGACGTACTGGCGGATCAACGCCTGATCGACGGCGTACGGCAGCAGCAGCGGCAATCCCCCGCCACGCTCAACCCCCGTCGCGTAGTTCATGTAAAGCGAATACCGATCCTCCGCGTCGTTGCAATCGACGGTGATTCCGATGACCGGGCGGGTGTGCTGTGACATGCGAGTCAGATTCTAGGGTCTTGACGATGGGTCAGCCAACAACCACCGGCCACACGCCGCTCCGCCCGGACGGGGTGGTTGTAGACATAGACCCAGCACTCGACGTCGCGGGCGCTGTGTTCCAGCGTGGCGATCGTGCGGACGCGGCGGAACAATCCGTCTGTGGAACCAGGCTGCGGGCAGGCTTCGTAGGCATCGATCCGACGCCACAGATCGGCCGACGGCACGCGAACCACTTGCCCGCGCACCCGGCCAGCGGCGCCATCGAGGATCACGCCAGGATAAGGTCCCAGGTCATACAAATCGCCGCGGATCGTCGCCGGACCGACCACCACAAGCTGCTGGCAAACCGGCCGCATCCCCGCCGGCTCAAGCCCGGGAAGAAGCGTTCCATAGACGAAGAGCAGGTCGCCGTCGCTGCTCTTCCCGGCTACCCCGGGGAAGGCAACCGCCACCGCCTCTCCCGCCACTCCGGAAGAGCGTGCCCCCACTCCCTCTCCCGGTACACCGCGAGGCGTTGCCCTTACCCCCTCTCCCGGTACACCGGGAGAGGGCAGGGGTGAGGGTTCTTCCCCGAGCGCGCTCAAGATCCCCACACACACCGCATCCAGGTCCCTGAGCACATCCACATTGCTGAATCGCAAGACGCGCAACCCCAACATTCCAAGCTCCCGATCTCGCCGCTCGTCGTATCGCGTTGAGGTCTCTTCCGTGTGCTGGCCACCGTCGAGCTCGACAGCGATCTTGCGCTGATCGCAATAGAAATCCACAATGAACCCGGCAATCGGCACCTGCCGGCGAAACTTGAAACCTCCGAGCCTCCGATCGCGCAGGCGCGCCCATAACAGCCGCTCCGCGTCCGTCGGCTCGTGCCGCATCTTCCGGGCAAAACCACGCAGGCGCCAACTTGGATCGCGGCGTGACGTCACTGGAAACTCTTCACAGAACCCTCACCCCTGCCCTCTCCCGGTGTACCGGGAGAGGGAGGAGTCATTGCCGACTTGGATCGCGGTGCGACGCCACTGGAAACTCTTCACAGAACCCTCACCCCTGCCCTCCCCCGGACTACCGGGCGAGGGAGTGGGGGCAGTGCCTCCCGGAGTGCCGGCAGAGGGGGCGAAGCGGCAGCGTTCCGCAGAAGAGGCATCACGCAACTCACCCACTGTTTCTACACCCCCACCTCTTCCACTACCTTTTTCCGTCCCGCCTTTTTGCGCTGGGATTCGCTGAGCAGTTCCTTCCTGAGGCGGATGCTGTGCGGCGTGACCTCGACCAGCTCGTCTTCCTCGATGTATTCCAGGGCCTGCTCCAGCGTCATCTTCCGCGCCGGCTTGAGAATGATGTTCTCATCGCTGGCGGTGGTGCGGATGTTGGTCAGCTTCTTGGCGGTGGTGGGGTTGACTGGCATGTCGTTGTCGCGGGCGTTCTCCCCGACGATCTGCCCCTCGTACACCGCGTCGCCCGGCTCCACAAACATCACCCCACGCTCCTGGAGATTGTTCAGCGCGTAGGCGTTGGCGGTGCCGTTGGCCACGCTGACCATCACGCCGTTGGCCCGCCCGGGCACCTGCCCGCGCAACGGGGCATACTCGTAAAAGTTGTGGTGCATGATCGCCTGCCCCTGCGTCGCGGTGAGCATCCGGGTCCGCAGGCCAATCAAGCCGCGCGCGGGGATCGTGAACTCCAGATGAACCTGCCCGTTGCGGTTGTCCATGCGGACCAGCTCGCCCTTGCGATTGCCCACCAGCTCCATCACGCCGCCCAGGTTCTTCTCCGGAACATCCACCACCAAATACTCGATCGGCTCCAGCAGATTGCCGGCCGGGTCCTTGCGAAGGATCACGTGCGGCTTGCTGATGCTCAGCTCGTAGCCTTCGCGGCGCATGTTCTCGATGAGGATCCCCAAATGCAGCAGCCCGCGTCCGCTGACCTTGAACGCATCCTTGTTCTCCGTCTCCTGCACCTTCAGCGCCACGTTGCTCTCCAGCTCCTTGAACAATCGCTCGCGAAGATTGCGGCTGGTGACGTACTTGCCCTCGCGGCCGGCGAAGGGCGAATCGTTCACGCGGAACATCATCGTCAGCGTCGGCGGCTCGATCTCCTGCGCCGCCAGCGGCTGCGGATTGATCGGATCGCACACGCTGTCGCCGATGTCCACCGACTCCAGCCCGACCAGCGCCACGATGTCCCCGGCCTCGGCCTGCTCGACGTTCTTGCGTCCCAGCCCGTCGAAGACCTGAACCTGCGCGACTTTCGAGACGATCTGTTCCCCGCCGCGCTTGCAGACCTTCACCTGCTGAGCCGTGCGGACCGTGCCGTTGTAGATCCGTCCTACCCCGATCCGACCGACGTAGTCGTTGTACTGAATGCTGGTGATGCGGATTTGAAGCGGGCGGTCCGGATCGCCGTGCGGCGCAGGCACGTGCCTGAGCAGCGCCTCGAAGACCGGCCTGATGTTCTGGCCCGGCTCCTCCAGCCGCCACGAAGCCACCCCCGCCCGCCCGGACGCATACAGCACCGGGAAATCCAATGCCTCGTCATCGGCCCCAAGCTCCACAAACAGATCGAAGACTTCATCCAGAACCTGATGCGGCCGGGCATCCGGACGATCGATCTTGTTGATCACCACGATCGGCCTCAGCTCATGCTGAAACGCCTTTTTCAGCACGAAGCGTGTCTGCGGCATCGGCCCCTCGGCCGCATCCACCAGCAGGAAAGCCCCGTCCGCCATGCTCAGCACGCGCTCGACCTCCCCGCCGAAGTCCGCATGCCCGGGCGTGTCGATCAGGTTGATCTTCACCGTCTGCCCCGTCGCCGGGTCGGTGTAGTTGATGGCGCAGTTCTTGGCCAGGATGGTGATGCCGCGTTCGCGTTCAAGGGGGTTGGAATCCAGGATGGTATCCTGGGCAAGCTGGCTTTCGCGGAAGTTGCCGCTCTGGCGCAGCAGGGCATCGACCAGCGTCGTCTTGCCGTGGTCTACGTGAGCGATGATCGCAACATTCCGAATGTCGTTCCGCACGTGATTCATTCTATCCGATACTATACAACGCCACGGGCCAAACAAAGTTTGCCCGGGGCGGCGGTTCAAAGCCGATCCCGGCTAAACCAATCTCGATCTGCCAGCACTCATTGACGGAACTGGACGCGCGTGGATCAGATCACGATCGAAGCCGCTCGCCGTGGGGACCGCGCGGCGCAGGCCGCGCTGCTGCGGCAGCTTCAGGACGTGTGGTTTCGCGTGTGCCTGGGACTGCTCGGCGACGCCGAAGACGCCCGCGACGCCGTGCAGGAAACGGCCCTGCGGTTCCTGCGCGACCTGCCGCGTTTTCGCGGCGACAGCGCGATCACGACCTGGTCGCTGGGAATCGCGCTGAACGTGTCCCGCGAGATGCGACGCAAGATACCGGCATTCAGGCGACTGCCCGATGATTCGGCGCCATCACCGCTGGCGGCCACGTCGGGCCTGGAGGGCTCGCCGCACGGGCGGCTGCTCCTGGAGGAATCGCGATCGATGCTTCGTGCCGTCATGCAGCAGCTTCCCCCACGGCAGCGCGAGGCGTTGCTCCTGAGGTATTTCGAGGAGCTGTCGATCGACGACACCGCCGCCGCAATGAATTGTGCCGCCGGAACCGTCAAGGCCACCGTCCACCAGGCATTGCGATCGCTGAGAGCGAAGTTGACGGAACCGATATGAGCATCCTGCGAAGACAGCTTGAGCAGGCGCGCGATGAATATCGCGAATCGCGCTATCCCGGCGACCTCGCCGCCGACGTGCTGGCGCCCGCCACACCCGCGGCGCCGGCGCCCTCTGGTCTGGGGCGATGGTTCTGGACGATCGCGACGATGACAGCCGCCGCTGCGCTGGTGCTGGTCATCTACTACTACGTTGCCAATCCATCGACGCGGCCGATGCAGATCGCGAACCATCTCGTGAGCGACCCGATTGATCAAAGCGACCAAGCCGACCGGATGATCGAGGTGAATTGGTCCGACGTGCCGGGGCTGAGTTTTGCGGAGCTGCCCGGGGAGCTGAGCCTCTTGCCGCCATCGCAGAGCTTGAGCTTCGCCCCTGCGACGATCTCATTCCTGACCGATACCACCGAATCCGAGCAAGACCAACCGTCAACGACACAGGAGGCCGTATGAATCGCAAGTTGCTGAACGTGATGAGCGTTGTGCTGATTGCAGCGATGCCGCTGCTGGCAGCGGCCCAGGACCAGCCCCGACCGCCGCGCGAGCCGCGCGAGCCCGGACCGCCAGGCGCGCCGCGAGGCGAATTCGCTCCCCCCGAACCCCCTGGCGCGCCGAATGCCCCCGGCGCGGGCATGCGTCCCGGCGGCATGGGCATGGGCATGCGCGCCCCCGGCGCTGGCGGGGCGGAGATGATGAAGCTGGAGATGCTCCGCAACTACATCGACGTGGTCGATCGCTTCGCCCGCCTGGCGCGCGATCCCGGCGCCGCCGGAGTCGCCGCGGTCGTCTCCGCCACCGACATCCTCCGCGCCCGCGGCACCGACGCCGCCATCGAGCATTTCAACAAGGTCCTGCCCGACGTGAAAAACGGCGCCGTCCAGCGCGCCATACGCATCCAGCTCGTCGATCTGTACAAGCAGGCCGGCCAGGCCGACAAGGCGCTGGAACAGCTCGATGCCCTGATGAAAGACGCCCCGGCGGCAGGCGGGACCACGCCCTGAAGGCGTGAACATCGCTGCTTCGGTGAATCCGCGGGCCGCTCACCGCGGATTCACCACCTCCGATAGTCGAACCGGATCGCCACCGGCGGGCGCTCGACAGGCACGCGGACCACTCGCTGCTCCCAGTGTCCCGGCACCACAAGCTCCTGGCGCTGGATCGTCTCCCATCGCCCCTCGCACACGACCACCTGCCGGCGACGCTGTTCCCATCGCCCGGGGCACACCAGCACGCGCTCACGGACGACGATGCGGTTCCAGCAGCCGTCGTAGCGGACGATATCGCGCTCCTCGTACACCGGCTCGATCCACACCTGCTCGATCTCCTCGCGAATGACCGGCTCCCGCCAGACACGCTCGTACACCGTGCGATACACCGGCTCAACCCACACCCGCTCGATGCGCTCTTCATAGACCGGCTCGCACGGCGGGGGAGGCGGCGGCAGACAGATGTCCGGCTCGCCCCGGCCGATGGAGATGTCGATGTCCACGCGCGTACGACTACGGTCGCGGTCGCGATGCTCAAACCGCTCGCCCCGCTCGTACCGTTCGCCGCGGTCGTACCGTTCTGCCCGGTCGTGCAGGTCATGAACCCGCGCCCAGGCGGGCGAGGCAAGAAGCACGATCCCCATCGCCGCGGCATACACCCGATGGGCCAGTTGCTTGCGGATCGAAGCATGCATCGAAGCGTGCATAGTGGTCTCCCATGTCGCGGCTGTGCGGACACAGCCTCAGGCACAGCATGATGGACACGGGCGACGCATCGTGGTTAGTGTGTGCTAAATATAGCATTCCCGGGCACTTCAAACCATCGCCCCGGCGGCTCAGGGCTGAGTCCGGGAAGAGGCCGTTGACGTTGCCGGTTGCGTCGTCGCCCCAAAGATCAGGTACGGCTCGATCTGGGTGAGCATGGCCGGGCCGATGCCCTTGATACGCAGCAGGTCCTGCGGCTGCTGGAAAGCCCGCCTGCCCGGGTTGGCGGCCAGGTATTGCTCCCGGAACGCCACGATCTGCCGGGCGCGCTTCTCGCCGATCACCGGTAACGCCGCCAGCGTCTGCCAGTCGGCAACGTTCGGATCGATTCGGTCCTCCAGTTCACCGGCCCTGGCGGGCCAGGCGGGCTGAGGATCCGAGACATAGACCGGATCAAGCACCAGGCGAATGCCCAGCCACACCAGCATCGCCGCCAGCAGCACCATCAGCACGCCACGCTGCGGCGCGGTCCATCCGACCGGCGTGAGCCTGGCTGGCTTGTTCACGGCTTGCGACCGCGCAGCGTCTCGCGCAGCTCCTGGAGCTTGAGAAATGCCGGCTTGGGCCGAAGCATGTCGTCCAGCAATCCCCCTGCCGGGATCGATGTGTTCACGTCCGCCAGATTCCCCCACGCCACGCTCTCGACAAACGGTTTGCTCAGCGCCAGCTTGTACAACACGTCGATCCACTCGGCCTGGAGGTTCTGGTCCCAGGGGCGTTTCCAGCGTCCGGCGGCGGCGGGATCAAGCTTGCCTTCCGAGCGGTCGCTTGGGTCGGGCGCATGCCTTCCGGGTGATCCCAGCGCCGTGAGGAAAACCGGCCTGCCGATCGAGCTGAAGCGATCCAGCAGCGAGCTGATCTGGAACAGATCCCGCACATATCCGCCACGCACCGGCACACCCTGCTCGATCTCCAGCCCGAACGCTTCGAAGTTGATCCCCGCCTGCGCGACCATCTCGGCATAGAGCATCGGCGGCACGCTGGTGGCGCCGCGGGCGTGATACTCGCCATACGGCTGCGTCACCGTCACCAGCGTTCGCGCGTTCGGCTGGATCGTCTTCACCTGCGCTACCAGCAGTCTCGTCAGCTCGATGATCTGCTCGAAGCTGAGCGTGAACGCGCTGTTGGTGTGCAGCCCCGATACCACGTTCCACACCGATATCTGCTTGCGGTAGCGGTGAACGACCTTCTGCACGTACTCGTAGGCCATCTCCCGCAGGCTGTCGAAGTCGTGTTCCCAGATGAACATCCAGTCGGGAACTTCGCCGTCGGTCAGGTCGATCAGCGGCCCGGCGATGATCGGCATCCGCTTGCGGGTCAGGAAATCGACCCACTCATCGACCGGCTCGGCGTGGAAGGAGCCTTCCTCGGGCTGAAGCTGCTTCCACGACATCGGCAACACCGCGTAGTCGAAATTGTCGGCCAGCGTGTCCTTGTACTTGGAGTTCAGCACGGTGGAATCGACACGGCAGCCGATGATGTGCTTGGGCAGCGTGTTGGTGGCGCGTCGGCGGGCCAGCAGCAGATCGGCGTGAAACAGCGCAAGCTGATCGGACAGATCGACCGCCATCGCCAGCGACTGATCCGCCAGCCTCGCGGCTTCGGCGGGTTCGTGAAGTTTGCCCAGGGCGTCGGCGAACAGCGCCTGAGCCTCGCGGAATCGCTGCATGTATCGCTCGGTGCGCGGGAAGTCGAACAGGTTCCAGTCTTCCTGCTTCTGGACGATCTTCATCAGCCGGCATCGCGCCAGCTCGACGTTGAGGTTGTACGGTTTTTCCCGGGGCAGCAGCCGCGTGGTTTCCAGATGATACGTGCCCAGCTCCCCCAGGTCCCACAGCAGCCCCACGCCCGCGGGATGCTCCTCGTTGCGGGTGAGAATCAGGTATCCGTCCCGGAAAACCACTTCGCCGGGGATCGGCACGCTTTCCGGGCCGATCGCCATCGCCGCGACCGGCGTGAAATCCATCACCCGCTTGCCTTGAGAATAGATCTCAAACTTCGTAGGCATATCCGTGACGAGCATCCGTCCAGCGCATCTTAGCAGACATCCCACGCGGCTCAAACCGGCACCCTTTGGGGCGAATCGGGTGTGCCCGGATTTCCGGCGCCACGCCGGAACGGCGCGACGAATCGTCCCGGTTGGATCCTGTGCAGGACAACGCCAGCCAGCGTCACCGGCGCGCGTGGATCGCAATCTCACATCCACCGCCGCCTTCCGGACAACGCCGGTTGTGGGCGCATTCGCGAATCAGCCGAGTGAGCCGTTGCCTGGCGTACCCCGCATTCTCGGGCCGAACGTGCCACATCCTCTGGCGCACCGCGGCAACAATCTCACCGAACCGCCGGGAGGGTTGGAGCCGCGCCAGATGAATCCGCTTCGCCGCCGCCCCTGCGCTCCCTGGCCGTCGCTGGGGCAAACACCGCCGGGAAGGTAGGAAATAGGTGACTGTCCCTGGTTTACAAGTGTCTTGGACCGAGTGCGACATGAGCCAACCGGCAGAGCAGCATCGGCTAATCGCTTCGAGTGTCGTTGGAATGCTTATCGTGGTGAGGACGCTCGCCCAGCGCATGGGGAGCACCTCGCTATTGAAGCATTCTCCATCATCACATCCCGGCAAGTGCTTAGGTTACGTCGCCAAATTGCCGAAGTGATGATGAAATTGTGACTAATAGGAACACGCAATGTGCCGACACAGAGGCCGCGCAATTGCTGGCATGATCCTTGTGACCGCTGTTGTCGCCGTTGCGATCTGTGCCGCCGTCTGGTTCAAGCTTCCAAGGACAGCGGCGGGCAATCGAGTCAGTGCTGAGCCTGGCAGCCGCGAATTGTCCGCACAGGAACTGTTCGCAAGGGCGTCTCCTGCAGTCGTCCGAGTTGTTGTCCGCGACCGCCAATTCAAGGTCACGGGCATGGGTTCAGGTTTTTTCATTTCTGACGACGGACTTTTAGTCACGAATTACCACGTCATCAAAGGCGCGGAATCGGCAGACATCTTGCGCGCCGACAACAGTACGTGATTCCGCGCAACGCCAACGACTACGCTCGACTTCTGTCCCTGCCGCGGCTGCTGCTCGGCGGCTCGGGTCTTCTTGCACCAGCCGAGCGGCGGGCGTACAACGATCGCATGCGCCGACTCTATCTCAAAGACTGCGTCGCCGGCGACATCGTCGAGGACGTGTTCGTCGTGGCCAACAAGCAATTCTCGCCCACGCAGACGGGCAAATACTTCATCAAGGCGTTTGTGTCGGATCGCTCGGCGCAGCTCAACGCGCGGATGTGGAACGCGACGCGCGACATCTTCAACGCCATGCCCGAAAGCGGCTTTCTGAAGATCCGCGGGAGAATCGAGAACTACCAGAACAACCTCCAGTTGATCATCGAGCAGATGTGGCCGGCAAAGCAGGGCAGCTTCGACATCCAGGACCTGATCCCGCACACCAGCAGGAACATCGACCAGATGTGCGCGCGGCTGCATGATCTGATCGGCAGCATCCAGAACCGCTACGTCGCGGCCATACTGCAAACCTACCTCGATGACGAGCAGTTGATGGAGCGGTTCTGCAAGGCGCCGGCGGCGATGAACATGCACCACGCGTTCATCGGCGGGCTGCTGGAACACACGCTCAATGCGATGGAAGTCGCCGACGCGATCATCCGCTTTTATCCGGGGCTGAACCGCGATTTGGTCCTGGCCGGGATCTTCCTGCACGACATCGCCAAGACATGGGAGCTGTGTTACGACTGCGCCTTCGGGTACACCGATGGCGGGCAGCTCGTGGGGCACATCGTCAAGAGCGCGATCTGGCTGGAGCAGCGCGCCCGCACGGCTGAACAGATGCTCGGCGAGCAGATCCCGCAGAACCTGATCGACGTGCTGGAACACATCATCATCTCGCACCACGGCACGCCGGAGTTCGGCGCCATCAAGCCCCCCAGCACCCCCGAAGCCATCGCCGTGCACTTCATCGAAAACATGGACGCGAAGCTGATGATGGCCCTGTCGTGCACGAGGCAACAGGCGGCTGAGGGGGAGTCGGCCGGGACAAATGGCACCGGCGAGCAGGGGAACTGGACGGAATACCTCAAGGCGTTCGGGGGCAAGCTGTATCGCCCGGACGTGGCGCCGGCGGATGTGGGCGAAGGCCGGGCGTTGCCGGATTCCGCGGCGCAGGACGCCGCCCCGGCCCGCGGCCCGGATCAATCAACGGCCGTGCCCACGCTCAAACTCGAGATCAACAACCCGCTGTTCGAGTCGGTAAAAAAGAGCAGGAAGTGACTGCCGGCGAACGAGCCTGTCGCCGGCGCCGCGTCGATTGGCGGATGCCCGGATTCGTCCATTAGACTGCGGCGGCAGTGTTGGCCCGTCTGGGAACACGTTCGGCCCCACCCGTCTTAGCCGGGGGCAAAAGGAGCGATGATATGCGACGCATCAGATCGATGGGGTTGGTGTTGGCGCTGTTGATCGCCGCATCCCTGACCGCTTACGCGCAGGACTCGGGCAAACCGGCGAAGAAGGCGATCAAGCTCACCAAGCCCTGGAGCGAACTGACCAGCCTCACCGACGAACAGAGGGCGCAGATTCACGAGATCCACCAGAAGGCGCTGGCGGAAATCAAGGCCATCCGGGAGAAGGAGGAGGCGGACATCCTTGCGCTTCTGACGCCCCAGCAGAAAGAGGAGCTGGCGGCTTTGGAGGCCAGGGAGAAAGCCGCCGCCAAGGAGCGTCGCGCCGCCAAGAAGCAGGACGAGCAGACCGAGAAGCCGGAGTGATCCGGCAAAGTCAGCTTCACCTGATGCACTGGGAACAGCGGAAGCAGCATCGCCGCTTGCGGTTTAGCGGTGGTGGTTGTTCATTGCGCTAAGCCGCAGGCGGCGGTGCGATCCTGCAATAGAGATTGTCTTCGGTTGTCGGTGGCTGCCGGAGCCGACTGACCAGCGGTCACAGAATCGCGTCCAGCGCCTCGCGGAAGTCCTGCTCCCGTCGCAGTCCGACAAACTTTTGAACGACCTGGCCGTCCTTGAAAAGGATCACGGTGGGGATGGCGCTGATGCCATATTTCATTGCGGTATCGCGATTTGCATCCGTATCGAGCTTGCCCACCTTCACCCTGCCCGCGTAGCTGGCTGCCAGCTTCTCGATCGTCGGGGCCAGAAGCCGGCAGGGCTGGCACCACTCGGCCCAGAAATCTACCAGCACCGGCTGAGGCGACTTGATGACCTCCGTCTCGAAGTTCTCATCAGTAAACTCTTTAACGAAATCACTGGCCATGATTGCTCCTTGATGCCGCCGAAGCGGGCAGGCAAGGATCATAGAAGTCGGTCAAAAACCTGTCAACGCGGCCCCCAAGGCATGGCGGCGGGGCGAGCGGGATCATGAACCGGCCCGTTGTTTCAGTAACTGGCGAACGTGAAGTGCGTTAAGCAATCCGACGGCAAACAGCCCAAGCCCCACGCCGATCAGCGTCCAGGGCAACCAGATCCCCGAATCGCGGAATGGGGAGTCCGGTTCGGTGGTGAACCACAAGCCCCCGATCACCACCAGCATAATCCCCCCGCTCAGCAGAATCGGAATCAGCGTCCGCTTCAATTCCAGCCAGCGTAATCCACTGCCGGTGAATGGCCGAGGGGCAGGCGATCGGGGCAGGAACACATCGGCGCCAGGCGGCGGGACCGGCACCAGATCATCTTCCGGGGAGACTGCGCCATCCAGTTCAACCAACAAGGAATCGACACCTGGCTGCGGTGGCTGAGCCTGCGAAGCTGGCCGAGACGGAGCAAATGGCCTCTTCGGCGGCAGTTTGGCAACACCCGGGATCGGGGAAATGGCGGCCCGGTCCGGATCCGGCGATTGTGCCGGGGGCTGATCGGGTTGGTGCTGATCAGGCATGGGGATGCGTGCTGCGAGTGCACCGCAATGGGCTTCGACCGCTAGACCCGCGCTGCCGCGCGATGCGGTGCAGATTTCCTGGGTTACCGGTCGCGGCCACCGGGCTTTGTCGCCGGCGCGGTTTTCCAGTGCACGGCGGCAGGTCGCAGGATTATAGTGGACCGCATGGCCGGGTGAAATGCGTTGTGCATGGCACAAGGAGGCATGCCAGCGATGTCATCCACGGCAAGTAGTTCAACGTCGGTTCGTCCGCCTGCGGTGGCGGGGACGTTTTATCCTTCCGACCCGCAGCAGTGTCGCGAGTTGGCGCGGTCGCTGGTGCGCGGCACGGGTCAAGAGTCGCGCCTGCCGCCAGCATCGAGCGCGGAGGAGTCGATGCGTCACGGGCGCGTGTGGGTTGGCGGGCTGGTACCGCACGCGGGGTGGATCTGTAGCGGTGCGATCGCCGGGCAGACCATTCGCGCCTTGGCGCAGGGTCCGCCGGTGTCCGTCGTCGTCGTTTTTGGCGCGGTACATACGCCGATCCCCATCGACGTGGCGGCGCTGGACTCGTTCGGGCGCTGGCACGTGCCCGGCGGGGATTGCCAGGTCGAGCAGGAGATTCGCCGCCGGCTGGAGGAGGCCCGAGGCGACCTGTTCGTCGTCGATGACCGGTTTCATCGTCGCGAGCACGCCGTCGAGGTTGAGCTGCCGCTGATTCGCGAGGCCTGGCCCAATGCGACGATCGTCCCGATCGAGGTGCCA
The DNA here is from genome assembly GCF_050410795.1 of Fontivita pretiosa. Classification (GTDB taxonomy): domain Bacteria; phylum Planctomycetota; class Phycisphaerae; order Tepidisphaerales; family Tepidisphaeraceae; genus Fontivita; species Fontivita pretiosa. The sequence continues at coordinate 2,984,856 of NZ_CP191258.1, read as the reverse complement.
GCCGAGCCACAGGCGGTTGAGATCGGGCGGGCCACGGCGCGCGTCGTGGCGCCGATGATCGGCCCGGATCGCCGAGTGATCTTCCTGGCCAGCAGCGACCTGACGCACTATGGCCCGGCGTACGACTTTGCGCCGGCGGGCATCGGGCCGCGCGGTCTGGCCTGGGCCAAGCAGAACGACCGCCGGCTGCTCGATCAGGTGCTGGCGCTGCGCGAGCAGGCGATCGTCCCGGAGGTTCAGCGGCACCTCAACGCCTGTGGCGGTGGTGCGATCGCGGCGATGCTGGCGGCGTGCCGGGAGCTGGGCTGCGCCAACGAGGCGCGGCTCCTGTCGCATGCCAACAGCTTCGAAACCCTCTCCGAGGTGGCGCCGCAGCCGCCCGATAATGCGGTCGGTTACGCATCGATCGTCGTGGGCTGAGTCGAGCCTGGCGGAGAAGGCGCGGAAGTTGAGGCGTTGACGCATCCTCGCCGCCGCGGCGTGGCGTTGGGGCGTCAGCGATACGGGGGAATGTTGACTTGCGGCATCAGCCGGCACAGTCGTCGCCAACGCTGCGGGACGAGCGGCCCCAAACGGGGCAGTTTCAAAGGGGAATTGCATCCCCCGCAACCGCACCAGCCAGCCCGGCCGACGCCGCAGCCGCGTGGAACAGGCTTTGCCATAGCCGTGGCACACAGCCATTGATGGGAGCACAAGCAATGAATGAACAGGAGTTTCAAACAAAACTGGCGGAGCTGATGGGTGAGATCAGCACACTGCCCGCAACCGAGCGCGCCAAGCTCGAGAAGCTCGCCGACGAAACCCGCCAGCGCCACGAGCGCCTCCGCCAGACCGTCAGCTCGCTCCAGGAGAGCCTGGACTACCTGCGGCTGAGCATCAAGTACCTGGTGTTCGACCTGGAGGCCACGCGGCGCGAGAACGGGTATCTGCGGAAAATGCTCGAAGAAACCAGCGGCAACAACGAATGAGATGGATGAACCTGAGCAGGCATTAGGCGTCGTGCGTCCGGGCCGCTCGCCAGAACGGCCCGGGCGATGCGAAAAAACCCCTTTCAGGATGAGCAGGCGCAATGCGTGGCGCCTGCTCTTCTTTTTGCGGCGAGCGTTGGGTAAGGTGCCACCAGGACTGCAATCGTCGAGCATGAGCGATAAAGCTGACCAGCCCGAATCAATCGCGAACTTTGCCGGCCAGGCAATTGCGACGCTGCTGACCCGCATCGAGCAGTCGCCGGGCGGAAGCGAGGGCGAAGGCGGTCGCGCCGCGGCGGCGGAGGAACTGTTTCCCCTCGTCTATCAGGAACTGCGCAAACGCGCCGCCTATTACCTGGCGCAGCATCGCCCGGGCAACACGCTCCAGGCGACGGCGATCGTGCACGAGGCGTATCTCAAGCTCGCCGGCGGCGATTCGCCGCGACAGTACGAATCGCAACGCCATTTCTTCAACGCCGCCGCCGAAGCCATGCGACAGATTCTGGTCGATCATGCCCGCGCCAGCAAAGCGCAGAAGCGTGGCGGCGGCGCGACGCGACTGGACATCGACAGGATCGATCCGCAGGATCCCTCCTGCAAGCCTGAAACATCCGACCAGCTCGATCTGGAGGCTCTGGATCGGGCACTGGGGCAGCTTCGACAGGAGGATCCGCGCCGTTACCAGGTCGTGATGTACCGCTACTTTGCCGGGCTGGAGCACAAGCGAATCGCCGAGTTGCTCGAAATCTCGCAGCGCACCGTCGAGCGGGACTGGAAGCTGGCCAGGCAGTATCTGCGCGGCAAGCTGGCGAGCTGAAGCGGGCCGCTGCAGTCGAGATCGCAGCGGGCAACTGCTAGAATCGCGGGCATGATTTCCGCCCTGACCGGTACGCTTCGGCAAGTCGTCGAAGATCGTGTGTATGTCGAAGCCGGCCCGATGGTCTACGAGATGCTCATCCCGGCATCGGATGTGGAATTGCTCCAGGGGTCCGTCGGCGAGCAGATGACGTTTCACACCATCTTCTATCTGGAAGGCGACGCCTCCAGCGGCAGTCTGGATCCCCGGCTGATCGGGTTTCTGCGTCGCGAGGACAAGCGGTTTTTCGAAAAGTTCATCACGGTCAAAGGCATCGGCCCAAAGAAGGCGCTGCGGGCGCTGGCGATGCCGGTGGGCCAGATCGCGCACGCGATCGAGTCGAAGGATGCGCGGTTTCTCTCGCAGCTTCCGATGGTCGGCAAGCGTCTGGCGGAGCAGATCGTCGCGGAGCTGGCCGGAAAGGTGCAGGAATTCGCCGCGGACCTGCCGGCCGACGCGCGGCGGGGAGCGGGGCTGTCGCAGACGATCAGGCGATTCAGCGAAGTCGAAGAGGACGCGATCGCCGCGCTGATGGCGCTGGGCGAGAGGCGGCTCGACGCCGAGCATCTGCTGGAGCGCGCCCGCCAGGCCAGCGGCCACCTCAACACCACCGACGCCTACGTCCGCGAGATGCTGCGTCTGCGGACGGTGCGCGTTTGATCGGCCTGATTCCCGCCGCGCAAAGCGGCGGACCCGGCTCATCGTCGATCCCCACAAACCGTCGCGGCGCGATCAGCACGAACAAGGGCGCGATGGGAATGGAATTGCTTCGCGATACGGGTACTGCTTCGTGTCGCTCGCGGCTATCGCCCGCGGGTTCAGGCGGATCGGGAACCCCATTTCGGCGGGCGTTTCTCGATAAAGGCCCGCAGTCCTTCTTCCGCTTCGGACGAGTTGCGCGCCTCAAGGTGATATCGGATCGCTCGGCCAAGCTCCTGACGGATCGGATGCGGGCTGAATTCGTCAAGCACTCGCTTGCTGCGCACGACGGCGTTGGGCGCTGCCCGGCAAACCTGCCGCGCCAGCTCCATCGCCGTGTCCACCAGTTGCTGCGCCGGGACCACGCGGTTCACCAGCCCGATCTGTCTGGCGCGTTCGGCGTCGATGGTCTGTCCGAGCAAGACCAGCTCGCGTGCGGTGCGATCGGCAACCTGGCGCTGGAGGATGGCCGTCACCAGCGCCGCGACGAGTCCGCGATGTACTTCGGGAAAGCCGAGCTTCAGGTCATCGGCTGCGACGACGAAGTCACAGGCCATGACCAGCCCCGCCCCGCCGCCGATGGCCGCCCCGTGCGCTGCGGCGATCGTGACCAGCGGCGAGGTGCAGATCGCCTCGAACATCCGCGCCATCGCCTCGGCGGACTTTTCGGCCATGTCCGCTTGCGACGCTTCGAGCAGATCCAGCCCCGCGCAGAATGCCGGCCCTTCGCCGCGGACGATCAACACGCGCCGCGCCAGCTCGCCCGCAGACTGCATTACCGCCGACGTGATCTGCTGGATCAGCTCCAGACTCAGCGCGTTGCGCTTGTCGGCACGGTCGAGCGTGAGGATCGCGATGGCTGCATCTGGCGATTCGAGCTTTACAAGGGGTTGGCTCATGGCAGGCATTGTGGCAGCAAATCGTCGGGCACGTCGATCGACATTTCAAGCAGGACCTGACCCAGCGCCTTGCCCTGGGCGTCGATGCGCAGCGACAGTCCGGCGCCGCCCTCGCCGAGGATCTCGGGCAGGACGAAGTTGAGCGCGCCCAGGTTCGGCAGCTCATAGCGCCTCACGCGGCCCGGATGCATCGGAGCGAAGAACTGTTCGACGACGTCGGCGGTGAGCCGCTGGCGGAGCAGCTCGTAACCCGCGGGCGTGTAAGCGATCAGGCCGATGTTCGCCGCGGCGCCCTTGTCGCCGCTGCGCGCGTATGCGATTTGTCCGAGCCGCAGCTTCATGCTTCTGATCCTTCTGGGCTCACGGGTATCCGGTTCACGTCCGCCGATGTCATCCAATGGGCCGCACCCGTTATGCGGCGTCAAACGTCGAGCACCTGCACCTGTGCCTGCACGCGGTCGCGCTGGATGAGGCACGGCCAATAGCCGAACACTTCGCGGACGGCCGGCCGACCGTCGAAGTAGCCGCTGGTTCCCTGCGGCCCACCGGTTACCAGCGGGACGATTTCGCGGCTGAATCGCTCGACAACGTCGCGCCGTTCATCGGCAACCGTGATGCGCAGCACGGTTTCGTGCAGATCGTCGCGTCGCGGCAATACGCCCGGCGCGGCATCGCCGCCGCCAAGACACTCCACCAGCGTCCGCTGCGGCTGGAAGCCCGCGCGACGCAGACGATCCAGCACGATCTGGCCGCAGCGCCGCGCCTTGAGCACTGCATCGCGCCCGACGATCGTGAGCATCCCCGACGCCCGGTATCCGGCCCGGTATGTGGCACTGACTTTGTAAAACGGCGTGGGCGCGCGGCCCGTCGCGCCGCCGATCCGCACTCGATCGTCCCCAAGTTCCTGGACCCGCAGAGTCAGGAATGATGCCACGACATCGGGACTGATGTAGTTCGCCGGATCACCGATCTCATAGACAAGCTGCTCCTTGACTGTGCGCGCGTTGACGCGCCCGCCCGTGCCTGAAGGCTTGCTCAGCACGCACGAGCCGTCGTCGCTCACCTGGACGATCGGGAAGCCGATGTTGGCCGCATCGGGCACATCGAGCCAATCCGTGCTGATGCCGCCGGTGGCCTGAGTGCCGCACTCGATGAGGTGCCCGGCGACGGTCGCGCCGGCCAGACGGTCGTAGTCGTCGCTCCGCCAGCCGAAGTGTGCCATGCACGGCGCGACGGTGAGGCTGGGGTCAGCGAGGCGACCGGTGATGATGATGTCGGCTCCGACGTCGATCGCCTGGACGAGCGGCGCGGCGCCCAGATAGGCGTTGGCGGAGACGAGCCTGTCGAGGATGTCCGTCAGAGTGGCGCCGGTTTCCAGGTTGCAGTAGTGCTGGCACGTCGGATCGGATCGAAGCTGCTCGAGGACGTCATCGCCGCTGACGATGCCCATCTTCATCCCCGCGCATCCGGATCCACGCAAAATGGCGACGCACGCCTGGGCGCAGCCCCGCGGGTTCAACCCGCCGGCGTTGGAGATCAGTCGCATGCGGCTGCCGTTTCGCCACGCCGGCGCGAGAGACTGGATCACGTCCAGAAAGTCGCGCGCGTAGCCGGCGGTTGGATCGCGCTGCCGCTGCCGCGCCAGAATCGACATCGACACTTCGGCCAGATAATCCAGCGTCAGCCAGTCGATCTGCGGCTGCTGGGCAAGCAATGTGGCCGGGGCGTCGGAGCTGTCGCCCCAGAAGGCCTGCGCGTTGGCGATGCGTATGTTGTCGTCCATACAGCGACTGTTCGGCATCTGCACCGAAAACCCGGGCACAGGGATAAGCAGGACTCACACCTGCAACACGCCGGCGCGAAGCCCGCCCGGCGGAGGCGGGCGCGTCGCCAGCTTCAGCGACTCGATCAGCACATCGCGTGTCGTGTGCGGGGCGATGATGGCATCGACCCAGCCGCGAGCGGCGGCGTAACGTACGTCGGTCTGCTGCTGATATCCCGCGCGAATCGTCTGGCCAAGCTCGTCGATCTGTGCCTGCGTCAGCTTCCGGCCCGCTCGCTCCGCCTGGCGCTGGGCAAGCTTCAGCAGCGTGCCCGCGGCCTGCTCTGCGCCCATGACGGCGTATTTCGCGCTCGGCCAGGCGTAGATGAACACCGGATCAAACGCCTTGCCGCACAGCGCGTAGTTGCCGGCCCCGAACGAGCCGCCGACGATCACGGTGATTTTCGGGACTGTCGAGTTGCTTACGACGTTCACGAGCTTGGCGCCGCTGCGGATGATGCCATGCTGCTCGGCGTCGCGGCCGACCATGAAGCCCTGCACGTCCTGGAAGAAGACGATCGGCAGTTGCGTCTGGTTGCAGTCCATGACGAAGCGCGCGGCCTTGTCGGCGCTGTCGGGGTAGATCACGCCGCCGATCTGAAGCTCTCCGCGGGGGGACTTGGTTCGCGTGCGCTGGTTGGCGACGATGCCGACCTTGATTCCGCCGATCGCGGCATAGGCGCACACGAGACTCTTGCCGTAGTCGGCTTTGTATTCGATGAGCGAGTCGGGATCGACGAAGCATTTGAGCAGGTCGCGGGCGTCGTATTCCCTGCGTCCATCGAGACTGAGCAGGTCATAAACCCTGTAAAAGACTCCCGACCCCTTTTTTAAGGGGTCGGGAGTCTTTTTCGGACAGGCAGGCAGAAGCGCGATGAGCTGGCGCAGCCGCGACAGGCATGACTCATCATCCTTCTCATGAAAATCCACCGTGCCGCTGATCTGCGAGTGCATCGTCGCGCCGCCAAGCTCCTCGGGACTTGCGTCCTGTCCGATCGCCGCCTTCACCAGCGCCGGCCCGGCAAGGTACAGCTCGCTGCCGCTGGTCATGAGGATCTTGTCGCACAGGACCGGCAGGTACGCCCCGCCCGCCACGCAGTTGCCCATGATCGCCGCATACTGCGGCACGCCCATCGCGCTGAGCACCGCGTTGTTTCGGAAGATTCGCCCGAAGTCGTCTTCGTCCGGGAAGATCTCATCCTGCATCGGCAGAAACACGCCCGCCGAATCAACCAGATACACCAGCGGCAGGTTGCACTTCGCGGCGATCTTCTGGGCCCGCAGAACCTTCTTGCAGGTCATCGGGAAAAAGGCCCCCGCCTTCACCGTCGCGTCGTTGGCGACGATCATGCATGGCCTATCGTGAACATATCCGACGCCCGTGACCACGCCCGCCGACACAACCTCGCCCACCTCCTGGTACATCCCCCAGGCCGCCCACAGCCCGAATTCGATCCAGGGCGAGTCCTTGTCCAGCAGCAGTGCCAGGCGCTGTCGCACACCCAATCGCCCCAGGTTTTTCTGCCGCGCATGGCCTGCTTGTCCGCCTCCCTGACGAAGCACCTGCTCCTGCGCCAGGATTTGATCAGTCCATGATCGCAAAGACGCCGAGGCATCGAGCGGCGACGACGCACTGCTCGTCCTGGCGTTGCTGGTCATGTCGCCTGGTTTGCGGGCCTTTGCGTTCATTCGATGCTTTCGGGAACCAGTTTGTACCATCCCTTGCCATCCGGCCGGACGCGCATGCAGGGGTTGCCCGGCTCATGGTCGAGCACGAGCAGCCAGTCGTGCTTGGCCGCATCCAGCAGGAACCAGTGCCGCGTGAGCATACTGGTGTACGGCTCGACATCGTACGCCAGGCTGTACGCCGCTCCGACGTGGTGAATCGTGGGCATCACATCGGGTGTGAAGACGACCGTGCGTCCGTGCTGGTCGGTGAACTTGACTGCCTGCTGGCCCCAGGTGTGCCCGGGCGCGAGGAAGACCTCGATGCCCGGCAGCACGGGGGTGACCCGCTGCTGGAGGGGAATCGCCGGCAACTGGTCGCGGTCAAGCGGCTGGCCGGGAAGGAACGGAGGGGTGGATTCGACCAGCCGCAGCCGCTCGCGTATCGGATCCAGATGACTTCGGTAGTACGTGCGGGTCATGACGGAACGAGCGGCGATGGCATCTTCCCATTCGCGGCGTTGAACGATGACCCGCGCGTTGGGGAAGGTCAGTTCGCTTCCGTCGCCATGCCGCGCCCGCCGCACTAGCCCGCCCGCGTGGTCGAAGTGCAGGTGTGAGAGAATCACATGATCGACATCTTCGCATCGCGCCCCGGCCTGGTCGATCGCGTCGTGGATGTGATAATCTTCCAGCCCGAAGATCTCCCGCATCTTGGGATCCAGCGTCTGGCTGCTGCCGGCCTCGATCAACACCGTGTGTTGGTCATTGCTCAACAGCAGACAGTTGTGGGCCAGCGTGATGCGGTTGCGTTCGTCCGGGGTAACGAGCCTGGACCAGACGACTCTCGGCACCACGCCGAACATTCCGCCGCCATCCAGCAGCAGACGTCCGGCGCGAAGCAGTTTCCAGCGATAGCGTGGTTCGCCCATGGATTCAGGACCACCTTGTGACACTGGGTTCATTGAGTCGTTGGCAGAAGCTCGTCGGGATTTTGCAGAAGCTGGATGATCTTCGCCAGCGCGGTGGCGGCGGTGCCACCGTCGATGACGCGATGATCCGCGCCCAGGCTCAGGGGCAGCAGCCGCCCAACTCCGATCATCCCCTGGCGCACCACCACGCCCTCGCGCGCGCGGCCCACCGCGAGGATCCCGGCCTCGGGATAGTTGATGATCGGCGTTCCGAATCTGCCGGCGTAGCTGCCGAAATTGCTGATCGTGAAGGTGGAGCCTGTGAGTTGATCCCGAGGCAGCGTGCGGTCGCGGGCGGCCTTTGCCAGTTGCGCGATCCGCCGCGCCAACTCCAGAACGCCAAGCTTGTCCGCGTCGTGGATCACCGGCACCATCAGACCGCTTTCGGTGTCCGTCGCGATCCCCAAATGCACGCGGCGATGCTGAACGATCTCCTGCTTCTCGTCATCCACCGTCGAATTGAGCCGGTTGAACTGCGACCCCTCGCGGCCCGAAAGAACCCGACACACCGCCGACGCAACGAACGGCAGCAGGCTGATCTTTTCGTTGGAGGCGGCCATCAGCTTGCGCCGCAGATTCTCCAGTGCCGAGACATCGGCCTCGTCCATCACGGTGTAGTGAACCGCATGGGTCACGCTGTAGCGGAGGTGCTCGGCGATGGTTCGTCGCACGCCGCGGAAGGTAATGCGCATGCAATCGCCTTGAGCGGAAGGCGGTTCGCGCTGGTCATGGGCGGCCATTTCGACGATGGGCGGAGGCGCGGGCGGCTCATCATCGAACAGGGGCTGAGGCGTCAATCCCGCCGCGCGTGCCGCCGCCTGCACATCTCGCGAGGTGATCCGCCCGCCGATGCCCGTACCCTGGACCTGTTCCAGATCCACGCCCAGATCCCGGGCCAGACGACGCACCGCCGGCGCGGCGCGCACCTTGCCGGGTTCCTCGCCTACGCCGCCAACTGCCGACAGCGTTCCCACGACTGTACCGGCGTCCGCCGATTCCCCGCCGCCGATTCGCGTCGCGCCGGCCGCAGGCTGGTCCTGAGCCTGATACGTCACCAGCGGCATACCGACCTTGATGCGATCGCCCGGCTTGCCGTGCAGCACCGCGATCGTTCCCTCGCGCGGGCTGGGCACTTCCACCAGCGCCTTGTCCGTCTCCATCCGGGCGATCGTGTCATGCTCGCTGACGTGCTGACCCGGCGCGACGGTCCACTCGACCAATTCGGCTTCGCTCAGCCCTTCGCCAAGGTCCGGCAGGTAAAAGACATTTGGATCGGTTCCGGCTCGTGCCATCGCAGTTTCCAATAACGACCCGGGATCTCCGATCCCAAGTTCCCAATCAGATCATCAATACGCCAGACAATCCTGAATGCTTCGCATGATGCGGGTGGAATCGGGCAGATAGTCGTTCTCCAGCTTGTAGTACGGCATCACGACATCGAACCCGGTCACGCGCTGCACCGGCGCTTCCAGGTAAAGAAAACAGTGCTCCTGGATCAACGCGGAAATCTCCGCGCCCAATCCCACGGACTTGGGCGCCTCATGGACGCCCACGGCCCGGCCGGTCTTCCGCACCGACTGCGCGATCGTCTCGTAGTCGATCGGCCAGATCGTGCGCAGGTCGATCAGCTCGACGCTGATGTTCTCGGGCAGGTGGTCGATCGCTTCCAGGCACTCGAACACCATCGCGCCCCACGTGACCACGGTGATGTCGGTTCCCTCATTGAGCAGCTTCGCCTGACCGATCGGGATCGTGTACTCGTCTTCGGGGACATCTTCCTTGAAGCTGCGATAGACGCGCTTGGGCTCAAAGAATATCACCGGATCGGGATCGCGGATGGCGCTGATGAGCAGTCCCTTGGCGTCGTAGGGTCGCGAGGGCATGACGACCTTGAGGCCGGGGGTGTGGGCGTAGACCGCTTCCGGCGAATCGCTGTGCAGCTCGGGCGCGTGGATTCCACCGCCTACGGGCACTCGAACCGTGATCGGGCAGGTGAGCACGCCTCGCGTCCGCGTGCGGATCCGCGCGGCGTTGGTGACGAGCTGGTCGTACGCCGGGCCGAGAAAGCCTTCGAACTGGATCTCCGGGATCGGGCGCATGCCCGCCATCGCCAGGCCGATGGATGTGCCGATGATGCCCGATTCGCTCAGCGGCGTGTCGATCACGCGCTCGGGGCCGAAGCGCTTCTGGAGGCCTTCGGTCACGCGGAACACGCCCCCGTTCACGCCCACGTCTTCGCCGAGGACCAGGACGCGCTCGTCGGCCTCCATTTCCTGCACCAGCGCCAGGTTGATCGCCTCGACAAGGTTGAGCTTAGGCATGGTGCGGCTCCCGGTGTTTGGCCCGCAGGCCGATCTGCTCGGGATCCTGTCCGATCGAATCCGTCCGCAGCGTCTGCTTCTGCCTGATGATCTCGGGTGGAAGCTGCTCGAAGGTGTAGTCGAACATGCTTTCGATCGAAGGCTTGCCGGTCCGCAGCGCCGCCTGCACCACGTCCTGCACCATCGCCTTGGCGCGCTTTTCGGTCTGGACCTGGAGATCATCGTTCCAGAGGGACTTGGATTCGAGATACTTGCGCGTTCGGATCAGCGGATCGCGCGCCAGGGCGGCTTCGTACTCCTTTGGATCACGGTAGCGGCGGGCGTCGTCGGCGGTGGTGTGATCGCCCAGGCGATACGTGAGGCATTCGATGAAGGACGGCCCGCCGCCGCCGCGGGCACGCTCCACCGCCTCGCGATGCGCCTTGTAGACCGCGAAGATGTCATTGCCATCGACCTGAATGGCCGGCATCCCGTACGCCAGCGCCTTCTGCGCGAACGTCTGTGCGGCGGTCTGCCGGCATGATGGCACCGAAATCGCCCAGCAGTTGTTCAGGCATGTGAAGATCACCGCAAGCCTGAACACCGATGCGAAGTTCATCGCCTCGTGAAAATCACCCGTCGACGTGGCGCCATCGCCAAAGAAGCTCAGCACGACCTTCGGTTCCTTTCGCATCTTAAAGGCCCAGGCGATGCCCGCGGCGTGCAGGGTCTGTGTGCCGATCGCCACGATCAGCGGGTTGATGCAGTAGTGAGCGGGGATCGCATTGCCCCGCTCATCTCCCATCCAGAACAGCAGCACGTAGTGCATCGGCAGCCCGTGCAGAAACAAAGCCGGATTCTCCCGGTAATATGGCACGATGTGATCCCAGCCGCGCCGCAGCGCCCTGGCGGCGCCCAGCGCCGAGGCCTCCTGTCCCTTGTTTTGCGGAAATGTCCCCATTCGCCCGCTGCGCTGAAGCTTGAAGGCCTGTTCGTCAAATTCCCGGCAGATGATCATCTGCTCGTAGAGGGATCTGACGTCTTCGTCGCCGAGGGTGTCGCGGGCGAGGGTTTGATCGAGCCGGCCCTGCTCGTCGAGGATCTGGAGGCAGTCGATGCGGGCCTGGTACACCGTTTTCTGGGGCATGGGTGACTCCCTGAAAAACCGGCTTCGCACAGCACGCGACGGTCGGCCGCGGGCCACGCGCACAGGAAACCTCACTCACATTGTAGCCCGCCTTGGAGCGGGGCTTCTCGTTGGAAGCGCAGCAGGCGGAGGACAGAAGTGCTCAGATTCTGTCTTCCGTCCTCTACGCTCGTCTTTGTGCGTTGGGACAGAACCCTCACCCCTGCCCTGTCCCTGAGTACAGGGCGAGGGAGAAGAGGCGCCCGCTCCCTGAGTACAGGGAGAGGGAGAATGCGCGCCCTGTGCCTGGGTGCGAGCAGAGGCGGAAGCGGGGCTGTCTGGCTGAGTACCGAAAGAGGCAGCAGCGCCGCCGGGTCCTGGGAAGCGCTTGATCCCGTCCTGCGGGAGCTTTCGGCCAGTGCCGCGCGCCACCGGCGAGGCTTCGGGGATGGCGTAGTCGCTGTTGGGAAGCTTCGCAATCTGCGCCATCGCGCACTTCGCCGCCGACCGCATCGACTCATCCGTGTGCTGGAAGATCTCGCGGAAGCTGCGGCGGATCTCGTGCTCGGCCAGGTCGAACAAATGCATCGCCGCGGCGCGGTGGGTCTGATCCTGAGGGTTGCGATCGAGTCTGCTGAGGGTGCAGGCGAAGGCGTGAAGCCACATGGCGGCGTCGGCGATGCGCGCCTGCACCGCCTGCCGCCAGACGATCGACTCTCCATAGCGCCTGGACGCCAGCTTGAAGTTATGCGACAGATCGCGTACCAGCCGGGCGAACCGCCGCGCCACCGGCCGCAACGACGCATCAACCTTTGTGACCGCAGGCGGGCGAGGCTTGATCCCCAGATACAGTTCCGCCGCCAGTGGAATCGCCACCTTCAGCAGCGCCGGCCTGCGGTACACCTGTCCGATGCTCTCGCGCACGCCCAGCAGGTGCTCGGCCAACTGCTTTCCGCCGTAGGCGAAGATGAAGCTCTGCATCACTTCGTTGGCCCCCTCGACGATGAGGTTGATGCGGCTGTCGCGAAGGATCCGCTCGATCTCGTTTTCCGTCATGTACCCTTCGCCGCCCATGATCTGCATTGCGTCGTTCACTACCCGCCAGCCCATCTCCGAGCAGAACGTCTTGCAGATCGCGGTTTCGACCATGATGTCTTCGTCGTGGCGGTCGAGCATGGCACAGGTCATGTAGAGCATTGCGTCCATCGCATAACACAGGGCGCTCATCCGCGCGATCTTCTGCTGGACCAGCTCGAACTCAGCCAGCGGCCGCTGGAACTGGTATCGTGTCTGCGCCCACTTGGTCGCCTGCTCGAAGGCGCGCCGCGCCCCGCCGAGCATCCCCGCCGACAGCGTGCACCGCCCGTAATTCAGACAGCTCAGCGCCACGTTCAGCCCCTTGCCTTCCTGATGCAGCAGGTGGCTGCGGGGGACCTTCACGTCGCGGAAGCGGATCCGCGCCTGCCAGGTCCCGCGGATGCCGCACTTGCTGCGGTTGGCCTGGTAGATGTCCACGCCGGGCATGTCCGGCGTGCAGACCAGCGCCGTGACGCGATCCTTGCCGTCGGGCATCTTCTGTTTGGCCATGACGGTGAAAAGCGCCGAGATCGCGCCGCTGGTGGCCCATTTCTTCTCGCCGTTGAGGATGTAGTACTGTCCGTCGGGCGAAAGCTCGCAGCGGGTTTCCTGCCCGCCCGCGTCGCATCCGACATTCGGCTCGGAGAGGCAGAAGGCGCTGAGCTGGTGGCTGGCGAGCATCGGCAGCCAGCGGCATTTCTGTTCTTCGGTGCCGAAGAGCATGATCGCCTTGCACCCGATCGACTGATGTGCCGAGACCATCACCGCGGTCGAGCCGCAGCTCCGCCCGATGCGCTCCAGGATCCGGTTGTAGCTGGTGATTCCCAGCCCCCCGCCGCCGTATTCTTGCGGAATCGTCATGCCCAGGACGCCGATCTCAAACAGCCGGTCGATGCACCAGCGGGGGATTTCCTGTTCCTGATCGATCTGCACTGCGGGGTGTTCATTGCGGAGATACTCGTCCAGCTCGGCGAGCATCTTCTCGCAGCGGTCCTGCTCCTGTGGATCCTGTTGCGGGTAGGGAAAGATCAGGTCTTCGCGCACCCGACCCCAGAACAGGTTCTTCACGAAGCCCATTGACTCGGGCTCGGGCCCGAGCAGTTGCTCGGCCTGCTCGATCAGCCGCCGGTCCTGCTGCGAGACGCCCTTGAGCGCCTTGAGGTCTGGTGCCATGCGTCCGACCCTCCGCAAAGTCGGTTCCAGCAGACGGGACAATTAATCTTAGTCTATTGAACGGATTGGACGCCGGGCAACGCAGGAATCAGTGAATTGAAGGGAACCGGCGCCAGGCTCGTTCGGCCATGGCGCTTATGCCGATTGTCGCGGCCAGGATTCATCCGGGGCAGCGAAAGTGGCACCGTCGCCACAGATGGACATCGTCGCAGCGCGCGTAGATCGGGCGTCGGCGCAAAGACAAAGCTGCTCGCGGCCAAGGCATGGGCGCAATCCGCGCCGCATTCGATCGGAAGTCTTTTCGGAGCTGGCCGTCACCTGCGACGTCTGGATCCGACCAACCAGGCCGCACCCGCGAGCAGACCCAGCGACGCCGGCTCGGGAATCACCCCCGACTGGATCGCCCGCAACGCCGCCAAATACTCACCACCGAACATCCGTGCGTGCTCGGCGATCATGGCTTCCGCCAGCGGACCAGCCTGATTGACATATGCATTGTCGATCAGCGCGTAGTCGGTGGCGTCGATCGTGCCGGAGTAGTCGAAGTCTCCATTGATCCAGCCGCTGAGACTGTTGACGTAGCCGTTGTCGATCAGGCTGTAGTCGGTGGCATCGATGCTGCCGGAAACATCGGCATCGCCGAAGTAGGTGAACTTCACCAGCACCTCATCGCCATCCAGTCCGCTCTTGCCGGCAAAGTCGGTGTAGATCGGTCCGGAGCCGCCGACCTGCGTCAGGTCATTCAGCACAACACCCAGCCCATACAGGAAGCTGCCGGCGGTGGTGTTCTGGACATTGGCCTGTGTGCTGCCGATGCCCGGGCCAAGCCAGTCGAAGTTTCCGCCGTTTTCCAGGCCGGTTTTCAGTGCCGCGGTGACGTTCGCCAAGTTGCCGCCATCGACAATCAGGCTGTTGTTGTTCAGGTCCAGCCTGCCGGAGCCAGAGACGCTCAGCGCCGGCACACGGGTGGTGCCGGCCGGGTCGTTGGCGACGGTCTTGACCGAGACGCGAGCCTCGCCGCCGGTGACCGACAGTGTGCCATGCGAGAACTCAGGGGCGATCAGCGTCCCGCCGCGAACATAGGTTCCGCCGGAATATGGCCGCACCGGCACGAACGTGCCGCCGTTGGCGGTGGTGTCGTTGGCCCAGGTGTAGCGCGCGGGGTACACGCCGCTGAGCTGCACGGTGTTGGTCCCGTCCTTGACCAGCGCCAGCGTGTTGGTCGGCCCGTCGGTGAGGATGCCATTGAACGCGGTGGTCGGAGAGTTGCTGCCGCTGATCGTCAGCGTGGAGTTGTTCGGCCCGAAATTGGTGATCTCGGCCACGCCCGAGCCCGATCCGGTCCCAGTGGACAGCGAGCTGATCATCTGGTTGAAGCCGTTGAGGTCGATCCGCCCGGGGCCATTGTTGGGGTTGGCGATCGTGTTGCTGATCACGTCGGTGGTGACGGGCAGAGCGTTGTCCAGGCCGAGCTTGATGGTTCCGGCGGGGAAGCCTGGCGCGGTGATGATGGGATTGTTCGGGTCGGTGTTATCGACGGTGGCCGGGGTGGCGCCGCCGTGGTTGAGGTAGGTGGCGCCGGTATAGGTTGCCGCGGCGTTGAGGATGATGGTTCCCGCCCCGCCGCCCGACGGGCTTGAAGCGAAGTTCACATCCGAGGCTCCGCTGATGGGGTTGTTGAAGATGGTTTCGTGCCCTCCGACGCCGCCGATGAAGGTGACGAACGGCCCGGGCAGATTGTCCGGATTCAGCACGATGTCCTTGTTGATGATGGTCTGGAGGTTGGCGCCGGTGTTGGAGATCTGCGCGCCGCTGGCCTTGATCCAGATCTTGCCCGCGCCGCCGAAGATGCCATCGTTGAAGTTGACGCGGGTCGGTCCGGTGACGACCAGGTCGCCGGTGAAGTCGTTGCCGTTGAAGAAGGTCTTGAGGTTCGCGGCGCCGCCGGTCTGCGCCAGCACCAGCGTTCCGCCGGCCAGGGTGGTGAAGCCGGTATGGCTGACCCCGCCGGTGAAGATGAGGGTTCCGGAGCCGAGTTTGGTGACGCTTCCGCCGCCGGTGGTGCCGCCAAGGCTGACGGTGTTGTTGGCGGTGTCGATGGTATTGAAGGTGGCGTCGGTGAGCTGCACGCCGCGGGTGCCGGTGATGCTGGCCGAGGCGATCAGCGTTCCCCCGCCCATGGTGACGTTGGCAGCGGCGGCGCCAAGGGCGGCGTCGCTGTTGACGACGACGAAGCCATCGTTGATCGCCACGCCCGAGGCGAACGTGTTGGTGTTGTTCAGCACCAGGGTTCCGCCGCCGGTCTTGGTCAGCCCCCCGGTGCCGCCGATCGAGCCGCCGGTGAATGTATAGGTTCCAGTGGTATTGGAGACATTGACGGCGCTGGGCGCCACGCCCGCGGCGTCGATGTTCACCGTCGATCCTGCCGCCAGACCCGCGTCGGTGAAGTTCACCGCGTCTCCGTTCATGAACGACGTGCTGGATCCGCCATCGAGCCAGTTGGTATTGCCCGGGTCGGTGTTCCAGTTGTTGCCGGGCGGGTTCCAGATCAGGTTGCGTGAGACGCTGGCGACGAGGCTGAAGTCGTCGATCGCCAGGCCATCATCCGATCCGGCGATGTTCAGATCGCTCCAGCGGATGGCCAGCGTCTGCCCCGGCGCCCAGTTGAAGCCAGTAAGGGTGGCGGTGATGGTGGCACGGTTGGCAGCATCGTTGCCATTGAGCGATCCGGCGGCGGCGGTCTGGAGAGAGGTGAAATCCAACGCGCTGAAACTGGTGAAGCCTCCGCTGACGATATCGCCTGCGCCAACGCTGTACTCGAACAACAGCTTATCGGGGACCCCGCCGGTGTTGCCGCGGCGCCATTGTTCGCCAGTGTAGGTGATGGTCAGGGCGTTGTAGGTCGTGCCGGAGTTGTTGAACAGCACGGCGCCGATGGTGGAGATGGTGGTTCCCGAGAGCAACATGCCATACGCGCGTTCGGTGCTGCCGGTGGAGCCGTAGCTGTAGACGCGACCAGTGACGGAGCTGCCATTGTCGGCCGCGAACAGCGCATTGGCCCCGCTGCCGCCGACCTTGGCGAACGACCAGCCCTGCACGCCGGTGGCGCTGATCGGCGGATCGCTGAGCAGGAACGGGCCGGCGCCGGTCAGGGTGAAGCTGCCGGTGTTGGGCAGGCCATCGAAGTTCTGCGAGTAGGTTCCACCGTTGTAAGAGATCGACTGGGCGTTGGCGGTGACGGCCAGTGCCGCCGACGCGATCGCCGCCAGTGCCAGGCGTTGCGAGCGCGATCTGCGGCCAGACCGGGCCGTTGGTCCAGGGATGCTGCGGGTGGTGTTTCCGTCAAGCGCATTGCAAGACATTCGATTCTCTCCTGCCCTCCGAGGGGCTTCGTTTGGTGTTGTTGATCAGGCGTGATTCAGGGCTCGCAATTCAGCGGCGCTCACCACTGGTGCGTTTGAGCGCAGCGCTAAGCATAAGCTAATTCGCCCAGGCTGGCCAGCAGATTCCCAGGCACACGACAGCCCCGGCCGCAGCACAAACCCATCCGTCTGCGACCCGCCGAGGTTTGGTAAACCGGGCAATCCAGCGGTGGCCGAAAAGCACATCAAGCCGCTAATTCGGCCAACTGTTTGCCACGCGGGGAGCTTTCGATAGTATCAATTAACGTGCGTCAACGACGCGATATAGGAGGTCAATCTCATGTCATGTTCGTTTCGGTCGATTCATTGGATCCGCCGGGCCGGAAAACTGATTGTCAGTCTGGCCCTGGCCTTCACCGCCACTGCCCAAGCGGAGGAGCCGCTGCCGCCCTTCCGGCACATTCAAAAGGCCCATGACGGCTCGGTGCTCTGCGTGGAGTTCTCACGCGACGAAAAGACACTGGTCTCTTCCAGCCGCGACTCCACCATCAAGATCTGGGACCTGGCCAGCCTGGAGCTGAAAAAGACGCTGCGAAACCACACCCGCGACGTGTACAGCGTGGCGTTCAACCACGCCGGGAACCTGATGGCCAGCGGCAGCACCGACACGAAGATCATCCTGTGGGACGCGAAAACGTTCGAGCCGATCCGCGTGCTGGAGGGACACACCGCCGCAGTCCGCGAGGTCGAGTTCTCGCCGGACGACAAGACGCTGGCCAGCGTCGGCGAAGACAGCACGTTCCGTCTGTGGGATGTGCAGACCGGAAAGCTGCTGGTCACGCGCACCGAGCACACCAAGAAGGTCAAGTCCGTCGCGTGGTATCCGGATGGCAAAACGCTGGTGACCGCTTCGCACGACCTGACGCTTCGCCTGTGGGACGCCAGCGGCGAGCCGAAGCAGGTGCTCAGCGGCCACAAGGACGTGCTGGAGACGGTTGACATCTCGCCGGATGGCAAGCTGCTGTTCAGCGGCACCGGCACCGACTGGGGACAGGTGATCTTCTGGGACGCCCTGACTGGCAAGCTGCTGCATGACGAGCCGTACGCGCATGGCAATGACTACGGCAAGGAGATCGACGCCGTCATGTTCACGCCCAACGGCAAGTACGCCGTCAGCGGCTCCAAGGACCGCACGATCAAGTTTTGGGATCCGAAAACCTACGAGCTTCGACACGTGATCCCCAACAACCCCGGGCGAATCGAGTCGATGACCTTCTCGGCCGACAGCAGGACGATGGCGATCGGCTACGGCGGGACAGACCACACAATCAAGCTGTGGGATGTGAGCAAGTGGACGCAGGATTGAGCCGGTCGTGGCGTGTCGGAAGCATCCGACATCGCACGCGCGGCTGATCGGCGGGCGCGTCAGGCGTTGCAGGCGGGCTCGATCGTGGCTCGCATCGAGCCTTTGCACGCCTTGACGCGCCAGTCGGCGCCCCAACTGTGGATCTGGTCGCGTTTCAGCTCGGCCAGCTCGCGGTGGGTCGTGTAGACGATCACCCGCCCGGTCTTATCGACTTCGCGGGCCATCTTCAGCGCCACTTCCGCCGGATGCCCGAACAGCGCGTGGAGCATTTCCACGACGTACTCGTAGGTGTGATCGTCGTCATCCAGAAGCACCACGTGGTACTGCGGCAGGTGTTTGGGTTTGGGTTTTCGCCTGGGCGAGGGCTTGGCGCGCGGCTTGGCCGACTTGGGCGCCGCCTGCTGCCCGGGCGCGCCGGCCAGTTCCTTCTCCGACGCGGACGCTTCGCTCGCCTTGGCCATACCCCTACGATTTTGCCCCGCCGCCGCGAATTCGGCTAGAAGAATTTTCTTTTTGCCGATGCCTTTCACAGGCTTGCACCGGGCGGGTTCACTGCTCGAACGGCGGCGGCAGCGGCGCCCCGCCGCGATTGCTGGATTCTTCTGCCAGGCTTAACACCGCGATGACCTTGCGTGCCGACTCCGGGGTGACCGCCAGCGGTTCGCCCAGGATCAGGTGATCG
The DNA here is from genome assembly GCF_050410795.1 of Fontivita pretiosa. Lineage (GTDB taxonomy): Bacteria > Planctomycetota > Phycisphaerae > Tepidisphaerales > Tepidisphaeraceae > Fontivita > Fontivita pretiosa. The sequence goes on along the minus strand of NZ_CP191258.1, from coordinate 2,965,890 downwards.
GCAACGTTTCGATAGAAGCCGTCCCAGTCGCTCTTGAGAGTCGGGACCGTTCCATCGTGTTGCACGCCATTACGGTACGAAACCACGCGGATCATGTCCTTCATACCCGGCGGCAGCTCGATTCCTCCCCGCGTGCCCAGAATGCGGAACTTGGCACGTGCGATGGCGGCGATGGAGCTTTGCTGGATGTGTGCGGTGCGCCCGCCCTCGAAGCGGATGAACGCTTCGGTATGGTCTTCGATATCGACCGCGTGCCAGACGCGCTTGTGGAAGCTGCCGGAAATCGACTCGATCCGATAGGGCATGAGGTTCAGGACCCAGTCGGCGAAATGCGCGCCCCAGTCATAGAACGCGCCGCCACTGACCCGCTTGCTGGATCGCCACCAGTCGGCTCGCGGCTCGCCGTAGCCCCCGAAGAAGCACTCGATGTGGAAGACCTCGCCGATCAGGCCGCTGTCGATCACCCGCTTGATGGCCATGAAATCCCCGTCCCAGCGACGGTTGTGAAAGACGGTGGCCATTTTTCCCGCGCGGCGGGCGGTTTCGATGACGTTGGTGGCCTCGGCGACCGTGATGGTGAAGGGTTTTTCGGTTACCACGTGTCTGCCGGCCTGAAGACACTGGATCGCGATCGCGGCGTGCGTGTTGTGCGGCGTGATGACAATGCACAACTCCGCGTCGCTGCCGCCAAGCAGATCTTCCAGCTTCGTGTAGGTCTGGATGTGCTGGCCCAGCTCGGCCTTTGCGGTGGCCAGGCGGTTGGGATCCAGATCGCAGACGGCCACGGGCTTCATGCGGGCGCGGGCGCAGCTTTCCAGATGGAGCTTGCCCATGTTGAACGCCCCGCCGTAGCCGATCGCCGCCACCTTCACCGTTCGCTGCGACCAGTCTTCGCCGCCGGCAAAACGCACGGCGCGGGTGGCGAGCTGCCGCAGCGTCGGTTGGCTCATCGCCGCGGCGGTGCTGCCCACGCCCAGGTACACGACCCGCCCGCCGCCTTCCCGTCGAACACACGCCAGCGGCCAGCACCTGCCTCCGTGATAGAACGACCACAGCACCTGGCAATCCCCCGCACATTCCACCAATAGCAGCGATTCGGACAGGCGAAACTCGCTCAGCCGGTGATTGATTGGATGATCAGGCTGCCGCGGGCTGAGCTTGATTTCGACCGGCCCGGTCCGCTGCACCGGCCGCGCACCCAACAGCCTGCCCAGAGCCGACGCATGGTCGGGCGAAGCTGAGGCGTCGGCGCAGCCGATTGCCACCAGTCCCCCGCCGCTGCCCACGAATCCGCCAAGCTGTTCCACCGAAGCGCCATCCAGGTTATTCACACCAAGCAGAACCACTACATTGTGTTTCTGCAGCGTGGGGGCTTTGAGCGACGCGACATCGGTGGTACACGTCGTGTCAATGCCAACTGCACGCATCGCGTCGCTGAGCAGTCGGCAGGCTTCGGCGATCTGAGGGTTATCGGCGGGAGTGAAAATCAACGCGCGGTGTTGCGTCCCGGTCATGTCTGTCCTCGAATGATGCTTCCGTGTTGCGGGCGTATCTTACCATTCTCCTGGGCAGTATCACGACGCTGGCGATCCAGGGATATCAGTTCGGCCATGGAAACCAGACGATCTATCTGTTGGATGCGATTCGTCGCACCGAGCCGGCCTTCTTGCGCAATGACTGGTTCCTCACGCAGACGCTTCAGTATCACGCGGCGTTCACACTCCTGGCGGAAATGCTGCTGCGGCTGAAGCTGCTCCAGCCGGCGTTTGTGCTGGGATACGTGGCGCTGATCGGTTTGTTTCACATCGCCTGGCGGGGCATCGTCAGAACCCTCGGCGGAGATGACACGACCTATCTTGCTTCGGTCGTGCTGTACTATCTCAGCGCGGCGGGCACGGCGCTGGGCATGTACCAGTTCTTTCAGGATTCGGCCCTGCTGCCCAGCAACATCGCCAACGTCGCGATGCTGTGGGCGATCTACCTGTGGCTGAGCGGTCGTCCGAACTGGGCGGGGATCTGTCTGGGCGTGGCGGGGCTCTTTCACCTGAATCACGCGGTGGTGGCTGTGGCGCTTGGGATCCTGCTGGTCGCGCGATCGCTGCTGCCGCGACCGCGCCACAGTCTCCACATCGCCGGCATGATCGGCGCGATCCTGCCCGGCGCGATCAATATCGCCCTGGCGGCTCATGCAAAGCTCACGCGCAGCGGCTCGATGCCCCTGGAGCAGTTCATCGACCTGTACGTGCGACTGCGGCATCCGCATCACTACGATCCGTCAAGCTGGCCGGCGGGGATCTGGGTCGCGTTTGTGTGGTCGATCCCGCCTGGGTTGCTGGTGCTTCGCGGCGAGGCGCGGCGGATCATGCTGGGCATCCTGGCGATGATCGCAGTTGCCCTGCTGGGCGCGGGCGTGTGGTTTTGCAGCGAAACCCTCGTGCAGATGTCGCTGTATCGGTTCAGTATCTACGCGCAACTGCTCGCGTGCGCTGCAACCGCGGTGCTGCTGACAAAGTCAAACCACAAGCCGATGGCGATGTTCCTGAGTTGTGCCGCACTGCTCGTGATGATCGCGGTTTGTGCCGCGCGCGGGCCATTCTTCGGACTGTTCCGCATGCCGCGCGATGATGCGGATTACATCAGGCTCTGTCAGTGGATCTCCAGCAATACCGATCGGGATGCGGTTTTCCTCGTGCCGCCTGACGAGCAGTCGATGCGGCTGATCGGCCGGCGGGCAATCGTGATCAACTACAAGGCGGTGCCGCAGTTGAGCGGCGAGCTGCCGCAGTGGCATCGACGGCTCGCCCAGGTACTGGATCTGCCAGACCTGCGGCAACTGCCGCGCGGATACCCGCGCACGCTGGCGGCGATCCGGCAACGTTACGACTCGCTGCCCGCCGAGCACCTGATCGCCGTCGCCCGGCAATATGGCGCGCAGTACATCGTCACGTCGCGTCCGCTGGACGCACTGCAATCGCGGCGACTGAAAACGGATGCATTCGGATCGTACGCGCTGTATGATGTCCAACGCTGATCTGGGGAACTGAAGGAGGATGCACGTCGTGTCCGCGGATTTGCTGTCTGATTCGGAATTGTCCGAGGTCGCAGCGCGCGTGGAAGAGGTTCTGCTCAACCGCTATCAGCTCCGCGTGCGCCCGGAGATGATCCAGTACGTCAGCCGGCGGCTGCGCCAGTCGCAGCAGACGACGATCCCGGTGATGGGCGGAGACGCGCGCACGGGCGTGGCGATTCGTCAGCTCCTGCCCGCCGACGAGCTGCGCGCCGCGCTGACACCGATCTCGCGCGGTCGATCCTGAGGCGCCATCGCGCCGTCAGCACATCGCGACATGCTGCGAAGGAACTGACAGGAAGAACCGAAACGAGTATTGACGATTCAATGATGCGTGCTATCCTGTGTTAGTTCACCCGATTCATTGCAGACGCGGATCGAAAGCGGTGGCTCCCTTCCGATCCGCGTTTTTTTGCGCGCTCAGCACATGCTGGAAAGCTCCGGGACACAGATCGGTCGGGGAAGTCTTGCCCACTGATGCGCGGCATCACTCCTGGCGACTTCCTTGCGACGCGCTCAATGCTCAGCGCTTGCGGGCGAAAAACTGCTGGAGCTTTGACAGGGGCAGACAATTGATCACGTGATGTCTGGTCACCCAGGCGCGGCGGGCGACGGACAGCCCGAGCACAATGTCGTTGAAGCCCTGAGTGGAATGGGCGTCGGTGTTGATCGAGAGCATCACGCCGGCGTCGATGGCGCCGCGGGAGTGGATGTCGTTCAGGTCCAGTCGCGGATAACCGGCGTTGATCTCCAGCGCCGTGCCGGAATCGGCCGCGGCCTTGTAAATGCGGGCAAAATCCAGCGGCAACCCCGGGCGCGAGTTGATCAGCCGCCCGGTGGGATGTCCGATGATGTTGACGTACCGGTTCTCGATCGCGCGCAGGATGCGATCTGTCGCCTTGTCCGACTCCTGTTTGAGCGACACGTGCGGCGAGGCGATGACGAAATCCAGCTCCGCCAGAATCGCATCCTCGTAGTCCAGCCGCCCATCCACCAAAATGTCCACTTCCGCGCCGGCCAGCAGCTTGATCTTCCTGCCAAATCGATCCGAGATCCTGCGGATTTCCCTGACGTGGGCGAGCAGGCGCTCGGGCGAGAGGCCATTGGCGATCACCTGGCTCTTGGAATGATCCGTGATCCCGAGATACTCGTATCCCAGCGCGATGGCGGCTTCGGCCATCTGCTCGATGCTGGCGGTGCCGTCGGAGGCGGTGCTGTGGCAGTGCAGGTCGCCGCGATAGTCGGCCCGCTCGATGAGCTTGGGCAGCTTGTGTTTCAGCGCCAGCTCCACCTCGCCGCGATCCTCCCGCAGCTCCGGCTCGATGTACGACATGCCCAGCTTCCTGTAGATTTCCGCCTCGGTTCTGCTGGCCAGCGGTTTGAGCTTGGGCGCCTCGCCGGGCTTCTTCTGGATCTTCTCGTACTCCTGGAGCTTGTACAGCCCCCACTCGTTGAGGGTCATGCCCTTTTCCTGGGCCAGCCCACGCACGCGGACGTTGTGGTCTTTGGAACCGGTGAAGTACAGCAGCGCCGCGCCGAAGTTCTCCTCCGGCACGACGCGCAGGTCCACCTGCAAACCGCTGGCGGTGACGATGCTGGCCTTGGTCGGACCCTCGCCCAGCACCGTGCTGACCTCGGGGAAGCGGGTGAAGGCCGAGGTGATCTGGGCGCCGGATGCGCCGTCCTTGCAGGCGCAGACCAAGTCGACGTCTCCGATGGTTTCCTTGCGTCGGCGGAGGCTGCCGGCGATCTCGGCCTGCGTCACCTGCTTCAGCGCCCGCAGCCCGGCCAGCAGTTGCTCGGCCACGGGCAGCGCCTCGCCGATGCCCATCCGCTGCGCCGCCTGGGCGCGCATTCGGATTCCCTGCCGGATCGCTTCCAGCTTCTTTTCCCCGATCCCCTTCAGCCCCTTGAGCGAACCATCCTCCAGTGCCCGGGTCAGCTCCTCCAGGTTCGTGATGCCACGCTCTTTCCAGAACAGAGCGATCGTCTTGGGACCAAGACCGGGAATCTGGAGCATCGGGATCAGTCCTTCGGGGATACTGGCGATCGCCTGGTCGTAGTCACTGCTGCGACCGGTGCGCACGTATTCCTCGATGATCCTTCGGCTGTGCGGGCCAATGCCTTCGATCTGCTCGATCGTGCCGTCCTCCACCGCGGCACGGATATCGATCGGGAGGTTTTCCAGGATGCGGCTGACCTTGGAGAAGGCGATGGCCTTGAATACCGGCTCGCCGCGGATCTCCATGATGGCCGACAGGGTACGGAACAGTTGCGAGAGTTCTTGGTTGAGGGACATGGGCTATGAGTCTATGAGCATCCGCCGGCGCATGTCGCGTGCAAATGCGCGCCGAGACAGCGCGTGATGCCTGATTTCGGCAACGCATTATACGCCGGGTTGGGGAAAAACTGTGGGCATCGCGCGGCCCGCTTGAAACCGCCAAGCCGCGAGGTAGCTTCGCAGCATGGCCAACGAGTCGGCGTCGTTTGTGCATCTTCATGTCCACACGCACTACTCCCTGCTCGACGGGGCCTGCAAGGTGCAGGATCTGGTCAAGCGTGCCAAGGCGCTGGGGATGAGCAGTCTTGCCATCACCGACCACGGGTGCATGTTCGGCGTGATCGAATTCTTCAATGAGTGCAAGAAGGAAGGCATCAAGCCGATCCTGGGCATGGAAGCGTACATGGCCCCGGGGGATCGCCGTGAACGCTCGACGCCGGGCGGCAATCCGGGGGAGGCGGCGTATCACCTGCTGCTGCTGGCGCAGAACCTGGAGGGGTACAGGAACCTGATCAAGCTCTCGAGCATCGCCTACCGCGAGGGGTTTTACTATAAGCCGCGGATCGACAAGGAAGTCCTGCGGCAGTTCAGCAAGGGGATCATCGCGACCAGCGCGTGCCTGGGCGGAGAAGTCTGCTCGGCATTTCTGAAGCGCGACGCCAGGGCCGCCAGGCAAATCGCCGAAACCTACATCCAGATCTTCGGCCCCGACCGCTTCTTCATCGAGGTGCAGAAGCAGGGAATCCGGGAACAGGACATGGTCAACCCCGAGCTGGTGGAGCTGGCGCGCAAGCTCGGCGTGGGGATCGTCGGCACCAACGATGTGCACTTTCTGAACAGGGAGGACCACTTCGCCCACGACGTGCTCTGCTGCATCAGCATGGGCCGGCTGATCAGCGACGAAGGGCGGCTGAAGTACCCCGAGCACCTGTATCTGAAAAGCCCGCTGGAGATGGCCGAGGCGCTGTCGGCGTATCCCGAGGCGATCGACAATACGCTGCGGATCGCCCAGATGTGCGATCTGGAGCTGGACTTCTCGAAGCGCTACGCGCCGGTGTATCAAGTGCCCAGGGAGCTGTTGCGCGTCACGGGGGGCCCGTCCGGGCAGGACAATTCACACGGGCAAGACGTCCGTGCCATGGGGGACGATGAGCTGTACCTGCGGCAGTTGTGCGAAGAGGGGCTGAAGTGGCGTTACGGCACGACGGAGGTTTCGCCGCAGATCCGCGCCCGGCTTGAGCACGAGCTGAAGATCATCGCGATGAAGGGCTTCTGCTCGTACTTCCTGATCGTGTGGGACTTTTGTAACTATGCCCGGCAGAACGGCATTCCCGTCGGCGCCCGCGGCAGCGGCGTGGGGACCATGGTCGGCTACCTGCTGGGGCTGTGCAACGTCGATCCCATCCGCTACGGACTGCTGTTCGAGCGATTCATGGATCCATCCCGCAACGAGATGCCCGATATCGACATCGACATCTGCCAGGAAGGACGTGCCAGGGTCATCGACTATGTCCGAAGAAAGTACGGGCACGTGGCGCAGATCATCACGTTCGGCACGCTGGCGGCCAAGGCGGCGTGCAAGGACGTGGGACGCGTGCTGGGCGTTCCACTGGCGGAGGTGGACAAGCTCACCAAGCTCATCCCCGGCACGCCGGGCATGACGCTGGACAAGGCCCTTGCCCAGGCGCCGGACCTGCGCGAGCTGTACAACACCAATCCGACCGCCAAACAGATCATCGACATCGCCAGGCGACTGGAGGGCCTGTGCCGCAACGCCGGCATGCACGCCGCGGGCGTGATCATCGCCGATAAGCCCCTGGACGAGATCGTCCCGCTGTACAAGTCGGGCGAGGACATCCTTACGCAATTCGAAGGCCCCATCGCCGAAAAGTGCGGGCTGCTCAAGATGGACTTTCTGGGCTTGCGGACACTGACGACGCTGACCCGCGCCGTCGAGCTGGTCAAGCAGACCACGGGACTCCAGATCGACATCGAAAGCATCGACCTGACCGATCAGAAGGTGTTCGACCTGTTCCGCCGCGGCGAGACGAAAGGCGTGTTCCAGTTCGAGTCCGGCGGGATGCAGGACCTGCTGATGAAGATGCAGCCGGACCGCATCGAGGACCTGATCGCCGCCAATGCCCTGTACCGCCCCGGGCCGATGGAGCTGATCCCGCTGTACTGCAACCGCAAGCACGGGCGCGAGCCGGTGCCCAGTGTCCATCCCATCATGGACAAGATCCTGGAAGAGACCTACGGCATCATGGTCTACCAGGAACAGGTGATGCAGATCTTCAACCAGCTCGGCGGGATCGAGCTGTCCAACGCCTACAAGCTGATCAAGGCCATCAGCAAGAAGAACGTCGAGATCATCGCCAAATTCAAGCCGGACTTCATCCGCGGCGCGATGGAGAAGGGAATCAGCCGCGACAAGGCCGAGGAGATCTTCGAGCTGATCCTGAAGTTCGGGGGCTACGGCTTCAACAAATCACACAGCACCCGCTACGCGATTGTGGCGTTTCAGACGGCATACATGAAGGTGTATCACCCGGTGGAATACATGGCGGCGCTGCTGACCTTCGAGATGGGCTCGACCGAGAAGGTGGTCGAATACATCGAGGAGTGCCGACGAATGACCCTGCCGGATGGCACGCGCGGCATCAGGGTGCTGCCGCCGGATGTCAACGTTTCGGATCGCGATTTCACTCCCGTGTACGTCGAGAAGGAAGGTGCCCGCCCACGCAGGAATGCAGCCGACAAACAGAGCAGACAGGGCGTGATCCGCTTCGGGCTGTGCGCTGTGCGGGGCGTTGGCGAAAAGGCGGTGGAGGCGATCCTCCAGGAGCGAAGAAAGTCCGGCCCGTTCACTTCGATCTACGACTTCTGCGAACGGGTGGACCTGCGGTCGGTGAATCGCGCCACCATCGAGGCGCTGGTCAAATGCGGCGCGTTCTCCAGCATCAGCCCCAAACGCGCGCCGCTTCTGCACGTGCTGGAACGCGCCATCGAAATGGGACAGCAGAGCCAGCAGGACCGGCGATCCGGACAAATGAGCATGTTCGCGGCGACCTCCGCGGCGACAAGCACGTCTGCCACGCATCGCGCGCTGGCCGGCGCCCTGCCGGATATCGACGAGCTTCCCAGCGCCGAACTGCTGAAATTCGAGAAGGAGCTGCTGGGCTTCTATATCACCAGCCATCCGCTCACCGAACACCAGATGGCCCTGGAGCATTTCTCAACCGCCACCACGCGCGAGGCAATGAATTACCGCGAGGGGGTCGAGCTGACCGTCGGCGGGATGATCACCCGCGTGAAGAAAAGCCTGGTCAAGAACGGACGCAACGCCGGTTCGCAGATGGCCAACATCACCCTGGAAGATTTGGAAGGGCAGATCGACGCGACGATCTGGTCGGATCAGTATGCGGATCTGACGCGGCGCTATCCGGACCTGCTGACGGTGGAGCGGATCGTGTTCGTGAAGGGCAAGATCGACCGCCGGCGGGAAACCCCCTGCATCATCGTCAACGACATCATTCCCATCGAGGAAGCGATCGGGCGTCTGACCACAGCGATTGCGGTGAAGCTGGACCACACGCGGCACACGCCCGCGACGGTGGCCGAGCTGGCGCCGCTGCTGAAGCAGTATCCGGGCAACCTGCGCGTCTACCTTCAGGTGGAAACGGCGCAGACCCAGAAGGTGCTGCTTCAGCTCGGGCGCGAGTTATCAGTCCGGCCATCCCGGCAGTTGATCCAGGCCGTCGAGCATCTGCTGGGCAGCGGCACGGTGCAGCTTCGCGGCGAGGGATCGAGGCGGCTGCGACGCATCGAGCAACAGAAGCTGTTCACGGACGATTCACCGCAAGCGGAGATGGGCGACCGGGGGACTGATGCCTCCGCCACGGCGCTGCCCGCGGACGACGAATCCGCCGTCGCGGCCATGGATGCGCAACTGGATGCCGACGGGGATTAGCACTGAGCGTGGCGCGCCGTCATCGGAGGCGACCGGGGTTGGCCGGGCTGATTGTGGTCAATGACCCACGGTCGGCGGGGCCGAGCGGATTCGCTTCATGATCGCGACCAGGGGCACGATCCCGAAGAAGATCGCTGCCATGATCCTGAACACATCCACGTACGAGAGCATCGCCGCCTGCTGCTGCACCAGCTCGTAGATCATGGTCAGTCCCAGTCGGGTGGTCTGGGCGGCGGCGACGCCATGTTCGGCCAGGACGCGGCGCAGCGTGCCCAGGGCGATCTGGGCGCGCGGGTCGAAGGGGGACACATGCTCGACGAGATAGGTCTGGTGAAGCTGCGCGTGCCGCGCCAGCAGAGTCGTGGCGAACGCGATCCCCACGCTGCCGCCGATGTTTCGCGACAGGTTGATCAGCCCGGAGGCGGCGTTGTTCTTGTGCGGCGGGAGAAACGCGTAGGCCAAGGTGTTGATCGGCACGAACAGCATCGCCATTCCGCACGCCTGGACGATGCGCGCCATCGCCGCGTCGGCAAAGGTGATCTGGAGGTTGAAGTGCGACATGCGGATCAGACCCAGGGCGCTGATGCACAGGCCGATCATGATCAGCCACTTGGGCTGCACGCCGCGTGAAAGCGCCATGCCCACAAAAGGCAGCAGCAGCATGATCACCAGCCCGCCCGGAGACAGTGCCATGCCCGCGCGCGTCGCGGTGTAGCCCAGCAGCAACTGAAGCATTTGCGGCAGCAGGACCGTGCTGCCCAGCAGCACGAATCCCAGCGCGAACATCAGCAGGTTGGCCGTCGCGAAGTTGCGCTCGCGCAGAAGCCGCAGGTCCACGATCGGATCGCGATGCCACAGCTCCCAGCAGACGGCGGCCAGCAGACTACAGGCGGAGATCGTGGAAAAGACGACGATGAATCGGGACTCCAGCCAGTCCTGCCGCTGTCCCTTGTCCAGCACCACCTGGAGCGTGCCCAGCCCCAGCGCCACCAGGGCAAAACCGATGTAGTCGATGCTGTTGCGGCGTTGCCGGCCGCTGAGGTGCGGCGGATCCTCGACGAATCGCGAGCTGAGCAGCAGCGAGACCACACCGACGGGGATGTTGATCCAGAAGATCCACCGCCAGTCGAAGTTGTCGGTGATCCATCCGCCCAGCGTCGGACCGATCGCAGGCGCGGTGACGACGGCCATGCCGTAGATGGCGAAGGCCATGCCGCGGCGTCGCGGCTCGAAGGTGTCGGCGATGATGGCCTGGGAACTGGGCTGCAAGCCTCCGCCGCCCAGACCCTGGAGCACGCGAAAGAACACCAGCCACGCCAGGCTCGGCGCCATTCCGCACGCCGCCGACGAAAGCGTGAACAGGACCACGCAAGTCAGGTAGAATCGCTTGCGTCCAAGCATCTGGCTGAACCATCCGCACATCGGAAGGATGATGGCATTGGTGACCAGATAGCTGGTCAGCACCCACGTGCTCTCGTCGGTGCCGGCGGCGAGGCTGCCGGCGATGTGCGGCAACGCCACGTTCGCGATGCTCACGTCCAGCACCTCCATGAACGTCGCCAGCACCACCGTCAGGGCGATGACCCAGGGGTTGTGCCGCGGCCGCCAGAGCTGCGGCGGCGTGAGATTGTCAGATGCCGAATCGTTCATGGCCGTTGCAGGATCCGAGAGTCAGCGTCGCGATGGTCGTTGCCGCGGCAGGCACACGTCGCGGTCGCAGGCTCATCTGACTTTCACTCGCGGCACGACACTCATGCCCGGGGCCAGCACGATCTGGCGCGGCGGGGGATCGTCAAAGACGATCTTCACCGGCACGCGCTGCACGACCTTCACATAGTTGCCCGTGGCATTCTCTGGTGGCAGCAGGCTGAAACGCGCGCCGGTCCCGGCCTGGATGCTGTCCACGTGCCCGCGGAACCTGCGCCCCGGGTAGGCATCGACGCGGATGTCGGCCGGCTGTCCGGGTCGCATGTGCGTAAGCTGCGTCTCCTTGAAATTGGCCACCACCCAGACCTGATCGGGGACGATGGCCATCAGCGCCTGGCCCGGTTGCACGTAGGCGCCTGGCTCGACGCCTTTTCGTGTGACTCGTCCGGCCTGCGGCGCCAGAATCTTCGTGTACGACAGCTCCAGCTCCGCCTGCGCCAGCGCGGCACGGGCCACAGCCAGTTCCGCCCGCGCCGTTCTCAGCCGCGACTGACCATGCGCCACCGCCGCCTCCGCCGCCGTCAGCTTGCTTTGTGCCGCCTGGACATTGGCGCGTGCGGCGTCGGCGGCGGCAATCGCGTTGGAGCGTTCCTGCGGCGAGGCGGCGCCCGGGGGCATCGACTCGTAGCGCAGTCGCTCGGTTTCGGCGACCTGGGCGTTGGCGCGGGCCGCCGCCAACTGCGCCCTCGCCTGCTCCAGCTCCGCCTGAAGCATCTGAAGATGCATCTGAGCTTCAGCCAGGCGACTGCGTGCCACGCTCAACGCCGCCCGCGCCTGCTGGAGCCGCGCCTGCTGATCGGCGTCGTCCAGCCGCACCAGCACCTGCCCCTGCGAGACGTGCTGATTGTCGTTGACCTCCACGGCCCGCACGTATCCGCCCAGCTTCGTGCCGATCTGCACCACCGCCGACTCCACGAAGGCGTCGTCGGTGGATTCGTAGTAGTAGGCGTAGATCGCGACGCGCACGATGTAAGCGGCCGCCGCGATCACACCAATCATCGCGACAAGAACCATCAGCGCTTTGCGTGCGCGGGATGCGGAGCCGGAAACAACCCGGTCGGCCTCGCGCTCGAGCTGGATGTGTGTCGCCGTTGCGCCTTTGGAACCTGTCATGAAACACCTGTGCTGTTCTGATCCGCTTGCGTATCGCGCTGCGCCCGGGCGGCAAGCCGATCCAGCCCGGCCAGCGAAAACTGCGTGATGTGCTCGGCCAGACGCTCCAGGTCCTGGGCCGTGTATGTCAGGCCCGGGTACAGCCGGGCGATGACCGGCCTGGAATGGCGATGCAGCACGATCTGTCCGACGATGCTCAGCGCCGCCAGGCGAATGTCGCGTTCACCGACCTTCGGTCCCACGATCGCCCGGATGATCTCATGCAGCCGCTGAGCCATGGGACGAATCGCCTGCTCCACGCATGAATCCAGGTAGGGGGTGTGCTCGATGAGGTTGCGGGCCACCAGCTTGCCGTACCAGGCATGACGGCTCTGATCGAGGATTCGGTACAGAAACGAGCGCACGAACGCGTGCAGCCGCTGCTGGGGCGTGGAATCGGGGGTCAGGCCCATGTCCGGTGGATACTTCTTCAGCGCCTCGTTGAGCCAGTAGCTGACGCACTCGGCATACAGCTTGTCCTTGCCGCGGAAGTGGTAATTGACCGCGGCGACGTTGGCGCCGGCGCGCTGACAGATCTGGCGGATGGTCGCGGCGCGGTAGCCGTACTCGGCGAAGACTTCGCCTGCGGCCTCCAGCAATCGCTGGCGGGTCTGCTGGCTGAGCGCCATTTCCGGTGGCGACGCAGACGGCTGTTGCGACTCGGTGTCCATTTCAATCGGTAGTTTAAAACATATGTTTTAGCGAATCAAGAAAAACGTCAACCTGACCTGTAACCGAAGGTGCATCATAAAGATGCGGCCCGGAGGCACAGCCCCGGGCCGCAATCACGGTTGATTTGTTGGCAGAGCGTCGGCGTTCACACCCGGTTCTTCAGGCGCAGGGAGTTTTCGATGCAGGGCCGGCCCATCGGATAGTACTGGAAGCCGGTCTCACGCATCACGTCGCGGTGCAGGCAGTTTCGTCCGTCGAAAATGATCGGCTGGTTCATCGTAGCGGCGATCTTGCGGAACGGCAGGGTGCTGTACTGTGGCCAGTCGGTCAACAGGGCCACGGCGTCGGCGCCGGCGGCGGCGGTGACCGGATCGTTGCACCACTCGACCTGATCCTTGAAGATCTGCTTCATGTTCTCCATGCCCTTGTAGTCGTGGGCACGCACGTGAGCGCCGCGGTCCAGCAGATACCGGATCACGTCGATCGCAGGACTCTCGCGGATGTCGTCGGTGTCCGCCTTGAATGCCAGCCCCCACACCGCGATGGTCGCGCCCTGAATGGGTCGGCCCAGCTTTTCCACCAGCCGATCCACGAATCGCTTCTTCTGGTTCTTGTTGGTGGTCTGGATGGCGTGAACGAACAGGCTTTCGTGTCCGGCCTGGCGGGAGATGTGCTCCATCGCCGCCACGTCCTTGGGGAAGCATGATCCGCCGAAGCCCACTCCCGCGCGCAAAAACGCCGGCCCGATGCGAAAATCTGAGCCGATTCCCTTGCGGATGTCCTCGATGTCGGCGCCGTAGTACTCGCAGAGGATGGTCATTTCATTCATGAACGAGATGCGGGCGGCGAGCATCGTGTTGGCGGCGTACTTGGTCAGCTCCGCCGATTCCCAGCTCATCGTCATGAAGTTTTCTTCGCGCTTGACGATCGGGTCGTAGAGTCGGCGCATGATGCGAAATGCCTCGGGGCTCTCCCCGCCGATCACAATCCGATCAGGCTCCAAAAAGTCCTTCACTGCCGAGCCTTCGCGCAGGAATTCGGGGTTGGAGACCACCTGCACGTAGGAGTTGGTCTGCTGCTTGAGGAAGTTGTAGAGCTTGCGGTTGGTACCGGCCGGAACCGTGGACTTGACGACGATGGTCACCAGGTAATCGTTGTTCAGTTCCGCCAGAGCGTCGCAGACTTCCTTGCCGGCGGCTTCGAGGTAGCTCATGTCCACGGTGCCATCGGGTTTGGAAGGGGTGCCGACGGCCAGGAAGATCACCTCCGCATCCTTCACCGCCGCCTTGATGTTGTCGGTGAACTGAAGTTGTCCGGAGGCATAGTGCTCCTGCATCAGCTCCTGAAGTCCCGGCTCGAAGATCGGGCAGTGCCCGTCCTGAAGCATCTTGAGCTTCTTGGGGTCCTTTTCCACGCCCCGGACCGTGTGCCCGATGCTGGCCAGGCAGGTGGCGGTCACCAGCCCCACGTATCCACAACCAATCACCGTTACATCCATAAGTTACCTCTTGATTTTCACTTACATCGTTGCCGGCTCAGGGCCATCCCGGCGGGCGTCGCCTCGCCGTTATGGTTGGCAAAATCCGAATATACCATACCGCCTTATCGCACTGATCGGCGAAAAACCGCCCGCGGATGAGCACGGACAGTCAAAGCTCGCACCGGGTTAGCCTGCAATCTGGCATCGATTTTGGCAACTGCGCTCACGCCGGTTCGTTCCAGGCACCGGGGACTGATAATCCCGCAGGCGCTGCGGCAGCGGAGTCAGCAGGTGCGATGCTGTGCGCCGGCTGGGGCGCGTCGCGCACCTCCAGCACCGCCGCCGGCTCGCTGCTCGCCGCCGATACCACCCCGCCCTGATCGATCGGCTTGCGCGTCACCACCACTGGCCTTTCGTGCACCATGCCCATCTTGTATGCCGCGACGACGATGTAGCCGAAAATCGTCAGATAGAACATCACCGCGTAGCGGGTTCGCATGAACACGATCAATACTCCGCACAGCACGAAGAAAATCGCCAGACCGTAGCTCAGCATCACCGCCTTGCGGATCGTCAGCCCCCGGGCCACCAACTGATGATGAAAATGCTGGCGATCGGCACTGAAGAACGGCCGGCGGTTCACCCACCGCCGCGCAAAGGCCAGGCTCGTGTCCAGGATCGGCAGCGCGAACATCACCGTCGAGGCCAGAAACCATCGCGACCCCACCTCTCCCATCAGGATGATCAGCAGCGCGCACGTGAACCCCAGGAACATGCTGCCGGTGTCGCCCATGAAAATCGAGGCGGGATTGAAGTTGTACGGCACGAACCCCAGCACTCCCCCGAGCAACGCCAGCGCCAGCACCACCCGCAGCGCGTCGTTGTTCGTTTCCGGCCCGCCGCTGTTCATGCCCAGATACACCGCCAGGATGGTGAACCCGATCGCGATGATCGCGGTCACTCCTCCGCACAATCCGTCCAGCCCGTCCATCAGGTTGGTCGCGTTGCAGCAGAAGACCACGATGGCAATCACCAGCCCGCAACTGCTGGTATAGATCAGCCACTGATACAGCGGAGACGCCGGGTCGGGCGCCCAGTCCAGATAATTGGCCATGCGCAGCGTGATCGGGGCGATGAAGAACTTGGTGATCTCCGTACCGATTCCCGACGCCAGCAGCATGCACGCCGCCGCCACCTGTCCGGTGATCTTCATCCATGGACGAATGCGTCGCAGATCATCCCACAACCCCAGCGCGATGATGGTGCAGGCGCCGGCGATGATCCCCAGCCGGATCACCAGATGCTGCAACCCCGGCGCGTTGCGGTGCAGATACAGAAACTGGCTCATCGCCAGGCCCGCGATCCAGCCCAGAAACACCGCCACTCCCCCCAGATATGCCACCGGCGTTTTGTGAATCTTTCGCAACTGATCCGGCTGATCGACGATCCCGTAGTAGATCGCCACCGAGCGCATGATCGGCGTGAAAATCCACGAGACCAGAAATGCCACGTAAAAGACGTAGACGTAAGGCGAGAGCACCTCGTCGGCGCTGAAGACCTGGGCGAGCAGTGGGGAAGGATTGTGCTGATGGCTCGCCAACAGTGGCGCGGATTGTCCGAAGATCCAGCCTGACATTCGCTCAAAACCTCATCCTGGCCCCGGAATCGACGCCCTCGGGGACCCAAGGCAGATTACAGGTGGAAGGCGAGGATGTCCAACCGGCTGCCTCGCTGGGCGCGCCACTCGCCCGGACCAGAACAGCATGCGCCTGCACCCTTTTTGTCGCAGCCGCCAGGGGCAGAGAATCGCCGCCGGTTTTTCATCGCTTTTGCCCCTCGGTAGCGTTACGATCGCCGGCTCATTTCATCTGCGGGAGGACAGAACATGACCGCTGGACAGGAGCAGCCTCCGACCGCGCCAACCGCCCCCGCACAGACCCAGCCGTACAATCCGGACTCGACCTGGTTCGGTTCCGCTCAGCTCGCCGCCGCCAGAGCCGTCGTCGAATCCGTTGATCCCCTTCCCGAGCACATCGGCGACTACCGCATCATTCGCAAAATCAACGAGGGCGGGATGGGCGTGGTGTACGAGGCCGAGCATCTGCGACTGGCGCAGCGCGCGGCGCTGAAGGTCGTTCACCCCGGGAAGATGACCCCCGCGCTGCTTCGCCGCTTCGAGCATGAGGCGGTCCTGCTGGCGCGGCTGAATCATCACGGCATCGCGCGAATCTACTACGCCGGCATCGCCGACATCGGCGCCGGACCTCAGCCGTTCTTCGCGATGGAGCTGATCGAAGGCCAACCGCTTGATGTATATCTCAAGCAGGCAAGCCCTGTGCTTAAGCTCCGCCAGCGGATGCAGCTTTTCTGCGAGATCTGCCAGGCCGTCAGCCACGCCCACAGCCGGGGCATCGTCCACCGCGACCTCAAGCCCGGCAACATCCTGGTGATGAGCGACGGCAAGCCGAAGATCCTCGATTTCGGCGTGGCACGAGCCATCGACGCCGATGCCCAGACGGCTACCCAGCACACCCAGACGGGCCACATCGTCGGCACCGTGCCCTACATGGCCCCGGAACAAATCCGCGGGCAGGTCGATGAGCTGGACCAGGCCACCGATGTCTACGCGCTTGGCGTGCTCGGCTACGAGCTGCTCGCAGGCCGCATGCCCTACGAGGTCAAGGACCGCCCCCTGCCCGAGGCCGCGCGGATCATCTGCGAAGAAGAACCGAGCAGGCTGAGCAGCATCGACCGCTCGATGCGTGGCGACGTCGAGACGATCGTGCAGAAGGCGATGGAGAAGGACAAGACCCGACGCTATCCAACTGCGCAAGACCTGGCAGCGGACGTGAAGCGGTACCTCGACTACGAGCCGATCACCGCAAGACCGCCGAGCACGTGGTACAACCTGAGGAAATTCGCGAAGAGGAATAAGGTCGTCGTCGCATCGGCAGGCATGGTCGCTCTGGCCATGGTGGCGGCGACCGCGCTCTCGGCGACTTTTGCCCTTCGCGAGCGCCGCCAGCGTGCCGAAGCACAGTCACGGAGCCAAGAGCTTGACGCCGTAAATCACTTTTTCAATGAGAACGT
Source organism: Fontivita pretiosa (assembly GCF_050410795.1). GTDB lineage: Bacteria > Planctomycetota > Phycisphaerae > Tepidisphaerales > Tepidisphaeraceae > Fontivita > Fontivita pretiosa. The sequence continues at coordinate 2,948,471 of NZ_CP191258.1, read as the reverse complement.
TTTGTACGGGGCGCGGCCGGAGAACATGCCGGACAGGGCGGTGCGCGAACAAATCATCAAGAGAATGCTCGACCCGGCAGCATCTGCGATTCGCACGCAGTTCAGCGGCAAACCGCTGACCGAAGCCAGCGTTCGGATGGCACTTGTTTACTCCTATGAAGCAGTTGGCAGGTCGGATTTGGCTCTACCGCATGCTGAAGCGGCTCTAGGCGTGCGGCGGCGCCTCTTGGGCGAGGATCACCCCGACACGCTGAATTCGTTCTTATGGATGGGAACCCTCCTCCACGGCACCGGCAAGCTCGACGAGGCTGATCGGTTTCTTCGCGAGTCGGTTGAGCGCAACAGGCGCATCCTGGGGAGCGACCATCCCGATACCTTGGGTGCAATCAACAGTTTAGCGTCACTTCGGCAGGCACGGGGCAAGCTGTTGGATGCAGAGCTGTTGTTCCGGGAGGCGCTCGATCGACGACGTCTGTTAGCCAGACCTGGGGATCGGAACCTGTTGGTCTCAGTTCTGAACCTCGGCACCCTGTTTGTAGCCCAAGGGCGGTTCGACGAAGCCGATTCATTGTTGCGCGATGCGCTCGAGCAGCACCGCGTCACGCTGGGGGACGATCATCCGAACACATTGGCTGCGCTGAATCAGCTGGCAACGCTGCTTCAGGAACAAGGCAAACTCGACGAGGCCGAAGCCCTCTTGTCCGAGTCGCTCGAGCGACACCGGCGCGTGCTGGGAGATGATCATCCGCATACTACATCCGCCATCAATAACATGGGCATGCTCCTCCAGACCAAAGGGCAGCCTGATCGCGCTGAACCCTTCCTCCGCGAGGGACTGGAGAGATGTCGTCGTACGCTCGGCGACGATCACCTCGACACCTTGGTTTCGGTCGATAATCTGGCAAGCCTGCTGCTCATACAGGGCAAGCTGAGTGAGGCCGAACTCCTACTGAGCGATGCGATGCAGAGGAGCCGTAGCGTGTTGGGCAGTGTACATCGAACCACGCTGAGCATCATTCGGGCTATGGGCGCCTTGCGGCGAGCCCAAGGCAGATATGACGAGGCAGCATCGCTGTCTTTCGAGGCGGCCGAGGGCTTTTCACGCGTGTTGGGCCGTGATCACCCGACGACGCTGAACGCGATGGGCTGGGCCGGTGCATTGTTGCTGGACCAGAAGAAGTTCGCAGAAGCCGAGCCGTTGCTGCGCAACGCGCTGGAGGGTCGCCGAAAGGTGTTGGGAAACCATCATCTGGACACGCTCAATTCGCTGCATTGGATGGGCCGCCTTTTCCAGTTGCAAGGGAGACTCGAAACCGCCGAGGCGCTGTGGCGTGAGGAGATGGAAGGCCTTCGTAGCGTGCTGGGTGCTGATCACCCAGAGACCCTCAGATCCGTGAATAACGTTGGCTACTTGCTTTTTGCGCAGGGAAGGCTCGACAAAGCTGAGCCGCTCTTGCGCGAAGCGCTTGACGGTCGGCGGCGCGTGCTCGGCAGCGATCATCTGGACACGCTTGGCTCGATGAAGCACCTCGGCACATTGCTCAGAGCCGCAGGAAGACTCAGTGACGCCGAGACGCTGTTCGCGCAAGCATATAGAACGATCCAATCTAGAGGACTACAGAAGCACGAAGTGGCCCGCAGCGTTGTGGCCGCCCTTGCTGAGATCTGTGACCATACGGGCCGTCCCACCGACGCCGCCCGCTGGCGGGCGGAACTGGCGGCGCTGGAGGCGACGACCAGACCCGCGACCACCGGCCCGATTCATTGACTCACCACGCACGCCCACGCTCCGCCTTTCGCCAGCGGCCCGCACGCCCGCTCCCCACACCGCTGGTTACCTATGACGGTCCAGCCGGTCTCATCGCACCCCGTCGCTCGTCGATCACCGACCGGATGATCTGATCCAGGTTGAACCTCGGCTCAAATCCGATCGCCGCGCGAATCCGATCCAGCTTCGGCACACGCCGGGGCAGATCGTCGAACGGCTGGCCATAGGCTTTTTCGTACGACACGTGCTCGATCGCGCTGTTGGATCCCGTCAGCTCGATCACGCGCCTGGCCAGGTCGTTGATCGAGATCTCCTGGTCGCTGCCCAGGTTAAAGACCTGCCCGACGGCGGCAGGCGTGTTCATCAGCTTCACCAGGGCATCGACGACGTCGGCGACATGGCAGAAGCAGCGCGTCTGCGTGCCATCTCCGTAGACCTGAAGCGGCCTGCCCGCCAGCGCCGCTTCCACGAATCGCGGCAGAACCATCCCATACATCCCAACCTGTCTTGGTCCCACCGTGTTGAACAGCCGCACGATCACCACCGGCAGGCCGAACTGCTTGTGGTACGCCAGACCGAGGAATTCGTCGATCGCCTTGCTGTAGGCGTAGCACCATCGGCTGTGTCGCGTGGGGCCCATGACGATGTCGTCGTCCTCGCCAAACGGCACGCGCGTTCCCTTGCCATAGACTTCGGAGCTGGAGGTGATCAGCACAGGCCTGCCGAAGCGATGCGCGGCGGCCAGCACCACCTCCGTGCCGTGAATCAGCGTGGTGATGGTGCGTACTGGCTGATCGACGATGAGCTGCACCCCCACCGCCGCCGCCAGGTGGAAAATCGCATCACATTGTGACACGGCCAGCGCGACGGTGGATTCGTTTTCGACGCTGTCACGGATGAACTGCATGTGAGGGCTGCCGCGCAGCGCCGCCAGATTCGATTCGCGACCGGTGGACAGATCGTCCAGGATCGTGACCTGCTGGCCGTCGCGGACCAGCCGCTCGGCCAGGTGCGAACCGATGAATCCCGCCCCGCCAGTGATCAGATAACGCATAACAAGTCCGTTTGCCCGATGCCGCGGGACCGCCAGAATAGGCCGCTCTCCAAACTTCGTCCAGCTCCTGTGGAGTTTTGAGTCCGGATGATCTTGCGACAGCCCTTACCGCCGGCAAGCATCGGATAAACTGTACAGTCCTCCCAAGTCGGCCTGTTCCTTGTCGTTCACCACATCCATAGTCTGTAACCCCGATTCTTCATTGCATCAAACTATATTTCCTGTATGATGAGGAAGCTAACACGTTGGGGCAGCGACGCCGCGCTGCATCCGTGGCGCTGCTGATGGATCAACCACAAGACTAACCCCAAAGTCGTACCGGAGCGGAAGATCATGATCGGTCGTCCCCAACTTTTCCTGTGTGCATCGGCCATCGTGCTGTCCATGTCGCTGGGCCATACTGCCCGCGCTGCGGTCATCACTTACGATCTGTCCGTCGAGTTCAGCGGTGCCACTGCCCCGGCAGGCGCCACGCCGTGGCTCCGCGCCACCTTCGACGATGGCGGGTCCAGCGGCTCGGTCACGCTCACCCTCACGGCCCTGAACCTCACCGGCAGCGAATTCGTCTCCGAATGGAACTTCAACCTCGACCCCAGTCTCAACCCCGCCAACTTGATCTTTTCTTCTCCGACCAAGACTGGAACCTTCGCCAATCCGACGATTCTCACCGGAGTCAACGCGTTCCAGGCCGATGGCGACGGGCTGTATGACATCCAGGTCGCCTTCGACAACGCGCCGCCCGCCAACCGCTTTACCGCCGGCGAGTCGGTCGTGTACACCATCAGCGGGATTTCCTCATTGACGGCCAACTCCTTCAATTTCCTCAGCGCCCCTGCTGGAGGCAAAGGTCCGTTCCCTACCGCCGCTCACGTGCAGGGCATTGGCGCCCAGGCCAACAACAGCGGTTGGGTGACGGTTCCCGAGCCCGCCGGCGCCGCCATCCTGTTGATCGCCGCCGCTTCGGTCTGCCTGCCACGTCGCAGACTTTCGTAGTGCAAGCTCCGGCTGACTGGTTCGAATGTGACATCGAACCCGCACCCACCGGCTCTGTACGAACAACCGAGCTCTCTATCCGTATATGTTGCGGAAGATGAGATCGTTACTCCTGCGAATCGGGAAACTCGTAATCCTGCTTACGCTGTTCTGTGGCTTGTGCTGGGGACCGATCATCGTGCGCCGCTATCCTGCCGGCGGGGCCGATGCCGATGAACGGCTCCTGCTGGCACTGCGCTTTCGCGAGTGGCAGCAGATTGATGAGGCGCTGGCCAGCGGCGCATCGCCCAACGCCATCGAGCCTTTCAGCCAGCAGACCGCGCTGATGATCGCCGCCAGCAACGGAGATCTGCACACGACGCGAGAGCTGCTCAGTCGCGGCGCGGATCTGCATGCGGTTGATCGCTGCGGACGCACGGCGCTGGCTCACGCCGCCTGCGCCGGGAAGACCGACGTCGCTCGCTTGCTGCTTGATCGGGGCGCCTCGGTCAACCAGCCCGACAGCCTCGGGATGACTCCGCTGGCGCATGCTGCCCTGTACGCGCACGTTTCGACGGTCGCGCTGCTGCTGTCGCGCGGCGCTGATCCCAATGCCGCCTGCGACGACGGCACTACACCGCTCATGCTCGCCGTCACGTCCCATCGCTGCTCGCCGGCCCTGGTGATGCTGCTGATCGACGCCGGCGCCGACCCGACCCGCCGCGATCACGACGGCCTGACCGCTGCCGACCACGCCCGCAGCAACGACCACCATGATCTGGCCAATCTCATTGAACGGTTGGCGAGCCTCTTTCGGCCGGTCGAGAATCGCCCACAACCGCCGCAGCCCGCAACGCAACCGCATGCGCTGTCTGCGTCTGGCGGCTAGTGCGTGTCATGTCCTGCTGCATCCCCGCGACGCTTGCTTCCCGCGACGACGCGGACAAACATCAAACGTATGAGACCGTCGGCCATCCTGTTTGACATGGACGGCACGCTCACCCGTCCGATGCTCGATTTCGCCGCGATCAGGGCAGAGATGGGCATCGGCGATCGTCCGATTTTGGAAGCGATGGCGGAGATGGAGCCGGCGCGGCTGGCACGGGCGCGGCAGATTCTGCTTCGCCACGAGGACGCCGCCGCCGAACAGTCCACGTTGAATCCCGGTTGTGCTGAACTGCTGCGGTGGATCGAGTCCCGCCGCATTCCAATGGCGCTGATCACCCGCAACAGCCGCCGCAGTGCCGAAGTTGTCGTGGCACGCCACGCCCTGCCCATCCACATCCTGATCACCCGCGACGACGGCGTCTACAAGCCCGATCCGACGCCGCTGCTGCTGGCCTGCCAGCGACTGGCCGTGCCCGATCATCACGACGCCTGGATGGTCGGCGACGGGCGACACGATGTGGAGGCCGGGCTGGCCGCGGGAATGAAGACCGTCTGGGTCAGTCACCGTCGCCGGCGCGACTTTGCGGCCCAGCCCTGGAAGACCGTCGCCGATCTGCACGAACTGCACGAGCTTTTGCGGCAGATGCACGGCTGAGCAGCCCCTGATCGTGCCGATGACGGCACGCGTCGCCCCGACCGCTGCACGGCCCAAAGACGCGACGGCGACGAATCGCCGATTCGCCGCCGCCGATCCTCTCCTGCTCCGGAAGACACTGGGCGGTTGTGAACCGATCCCGCGCCCCCTTATCATCTGCTCCTCACCCCGCTACCCTGCCCCAATCCGGAAAACACCGATCACTTCGTTCCCCCGCTGCTGCCGCCGGTCCCCATGCTGGTCTGTTCGACCGCCGCCACGCCGCCAGCCTGTCCCGTTTCGGTCTTGCTCAGGTGCGCCAGTCCGATCGCCGCGGGCGTGAGGGTGTCGGGGTTGGGCCCGATCTGCACTTTGGCATGCGTCGCAGTCACGCCTCGATCGATCAGATAGCTTCTCACCACGTCCCGTCGCGCCTCAGCCAGCTCATTCTCGGGCATGTCCAGATACACGTTCACGTCCGCGTCCGGGTCCTGTCCGATCAGCGCCGCCAGCTTCTGCTCGCCAAGGGAGTTGAGCCTGGTCCCGTCGAAGTGGACCGGGTGCAGCGTGGCGTCGGCGCGGGCGCCCAGATCTGCCTGCATGTTGGCCATCTGGTTGACGGCGCGGTTGCCGTCGTTGGGCGGGAAAAAGTCCTTCATCTGCGACTTGTCCGTCGCGCACCCGCCCAGCGCTGCACCAATCAGCGCCGCCGCCATCAGCAGCCCGATCGGCAACCCCATTGCCGGCGCAATCAACTGTTTGTGCGTTCTGCTGGTCATGTTTGTCACCACCTTTTAGATCGTCTCACCGGCGCAGCGCGTTAATCACTTAGTCGTTGAACAGCGCGCTTTTCATCAGTCCGATCACCGTTGGCCCGGCCAGAACAATGAACGTCGCCGGGAAGATGAACAGCACCAGCGGGAAGCTGAGCTTCACGGAAGCCTTGGCGGCCATCTCCTCGGCGGCGTGCTGGCGTTTGGTTCGCAGCGAGTCGGCGTGAATCCGCAGGGCGCCGGCGATGGAAGTGCCGAAGCGGTCGGCCTGGATCAGCATCGCCGCCAGCGACTGTAGCGCCGCATTGCCCGTTCGCACGCCCAGATTCTTCAGCGCTTCCTGCCGTGACAGTCCCACGCGCGTTTCCATGTGCGCGATCCCCAGCTCACGGGCCACCGCCGGATGCGCCAGGTTCAGCTCCTGCCCCACGCGCTGCATGGCCGAATCGATCGTCAGTCCCGCCTCGACGCATACCACCAGAAGGTCCAGCGCATCGGGAAGCCCGATCGTCAACGCCCGCTGGTTGGCGCGAATCCGTGACTTGAGCCACATTCGCGGCATCAGGTATCCCACCAGCCCTCCAACCGATGTCCCCAGCATCACCAGGCCAACCAGCGCGCCCAGCAGGTAGCCGATCAGCACTCCCCCCAGCAGGCAAAGCACCTTCGCCCCGGTCACCAGCTTCACCGCTGACGCGCTGTAGATGCCGGCGTAACCCAGGTCTCGCCGAAGGCTGGAGACCTTCTGGCGGCTCTTGGGCATGAACGGCTGGGCGGCGGCCTGACCGATCTTCTGAAGGATCGGCACAACGGTCTGTGTCGCGGATGGACCATGTGCGGCTCCACCCGGGCGGTCGGCATCCTCCAGTCGTTCGCGGAGTTTGGCGTCGGCAGCGGCGCCCAGCGCCAGCCGCGAGACGAAAAACGCCACCCCCGCTACGGCGCCGCCAACGCACATGTATAGCAGAATCTGCTCGTTCATAACTTCATCCCGCTGCGCCGCGGAAGATCCGCACACCGGCACGTCGGCCGCTCACTGGCGCACGCCGCTGCCTCTTGCTGTTTCTGCACGCTGCCACCTGTTCCCTGCCCCTGCTACACGACCACCGTCGTGATCTTCTTGATGAAGTACAGCCCCAGCAGTTGCAGACCGAACGCCACACCCAGCAGCATCAGCCCGGTGCCCGTGTGAATCAGCACGCCCGCGTACTCCGGGTTCAGCACATACGCGATCACGAACATCACCGCCGGAAATGCCGTCAGGATGTACCCGGTCAATCGTCCCTCGGCGGTCTTGGCCTTCACGTGCTGCTGAAGGCGGATCCGCTGGCGAATCATGTCGCTGATGTTGCCCAGCACTTCCGAGAGATCCCCGCCGGTCTGCCGCTGGATCAGCGTTGCGGTCACGAAGAACGCAAAGTCGGTCGATTCAATCCGCTTGGCCATCTCACGCAACACCTGCTCCATCGGCTGTCCCAGGCTGTGCTGGTCGTAGGCGCGGCGGAACTCGCCGGCCAGCGGCTGTGGCAACTCCTCGCCCATCATTTGAATCCCGGTGCTGAGGCTGTGCCCGGCCTTGAGAATTCGACCCAAAAAGTCCAGCGCTTCGGGCAACTGGTCGGCCAGCAGTCGCTGCCGCCTGGCGCGCTTGCTGCTCAATACCACGCAGGGCGCATAGATTCCGATTCCGCCCGCCACCGCCGACACCAGGATCGATCCGCTGATCAACAGGCACAGCAGAAACATCCCCACCGCAATCCCCGCCACCACCAGCAGAAACCGTCCCAGCGTCACGTCCGGGTAGGCATGAACCAGCAGCCGGTTGAGCCGCTCAAACAGCGAAATCCGCAGCAGCGCCGCCGACATCCCGTCCAGCTCCTGCTGCTGCATGAGGATGTTTCGCTGGGCGATCGCCGACGCGTCGTCAAGCCGGCCGCCGGTGCTCAGCCGCTGCTTGAGCTTTCGCTTCTGCGCATCGGTCAGCGACGCCAGCGCCTGGGTCCCGCCCCACACCAGCAGCATCACCGCCGCCGCCGCCAGAATCGGAAGTAACATGACTTCCATAGATCAACCCTCGACCAGTTCCCCACGCCCGCAAGCCGCCTCAGCCCTCGAACTTTCTCCTCAGGAACAGCTCGCTGGGCAGGCGGATGCCGCGATGCTCGATGCGGTCCAGGCAACGCGGACGGATGCCCGTCGCCCAGAAGTGCCCGGTGGCATGCCCGTCGGCATCCACGCCGGTCTGCTCGTACATGAAGATCTCGTGCATCTGGATCTGATCCGCCTCCATCCCCGAGATCTCGCTGATGCTCACCACCTTCCGTCTGCCTCCGGGCATACGACGAACCTGCACCACGAGCTGCACGGCGCTGGCGATCTGCGTCCGCAGGGCGCGCAGCGGGATGTCATACCCGGCCATCGCGACCATCACTTCCAGCCGGCTGAGCGCGTCGCGCGTGCTGTTGGCGTGGATCGTGGTCATCGACCCCTCATGCCCGGTGTTCATCGCCTGAAGCATGTCCAGCGCCTCAGGTCCGCGCACCTCTCCGATGATGATCCGATCCGGGCGCATGCGCAGACAGTTTTTCACCAGGTCCCTCTGCGTGATCTCGCCCTTGCCCTCGATGTTCGGCGGGCGCGTCTCCAGCCTCACCACGTGCGGCTGCTGAAGCTGAAGCTCCGCCGCATCCTCGATCGTGATCACCCGTTCGTCAGCCGGAATGTAGCGCGACAGGCAGTTCAGCAGCGTCGTCTTGCCCGATCCGGTGCCGCCGCTGATCACGATGTTGCATCGCGCCTGCACCGAGGCGGCCAGAAAGTCCATCACCGCCTGCGGAAACGTGCCGTGCCGGATCAGGTCTTCGAGCTGAAGCGGCCGCGTGCCAAATCGCCGGATCGACATCGCCGGGCCGTCCAGCGCCAGCGGCGGAATGATCGCGTTGACGCGACTGCCATCCGCCAGACGCGCATCGACCATCGGACTCACCTCGTCCACCCGCCGACCGACCATCCCCACGATCCGGTCGATGATCTGTCTGAGGTGCGCGTTGTCGCGAAAACGCACATCCACCAGTTCCAGTCGCCCCCGACGCTCGCAGTACACCCGGTCATATCGGTTCACCAGAATGTCCGTGACCGTCGGATCCTTCAGCAGCGACTCCAGCGGCCCCAGGCCGAAGGTCTCATCCATGACCTCGTCCATCAGCCGTTCCTGCTCGACGCTGTTGATCAATCCTTTTTCGCTCTGGCACAGCTCGCGGATGAGCACGCGAACCTCGGCACGGACGGTCTCCGGCGGCAGGGCGCGAAGGTTCTGCACGTCCAGCCGCTCCACGAGCTGCTGGTGAATGCGAACCTTGAGCTGCTGCATGTAAAGCTGACGTTCGGAGGGAGGCGCAGGCTGCGCGGCGTCAGTCCGCGGCGGCAGCGGAATCGCGGGAATGGGCGTGGGGGCGGACCTGGCGAGCCTGGCTGCATCGGCGTCCTGCGCCGCCTGCGTCGCCGCAGCCGCCACCGTCGCCGCCGCAGTCTCCTTGCGTGTAAACAAGCCCATAGGTTGCTACTCCCGGTTCGTCAGGGTCGCGCGCCCCACAGGCGCGACGACCAACAGCTCATGCCGCCAGCAGCTCATGCCGCGTTCTTCGCCACGTTCCCACGGATCGTCTGCGCCAGCTCGATCAGGCTGGTGCTCATCTCGCATCGCGGCGCCCGAAGCACCACCGGCTCGCCGTAATTGATCGCCGCTATCGCATTCTTGAAATCGTTGGGGATCATCCAGTTGATCTTCAGACCCAACGCCCGCTCCACTTCCCCAGGCTCGATGTCCCAGCCCTTTTTCACGTAGCGGTTGACCACAATGCGGATCTTGCTGGCCTCGATCCCCATTCGCCGCAGGGCGCCGACGAACCGCTCGGCGTTTTTGGCGCTGGGGACGTTGAGCTGCATGACGATCAGGTTCAGGTCCGAGCCCTGGATCGCCGCGGTGTACGTCGGATCCACGCTCATCATCGAGTCCATCACCACGAAGTCGAAGACCCGGCCGACGACGCTGAGCAACCGCTGGATTCCCGCCTGCGTCACCCGTTGCGTGTCCTCGGGCAGTTCCGGACGGGGCAGGATTGCCAGCCCGCTGCCACGATGCACCGCCAGCGCGTTGTCCAGCAGTTGCTTGTCGAGCTTGGCGGCCGGGTCCATCACATCGGCGATGGTGTACTTGGGTCGCATGTCGAAGTAGCTGGCCACCCCGCCTCGGATCAGGTCCAGGTCGATCAGGCAGGTTTTGCTCGTTCCGGCCAGCGAAGCCGCCACATTGCACGCCACCGTCGTCGATCCGCATCCGCCCTGCGTCGGAATCACGTGCACGATCTTGGCGCGTTTGCCCATGCCGTGCAGGCTGGCGACGCGTTCGATGGCGGCGGCGAACTTCTGCTCGGTGATCGGCAGCGGGATGAACTCCCGGACTCCCAGGTGCATCGCCTCCATCAGCAGGTTCGCATCCAGCACCTGGCTCATCACGAAGAAGCTGACATTGGGATACTGCCGCGGAAGCTGCGCGATCCGCTTGAGATTCTCGTGCGCGCCGGGATCCAGATTCACGATCACCAGTTGCGGCGCCTCGGGTCGCGACAGCAGCGGCGCCACCGCATCGCCCGCAGGCAACTGTCCCACCACGTTCACCCCGAACTGGCTGAGAAATCCGGCCAGCTCCTGACGGTTTGCGGCGTCGGCGTCCACGATCACACAGTTGAGTTGAACGTACATATCTGTTCCACCAACTTCCCGGGCAAAACGCATCGTCCCCGTTATCGCATGTTCGCTTACTGTGGCGCGGCAGCCGGCGTGTGCGGCGTGAAGCCGTAACGCCCGACAAACCGCGCCGCCGAACGCTCCTGCCCTGCGGCGCCGCGGTTGGTCGTCGGCCCACGCGCCGCATGCGAGCCTGGCGCGTTCGACGCCTCCTGCTCACCGCCCAGATCGCGATTCCAGAACAGATCGTTCTCCCCAGGATCACGCCACTTTTCCCCAGGCAGCAGTGGAACCTGATCCGGGTTCATCGGCGAAACCAGCCGCGGCGTCACCAGCACCACCAACTCCGTCTCCTTCCGCTGATAACGCACCGACCGGAACAACGCCCCGACCACCGGCAAATCCCCCAGCAGGGGCGTGACATCCTTGCTGGCGGTGATGTTGTTGTTCAGCAGGCCCGCGATGGCGAAGGTCTGTCCCTCGGCCATCTCGATCGAGGTCTCGACCTTGCGGGTGGTCACGCCGGGAATCACGAATCCGTTCAGTCGCACGGCGGTGGTGAAGTCCAGGTCGCTGACTTCCGGCGCGACCTTCAGCTTGATCCGACCGTCGCCCAGCACCACCGGCACGAACTTCAGCTTCACGCCAAACTCCCGGTACTCGACGGTGATTGCCACGCCCCCCTGCCCGCCGCCCTGCGTCACGGGGATGGGAAACTCCCCGCCGGCCAGGAAACTGGCCTCCTGACCACTGATGGTGATGAGGTTGGGTTCGGCCAGCACCCGCAGCAGATTGTTCTGCCGCAGGGCGTTGATGAAGTATTCCAGGTAGAAGTTGCCGATCTGTCCGCCGCCGTACAGCGTCACCGACGGATTGACCGGGGTGGCGCCGTCGATGGTCATGCCGTTGAACGGCGGGCTTTGCCCCACGGTGGTGTTGTTCAGCATCCGGTCCGAGGGGTTGACCTGACCGATGTTGCTGCCGCCGTAGAACGCCCCGCTGGCGTAGTTGCCGTTGATCCCCAGCGCGCTGGTGGCCGATCGCGAAACCTCCGCGAAGCGCACCTGGAGCATCACCTGCTGGCCGCCGGAAATCTCCAGAAAGTTCAGCACGCGATCGGAGTACGGCTGGGCGATGGCGACGGCCTGGTTGGCGGCTTCCAGGTTCGGCACCCGCCCGCGCAGCGCGATCGCCCGGTTCAGCACATTGACCTCGATCTTGCTGTCCGGGAACATCAGCTTGATCTGGTCGCGCAGCGCCTGAAGATCGAATTCCACCACCACGTCGACCACCTGTGAACGGTCGTTGTCGTCCCAGATGATCACCTGCGTCGTGCCCGGCTTCTTGGCCGTCACCAGGATGTTGCCCGGGCCGATCGGGTTGACATCGGCGACTTCCGGCTGCCCGACGCTCACGCGCTTGTACGGAACCCTGGTCGTGATCAGCGCCGTGCGATTGACGGTCAGTTTGAGCTGACCATTGGCATCGGTGCCCTCGGCGACGATGGGGCTGGTCTGCGGCGCGGCGGCCGGCGGTGACTGTCCCGACGCCTGACCCACCGCCGCCCCCAGCACCAGCGCCGCGGCGGCGGTCCACATCAACACCGCCCGCCCTACGCGATGCCGGCCTGGCTTTTGGTTCCGATCTCTGCTGCAAAGGTTTCGCATGACCCGACACTCCGCTTGGTTGGCCCCTGGCGGCCGCTGATCTGTCCGGCCCGTCGGCCGGTCCGGTCCTACTTCGTGCCCGCGCCCGGCAGTTCCTGGGTGCTCACGCCGGTCATCCAGCGGGGCTGTTGTCCGCCGCCGCCCGAACGCATCGCCTGTGGATCCTCCACACTGGTCTGAGTCTCAACCCCGCCGCGGATCACGCTGATCTGCCTGCGCGACGGCGCCGCCGCGGGAACTTCGACCACGCGCTCGACGATCTTTTCCACGACCTTTTCAGTGCCGGGCTGAGTGGCTGGCGGCGAGGTCATCTCGACGGGCTGAACCGCGAACGGATCGCCGCGCCGAACGGCGCTGCGACGCAGCTCCGCCACCGTCACGCCTTCGGTCGGCGTGGTGTCGTTGTCGCTGCCGCTTCGCAGCACCAGTCGAGGACGCCCGGTTGCCGACGCCAGCTCGATCGCCTCGGCCTCCTTCGGCGTGACAATCAGCGTTACCGACCGGATCGGCGCCGAATCGTTGTCGGTCTGCTGGCGGCTGCCCAGCGCCTGCACCTTCACGTTCTGCACGATCGTGCGCGAGAGCATTTCGCCGTGATCCCCGCTGATCGTGGCCACGACGTCCACGCGGCAGCCGGGCGTCAGATTGCCCGCCACCCCGCTGAACTCGTTGATTTCAACCGTCATGGCGCGCTTGCCCTCGGGGATCAGCGCCTGAAGACCATTGCCCGCTCCACGCGGTGCAAGGACCGCTTCCAGCACCGGCTGGCCAGCGACCATCGCCACCGTGACCACACGTCCTTCGAGCTGGGCCGGATCGCTGAACACGCCCTGCGGACTGACCCCGCCGCTCATCCGCGTAAGCGTCAGGTGCTCGGCCTTCAGCGCGGTACCGGCGGGGATGTCACTTCTGACCACGACGACCGGCGTGCCGCTTTCACGGGCCGGCGTCGAGCGGCTGCGCGCGATCACGTCCCGCGTCACCTTCATCGCCACCAGCCCCAGCACCACCGCCAGCACCAGCGGCATCCACGTTTTCCAGCTCATAGACCATCTCCTGTGGACACTTCCATGCAGCATCCCCGAAGCGGGGCATCAAACGTGAGGTCGGATAGACCGCCTGACGGGTTTAGATCAACGACGGGAAATCTTCTGAAGTTGACGGAGCTGATGATTGCCGACTGGACGCATTTGCGTGCGATCGGCAATCGCACACTGGCGAGTGCGGCGCTATTCCTTGCGCATCGTCGTCGTGCCCTTGACGATCTTATCGCTCTTGATCAGCAGATCCCCCAGCGGACGAACCCCGTAGCTGACCCACTTGGCGCTGAGCTCGACGGTCACGGGGCTTCCCTGCGCGGCGGTGGCAACGTTGGCGGGCGTGAGCTTGAGCGTGTAGCGGCTGTCCAGGGTCAGGCTCGAGTTGTTCAATCCAGCCAGGTACAGCGAATCGACCACCGCCTTGATGACGGCGTTGTTATCGGCCGAGGGGACGATCGCGGCGCGTGCGCCTTCGCGTGCGGCGCCCTGGAGCGAATGCTTGACGAAGAAGAAGTATCCGAACTCGACGGTGCCGAAGGTCAGCACCAGCAGGATGAACAGGACGAAGACCGCCTCGATCATCGCCGCCCCGCGCCACCGACACGCCATTCGCGGTTCGCGGCGGTGGCGATCCGAGCGGTGGTTCAGCAGCTTGCGCATGTCTCGGCCTCCGCGTCCTACATCAACGCCCCCACCACGATCACAGCCGCCAGCAGCACCGGCACCGCGTACGGCAGCGGACGATCGATGCTGCGGTAGGCCTGCCCGGCCTGGCCAACGTGATCGGCGCCCAGCTCCCGCACGTGCGCCACGTTCATCGCCAGCACCGCGCTGTTGCTCAGCAGCGCCGTCAGCTTCCCCCTGGCCGCGCACTGCACCAGCACGATGACCAGCCCGACCAGCGCCTGGACGACCAGCAGCTTGATGACTCCGATCGGTCCCAGCCACGCACCCAGGGCGGCGATGAGCTTGACGTCTCCGCCGCGGATCGCGCCCAGCCAGAACATCGGGAACGTCAGCGCCAGCCCAAGGCCCGCGCCCAGCAGCGCCTGGTCTGGCCCAGCCAGCCGCGTGGCGGGGAACAGGCTGTTAACCAGCCCGCCCGCCGCCAGTCCCAGCGTCAGCCAGTTCGGGATTCGCCGCGCCCGCCAATCCAGGCTCGCCGCCAGCGCGAGCATCGCGAACATCGGCAACAGGGGCAGCAGGTTTCGCACCGGATGGTTCCGATCTTGCGGGTTGCTACAGGCCGTCGTTGACGCTGGTCCATCGGGCCAGCACCTTCGTGCCGACGGCGCCGATGATCGCGATGGCCGCCACCACGATCAGCCCCGCGATCAATGCATATTCGATCACTTCGCCGCCGCGCTCATCGCGCAGCAGCGGCCCGACCCATCGTGCAACTCGGTTCATCGTTCCCTCTTCAAAGATGTCCGCATCGGCCAGGTCGTACCGCTGCACCATGTGCGGTGCGGATCGGGCCGGACCCGGCTGGGGCAGTCCAAACGGATCGTCCGCCTGCGGCCCCTGCCGCCGGGTCCTTCCAGGCGGTTGTGCACCGCCGCCGCTGCCGCCGATGACAGCCCGCTGTTCAGCTTACAGCCCGCTGTTCAGCGACGTCCATCGCGCCACCACCTTCGTGCCGACGGCGCCGATCACGGCAATGGCGGCGACGACGATCAGGCCGGCGATCAGCGCATATTCCAGCACCTCTCCGCCATGCTCGTCCCTGGCCAGATCCACCAACAACTTCCGCATCGACCTCATGGATGTCTCCCGAACAAACTGGCAGTGGCGAGCCTGAAGCAAGCGCACCGCGCGCCGTGGCCTGTGGCTCGCACCCTTGCAGCCACGCCGGTAGTGAACAGACCGGTTGCACCAGTCTCATCGGATATGCCCGGACCTCGCTTTAAGAGGATCGATCGATGAACCGCGACGTGCCCGCCGCCGCGGTTATTAGACGTGCGTGCGCCCAATCGTTCATTCCGGTTGGATTGCGTCTGGTCTGTCGGAGGGAGGATGCACCAGTGTGGCGTCGCGAGCCACGTCGTTATCGAATTGCACCACCAGCACCGCGCGCTGCCCGCCCGGCGGCCGAAGCGGGTAATACCACGTCGCCGCCCTGACCGCGTCGGAGTGCATGAGCATCGCCGGCGCCATCGAGGCAAAGCCGGCGCTGGCGTGTGGCGGGCCGAAAACCGCCGTGATCATCGCCTTCTGCGACCCGATAATCGCGCGACGCAGGCGCTGGAATGCCGCAAAGTCTTCGCCAGTGCTGCCGGTCACTGGCCGCGCCCGGACCGAGCTTCGCCGCAGGGCGCAGCGGGCGGCCCACAGCAGGCCCGCCCCCGCCGCCGCCGCGACCAGCCATGTCGCGATCGATTGCCCCCGGCTGGACCGTCGCACGCGCATACCAGAGCTGATTATCGACCCGGCGCGCCGCGAACCTCAAGTCCGAAAAAACGGCGGCGAGCAGAGAGCAGCGATCAACTCTGCTTCTGCCCGGCCAGGATGAAGCGATGCCCGAAATGTGGGTAATAGCGAAGGTACCCGATCCCCGCGCGCTGACAGAGGGCGATGATCTCCTGAGGCGTGAATGACTGCCTGACGCTGGCGCGGGCGTCGTGCCGCACCATCGGGTTGGCCAGCAGCGTCATCAGCGTGATCCAGGCCAGCGCCCGGCGGCTGCGGATCAGGTCCGCGACGATGATTCCCCGCCTGGCCACCCGATCCATTTCCCGCAGCGCCCGCACGATCGGCTGCTCATCCAGATGATGCAGGAACAGGCTGCTGATGACGTAATCGAAGCTGCCATCGCCGAAGGGCAGTTCCAGCGCATCGGCGCGGATGAGCTGAACCGACCCGTTGTGAGCGAGGCGTCGCAACTGTTGGCGGGCGTAGGCGGCAGTCTGCGGGTGTCGATCGAGCGCGACGATGCGAACGTTCAGTCTTCGCCGGTGCGACCATCGCACGATCGCCGCCGGAACGTCCGCCGATCCGGTTGCCACATCCAGGATCGTGATGGGCTGAGCCGAGCACGTGTTCGGCTGTTCGTTGCTGGATGCTCGGGTGAATCGATCCAGGTGCCAAAGGGTCGATCGGGTGTAGCCAAGCAGGACATTGATGCGACGAAGGAACCGCAGGCTGCGGCACAGCAGCAGCGGATCGGCGCCGGGCTGATCCATCCATTCGTGCTGGCGGAGGCGGCGGTGCAGGGCGTCACCTCCGGCGGTCGGCGCCGCGATCGCTTCGTCCACGACCGCCGCTGCGCGGATAGACGAATCCCCCGCCCGTGTCGATGTACTGCGGGCTGTAGTCATCCTTGAGCACCTGTTCGGCGCGGGTCGCAAGCTGCTGCGCCGAAGACTTGGAAGAGTCAAAGCCCCCCGCCTGGTCCGTCTGCATCGCCGCCGACAGCTCATCGCACGCCCTTTGGATGTCCCGGCAGGTACGAATCACGTCATTCAGCTTCTTCTGCTCGACGCTGGTCAGCCCGCGCTTGCGGGTGATGGTTCGCGAGCGGCCGCGCTCCGTGTCGGTCGTGCTGGTGGTCTGGTTGGCCAGTTGCGCGATCTGCTCAACCTCCTGGGACATCTTGCTGATCGCGTCGGAAAGCAGGCTGTTGGCGTGGGCCGTCAGCTCCGACAGAATCTGCTGGCAGGTGGTGTCCGAGCCGGTGGCGGCCAGTTCCAGCCGCCGCAGTTCCGCCACCTGCTTCAGTCCTTCCATCACTGGCGGCAACGAATCGCGTTTCTTGAGCGACTCGACTTTGGCAAGCACCGTCCTGGATTCCTCGCTGAACAGCGCCGCCAGCGCCTGCTTGCGTGAATCGGGGGAGACGATGTCGATGGCCTGCGGACGCGGCTGGCCGGGCTCGGTGGGTTTGGGTTGATATTGGCCGCCCGGCGAACGTCGGATGAGAATCGCGGTGGCGGCGTAGGTGGCGATGTCCAGCTCATCGCCCGGTTCTTTGGCGGCATCGGCGAAGGCGTCGGCGGCCAGCGGCGACTGCCTCAGCCGCAGATGCGCCTCGCCTTTCAGCGCCAGCAGCCTGGCTTTTTCCGGCCCGGCCAGGTTCTTTCCCCCTGCCTGGATCGCCGCCGACACCTGCCGGATCACCTCCGGATACTGTCCGGCATCCAGCGCCTGCTGTATCTGATCGACCGAGGGCGCCGTGGCCGGAGGCGCAGCCGGGGATATTCCTACGACGCTCAGCAGGATCAGTTGCATCCCGATCAACACGCCAACCGCGGGGGTGGATCTCATGGCAGGGCCTCCAAAACAGGCTCGGGCAAGCTTACGCCGGGCAGTCTGCCTTGCTCAATGGACATTCCAGATCCGCCAAGGTTTGCCAGCCGCCGCCGCAAAAAGTGGCACTGCGCTACCTGCAATATTTCTGTTTCCACTGCTGCAACAGCTCAAGTGCCTTCAGGGGCGTCAGCTCATCGAGCCTGAGTTGCGCCAGTGCCTGTTGCAACTCCTGAGCCGGATCCACGAACAGGGCAAGCTGAGAGTCGTCGGCCGGCCGGTCGCTTTTGCGGCTGCGGCTGAGGCGCGGGCGGCCGACGTGCTGAACCGTCAGCTCGCTGAGCAGTTGCCGGGCGCGCTCCAGCACGGGTTTGGGCACGCCCGCCAGCCGCGCCACGTGGATACCGTAGCTGCGATCCGTGCCCCCCTCGACGATCCGGTGCAGGAAGATCACCTGGTCTTCCCACTCGCGAACCGCCACGTTCAGGTTCCTGACCCCCTTGAACCGGTCCGCCAGGTCCGTCAGCTCATGGTAGTGCGTGGCGAACAGCGTGCGACAACGAACGTCGGAGGCGATGTGCTCGGCAATCGCCCACGCCAGGCTCAGCCCGTCCAGTGTGCTGGTGCCGCGCCCGATCTCGTCGAGGATCACCAGGCTGCGCTCGGTCGCGTTGTTCAGGATGTTGGCCGTCTCGATCATCTCGACCATGAACGTGGATTGCCCGGCGTGAAGCTCGTCGGAAGCGCCGATCCGCGTGAACAGGCGATCGACCACGCCGATGGTCGCGCTCTTCGCGGGCACGTAGCTGCCGATCTGCGCCAACAGCGTGATCAGCGCCACCTGACGAATGAAGGTCGACTTGCCCGCCATGTTCGGGCCGGTGATCAGCAGCAGCGAGTCCTGCGGCCCGAAGTGCACATCATTGGCGACAAATTCGCTGCCGAGCTGCTGCTCCAGCACCGGATGTCGGCCGTCGATGACTTGCAGGACGCGATCTTCCACGACCTCGGGGCGGCAGTAGCGGCGTTCCAGCGCCAGGCTGGCAAAGGAGCTGAGCACGTCCACCCGCGCGATCGCCGACGCCAGCTCCTGAAACGCCGGTACGTGCGGCAGCAGCGTCTGGCGCACCTTCTCGAAAAGCTGTTGCTCCAGCGCGATGGCGCGATCTCGCGCCCCCAGCGCCTCGGTCTCGAACTCCTTCAGCTCCGAGGTGATGTAACGCTCGGCGTTTTTGATCGTCTGCTTTCGCGTCCAGGTGGGTGGAACCTTCTGGCGGTGGGCGTCGGTCACCTCGATGTAGAACCCGAAAACCTTGTTGTATCCGACCTTCAACGAAGGGATGTTCGTCTCGCCGGCCAGCTTCGCCTGATACGACGCCAGCCACTGCTGGCTGTTCGAACCGATCGATCGCAGTCGGTCCAGCTCGGGATCAAAACCATCGGCGATCACGCCGCCCTCGCGCAGGTGCGGCGCCGGATCGGGCATGATGGCGCTGGCGATATAGGCGGCCTGCTCGACGCAGAAGGCTCGCGAGCCAGCCAGCTCCGGGGCGACGGCGGCGGCATTGGGCAGGGATTGCAGCGTGTCGATAAAGCCGGGCAGCGCCCCCAGGCACCGGCCCAGCGACGAAACGTCGCGCGGGCTGGCGCGTCCGACCGTCAGCCGCGCCACGATCCGCTCGATGTCGCACACCTCATTCAGCCGCGAGACGATCTGCCTGAGCGTCGGCGGCGACTCGAGCATCGCCGCCACCGCCCCGTGCCGCGCGCGGATGTGCTCGATGTCGCACAGCGGATATCGCACCCACTGCCGCAGCAGCCTGGCCCCCATCGCCGTCTGCGTCCGGTCGATCGCGCTCAGCAGCGATCCCTCCACTGCGCCCGTGCGAACCGTCCGATCGATCTCCAGGGACCGGAAGCTGGCCGGATCGATGCTCAGGTGATCCTCGACCACGTGCTTGCGCGGAATCCGCAGATGCGAAAGGCTGGTCTTCTGTGTCTCGGCCAGGTAGCTCAGCACCGCCCCGATCGCCACGATCGCCGGATCATCCTCGTCAAAGCCGATCCCTCCGGTCGCGGCCAGTTGCCACTGCCGGCGAAGCTCCTCGCGGGCGTGGTGAAGCGTGAACTGCCACCCCGGACGCGCCGTAATCGCCCGCACCCCCAGCGTCTCGATCTTCCTGCCGATCTCATGCGGCTGGCCCGAGGCGT
This sequence comes from Fontivita pretiosa, assembly GCF_050410795.1. Taxonomy (GTDB): domain Bacteria; phylum Planctomycetota; class Phycisphaerae; order Tepidisphaerales; family Tepidisphaeraceae; genus Fontivita; species Fontivita pretiosa. Next base: position 2,928,473 of record NZ_CP191258.1, on the reverse strand, counting down.
GCTCGGGGATCAGCATCTCACTGGGTTGCAGGCGGGCGATTTCGTCCAGGATCTGGCCTTCCGATCCGCTCATCGCGCTGACCGCGCCCGTGGACAGTTCCACCCACGCCAGACCCGTGCGGAATCCCGCACGACTCGTCACCCCGAATCCCACCGCCGCAAGGTAATTGTCCGTCCGACCGTCCAGCAGTGGATCGTCGGTCAGCGTGCCCGGCGTGATCAGACGCACCACCTCGCGCCTGACCAGCCCCTTGGCCTGAGCAGGGTCTTCCGTCTGCTCGCAGATGGCGACCTTGTACCCCGCCGCGATCATCCGCCGCAGGTAGGATTCGACGGCGTGATACGGCACGCCCGCCATCGGGATCGCATCATCCGCATCGACGCCACCGCGGCTGCGGGTCGTCAACGCCACCCCCAGCACCTTGTGCGCCAGCTTCGCGTCCTCCCAGAACATCTCGTAGAAGTCTCCCATACGAAAGAAGAGCACGTACTCCGGATGCTGGGCCTTGAACTGCTGATACTGCCGCATCGCCGGCGTCAGGGCGGCGGCAAGGGAGGACGAGGAGCTTGTCGAGTTCACATCGGCCATGACCGCTGCGGGAGATGGCTGCGAAGGTATGAGACCGGCGAAAGTAGATCAAGAATCCTGCGCAGGCGCGACGAACATCACGCCTGCAACTTTGCCGCAGCCATCAGGCGCCGGCGAGTTCCGGTTGCACTTTCCGGCATTGCCGCGACTATACTTGCTCACTCAAAGGTCACGAAACCGCACCCCAGGGAAGCTGAGGAGCGAATGAACCGGAAATTGTCTGCGTCCGCGCCGTTGCGTCGGCACCGCTTTGCCCTGTCCGTCGTCCTGCTGATCTGGTGCGCTGCCTCGTCGGCACGCGCCGAACAAATCACCCTCGCCACCTACAACATCGAAAACTTCCGCGAGCACTTCCTCGGACACAGGCTCTCGACCAGCAAGCCGAGCTGGCTGCCCGGCGACGATCCGCAGGCCAGGGAACTGCTCGACGCCATTCGCTTCCAGAACGACGAGGAAAACTGGGAAATCTCGCAGGTCATCCTCGATCCGAAGTTCAACCCCGACGTGCTGGTCATTCAGGAAGGCTGCGAGCAAAAGGACCTTGAGTACTTCAACAGGCGATGGCTCAACAACGCCTACGAGACGCTGATCGTCTTCGCCTCCAACACCGAGCGAAATCAGCACCTGGGCATGATGCTCAAGCCGGGATTCCGCGTCATCGAGCGAAAGGATCAGTACTATCTTGAGCCGGATACGGAATCCAACCAGCGCGGGGATCGGTTGTTTGCGCGGGGACCGGCTTTTGTGCTGGTGCAGTCGCCGGGCGGTTACCGGTTCTGGGTCGGCACCAACCATCAGAAGAGCAAGAGCGGCAACAACGTCGAGGTCACCAGGTGGCGCAACCGCGAGGCGATCCGCACCCACCAGATCATCAAACAGATCGAATCCGCCGGCCCCAGCGACGTCATCTTCCTGGGCGACATGAACGACGAAATCGGATTCCAGGAATACGAGCTGGAGGGCGGCGGGGATACAATCGCCAACCTGCTGGGTCCGCCCGAAGCCGGGTTGATCCTGGCGACCAGGCCTCTGGCCGAGGCGGGGCAGATCAGCTTCGCCGGCTACTGGAGAACCAATCGCCGGGCGTTGATCGATCACGTGATCGTCACCCGCGATGTTCAGGACCAGATCCTGGACGTGAAGGTCTTTCAAAACGCCTTCACGCAAGTCGCCAGCGATCATTTTCCGGTGATGATCCGCCTGCGCTCGGATCCGGCGCCGGCGACGCAGCCGGCGCGATAGGCGCCAAACGCAAATGTCCAACGTTCAACACACGACCCAGACCACTCTCATGGATCGCACACAGAAAACTCTGCTGACCGCGTTATGGGCACTGGCGGTGCTGGCGATGATCGGGGTCGTCGCCACGGGAATGCTGGCACGCAGGCACGCCGCCGGCGTGGCCGAAGACCCGCATCTCCTGGCCGCAACCGCACGTCTGGAGCCGCTCTACGATGCGCCAGCTTTTTCCCTGACCGATCAGCACGGCCGCACCGTCTCCGACCAGACCCTGCGAGGAAAAGTCTGGGTCGCGATGGTGTTCTTCACCGAATGCCCCGGCGTGTGCCCGATGATGGTCAGCCGGATGACCGGGCTTCAAAAGGCCGTGCCCTCCCCCGAGATCAACATCGTCTCGTTCTCGATCGACCCCAGGCACGACACGCCCGAGACGATGAAGTCGTATGCCGATCGCATGGGCGCCGATCAGTCGCGCTGGTATTTCCTGACCGGGCCGGAGCCGACGATGTTTCAGGTGGCGCGCGGGCTGAAGCTCGCCGCCGCTCCCGCAACCGCCGACCAGCCCATCACCCACACCCAGAAGGTTTTGCTGATCGACCGGCAGAATCGGATCCGCGGCATTTACGATTCGGCGGATGATCTGTCCATGCAGGAGTTGGCGCAGGACGCGCGTACGCTTCTGGCCGAGAAGCCCGCTGACAAGGAGCCTGCGCCGTGATCGCGACGGCGACGAGCGTCGCGGGCGACGGCAAGGAGCTGTTCGCCGCGATCAATGCCATCCTCAATGGCGCAAGCGCCGCGCTGCTGATCGTCGCCTATCTGATGATCCGTCGCGGAAACGTCCGCGCCCACGCCAGCCTGATGATCGCCGCCCTCACGACCTCGGCGGCGTTCCTTGTCAGTTACCTTTACTCGCAGTTTGCCTTCGGCGAGCGCAGCAGCGGACTGTCGCCCGGGCCGCTGCGCAACTTCTACCTGATCCTGTTGGCCTCACACGTGCTGCTGGCCATCGGCATGCTCCCGCCAATCGCCATCACCGTCTGGAAGGCCGCCACGCGGCAGTGGATCAGCCACCGCCGCATCGCTCGACCCACTTTGTGGATTTGGCTTTACGTTTCGGGTACCGGCGTGATAGTGTACTTCATGCTGTATCACCTGTTTCCCGCGCTGACGGCACACTGAATCGCAGGATGCCGGTATCACGGCCGTCTCGGCCGTGCTGAGCGTGAACGCAGATCACGCGGTACCAGGACTTGCGCAGGCTCGACTTTGGCCGGCACCGGCGGGACGCCCGTGACACCGCGTGTGTGGCCCGTTGTCGATCGCTTTGAGGAATCACGCAATGCCCCGACGCCCGCTGATGACCTGGACATTGACCGTCACGCTGACACTGCTGGTGCCGGCGGCGATGGCGCTGGCCTGCCCGATGTGCAAGGAATCGATCCCTAACAGCGACGCCGAGCAGGCCGGCGGATTGCCCGGGGGGTTCAACGCATCGGTCTACTACATGCTCATCGGCGTGTTCGCCACCGCGGGTCTGGTGATCGGCGTGATCACCAGGGGGGTGCGCAGCGCCAACGCCCGGATGAAGCCGCGCGACCCTTCGCTTCCCCCCAGTTAGCGGCGACCCGAAGGGCCGCGGGTTCAGCTTCCCGTTCTACCGCTTCGTCGCCGCCACCGCGCGCTGCCGCCTGCGGCCAAAAGCATTGCGCTGCTGATCCCGAGGGTATTCGGTTCCGGGATCATCCCGGCGCGGATCGCGTTCAGCGCCGCGGCGTACTCCCCGCCGAACATGCGCGTGTGCTCGGCGATCAGTGCCTCGGCCAGCGGACCGGCCTGATTGACATACGCATTGTCGATCAAGGCATAGTCGGTGGCGTCGATCACGCCGCTGTAGTCGAAGTCGCCATTGATCCAGCCGGACAGGCCATTGACGTACCCGTTGTCGATCAGCGAGTAGTCGGTGGCGTCGATCGAGCCACTGAGGTCGGCGTCGCCGAACCAGGTGAACTTGACCAGCACTTCGCCGCCGAAGGTTGTTTGCCCGCCGAAGGTCGTGTAGATCGGACCGGAGCCGCCAACCTGCGCCAAATCGTTCAGGATCACGCCCAGCGCGTAGAGGAAGCTGCCGGCGGTGGTGTTTCGGGAGAAGGCTTCGCTGCTGCCAATGCCCGGCCCTTGCCAGTCGAACGCGCCGCCGTTCTCCAGGGCGCTTTTGATCTGAGACGTGATCCCCGAAAGCGTGCCTGAGTTGATGACGATGCTGCTGGCTCTTGCGTCGATCTTTGCGCCGCTGCCCAGCGCGGGGTTGCGGAACAGCAACGTCGGGCCGGAATTGAGCACGAGCCTGGCGTTGCTGCCGAGGGACAGGAGGCTGGGGTTGAGCAGCGCGCCGGTCTTGTTGACCGTGATGCCGGGGGCGATCGTCGTCGGATCGCCCAGCGTGAGCGTCGCCCCGCCGGCCACGGTGATATCCGTGTTGCTGGCGAACGTCAGCGGGATGTCCAGGTCGTGCGAGCCGGCCAGGACACTGATGGCGGCGGTGCCGGTGTTGGTTTGCAGCGTCAGCGAGCCGGCGCCAGTGATGGTGTAGCGGTTGGCGTTATTGAAGGTGATTTTGGCGACCTTGATGGCGGCGTCGGCGACGACGGTGCGCGGGCTGGTGATGGCCCCGAGGAACTGGGCTTCGTAGCCGACGCCATTGGGCGCGCCGTTGGTCCAGTTGGCGGCCGAGGTCCAGTCGCCGCTGGAATCCACATTCCAGGTGGACACGACGCCGGGCACGACGCTGTTGATGGTGAAGCTCAGGTCATCGAAGAAGGCGGTGACGGTACTGCCCGGCACCGAAACGGGGAACAGCCCGAAGCGATCGAGGCTGAGCATGTTGGCCTTTTCGCCGGGGCTCATGTTCCGCGTGTAGGAGTTGGATCCGAACGCGACGGTGAACGAGCCGTTGCCGCCGTTGCCGTTGGGGTCGTACGTCATGCTGAACGGATAGGTGACGCCGGCCTGGAGCGTGGGTACTGCGGCGCGGGCGTCGTCGCGGTTTCGGCTGAAGTTGTCGGAGGTGGCGACGTAGAGGTTGACTCCGTCGTCCAGAAGGAACCCGATGAAGTTTCGGGTATCGCCGCCATCGCCGGTGGAGGTGGCGGCGCGGAACCAGCCGAAGTTGATCCCCCCGCTGCCGCCGACGAAACGGTAAACGCCGGTGGCGCCCAGCGCGTCATTGGCGGTGATCGTGCCGGTGTTGAAGGCGTAGTAGGCCTGTACCGAATCGCGGGCGATGCTGCCGCCCATCTCCCCTGCACCGCTGGCGATTCCGCCGGGCGGGTTCACCGTCGTGCCGGTGTTGTCCGTATTGGACCATCCGAAGCTCTGGGGTCCTGTGAAGTTGTTCACGCCGATCCAGCCTGGATCGGCGCTGAAGCTCTCGGAATGCTGGATCAACTGTGCCGAAGTCTGGGGTACGAGCAGTCCGACAGCTCCCAAACCCAGGCATGCCAGCACCCACCGGCGTTGCCGGGACATTGTGCGAATCATCAGTCGTTTCCTCCTCCGAAATCGCAGGATGCAACCCCCGCCGATGCGTGCCATTGTGACCTGATTGATGCGAAAAGGGAAACCAAATCCGCCGCTGCGCGCGGTGGGCGGGCGGCCGACTCCGGGGGCGCGGCCGCCTTGTGTGACCGTGGCGCGTTACATCCGCGCAAAGTTCTCCAGAATCTTCAGCCCGATCTTCTGGCTCTTTTCCGGATGAAACTGAGTCGCGAGCAGATGATCCCGCCAGATGCTGGAAACAAACGGCCGGCCATAGTCGGTGACGCTGGCGATGACCTGCGGATCCTCAGGCACGACATGGTAGCTGTGGACGAAGTAGACGCTGCATCCGGGCGGCAGATCTCTGAACAATGGCGAGGGGCGTTGGATCTGAAGCTGATTCCACCCCATGTGCGGGACTTTCAGCCCCATGGTCCGATCCACATCGAACCGCACGCACTTGCCGCGCAGCACGCCCAGGCCCTGGTGCTGGCCGTCTTCGTAACTGACGTCGAACAACAACTGAAGGCCGAGGCAGATGCCCAGAAATGGCTTGCCCGCGGCGATGTGCTCGACGACAGGCTCGACCAGATGGCGCTGGCGAAGCGTGTGGATCGCGTCCTTGAATGCCCCGACGCCCGGAAGCACAATCCGCTCGGCGCGGCGAACCTGCTCGGGGGTAGAGATGATCTCGGCGGGCACACCTACGCTCTGGAATCCCTTCTGGACCGAGCGCAGATTCGCCATGCCGTAGTCGATAATGCTGATCATAGTGGCCAGTGGTCGGCTGCCAGTGCTCAGTGACAGCAGACCATCGACATTAGCCGATTCACCGACCACTGGCCACTGATCAGTGGCGACTACCTGGCGGAGACGACGATTTCGACGCGTCTGCTGGCGGCCTTGGAGGCTCGCGGGCGGGTATCGCCAAAAGCGCGGGTGCCGACGTGGCGGCTTTCCAGCCCGTGCTCGACGAGGTATTTGGCCACGGTCCGCGCCCGCGCCGCCGACAAGTCAAGATTGTCTTCCCACTTGTCGCGGGTCTTGTTGATCGGGTCGGTGTCGGTATAGCCGTCCACCAGCACTTTCTTGCCGGGATAATCCTTTTTGATGGCGGCGATGACCTTGTCCAGCGTCGCCCTGGCCGAGGGCTTCAGGTCGGCCTTGCCCGAGTCGAACAACACGTCGCCGGGGAGGTTGACGGTAACGGTTCCGGCGCGGTCGTCGCGCGTGACCTCGATGCCCTTCAGGCCGTTGTCGTCGGCCGCGGACTGCCCCGGCGCTGGCTGCTGAAGCTGCGCCTGAAGCTCGGCGATTTTGGCGTCGCGAGCCGCGATCTCCTGCTGCATGGTGCTGAGCTGCGAAGGATCCGGTCGGCTGGCAAGCTCGGCCTCCAGGCGGTTCTTCTCCGCCTGAAGCTCGCGGTTCTGCTGCCACAGCGCCCTGTTTTCGTCGTGAAGCTTGTTCTGGCAGCCGACAGAGCCGATCCCCAACAGCAAGAGCACCCAACTGATCCTCCATGATCGATGCATGGCAAGACTCCTTTCATCCACGGACTGTGCCCGAACCCCAAAAACCGAAGAAAAATGCTAAGAAAGCGGCGGGCCACGTCAAGAGCAGCGGCGATGAATTACCGAAGACGCCAGCGTGTTTCGCGGGCGAAGACGCCTGACGTTTATACACATTTCGGGATGCCCTCGTTTTTGAGGCAGCAGAGCGGACAGGCGTCGGGCCCGTGCCCAGCGGCATGACGTGATGAACAACCGGGATGTCGGACTATCGAATTCGAGCGCACCCTGCATGGCCGGGACGGCCATGCCACCGTTGGCGCAAGCGTGTCACGGGCGTCCCGCCCGTGCCACAAGATTCGGATGGCGCCTTGCCGAATCAATAGCCCCAGCCGCTGAAGCGAACTGGATCACTGGGCGTTGGTCGTGGGCTGCTCGCCCGGGCCGGATGGCGGTTCATTGCGGGCCGGCGGCACGGACGTGGCGCGCTGAAGCATCGCCGCCTTGGCGCGGATGGCCGCCTGCTCGCGCTCGAGCCGTTCGATGCGGCTGCGCTGCCGCAGGTCGCGAATCTGCTTCACGGTCGTCAGCGTCGTTCGAACCAGCAGCGTGGCCACGATGCCGATCAGCAGCGTCACCAGCATCAGCACCAGCATCGAGGTCTCGTACTCCGGCTTGAAAAACCAGTACCAGATCTTCACCGACTGTCCGCTGTTGTTCAGCACGAACAGCAGGCCGTAGAGCACGATCGCGCCGAAGACCAGACTTTTCGTCCAGATCTTGATCTTGAGCCAGAGGTTTCCCATGGACCAGCGCGCCCTTTCCGATCAGATCCCCCACCGCGCCCGCAGCAGCATCGCCAGCTCGCTGAACTGCGGGTGAAGGTACGTGTATATCCGACAGTAGAATAACATCACGACGGCGCTGGCCATACTGAGGAACGGCCCGTAGGGTAGTTCACGCCCCTTGCGGAAAAACAGCTTGTGCAGCGCAAACAGCAGCCCGAAGAACGGCGCCAGGAAGTAGACGATGACCGATCCGAACGCGCCGATCACCGCTCCGATTCCGAACATCAGGTGCACATCGCCCATCCCCATCGCCTCACGGCCGAAGACAAATGATCCCAGGATGCGCGTCAGCCAGATCGCGAATGCTCCGACAAGCCCGCCCCACAGCGAGCCGAGCAGACCGCTCAGCCAGTGATAACCCATCAGCCCGTTCCAGACCCGCGTCACCGGCGGCAGCTTCCACCACAGCAGCAGGCACACGCCGCCCAGCAGCAGCGGCGGAATCAGAAACAGCATCTCCTTGCGCATCTCCCGGCGAATCTGCGCCGGGGTGAAGTCCATCATCGGCACATCGGCATCCGGCTGCGACGCGGGTGTCGCCGCCTGGTTGCGGGCCTGCTGCTGGATGCGCTCTTTCTCGATTTCCAGCAGCGGCGCACCCTCGGCAAAGCTCTGCTCCAGGATCCCGCGACGAAGCAGCACGATGCTCAGGACCAGCCCCAGCCCGCACCCGGCCGACATCGCCCCCACCGGCGCCGATGCCAGCAACGCCCCGGGCGTCGTCGGCGAATCCACCAGCGCGTGCACCAGCATCGCCACGCCCCCCACCAGCCACGGAATCTCGATCGGAATGATGAACAGCTCTGCATCAATCAGGCTGCACGCCAGCAGCGCCGCCAGCAGCGTCATGTACAGCCCGTACATCGGCCAGTCCGATGCGATGTGCAGGGGCCGCAGGATCGGACAGGGCCCTTCCTGGTAGACGAACATCGCCACGTAGTACACGACGAACAGCAACGCGGTGATGGCCTCGACGATCGGATACCGCGGCGAAATCGGCCCGGCACAGTAGCGGCATCGTCCGCGCAGGATGATCCAGCCGACAATCGGGATGTTGTCTCGCCAGGCCAGCCTTGTGCCGCACGCGGGACAATGCGACGGCGGGGAAACGATCGACTGCCCGCGCGGCAGCCGCCAGACCACCACGTTCAGGAAGCTGCCCACGCACGCTCCCAGCGCCAGGACGAAGAGGATGAACGGAAGATGACTCAATCGTGTCACGGGCATGCTCGCCCGCGCATTGCGTTCCCCGCACGGGCGCGCCGGCCCGTGTCACGGCACGTCAGATCAACCGGGTGATGTACACCACGGCGTCTTCGACGGACAGGTTGGTCACGTCCAGCTCAGCCGTGGCCACCTCCCGGTACAGCGGCTCGCGTTGCGCCAGCAGCGTCTGGATCTCCTCGATGCCGCCGCCCAGTCCCGTCAGGTTCGGGCGATTCGCCGCGGTCTGAGGGTCCGAGCGGATGCGCTCAAGCAGCACCTGCGGCTCGCAGCGGAGATAGATGCGCTTCAGCCCGGACTGTTTGAGCATCAGGCGGTTCTGCTCGCTGAGCACGGCTCCGCCGCCCAGGGCGATGATGTGATCCGCCAGCTTCAACGCCTCGCGGATCGCCTGCGTTTCAAGCTCACGGAAATACGGCTCCCCGTGCTGCTGAAAAATCTCCCGGATGCTCTTTCCCGCCGACCGCACCACCATTTCGTCGGTGTCGATAAACCTGGCCCACATGCGGTCGGCCAGTTTCCGGCCGATGGTGGTCTTGCCGCAGCCCCGATAACCAAGGAGGATCGCGCTCATAGCCGTTTTATACGTATCCGCGTCTCGTGTGATTGTCTTATCGGGCAGATTCGGCCCATAAATCAATCGACACTTGAGCTGAGCTCGTACCACAGCGATGGTTCGGCTGAGGCAAGACCGAAGCGAATCACGTCTGCGTCGCGTTGCATCGCAACCCTGGCGACGCGCCGCCCGCAGCCGTCCAGCGCCCAGACCGCGCGGGCCGTGGCCGATTTCAGGCTGATCGTCGCGGGGATTCTCTGAAGCAGGGTCGGCCCGCGACCCCAGTCTCGGCCGACGCTCGTCCGCGTGGCGTTGAAGCGCATGTCCGTGTTCTGCACCTGCCCGCAGACGGTCACCAGCACGCGCGACGAACGCTCGATGGGCTGGTTGTCGGTGGCGACGGCGGTGATTGCAGCGAAGCCCTCGTCGCCGCCGGCCATTTGGAACGGCTCGACCTCAACGGCGAGCGGCCCGGCCTGGATCGTTCGCCCGCCGATGTATCCCACGATCGCCGCCGCCGCGGGCGCCGCCACAATGTACCTGCGCCCCTTGCCGCCCGGTGCATCGGCCTCTACCCGCGCCTGCGGCGACGATCCTTGGCCTCCGCGCGTCACCCGCAGCGGCGACCCGGGCGGCGCCGGACGATCACTCACCGCCAGTCGCTGCGACAGATAATCGATCGTCTCGTCGCCCGTCGCCGACTTCCACGCATCATCGACAAACTCCGCCGCCACGTGCATCGGCTCGGGCAATTCCAGCGTCAGGCTCCGCGACGCCGGCTCCACCAGACCGCGACGGAAAATCAGCGCCGCTGTCGGATAGAAGCCCCACTTGCCCGGGTGATTGTTCTGATCGAAAAAGCCCTCGAAGTGATCCGGCCGCTGCCGCGCGGCATACGGTCCGACCGCAAATGTGTAGATCGCATCCCAGTCCTGAATGCAGGCGAAGGTCGCATAGGTGGGCAGCATCTCACAGACGTAGTCGGACGGCGCCGAGTGATCGTATTCCGAGACGGTAAACGGCTTTCCCGCCACGCGCACGCGCGCCAATGCCCCCAGCGCGCCGAAGCCCGGCTGCGTCAGCACCGCCAACTGCGGCGAGTTCTCGATCGTCCAATCCACCGGATCCCAGTCCCGCAAGCCAAATCGCGGATGCTGCCAGTAAGCATGGGCGTCGGCGAACTCCATCGCCACCTCGCGGTGCATGCCGGTCGTTCCCCCGTAATCGATCTGTGTCACCACGACGTTGGCGCGAACCTTCAGTTCATCCTTCAGCACCGCCCGCATCTGATCCGCATAGCTGCGCTCCAGGTCGCTCAGGAAGCTGATCCAGTCGGCGTGCTGCTGCGGGGTGCCGGCCTGCGGAATCGGAACATTGCCCGCGGCCGGTGACTGATCCGGCGCCAGCCCCGCGCCTTCAGCGCCGGGGCGAAGCCGCACGTCCGACAGCCAGACCTTGCCAACCGATGTGCCCATCGCAAACAGCAGCCGGACGTGACGCGGCACGGTTCCCGTCGCGGTGAAGCTGAACGTGTGCTGCTGCCACTGTGGGCTGGCCACAACCACCCGATCCAGCCCGACGCTGCGCCAATCTGCCTGATCCAGCGACACGCCGACGCGAACGCGGTGAGGTCCCGGTTCGCCGCGCAGCCGGAAAGAGACGGTGTAGTTGCCTCCCTCGAGCAGGTCCAGCCCGCGCAGCGTCGCCATCGCGTGCCAGTCCGCCTCGCCAGCGCGCAGCACTTCAAGCATCGCGTCGGTAGCGCCCGCTTCGGCCGCGCCGGCATCGCCGCCCGTGGGTGGCTGGAAAGCCTGGAACCGAATCTCCGCCGGGCCGTGCTGCTCGGGCGTCCAGGGCGTGTGGGGCGTGACGATGGTCGGCCCCGGCGGGGTCAGCCCGCGATTCCACGCCTCTCGCAACGCCTCGTCGGACGGATATTTCCGCTTCAACCACGCGTTCCACAGCGCGGCCAGCTCCCCCTTGAACGGCTCGGGCAGCGTGTCCAGTTCCCGACCCAGGGGCCTGCTCCACATCCCCACCAGAGAGTTCTCGTTGTTGATCTCGACGAAGGCGATGGCGGGATCTTCAGCGTAGCTCAGTCCCGTGTAGGGGTTGACGTGTCCCAGCAGTCGCCGCGCGTAGTCCTTCTGAAGCTCGATCAGTTGCGGATAAAAGTAATCCACGCGCTTTTGAAGCGGAAAGGGAATCTGCCGGATCGATTCGGGCAATCCGTCGGCCGGGGTCAGCTCGCGGCTGACCTTCAGGTTGAGGTTGATGTAGATGCCCTGCTGGCGAAGCTGCGCGATCAGGTAGTCGAGCTTGTCAAGCTGCCCGGGATCGAGGTTGCGGCGATCGGAGCTTCGCGGTGTCCAGATGCTGCCGCCGGAATCCACCGCCCAGCCGTTGTCCAGATGGTGAAGCCGCACGACATTGATCCCCGCCTTGGCCAGGCGCCTGGCGAACACTTCGGCGTCGGCGTGGTCGGGAAACGCCTCGCCGGCCGCCATGTTCGTGCCGAAGAAGCGGATTCGCCGCCCGGTCTTCTGCTCGTGGAAATGCCCGTCGCGGGCGAGAATGTAGCCATTGGCGCCGGCAGGTTTGTCGTTGAGAAACGACACGTCATTGGCCACGCCCGCAAGCGTATCGTCGAAGGGGATGACAAACGCGAAGGTGTCGGCAGGTCGGGGCCGCGGCGACGCCGGCTCGGCGGCACGCAAGCCGCCTGCGCGGCACAACAGCGCGCCTGCGAGCATCGCTCCGCCCAACACTTGCCTCATGATCCGATTGCACGCCGACGTGTTCATCTGATTTCTCCCGGTGGGAAGCCCCCCGAGCATCTGTATAATCCCCCATCATGCCTCAGAGCAATCCGATCTACCAGCGGGTGCTGCTGAAGATCAGCGGCGAGGGCTTCGGTGGGGAAGGCGGGTTCGGAATCGACGCCACCGAACTGGACAACATCGCCCAGCAGTGCGTGGAGGTCTGCCGCATGGGCGTGCAGCTTGCGGTGGTGGTGGGCGGGGGCAACTTCATTCGCGGCGCCACCTTCAGCGAAAAGGGACACATCCCCCGCGTCACCGCCGATTACATGGGCATGCTCGCCACCGTCCTTAACGCCCTGGCGCTACAGGAAACGATGGAGGCAATGGGCCAGCCCACGCGCGTCATGTCCGCCATCAGTGTCTACAGCGTCTGCGAGCCGTTCATCCGCCGACGCGCCGTGCGGCACCTGGAAAAAGGCCGCGCCATCATCCTCGCCGCCGGAACCGGAAATCCCTACTTCACCACCGATACCTGCGCGGCACTGCGCGCCGCGGAGATCAAGGCCGATGTGCTGCTGAAGGCCACCAAAGTGGACGGCATCTACTCGGCCGACCCCAAAACTGATCGATCCGCCACCTTGTATCATGAGATCTCCTACGAACAGGTGCATCGCGACCAGCTTCGGGTCATGGATCTGACGGCGATCACGCTGGCGATGGAACGCAAGCTGCCTCTGGTCGTGTTCAACATGAAAGTCCCCGGCAACATCGCGCGGGTCATACGTGGCGAGCGGGTGGGGACGAAGATCCAACCCTGATCGCTCCGGGCTTTGCACGCCGCAACAGCCACACACCGTGACCGTGGGCAGATCGCCCGCACGGGCGAGACGCCCGTGACACAGACTGGCATGCTTCTGCGGCCGGGGGCGTCTGCGCTCGTTGATGCACGCCCGTCCGCCGCTTACGATAATCACGCTGAAACTGCATGCGCGCCTGCTTGCGCCTGCGGAAAGGATCTGGCCATGCCTGTCGATGATGTATTGCTTGACACCGAGATGCACATGGAGAAGACCATCGAGCATCTCCAGATGGAATTGCGCGGCATCCGCACCGGCCGCGCCACCCCGGCGCTGGTCGAACACGTCAAAGTCGATTACTACGGCACGCCCACGGAACTGCGATCCATCGCCGCCATCTCCGTGCCCGAGGCCACGCAGATCCTGGTCAAGCCGTTCAATCCTCAGGACCTGAAGGTGATCGAGAAGGCCATCGGAGACGCGAATCTGGGCCTGACGCCGCACAGCGACGGCCGACAGCTTCGCATGAACCTGCCCCCACTGTCGCAGGAGCGGCGGCTTCAGCTCGTCGCCCAGTGCAAGCGCTTCGCCGAGGAAGCCAAGATTCAGATCCGCAGCCACCGCCGCGAGGCCAACAAGGTCCTGGAGACCGAGCAGAAGGCGGGGATCATCACCGAGGACGAGCTGAACGCCGCCAAGGAACAGGTGCAGGAGCTGACCAAGACCTACGAGGCCAAGGTCGATCAGCTCGTCGAGCACAAACGCCAGGAAGTGATGACCGTGTGAGCCGGCCCAGGGCCAGAGGCTTCCGCGGTTGGTGCCCGCTTACCTGAGCACCAACAGGCCGAAATAGATCGCGATTCGGACCAGGAACGCGACCATCACGCAATACCACGTGTCGCTCTGATCCAGGTCGAACAGGGCGCCGAGGAAGGCGAAATAGAGGCAGAACTCGACGATCCAGTAGATCAGCCCGCCTGCGAGGGGGATCCAGATGAACAGCGGCGCCGCCAGCAGCGCCACTCCCGTCGGGCCGAGCACGATCGCGAACAGCTTGAAGACCGCAACCGGCAGCGGACCGAAGTCGATCTGCCGCAGCTTGCCGGCGATCAGGATCGTCACCAGCAGTACGGCCGAGCCGAGCACCATTTCCAGCGCGATGTCGCTCAGCACGGATGTGGCGCCGCGTGTGGTGCCACCGAGCCACAGCAGGTAATAGGCAAGCCTGACCACCACGCCCAGACCGATCAGCGTCGCCGGCAGGTACAGGTCCTTGACGCGGTCGGGAAACAGCCTGTCCACGGCGAGCGGTTCAGGAGCCGCGGCGCCCGGGCGGCGATACTCCAGCGGCACGGCGCGGTGCGGCGCGGCGGTCGGGGCGACGCCCGCGGACCGGTCGCCGGCACCCTCCCCCGCCTGGGCAGGCGCCGGCGACCCGGGGGCCATCACAGGCGTCGATTGGTCATACATCTCAGGATGGCTCGCCCCCGGCAGCGCAGCAGCGTGCCGAGGCTGCTGCGCCGTGGTCCGCGGCTGAGTCTGCGAAGGCTCGGCCAGGGGAATCAGATTCTCCTGCCCCGCTGGCGGCGGCGAGTGCGGCACGCGAATCTCCCGCCCGCAGCGGCAGCGGGCCAGCCGTCCCGCCAGAGCAGGCTGCCACCGATACCACCGCCCGCAGGCTTGGCACACGAATCGCGGCTCGTCCGGCGCCATCATCACCATGGCCGGGCCCCTTCCAGCGTCGTCACTGTATATACGCGAACTTCGCCCGCCCGGCTTGTACAGAGTCACGGCTTGTTTGTAACCGGCGGGCGCAACTGCGGGGGTGGATCGATGCGGAAGGTCATGCGCCGCCCGGTGTGTGGGTGGGTAAGCGAAAGCTCGACGGCGGCAAGCATCAGTCGCCCCTGCGGCTTCTCTGCGGCATCACGGTACAGCGGATCGTTGACGATCGGCACTCCGCGCTCGGCCAGGTGCGCGCGGATCTGATGTTTGCGTCCTGTTTCCAGCCTGATGCGAAGCAGCGCCGGTCCGCCGCGTGTGGCGTGAATCGTTTCGTAGTGCGTGATGGCGCGCTGGCCTTTGCCCGGTCGGGTCGTGGAGTGAACCGTTCCGTCAGCGCGTTCGACCAGACGCGTGTCGATCGTGCCGCTGCGTGGCGTGGGGATCCGATCGACCAGCGCCAGGTAGATCCGCTCGACGCTGTGCTGGAAGAATTGCCGCTTCAGCGACACGTACGCCTGATGATTCTTCGAGAAGACCAGCAGTCCCGAAGCGTCGCGGTCCAGGCGATGGATCAACCCGACGCGTGCTTTGGGATCGCTGGCGGCGACATGGCGACGAACCATCGCCAGAGCGTTGGCGCGTTTGTCGCCGGGGGTGGCGCAGGTCAACAGCCCGGCCGGCTTGTCGATCACGATCAGGTGCTGATCCTCGTAGACAATAGGAAAGGGCAAGCTGGGGTTGGCCGCGGCTGATCGCCTGCCTGCTCTTGATGGCTGCCGCGGCTGTTCGACCACCTGCACGAGGTCGTGATCTTCCACAGGCTGGTTGAGGGATCGTGCCCGCTGGCCGTTGATCCGCACTCGCCCGCTGGAAATCATCCGCCGCAGCGTCGTGCGCTTGGCGTTGGGGTAAAGCTTGAGCAGGCGATCGAGCAGGGTCGAGGGCATGCGGGTGACGGATTTGTCGTGCATTGCGGCGAAAGTCTTATATAATATAGGCCACCCCGCGGCAAAGCGACGTGGGCGCAAGACCAAGGGAGACGCCTCATGGCCGGATCGGTCATCCTGACAACCCCTCGCGCGCTCTCCGCTCACTCCGCAGCGCAAAAGCTGCGCGGTCTTCTGGCGGCGGCATCGCTGGCAACCCTCGCCCCCACGCCACTGGCACACGCGGACCTGGTCGCCGACCAAACCCCCTTCCACAGCTATCGCGGCTGGTGGGTCGATCGCTTCGATTACTCCAATGCCGCCAGCATCGTCACCATGTTCAACCGCGCCCAGCAACTGGGCATCACCGACGTGATGTTCCAGGTCCGCGGGCAGGCCGACGCCTACTACTACCTCAACGACAACGTCGAAGTCTATGCCCAGGGACGCAACATCTCCGCCAGCTTCGATCCGCTGGCCATCGCGCTCAATGAAGGCCACGCCCGCGGAATCCGGGTTCACGCCTGGCTGAACATGGCCCCGCTGTGGAACGGCACCAGCCTGCCAACCAACCCCAACCACCTGCTGTATCAGCATGACGAGTTCTGGATTCGCGACTCATCCAACAACAAGCAGCCGCTGAACAGCGGATACGTCATCGTCAATCCGACACGCGACGACGTGCAGGCGCATCTGAACAACGTCGTCAAAACGATTGCGAAAAACTACAACGTCGATGGCATTCATCTGGACTACATCCGGCTGTACGAAAACCACGGCGGCAGCAGCACGGCGATCAACTTTCCCTCGGACCCGCAAACCGTGGCGCGATTCCAACTGGAGTATCCCGGGCAGACTCCCACAAGCCACCGCGCCAACTACAAAACCTGGCTCGCGAAGGAGATTTCGGATCTGGTGCGATCGGTTCGCCAGACGCTCAAGCAGCAGCGGCCGGGGGCACAGCTTACCGCGGCAGTGTGGCGCGACGCGGACATCGGGCTGGACAGCTATCAGCAGGACTGGGCGACGTGGATCGACCAGGGACTGCTGGATGCGGCGATGCCGATGATCTACCGCAAGGGCTTCGGCGACGGCGGCACGGACATGGACCCCGACAGCGGCGATCTGTATCGCAGCAACGTGTCCGAGGCGCTGTGGCGAGCGGGAACAGCCGGGATCATGCCGGGCATCGGCTCGTACATGCAGGATGATCCGACCACCGCCTACAACAACGTGTGGAACCAGCTCGTCTACGCCAAACAGCAGGGCGCCAACGGCATCCAGCTCTTCGACTACGGTTCGCTGTACAACGGTTCGGCGGCGCAGACGGCGGCCAGACAGGCGATCAGCGACTTTTTCGCCGCCCACTCCGCCGCTGCGGCGCCGGTTGCCATCAGCAACTTCGACAGCGACGAGGGATACTTCATCCGCAACATCACGTTTTCGGGCAGCAACCTGAATGTCGCCTCCGGCTCGGCCGACCGCGTCAGCGACGAGTCGCGGGGCTCGCCGGGCGGCGGATCGCAGCGCATCATCATCAACACCACGCCCGGCGCCAGCAGCTTCCTGGCCCGGCACGTCTCCGGCACCACCAACGCCGCCAGCCCCGATTCCAACCTCACCTTCAGCTCGATCGGGTCGATCGGTTTCTGGCTGAAGACCACCACGCCGGACCTGGAAGTGGCCGTCGCCGTGGACGACAATCCCGCCAACACCTCCACCGAGCGCGGCTACTTTCAGAACGTGATCGCCGACGGGCAGTGGCACTACTACCAGTGGTTCCTGAACGACCCGGCACACTGGGACGCCTGGGCCGGCACACTCAGCGACGGACGCATCGACAACCTGTTCACGCTGGACTCGATCCAGTTCCGCGGCACGGCGCAGACCAACACGATCTGGCTGGACGATGTGAGCTACGACGCGGCGGCGCGGGCGCCCAACCAGTGGACGCTGGATTCGGCGATCTACACCCAGGCGCCAGATACCAACTGGACCAACGCGGCGAACTGGACCGGCGGCGTGCCAAACGGCCCGGGCGCGACGGCGAACCTGCTGCGCCGCCCCAGCGGCGCGTCCCAGACCGTCACCGTCAACGCCCCGATCACCCTTGGGACGCTCAACATCGACAACCGCAACAGCTACCTCATCACCGGATCCGCAACCATCACCATGGATGTTGCCTCCGGGGCGGCGGCGGTGAACGTGATCAACCGCGGCAGCCACACCATCGCCGCGCCGATACGGCTCAACGACCCGACCCGCTTTGCGATCGATGTCGGCGCCACCCTCGCGATCACCGGCCCGCTGAACGCCTCCGGCTCCGCCACCCTCAGCAAAAACGGCCAGGGGACGCTGCTGGTGAGCAACTTCCGTCTCTCAAGCCTGGTGATCGAGCAGGGACTGCTCAAGCTCCCGCCACAGTCACAGGGCAGCGGCGCAACTGACATCAGCACGATCAGCAGCCTCTCGATTCTGGATTCCGGCAGGCTCGATCTGACCAACAACAGCCTGCGAATCGACTACGACGGGGGCAGCCCGATCCGCGACGTGCGCAACATGCTTCTCAGCGGCGCGCTGTTCAGCTCGTGGGCGGATGCCAACTGGCGGCTGGGGTACAGTGATTCGGTCGGGAGCGGGGAGGTGTTGATTCAATACGCGCTGGGCGGCGATGCGAACCTCGACGGCGTCGTCAACGCGCTGGATTTGGACGTGTTGACCGCGTCGTGGCAGCAGGCCGACGCGCTGTGGACCGGCGGCGACTTCAGCTACGACGGCGTGGTCAATATCCGCGACCTGTATCTGCTGGCGCTGAACTGGCAGGCGGGCGGTCTGGCGGGGGCACTGGAACAGATCGCGGCGCGCGGCCTGCCGACGAACCTGCCCGAGCCGACGGGCGTCGGCTGGGTCATGCTCGGATCCGTTGCGATGCGTCGAGTGCGGCCGGGACGCTCCCGCCGGGCGCGGCTCAATACCTGAACATGATTCCCGCCCCGCCCCAAAGCTGCGTGTTGGCACGCAGGTCGTTGTCGATCCCGTCCGTGTAGTACAAAAACCCCTGCAAGCTCCACTCCCCATAACGGCTGGAAACATTCAGCAGGTGGTTCAGCGAATAGTTGGCCAGCAGCCCGATCTGGTAGTGCTGAAACCCGGTCGTTTCCTTGGCGCCGGCGGTGGCGTCAAACAGGTCGATCCCGCGCACGTAGGCGACGTGCGCTTCGGCGGTGAGCGTCAGCCCGGTCTCCTCGATCGGGAAGTCATGCGTCACGCCCGCCTCCAGGTACCAGCCGTTGTAACGGTCGTAGTCGTACGCGCCGTAGATGTACGGCGAGAGAAGTGGCTTTTCGCTGCTGAGAAAGTACGAGTCGTCGAGCTGGATTCGCGCGAAGACTTCCGACGTCTCGAACTCGTCGCGGTCAGGATACAGGTAGGTGTTGTGCCCGGCGGTGAGCTTCACCGGGCGGACCGTCCACTCGGCCCCGAAGTAGGGACGAATCTCCTGAAAGCTGGAGACCGGATCCGATTCCGCGAAGTTGACGAACACGCCGATGAACGGATGCGGCAGCTTCCCCAGGTCCCACGACAACTGCGAGGCGACCTGGAGATTGGCAAAGTCCTCGGCGTCGGTCTGGCTGGAGGGATTGAAGCTGGGCAGCTCCGACAGCTCGATGCCACGGAAGACGTAATCGGTGAAATATCCCACGGACAGATCGAAGTGCACCGCGCCCTCGTTGACGCCCTCATCACCGCGTGGCGGCGAGGGCGGCTCGTAGATCGACTCCGGCGCCGCCGGCTGGAGTGAGAGGTTCACCGGCCGGACCACTCGCCCGGCTGTCTGTGCACCCGCCGGACATGCCGCCAGTGACACGCCCACCACGCCGCCCAACAGCATTCGTCCCAGCTTTGTCTTCGGTCTTGCGCCGCGCTCGCTCATGCAGGCTCCTTCGCTTCAGCATCTGCTGCGGGGGCGAATGTAACCACACGCCATGCCGGTGCAAAGTCCGGCGCAGCAGTCCCCTGCTCGGCCGGCTCACGAGATGCGTGTATTGGGCGAGGTGTGGCGGTTGGCCTGCTCCCAGCATTCGGCGGCGATTCGCGCGTACAGCAGCGCCTGCTGCCAGCGATCGCCTTCCTCCACCATCTCGCCGTTTTGGTTGCGGAAGGTGCGGGCGTAGAAGACTTTCGGCCCCAGCAGCTCGGGCGTGAAGCAGAGGTAGTCGCCTGGCCTGGCGTCCTTGAGAAACCCGATGAAGCTGCGCGTCCACATCTGCCTGAAGTGCTCGACGCAGCTCTGCCCGGCGCCGTCGGGGCCGATGTCCACCTGAATACAGCCGGGCGTGCCGATCCGCGCGTGGATGAAACGGACCCGATCGAAGATCGGCTGCATGAACTGCCATTTGGCCTCGATGTCGCCGTAGACCAGCTCATGCCCGGTGTAGTAGTGGGAGAAGTCGCCGTTGAAGCGGATCTCGGGGAAGCGCCTGACGAGCTGCACCGTCCGCCAGATGTCCTGCGTGATGGTGGCGCGGTGGGTCTCGATGTAGATTGGGATGCGATGCTTCTCGGATGCCCGAAGGATCGCTTCGACGAGCCGGCAGGCCTGATCGTCATCTTCCAGGCCCGTGCCGACATGAACGGTGCAGCAGTCGAAGCCGATCTTCGCGGCCTGGGCTGCCTGCACATCGGCCTGCTCGGGCGTGTCAATCCGCCCCGAGCCGGTGACGCCCAGGCCGACCTGTCGCGCGATGGCGGCGCGGCTGTTGCTCTGGATGCCCTGGAAGCCAGCGGATTTCACCGCCTCCAGAACCGCGCGCGGATCGCCGCGAGGCACGCTGCTGTGCGCGGGCAGGCCGAAGACATTGTCGGCGTTGATGTCGATCCGCAGGCGCGGCGGGCGCGACGAGCCGTCGTTGGTGTTGGCGATCATCGCGGCGGCGCGGGACGAGAGTGGTTATAGCGATAGCCGATCGGATACCCGACCATCGGATACCCCACCGGATACCCGTAGCCATATCCGCCATAGTTCGGATAAGGCGTGATGAAATAGGGCACCGGCCTGTTGCGGATGAAGTAGGCGTAGTCCATGGCGATTTCGGCGACGTTGCGCGCCTCCACGAAGTAGGCGTCGCTGGCCAAAGCGGCGATCCGCGCATCCTGCACGGCGCGTCGCGCCAGAATTACCTGCTCGTCGTTGCGCACCGCGTCTTCCATGCGTCGACGAAGCTCGCGCAGCCGCTGCGAGGCGCGAACCAGCCGCTGCCGGGCGTCGCGCACCGCCGGATTCGCCGCCACTGCCGCCGCCTCCATCGCGCTGACTGTCATCGCATACTCCAATCGCAGCGAGGCGATCGCCACGATCTGATCGATCGACGGCTTTTCTTCGCGGCGGCGAAGCTGCTCCAGTTGCTCGGCCAGTCGCTGCCTCAGCCGCTGAAGCGCAAGGTAGTTCTCATCGTCTTTCAGTTGCGACAGCGCCTCGGCGCGGACATCTTCCAGAGCCTTCCAGGCCGCGCGTTCCTCCTCGATGGCCCGCTGAAGCTCCGCGGAGCGAAGGTGCACGCGGGTCACGTCCGCCACGGCGCGGTCCAGTGCCGATTCAGCCTGTCGCAGCACGGCCCTTGCGGCCACGGCGTTGGCACGGGCGCCCGGCAGAACGCGTAGCTCCTGCCCGGGATAAAGCACGTTGGGATTGTACGTTTCGGGATAACCCCCGGACGGACGATACCCCTGGAGCAAGTCGGCTCCGGCGGGCGGCAATGTCGGCTGGGTACCGCTGCCGACTTGAGTCTCATTCGCCGCGGGCGCCGCCGGCTGGGCATACCCGCCGCTGGTCTGTGCCCAGGCAGTGGACGGCTGGCTCTGCCCCGCCGCCGCCAGCATCGCCGCCAGCGCTGCCAGCAACGCCATTGCCCTGTGAATCGTCCACTTCCGCCGGGCCAATGGGGCAACATCGTTGGTCATGGTTAATCTCCCAGCCCAGCATAGAAACTTGCCGGACCCTGGTCCACAACAATATTTCCGTCGCAAACTCCCGCCATCCATTCAGGTTGACACTCGCGCCGCCGGATGGTTTGGGCAACGGAAGGCTTTGCGTCGAAAAAAAACCGCGACCAAAACGGTGGCGGCGAAGCCCGGGAGTTGCCTGGCGTTTCAATCCAGCGCCTCGATTCCCAGTTCCTTGACTTTCTTGTTCAGGGTGTTGCGGTTGATGCCCAGGTAGTCGGCGGCGCGGGTCTTGACCCCGTTGCACCGGGCCAGGGCACGATCGATCAACGCTCGCTCGATCTGGTCGATCACCAGTTGATAGATTTCCCCCTCGCGAAGCTCGTAATCCGCCATCGCCTGGTCGGCCAGGCGGCGCGTGAGCGTCTCGATCGACTCGCTGGACTGGCTGATCCGGCGCTGCTGCGCGAACATCCGCACGCTCAGCGGCAGCAGGTCCTCGGTGAAATCCTCGTCGCGGCTGAGCACCACCGCCCGCTCGATGGCGTTCTCCAGTTCGCGCACGTTCCCCGGCCAGGGATAGCGCAGCAGCACGTTCAGCAGATCGCGACTGATCCGCCGAAGCTTGCGGTCGTTGAGCCGGTTGTACTTGTCCAGGAAATAGTCGATCAGCCGCGGAATGTCCTCCCGCCTGTTGCGCAGCGGCGGCAGGTAAATGCTCACGACATTGAGCCGGTAGAACAGGTCTTCGCGGAAGTTGCCCTTGGCGACCTCCTCCTGAAGATCGATGTTGGTGGCGGCGATGACGCGCACGTCCACCTTGACCACCTGCGTGTCTCCGACCCGCTCGAACTCGCGCTCCTGTAGCACGCGCAGCAACTTCACCTGGAGCTGCGGCTCCATCGTCCCGATCTCGTCCAGGAAGATCGTGCCGCCGTCGGCCGCCTCGAAACGTCCGATCTTGTCCCTGATCGCGCCGGTGAAGCTGCCCTTGACGTGCCCGAACAGCTCCGACTCCAGCAGCGTGCCGCTCAACGCTCCGCAGTTGACCCGGATAAACGGCTTGTCCTTGCGCGGAGAGTTGTAGTGGATCGCCTTGGCGATCATCTCCTTGCCGGTGCCGGTCTCGCCCAGCAGCAAGACCGTGGCGCGGCTGTTGGCGACCTGGCCGACGGTGGCGAAGACCTCGTGCATCGCCGGCGAATCGCCGATGATGTTCTCGAAGCGATAGCGATCGCGAACCTGTGCCCGCAGTTGCGCGTTTTCCTCCAGCAGCTCTTCCTTCTGCCGCAGCACCATCCGGTTGATCTGAATCGCCTGCGCCAGAAACGCCGCGATGATGTCCAGGAAGATCTGGTCGCTCTTGAGCTGCTGATCGCTGGTGTAGGGCTTATCCACGGCCAGGGCGCCTGCGGTGCGACCCTCGATGCGGATCGGCACGCACAGGAAACTGATCGGCTGGTCGGCGCTGCCCAGGCTCAGCCGTCCGGTGCGGTTGAGGAAGTCCGGCTCTTTGCGAATGTCGGGCACGATGCGCGCCCGACCCGTGGCCACCACGGTCCCCGTGATTCCCTCGCCCAGCGCGAAGCGATTGCGTTCGATGTCATCAGGCGCCAGCCCAATTGCCGCCTCGGTGCGCAGGCGTCCTGTCGATTCATCAAGCAGCACCAGGGTTCCCCGATGCATATGCAGTTTATCGGAAATGATTTGCATGATCTGTCCGAACGCCTCGCGCAGTTCCAGCGTGGAGGACAGAATCCGTCCGATATCGTTGAGAATGGCCAGTTCCTGGTCAGCTACGCCCGTAGGTGCACCTGGAATAGGCGTGTTGCCCTGCATCATGACCATAATCTAAGCACCGCGCAGAAGCTAATCAATCGAAGTTTTGGATTAAGGATTGCAGGGATTCAAGAGATCGTCGAGTCCGCTTTTCTTGGGGATTTCAGCCCGTCGAGCATCCGGTCGATAGTGTTTAACGGGTCTGTGACGGTCGCGCCGACCTGCCGTCGCGCTTGCAGGAAGATTCCTTGAGCGGGTTCTTCAACAGCCGATCGCCTCTGCTGCGACTGACCTTGCTGGGCATCGCCGGCATCCTTGCCGGACCGCTGCTGTTCACCTCGATGCTCACACCGCAGGCGCTGCCTTCTTCCTCGCAACTGGCAGCGGTGGCGCTGCTGGCGGTGATCGTGGTGGCGTTATGGTCGTTGGCGGCATACCGGATGCTGCGACCGCTGTGCCGGCTTCAGGAAGAGCATGACCGCGCCGCCACCGCATTGTCCGCCCGAACCCACACCGTCGATCGCCTGCTGGAGTTCTCCCAGACCGTCCAGGGCGCCGGCAAGCCCCAGCAGATCCACCAGAGCCTGGCGCACTTCCTTTACACCGAGCTTGGCCTTGCCGGCGTCGCTGTGCTCTGCCACGACCCGGACGGCTCGCCCTCGATTCAGGTCCGCGCCTGCCGCCCGGAGGATTTGCTTCGTGCCGAGTCGCTGGCGGTGGAGATGGAAACGGCGCTGTGTCCATGCCTGCGACAGAATCTGCCTCGGCAGTTTCGCCCCGACGGCGCCCCGGCCCGCTGCGCCATCGACCGCGCCTTGCGGCTGGTCCATCCCGTCGAGTCCTACCCGGCCTACTGCATCCCCTTCACCATCGGGCGAAAAACCCAATGCGTGGTCCACATGCTTCTGCCGGCCGCTCAGTGCTGGACCGAGCCGCTGAGGCAACTGGCTCAAACCTACGTCAACACCGCCCACGCCGCGTTGACCTCGCTGAGTCTGCTGGAAGACGCCGAGCAACGCAGCATGACCGACCCGCTCACCCAGCTCTACAACCGCCGATCCCTCGATCAGCTCCTGGAGCGCGAGGTCGCACTGGCGGAGCGACACGGGCATCCGCTTTCCGTGGCCATGATCGACCTGGACCGCTTCAAGCAGGTCAATGACGCCCACGGGCATGCCGCGGGCGACTACGTGCTCAAGGCCTTCGCCGATTGCGTCCGCATCACGCTCAGACGAACCGACCTTGCGTTTCGCTACGGCGGCGACGAGTTCGTCATCGCCCTGCCGCAGACGCCGCTGGCTCAGGCACAGCAGGTCATGCACAAGCTCCGCCAGGCCTTCGCAGCCGTGGACTTCTCCGACGCCATCGCCAATCTCGAACAGCAGCCAACGCTGAGCATGGGCGTGGCCGAACGCAGCGCGGCGGGCAACGTGCTGACGCTGGCCAGCCTTCTGGCCGCCGCCGACCAGGCCCTCTACGAAGCCAAGCACGCCCAGCGTAACTGCATCAGGACCTACCATCCCCACCGCGCCGCGTGAACGCTTCGCTCCAAGCCGCTGGCGGCGGGCGGCAGAGTTTTGCGGATTTTCGCTGACACGACGGGTGGTATTGGTTACAATTTGTGGGTTAGCCGCGGCGACACGCATTGTTCGCGGGACGAGCAGCGTGTTGGATCAAGTGATTCATCGACGTTGAGCACATCAGGCGCCTTGGCGGGTGACTGGAGCAGTTGCCTCCTCCATCCAACAGGTGCGTTTGCGTCGCATGTCCTACGGCGGAAACTGGTCCAGCCGGTTGCCGACCGGGTTCCGCCTACGAAGGGAGGCGGAACATGCCGCGCAACATTTTCTCAGCCCGTCGGCTTCGCCTGGTGAAGCGCTTTCCTACCGCAGCCGGATCGATAGCAATCCTGAGCCTGACTTGTTCGCCGGTGAATTCCCAGGCGACGTGGATCGGCCCAGCTAGCGGGGGAGACTGGGGTGTCCCAGGCAACTGGAGCAGCGGCGTCGTCCCCACCTCCACCACCGACATCCGCATTGACGGTTCGACCGCCAACGTCGTGCTCGGCACCGGCGTCGGTCAAACTCGCAACGCCGCCGGTCTCACGATTGATGCCGGTGACATGGTGGTCATCGATAACAGTTCCGTGTTGAACCTCAGCGGAAGCAGCGCGATGATTGACGGGACGCTAAGCTTTAACGCCGTTAGCGGCACGTCGCTTCTTCGTTTCAGCAATTCCGCAGCCAGCATCGCGGGCACGGGCGTGATCGATTTCAACTATCAGACTGGTTCACCCGCGAGTGGTCGAATCGAAGGCCCCGGCAGCGGCTCTTTAACGAACCATGGCACGATTCGCGGGAGCGGAACCCTGAACAACATCCGCTTTGTTAACTCCCCGATCGGATTGATCGAGAATTACCAGAGCGCCGGGCAGATGTACCTCGACGCCAACAACTCCGCCCCGGGGCTGTTCGTCAATCAGGGGACGATCCGCGCGCTGGCCGGATCACTGGTGACGCTTGCCGGAGACCTCGGCGGAGATTTCAACTCGCTCGGTGGCAATATCCAAGCCAATGGTGTCGGCGCGGTCGTGCGGCTGATCAATAACGCCAGCATTACCGGGGGGATCTTCTCCACCTCCGGCGGAGGCGAGATTGTCATCGAAGCCGGACATCAGGCCAGCATCACGCCAGAATCCCTCTCGGGAATCCTGCGAATCCGGAACAACGCCCGCTTGTTGCTATCCGGCAACATGACCAACAACGGGACGATCGTCTTCAGTCCCAGCGGATCAGAAAGCTTCCTGACGATCAACGCCCCGCTGTCGCTCAGCGAAGCGGGCACGATCCAGCTCGACTGGCCGGGCAGTGGCGGCGCGGGCGTCATCGAAGCCAGCAGCACGCTGACACTGGGCGCCGGGCAGGTAATCCGCGGCGTGGGGTCCCTGCGGAACTCGCGGGTGATCAACAACGGGTTGATCGATGCCAACTCCGGAACCGCAGCGCTGGCTGGCAACGGGATCTATCTCGACTCGAACAACACCGCAGCGGGGCTGTTCGTCAACAACGGGACAATCCGCTCCAGCGCGGGCGGCTATGTGGTGTTCTCCGGAGACCTCGGCGGAGACTTCATCAACAACGGGACGATCGCGGCCATGGGGGACGACTCGATCACCGAACTGTATAACAACGTCACGATCACCGGAGGTACCTACACGACCAGCGGAAGCGGCGTGATTCGCGTCCGCTCGGGGTCTACGGCCAGCCTTTTGGGCGGAATGCATCTCGCGACCGGCAGCCAATTCCTCGTGCCGAACAACTCGCGGCTGAACCTCGGCGAAGGTACCTATACGATCAACGGGACGCTCGATGTCGTCGCCGCAACAAGCAAGGCTTTTCTCACCATCACCACGCCGGTCACTCTGGCTGGCAGCGGAACCGTTATTCTCCAGAGCGGGACAGCACGGGCACAAGTCGACGGCGCCGGGATGCTGACGATTGGAGCCAACCAGACAGTGCGCGGCGATGGTTACCTGCGCGAAATCCGCGCCATCAACAATGGGACGATCATCGGGGATGTGCCCGGCCAGGACATGTATCTGGACCCCTGCAACGCTGCCGCCAACCTCTTCGTCAACAACGGCACGATCCAGGCGCTGGCCAACAGCTTCGTGTCGCTGGTTGGCGACTTGGGAGGCAATTTCACGGGCGGCGGGTTCTATCGCGCCGACGGGACAGGCGCGTTCGTACACTTGGTGAATAGTGTCACGGTGATCGGAGGAAACTACGCCACGACTGGGGGCGGGATCATTCGCGTGCCCGCGGGACACAACGCCACCGTCTGGAGTCCAACACTGACTGGCGGAACAGATTTTCGCGTCGAGAATAACTCACGATTGACGGTGTCCGGCGCGTTCAACAATGGTGGTACGCTCACGGTCAGTTCCGGCAGCAACATCTCATATCTGACAATTGCCGACGCGACGACGTTCAGCGGCGGCGGCCAGACGCGCCTGCTCAGCAACGCAGCCAGCCGTGCCAGGGTGGACGGCGGCGGTACGCTCATCATCGCCTCCGGATACACATTCAGCGGCGATGGACATTTCCGCGAGATGCGCGTGATCAATGATGGTCTGATCCTGGGCAACGTTGCCGGCAAGGACATGTACCTGGACGCGAGCAACACGAGCCCGGGATTGTTCGTGAACAACGGGACAATCCAGGCGTCGGCGGGGGGCATCGTGACCCTGGCGGGAGACCTCGGCGGGGATTTCATCGGCGCCGGAACCTACCGCGCCGACGGCGCAGGTGCGATCCTTCAGCTACTCAACAACGTATCGGTTAGCGGCGGAACATACAGTACGACGGCCGGAGGACAGATCCTTGTCTCCCCAGGGCACGCGGCAAACATCAACAATGCCACGCTCTCGGCTGGGTGCTCGCTTACAACGAGCAACAACACGCGCCTGAACGTATTCGGGACGTTCACCAATGACGGCGAATTGACCATCGACGCGGGCGCCAACGCCAGCTTCCTGACCATCACCGGCGCCGCCAGCTTCGAAGGCGTCGGCATGATCGCACTGTTGAGCGACGCGGCACGGGCACAGGTGGACGGCGGCGGGACGCTGACGATCGGAGCCAACCAGACGGTTCGCGGCAACGGCTCCTTCCGCGAAATGCGCGTCATCAACAACGGAACGATCGTCGGCGACGTCGCCGGCAAGGAAATGTACCTGGATCCGAGCAACAACGCAGCAGGGCTGTTCGTCAACAACGGGACGATCCGCGCCAGCGACGGAGGACAGGTCACTCTCGCTGGCGATCTGGGAGGCAGCTTCGCTGGAATCGGGTCGCTGGTCGCTGAAGCCAACAGCAAGATTGTGGCGATCAACAATATCGGCGGGTCGATGGGACCGGTGAGTGGCGCCGGAACCTACCGCGCCACTGCAAGTGCCAACATCACGCACACGCATTTCCGCGTAGGAACGTTGTTGGCTGACAACGGCGGACGCGCAAACGTCGCCGCTGGCGGCGGGACGTTGGGAACCAGTTGCGTTGGCACCGTCGCAACCTCGACCAATGGACGCATCGATTTGACCGACAACGACTTGGTCGTGACCGCAACGCCTCTTAACGACGTCACCACGCAGATCAGGAGTGGGCTGGTAAACAACGGCACGTACAACTGGCTGGGGCCTGGCATCATGAGCTCCACAGCCTCCCAGCAGAACCAGGCCGCCGGAAGTTTTCTTTATGGGCTGGGTGTGATCCTGAACGACTTGGCTCAGGTTGGCGGCAGCGGGCCGATCTACAGCGAGTTCTCAGGGATCTCCCTGAGCGTAGGCGAGGTTCTGGTCAAATTCACATATCACGGCGACGCCGACCTCTCCGGCAGCATCGACGCCACCGACTACTCGCTGATCGACAACGGGTATGTCAACACGTTGAGCGGCTGGATCAATGGAGACTTCGACTACTCCGGCAGCATCGACGCAACGGACTATGCCCTGATCGACAATGCGTACGTGAATCAGGCCGGTCCGTTGGCCGAGGCACTGATTGCCGAGCACGCCCGGATGTTTGGCGGCGAATACCTGGCGGCGTTGCGGGCGGTTCAGTCGGGCGTGATTCCCGAGCCGGGAGCGGCAGTGGTGGCACTCGCGGCGGCGGCATTGCGTCGTCGGGTGCGCGCGGCCGGGCGGGCGCGGTGAGCCCCTCGGGGCCGCCACAGCACGCGATCTGGCAGCGGTTTGCAGGTCTGCCCCGCGAGGCGCGGGGCGCCGGTTTTGCACGGATGCGTTACTTCGCATGTTTGTCTGACCGCTGAATCGACTATTACTTCTCTGTGGGGGCCTCGAGATCTGCGCTGAGACAGGCCCGGCTGGGCAGGAGGTCGTCATGCGCCTTCAGACAAGGGCACATCGGGGCGAACCGCGACGACAGTCACGTAGCAGGGCCAGAGCCTGGGGAGCAGCCATTCTGGCGGTGACGCCCGGGCTGGTCACGCCCCAGGCGTGGGGAGTCGTTCGCACGTGGGTCGTCACCAGTGGGAACTGGAGCACGCCGTCGAACTGGTCTGGGGGCGTCGTGCCCACGTCCAGCGATGATGCCGGCATACTCGGGGCAGTCGGGCTGAACGCGCGATCCGCGATCTACGATTACACCGGCCCGCCCGTCACCCTCTTGTTTTTCCGCCTGGATGGCTCGATCGCCGGCAACGGCCCCAACACGCTGACCCAGGGCGCAAACACGCTCCGCACCGCCACCGAGCAGATTGGCATCAGCGATCGGGGGCTGTACAACCTTTCGGGCGGCACCAACACGGTGGACGGGCTGCTGACGCTGGGCATGAACACCGGCACGTTCCTTGGCCGCGGCACCATCAGCATCAGCGGCACCGGCGTGCTCAGCGCCGGGAGCATCATCGTCGGCGACGCAGGGACCGGCAACATCATCCTCAACGGTGGAACGGTCAGCTCGGGAAACGTCATCGTCGCCAACACTGGACTGGGGCAGGTCGAACACTCATCCGGTTCGTTTTTGATGTCTCAATTCAGCGTCTTGAGAATTGCCGCCGGATCTTTATCGAGCGGCGCCTACAACCTCAGCGGCAGCGGATTCAGCAGCGTGTTGAGCGCGGGAAGCATCATTGTTGGCGACCTGGGCAGCGCTACGTTCACCCAAACAGGCGGCGTGGGCACCAGTACCGCAAGCGGCATCCGCATCGGCAACGGGGCCGGCGGCAGAGGCGTCTGGTCGCTCAGCGGCGGCAGCGTCGTGAGTCCGCAGTTCATCGTTGGCAACAACGGCAGCGGGACCGTCAATCATTCGGCTGGTTTCAATAATGCGACCACCAGTTTCGTCGTCGGCTCGGGAACTACATCCATCGGCGTATACAATCTCAGCGGAACTGGGCAACTCACTACGTTCCAGTCGCCAACCGTTTCTATCGGCTCCAGCGGCGTCGCCAGCTTCAACCACTCCGGCGGCACGTTCAACTGCGACGCGTCAACCCTGGTACTGGGAGTACAGAGCAGTGGCAGCGGAGTCTACACCCTCAACGGCGCCGGCGCCAGCCTGCGCTCCGGGGGTGTGACGATCGGCCAGAACGGCACCGGCATCTTCAATCAATCCGATGGTGATCACCGCATCTCCGGTTCCACGAACGAACTTCGGCTCGGCTCCGGCGCCAACTCGACCGGCGTCTACACGCTCAGCGGGGGAAACCTGTCAGTCAGTGGGGATGAGTTCATTGGCGTGAGTGGTGCGGGCACGTTCATCCAATCCGGAGGCAGCCATGGTGTCGGCGGCGACCAGGACATCGGACCCAGCTTCGGCTCGGGCACGGGAACCTATCTGCTGAGCGGTGGAAGCCTCTCGGTCTTCGGACGACAAACCGTCAACACCAACGGTCAATTCATCCAGACCGGCGGGACGAACCAGGTATCCAGCAATGCGCTGAACGTAGAAGGAAGCTATGCGCTCAGTAACGGGACCCTGATTGCCCAAAACCTGAACGTCAGCGGGAGCTTTGTCCAGACCAGCGGCACCACCAATGTCGGTCTGGAGGCCATTTTGCCAGGGTTTCCGACGACCAACGGTGCGCTGGGGATCGGGGGCGGACGTTATCAGCTTGCCGGAGGAACGCTGAATGCCTTCGGAGCAAGTGGTGCGGTTTTCAGCGGCAGCTTTGAGCACACCGCCGGAGTCAACAACTTCAACGGCTTGTTGCTGATCGGGTTCCCCGGCGCCGCCGGTGCCGCGGGCACTTACCTGTTCAACGGCGGCTCGCTGTCAGTCAACCCCGCGACGATCGTGCTGTCCAATGGTAACGAGCTTCTGCTCGACGGGCTGTTGCTGTCTGAGGGCGGGACGTTCGCCAGCAACGCGCCCGGCGGAATCTTCCATGGCAAGTTTACTCAGGGCGGGGGAACCGTTACCGGCACATTGCGCAACGCCGGCACCTTCGTGTTCAACAGTGGCACGTTCGACGGGCAACTGATCAATCTAGGTACCGCGATCGTGAATGGCGGCAGTTTTGCACCGGCCATGGGACTCATCAACGAAGATGATGCATCCCTCGAAGGTTTCGGAACAATCGCCGCCGCACTCACCAATCGCGGCAGCGTCACTGTTCGCGGCTCATTGGCGGTCGCCAGCATCAGCAACACCGGTTCGATCACCGTGCCGGCGACCTCCAGCCTTGTTCCGGGCGTCGTGGACAACCTCGGGCAGATCCATCTGACCGGCGGCAGGTTGCTGGGCAGTGGATCGATCAGCAACAACGCTGGCGTCGCGGGCGGAGGCGGCATGATCGCCGGAGGTGGAACCATCTCGCTCAATCTCGTCCAGAATGGAGGCATCATTCGCGCCGACGATCCCTCGCGCCCGCTGGTCATTACCTCGCCCATTTCCATCACGAACCCGAGCAGCCAGATGATCGTCGCGTCGAATTCCATGCTGAGCCTTCAACAGCCCCTGAGCAATTCGGGGATTATTTCGCTTCAGTCCCCAGGCTCGCGACTCATCGGCGGCGCGATCACCAACACCGGCACGATCAAGGGGAGCGGCGAAATCGCCAACCAACTGATCAACAGCGGGATCCTTCGCGCCGAAGGCGGCGAGCTGATCATCTCGGGCCCAAATGCGTCGAACCTTGCCGCCGGCCAGATCCAGACGGGCTCCAACGCCATTCGCTTCACCCAGGGCCTTGGGGTCAACCTCGGGCGGATCTCGATGCTCGGAGGCGAAGTCGATTTCGGCAGTGGCTCGATGACCAACAATGGGACGTTGACCGGGCGTGGCGCGATCCTTGCGGGCAACCTGATCAACGCCGGCACCTTCATTCTCAGCGGCGCGACGACCGATATTTTCCCGCCGATCACCAACCAGGGCCGCATCACCGTCGTCGGGAACGGAGCCGCGACGTTCTATGGTCCAGTCAACAACTCGGCCGGGACGATTAATATCGCGCTGGGCAGCATGGCGGCGTTCCTGGCGCCGGTCACGGGGCTTGGCAGCATCACGGGTCCGGGATCCAGGCACTTTGAAAGCACTGCCAGCAGCGGCGCCATCAACGCCAACGGCACCACGGTCGTCGGCCCGGAAGGCAACCTGACGACCAGTGTCTTGCGCGACCAGACGCTCTGGATCTTTGGCCGCGCTCAACAAGTGCCCGACGGCACGCCCGCGGGCGTCTGTCGCGTCAACACGCTTCTCATCGACGGCACGGCGGAGAACTGGACCGGGCGATGGGACCTGGCCGACAACGACCTGATCATTGACGCTGCAAGCCTGGCGACCACCAGCTCTCAGATCAAGAGCGGCCTGGAGAACGGCGGAGCGTTCGACTGGCTTGGGCCGGGCATCGGCTCGACACAGGCCAATGTCCAGAACACCACCGCCGGCAGCTTCCTCTACGGCCTTGGTGTGGTCCTGAACGACCTGGCTCAGGTTGGCGGCAGCGGGCCAATCTACACGAGCTTCGCCGGGCAGAGTCTGACCGGTAATGAGATCCTGGTGAAGTTCACCTACTTCGGGGATGCTGACCTGAGTGGCTCGATCGACGCCACCGACTACTCGCTGATCGACAACGGGTATGTCAACAGTCTCAGTGGCTGGATCAATGGAGACTTCGACTACAGCGGATCGATCGACGCCACGGACTATGCGTTGATCGACAATGCCTACGTGAACCAGGCGGGTCCGCTCGCTGAAGCGCTCATTGCCGAGCATGTCCGGATGTTTGGCGGTGAATACCTGGCGGCGTTGCGGGCTGTGCAGTCGGGCGTGATTCCCGAGCCGGCGAGTGTCATGATGTTCATGTTGGGCGCGTGGTCGCTGAAGCGATCAGGCCGCCAGGAGCGGTGATCGATCGCACACTGAATCAACTCAGGCCAAAGCGGGCGTTGACGGCCTGCTGGAGCCTGGCGAAGACCCATCGGTCGGCGAGCATGCCGATCAGGACCATCACGATCATGACGGCCACGACCTGCGCGACATCAGCAAAGTCGCGCCCCATGGCCAGCAAAAAGCCAAGGCCATGCAGTTCCACCGCCATGATCAGCTCGGCACCGAGCAGCGATCGCCAGGCGAAGCTGAATCCCTGTCGAAGGCTGGCCGCGAAGGCGGGCAGGCTGGCGGGAAGCAGCACGTAGCGATAAAGCTTCCAACCGGTGGCGCCGAGCATCAGTCCCGCGCGGCGATAAAGGGGCGGCATGGTTCGCAGCCCGTCGCGCAGCGCAATCGCGATGGCGCTGAAGCTGCCCATGATCAGCACGAACATCACACCCACCTCGTTGATGCCGAAGACGAGCACCGCCAGCGGAACCCAGCAGACGCTGGGCAACGTCTGTAGCCCCAGCAGCACAGGACCGAGAAACGCGTCCAGCGACGCAAAACGCCACATCGCCAGACCGATCACCGCTCCCAGCGCGATGCTCAGGACAAACCCGATCGAGAGTCGCGCGGCGCTGACGAGATTCGCGGTAATCAGCGGCGATCGGTAGACCGCACGCGGCTCGCCGCCATCCTGCCGCACCCAGGGCCAGCCGGGACGCAGTTCATCTCCGAAAGCCGTCGGCCGGTTCAGCATCGCCATGAGCGAGTCCAGCACGTGGCTGGGCGCGGGGAATTTCCAGGGTTTCCAGCCGATCGTCCGGTACGCCGCTTCCCACGCGAAGATGATCGCCAGCCAGATCAGCGTGCGTTGCAGCAGGGGCAGGATTTTCGTGCGATGGTTCATGGTAGCGCGTGCTTGCCACCAGCGGGTACGAACAGGTTGTCAAGCCGCGGCGGGTAAAGCGAGTAGCCCAGGTCGTAGACCCATTGACCCAGCGTGCGGAACGTGTTCGGCAGCGGATCGTCGGTAAACCTGATTCGCGGCATCGCCGCCGCCAGCACCCCAGGCGGAAGCTTCTTATTGGTGAGTTTGAACAGGGCGGACTCGAGCTGCGGCAGCGTGCCGAGCGGGTCGGCGTTCAGCCGCTGTGTCCATCGCCGGTGCACCTCCAGCATCTGCTGAATCATCTCGGGATGATCATGCAGGAATTCGGGCGTGGTGATCACGACCGTCAGCGAAAACTCTCCGTCTGGCCAGAGGTCTTTTTCTTCGGCAATGACGGTGGCGCCGGCTTCTGCGACCAGTCGCGCTCCCCAGGGCTCGGGCGCCCAGGCCGCATCGATCTGCCCGCGCGACATCATCGACGACTGCTCGGCGTTGGGGACCGGCAGGACATTTCGATGGTCCTGCTGTCCAAGCACTTCGGTCACGAATCGCCTGGCGGCGATGTCCTGGGTATTGCCGTGCTGCGGCGTGGCGATTCGCCGGCCCTTCAGGTCGGTCATCGACTTGATGCCCGAATCCCTGCGGGCAACGATGACCACGCCGTTGGCTGCCGCGCCGCTGATCACCCGCACGCCGCGCCCCCTGCTCCGCTGGTGTGCCGAGAGCACCGGCCCGGGGCCGATGTAGCCGATGTCGATCTCGCCAGCGAACAGCGCCTCGATGAGCGATGGCCCGGCGTTGAAGACCTTCGTCTTCAGCGACACCGGCGCGATCGCCTGCGCAAATTCCCCCGAATCGACGCCCAGCACCGCCTGCGCATGGGTCGCATTGGCGAAATAACCCAGGCGAACCTCCTGTAGCGCTTCGCCGGGCGCCCGACGATCGCAGCCGCCAATCACCATCAGCAGGAGCAGCGCTGGCCAGATCGCAGATCGCAGATCGCAAATCGCAAATCTAAATGCCATCGCCGTATCCTGAAGCTTCGCCCGGGACCAGCCGTGGCTTGGCGGGCTTCCAGAAGTCGGCGGTCTGCTGGGCGTTGACGCGGTTGACCTCATCCTCGATCTCGCGTCGAACGAGCTGGACGAGCTGGGTGATTTCCGGGCTGTCGAAATCGCGTGGGTGCGGAAGCTGCACTTTGACCTCGCGCCGCACCCTGCCCGGGTGCGAGCTGAGCACGATGATCCGATCCGCCAGGCGAACCGCCTCGCCCACCGAGTGCGTCACGAACAGGATCGTCTTGTGGGTCTGGCACCACAGTTCCTGAAGCTGTGCGTGCAGGAGGGTTCGGGTCTGGGCGTCAAGCGAGGCGAACGGCTCGTCCATCAGCAGCACCGCCGGGTCCATCACCAGCGCCCGGGCGATGGCGACGCGCTGCTTCATTCCGCCGGACAACTCGTGAACCAGCTTGTTGGCGCTGTTGAGCAGGTGGACTCGCTGAAGCGCCTCGGCGACGCGGAGGCGGCGCTGCGCCCGGGGCAGGCCGGCCATCTTCAGCCCGAACTCGATGTTCTGTGCCGCCGTCAGCCAGGGGAAAAGCCCGTGATCCTGGAAGACCATGGCCCGATCCGGCCCGGGGCCGTCCACGGGCTTGCCGTCCAGCAGGACGGTTCCGGAGTCGGGCCTGATCATCCCGGCGGCGATGTTGAGCAGGGTGCTCTTGCCCGATCCGGAAGGCCCGACGACGACGACGAACTGCCCCGGCTCGCAGACCAGGTCGATGCCGTCCAGGACGCGGTCCGGAGCGGCGCCGTTGCGATGCCCGTTGGACGCGGCGCCGTTGAAGCTGCGGGTGATGCCCTGGAGCACCAGCCGCCCGCGCGGCGCCGCGATATCCGGCGCATGCGTTGGGCCCGGCGTCGTCCGCCCGTGAATCGGTGTTGCTTTGCTGATCGTCGTCATCACAGATTCACGGGCGGGGCGCCCGTGCCACAACACGTCTGCTTACAGGAACAACTGCGCCTGGAGGCGCAGGATGAGCTGGTCATCATCCCCTGCGGCGATGCCGAGCAGGCCGATGCTTGTTGGCGAACCGTTGGGCAGCCAGCTCAGGTCCAGCGTGAGCTTGGCGTTGTGCCCGTGATAGTAGTAGTTGGTGCCGACGGTAACTTCGTGCAGCGTATCCTCCGCGCCGGCGACCAGCGCGCCATCATCCAGCGCGATGTATTCGTATCGCCCGAAGACCTCGCAGCGCTGCACGACCATGTACCCGGCCTGGATCTGCGCGCCGTAGTCGTAGTAGTCGCCGCTGGGGATGGCGGCACCGTCGCCGATGTCGCGCCACATGGCGTAGAGCGCGCCGTAGAGGCCAAGCCCGGCGGCGTTTTCCCACTGGGCATCGACGGTGTGGAAGACGACGTCGCTGTCGCCGCCCTGCGACCAGTTCGCCCCGAGGCCGATCACCAGCAGATCTTCGGTGTTGCCCATGGCGGTGAAGTCGTCGTACTGCCTGGGCGTGCCGCTGAGGAAGTACTCGGCGCGTGCGGAGAAGCCGAAGTTGGGGTCGGTCACGCCAACGAACGCCGTCCCCCCGCCGCTGTCGGTGAAGCTGGTGTTCTTGGTGTTGTAGCCGTCGTGGGCGACGAGGTTGACGCGCAGCTTGCCATCGTCGTACATCAGCATCGCGCCCTGGATGCGGTCGATGTTCCCGCCGCCGATCAGTGCATTGACGAACGAGCGGTCGGCCGCCAGCGTGAACTGATCCGCCAGCGCCTCTTCGTGATGGATGCCGTCCTTGAACTGTCCGACCTGGAAGCGAAGGTTTTTGGCGAATTTGTAGCGTGCCCAGGCGTCCTGGAGGAAGACCTGGCCGTCGGTGTTGCGCGTCTCCCACTGGAACTTGTACTGAAGATCGGTGCTGACGGCGTTGCCCTCGAAGATGATGCGCATGCGGCGGATGTCAAAGCCGCTCTGAATGTCATCCTCATCATCCGTGTTCCAGTTGGTGGTATGCCGCGCCTGGAAGAGGAAGCCGGGCATCAACAGCCAGTTGCCGTCCTCAGAGCGGAGGAAGAATTTGCCCTTGTCAAAGCCGGCGGTCAGCCCGCCGCCGTCGGCCAGCAGCTTGCTGCGTCGCTCGGCGTCGCGCAGGACGCGCTCGACGGTTTGGTTCACGTCCTGGGCGTTGAGGGCTTGCTGCTGGTTGGCCTCGAGCTGCGCGACACGGGCCTTGAGCGATTCGATCTGCTCAAGCAACTGCTCGCGTGAGGCTGGCGAGTCATCGGCGGCAAAGCCGCTGGCGGCGCCCACAGCTCCCAGAGCAAACATGCTGGCCGAGACGATCAGGGAATGACGAAGATGACGGGTCATGCCGAGCTCCTTGCGGTTGTGCCTCCGCCGGCGGACGGCGCGGCCCCAAGCCGCGCGCCGGGCGGGCGGCGGGATTATGCCCGACACAACGCTCCGCTGATAAGTTTCGGTGGCGTTCACGCCATGACTCGGCAATCGCTTCATCCTGCGCGCAAAAGTTAGCCGTGATCAACGCGAAAGGCAAGAGGAAAATAAGACAATTCCTAGAGAAGTAGTAGATAAAATTGTAACTCTTGAAATTACAGCAGTTATCGCCAATTGGCGACTCAGTCGATCCAGTCGCTTTGATCAGATTCCGCAAACGTCCGCAGGCTGTCGCCCGAGCCTGCCACTGGCGCGGCGTCCATGGGCGGTTGGGTTTCGCGATTGTCCGCGGGCTGCCGCCCGCGGCTGTAGGTCATGGCGCTGGACGCGTCGATCTGCAAGGCGCTGAGCAACTCGGCCACGTGCGCGTGCAATGCCGCTCGGCCCTGCTCGGTGAGGGTGAAGGTCGTGACCGGCTTGCCGTCCCGGAAGCTCTTGTCGATGGCCAGCAGACCGGCGCGGTGCAGTCGCCGCGCATGCGAGGCCAGATTCCCATCGGTCATGCGGGTAGCGCCGCGCAGGCGGACGAATTCCTGTTTCGGATCGGCCACCAGCGCGGTGAGGATTCGCAGTCTGGCCGGATTGGTGATCAGCGCATCCAGGGAGTCGATCGGCATGTAAGCTTTATCGGGCAGAGGGCTGTGCGTCCATGAGCGGCTCGGACGCTTCCAGCAGCTTGCACATCCTGTAGTGCGGGCCGGCGGCGGGGATGACAAACTCCTGCCCGACGCGCTGCCAGCCGTGCCTGCGGTAAAACTCGACGGCGGGCGTGCGAGCGTTGCACCACAGTTGAAGGCTGTGCGGCTCGGCGCGGACGGTGCGCTCGATGGCCTGGAGCAGCAGCGTGCCGATGCCGCGTCGCTGGTGTTGCGGATCGACGGCCATGCCCCGCAACTGCCAGGCGGGCTTGTCCATCCACGGGCGGCGGAGGATAGTGGCGCAGCCAACGACGCGGCCATCGAGCACGGCCGCGAAGTGCCGGGTCGTCGGCTCGTCGTCGCCTTCGAAAATCGCCGTCTCCCGCGGCAACCCGGCGCGCAGAATCCGCCAGCGCAGCTCAAGGATCTCGTCCAACCTGGCCTGGCGAATCTCGATCATCTCACTTCAACCAGCCGATCCGGCCCCGGACCGGCAGCCCCTACCGCGTTCTGATCAGGTGAGCAGGATGTGGTCCGGCTCGAGCAGTTCATCGCGCTCGGCTGTTCGCACCGCGACGCGGAAGCCCGGGCGAAGCGCGGCGCTGCGCCACACGCCGTCGCGGCTGAGCACGATGATGCCAACCTGATCCTGTTCCTGCAACGAGTAGGCCTGTGCGACGCGGCGGACGACTTCGACGGCGGCATCCAGCACCGAAGCGCCGCGGCGAAGGCACTCGACGGCCAGGAAGGTCCCGCACACGCCCATGACCAGCTCGCCGTGGCCCGTGGCGACGGCGGCACCGACGCCCGGATCGACATACAGCCCGTGTCCGACGATGGGCGAATCGCCGACGCGCCCGGGGAGCTTGAATCGCAGCCCGCTGGTGGAGCATCCGCCGGCCAGCGTGCCACGCGCGTCGATCGCCAGCACGCCGATCGTGTCGTGGTTCTGTTCCTGATCCCTTCTGGTAAAGGCCAGCTCTTCCAGGTTCCGCTGGACCGCCTGCGACTGGGCGGCGGCGGTTTTCCTCCACTGCTCCCAGGCACTTTTGGCAAACTCGTCCAGCAGCTCGGCTTCGGCAAAGCCCTGTTCGCGTGCGAACTTTTCCGCGCCTTCGCCTGCCAGCAGCACGTGATTGGTTTTCTCCATGACTCGCCGGGCAATCGAGATCGGATGCGGGAATCGACGGATCGCGCACACCCCGCCGCAGCGCGATGGCGAGAGCATGATCGAGGCGTCCAGCGAAACCTGCCCGTCGCGATCCGGGTAGCCTCCGACGCCGACGGTGTGGTTGTCCGGGTCGGCCTCGGCGTAGCGGCAGGCGGCCTCGACGGCGTCCAGCGCGCTGCCGCCCGT
The DNA here is from genome assembly GCF_050410795.1 of Fontivita pretiosa. Classification (GTDB taxonomy): domain Bacteria; phylum Planctomycetota; class Phycisphaerae; order Tepidisphaerales; family Tepidisphaeraceae; genus Fontivita; species Fontivita pretiosa. Next base: position 2,888,864 of record NZ_CP191258.1, on the reverse strand, counting down.
CTCGAGGATGGGCCAGGCCGCACGATTCGCCGGCTGTCCGAACGACCAGGTCGAAACAATGATCGGGGATGGCATTTGCGGTATTGTTGGGCGGACGCGCAGGACAGGCAAACTTGTACAGCCGCTGCGGGGATTCTCGCAGCAGATCATCAGCCTGTGTCGCAGGCAAGGCGCCTGTGCAGAGACCTGCACAGAGACAGCAGTTGACGGGTCTGCAACCGCGGCGGTTGGTCTGGTCGGCGGCGAGCCGCCAACCTCGGGTTTGTGCTTTTTTCCAACTGGTGAGGAATCGATGGGCAGCGAACTCGAATTGCTCGTGGAAGTCCTTGATCACGGCTTCAACAAGGCCTCCTGGCACGGGCCGAATCTGGCCAGCTCGTTTCGCGGGGTGGATGCGCCGACCGCGGCGCGCAGCCTTCGTGGCAGAAAGTGCATCTGGCAACAGGTGCTGCACGCAGCCTACTGGAAGCAGCGCGTGCTTAACAGGCTCATTGGCACCCAGCGTTTCCCCCGCCCGGGAAGCAACTGGCCGAGGCTGCCGCAAAAGATCACCGCCGGCGCCTGGAAGGCCGACCAGCATCTTCTGCACGAGATCCACCGCCAGCTCCGCGCCGCCGTGGCCGATCTGGATCCCGCCAGGCTCTCACCCAAGCTCAAGCGGATGATCTACGGTGTGGCGGCGCACGACGTCTACCACGCCGGACAGATCCGGCTGCTTCGCAAGCTGCTGGCCGAAACCCGCTGATTCTGCGCCTGGGCCACCAACCGCGATGCTGTGCCCTGAGCCTGAATTACGGGTGTGCCGGGGACGCACGTGACACAGGGCCGTTTGCTCGATTCAGCTCCAATCGACTCGCCTGGACAGGAGTGCGCGCGGTCCGGTGGCGAATTGAGACTGGTCATCCATCACATTCCTGGGTCCGTCCGGAACAACGTCACACCTTCAGCCACAGATCTTCGACGTCTTGCGAGACACCAGGCATCGACAAGAGAGACGTAATCACAGCGCCACTGAGCTTCGTTATCCCACCGGTGTGCTGGTCACGATCAGTCGGCGCGCCAGATGGCAGGGCGAGCTCGTGCAGATCAACATCTTCCCGTTGAACCCCATGCCGCCCTTGCCGCTGGAGGATGTTCCTGAACACGTAATCCGCCACCGCGCGGCCCTGGCGCTGGCCCATCACATTGTCGAACTGCCAGTGGATGCCGAGGTAGATTCGGCTGCGGCCGTTTTCGGCGGCGGCCTGCGAGAAGCGATGGTATGACCGTCTCACGCCCGGCAACTCGTCGCTTTGCAGCGCAAAGTGCATCCGGTCCGTGCCATAGAAACTGGCCAGCACCCTGAAAACCGCGGCGCCGAATGTGGCGTGGCCGGAGGTGTAGGCGGGAAACGGTGGCGTGAAATCGGGGATCGATCCGCCCGGGCCGTCGCCCGGGGCGCCCAGCGGCGTCCAGGTCGGGTCGGCGACCGTCAGCGGGTTGTTGTCTTCATCGGCACGACGAATTCCGCTGATCGGACGCCAATAGTCATAGACATATTTTGTATCCCACGCCGCGATTCCCGCATCGGCCATCGCCACGTTCACCAGCGCCAGCAGCCGGGCGTTCTGCACCAGCGTGTTGTGATTCTGGATCGCGATGGTTTCGACGGCCTGGCAATACAGCGCCGGCGGGCTGCCCGTGCCGGCGCGATCGTACGCCCAGAAGATGCCGATCTCGGTCTGCTCGGCCGTTCGCGTCGTGCTGTGCTTTTCCCCCAGGCTCTTGACCTCGTTGAACGCGCGGGCGTAAGCGGCGCTGTCAAGCTGCGGCGGAGGCGGCGCGCGGAACTGATCCCCGCTGCGCAGCGCGAACGGCTCGACCTGCCCCCACCCCGGCCCCCAGGCTGTCTGCGATGGATTGAGATAATCCGGCTCCCAGTGCCCCGGCGCGGGGTTTAGCGTATATTCGACGACGTCCGACGAGCCGTCATCCTCGCGTGCCTCGACGATGCGATCAGCGACGTAGCGGCCCAGCATCACGCCCATCGTTTCGCCCGGCCCGTCGGGAACCATCGCCAGGCTCTGGTTCAGCTTCGTGTCGAGGAATGTCTGCTGATCGGGATACAGTCGCGACAGCGCGCGATGTGCCGCCGCCGCGACTGCCGCATCGCGCGACGCGCCGCGCGGTGCGCGGAGCTTCACCAGGTACGGCTGATACTCATGTCCGAATGCGTTGACTGTATCGAACACCGCCAGCGACGTAATCGCCATGTTCCGCGACGACCAGCCCGGCCCCGGCAGCGTCCGATCCGCCCGCAGCACCTCGATGAGCACGCGATCCCAGTGCATGACCATGTCCAGCCCGGCGGCCGGAGGAAGATGGCCAGCATCACCGCCGCGATCGATGTTCAGCTCGCCATCGAGCAGTCGCCGAGGTTCCAGCGGCTCGAACGTTGCAATGGGAGCAGGAGGAAACATGGCCCCTCCATTGAGTTGGAGCAGATTTGCGCCGCTGAGGCACTGTACCCATGCCCAGCAGCCAAAGGCAACGAGAAATTGAGAATGTGGGGAGACGATCCGTCGCAGCGGCCGCGAACGAATTCCCCGTGTGTCACGGTCGTTTGCGGCTTGCGGGCAATCCGCCGCGTGCCTGGCGGATCAGTCGTCGCTGGCAACCTGGCGCGTCGCCTGTTCGATCGCCTGGCGGATGGCCAGATCCTCCCTGACGGCGTTGGTGCCATGCGCGGTGATCTGGTCATACAGGTCCTGCGCCTTTCCGGCCGGAACATCGGTCTTGCCCAGGTACCTGCCGCCCAGTTCCTGCGCCGCCTGCTTGAGCGCGTTGTCGCCGGCCGTTTCGCAGTCCTTGCCGCTGCCCACCACGGTCGTGCCGATCAGCGCCTGCGCCTGCTCGCGGGCGATCCGCTCGGCGTCCTTGTAGAAGTGCTCGGAGATCTTGCGATGCCCTTCCTCGTGATGAATCAGCTTCGGCACGGCGTCGTTGGGCAGCCAGATCGTGATCCGCAGTCGCAGCGTCATGTGAACCTGGTCCACCTTGATCGACGCCCGGCACTGACCATCGGGCAGCTTCGTCTGCTGCACGACGGTTCCGGCGACGCGAGTCTCGGCGCCGAAGAACGACTGCGTCACCGCCGCCTCCTTCGGATCGAGTCTGGGCATCTCCTGTGGCGGATGTTTGGGGTCGAAGGTCCTGCGTTCGATGATCGGCTCGGTGCGATCGATGGTGACCTGAGCCAGCGCTGGCGCGGCGGCGGGTGCGATCGACGCAATCACGATGCGAACAACCAGACAGGCCAGCCCAGACCGAGCCGCGAGGTGTTTTGGCGGGTTCATCGTCTGGATGATAGCTCATCAGGGCCGTGTCATTCAGCACCAGGCCTGCATGGAATGGGGCCGCGCTTTCCCTTTCGACGGCGAGGGTCTAAGCTTTGGGCAGATCTACCATGCAGCGTATCATTCCATCCCGCGTTTTGTGTTTTGTTTTGATGATCGAAGCGTTGGTCGTTGTCGCCGGTTCTGCCGGTCCATCGCGCGCTCAGCAGCCACCGGCGGCGACGACCCTGCCCGCCACCGGCCCGGCCACACGCCCCCCGCCGCACCGCCTGGTGATTCCTCCGGGATTCAAGACCATCCAGGTCGCCAACCACACCGTCCTGCTGGAGCCAGCCGACGAACCGTGGGTCCGGCAGGTGCTCCAGAGCATCACGCCCACGACGATGCCGACGACGATGCCCGGCGACCTGCTCGATCGCCTCGCCGCGCAGCGCGACGCGCTGAAGGCCCGCATGGTCGCGGATCTGGCGCTGAGCGACCCGGCCGTGGTCGACAAATTCCTGGACGAAAACCTGCTGCCGCTGCTGCGAAAGTTCGATGAGGTCAACCCGCCGATCTATTACATGATCACCACACGACAGCGGCTGGTGGAGCTGCTCAAGAGCGGGTGGTCCGACCCGCGGTTCTACTACAACCGCGCCGCCGATGACGTGCAGATGCGACCCACGGTCAACCTCAATACCGACGGCCCCGGCGACGATGTGCTGATCCCGGTGATCTACGCGCCGACCGATCCGCCGCAAGCGAAAATCGACCTGCTCACACGCGCCATCCACGGAATCGAGTTGGAGCTGGCCTCGCAACTGGCCATGCGGGCACACCAGACCACGCAGCAGGCGTTTCTGGCCTTCGTGGCCGAGCACATGCTGCCGGGCGTGAAGCTGAGAACCGACCAGGAGTGGTTCATGATCGGCACGGCGTTCGTGTTGTCGGCGCGATACATCGGGCAGATCAGCGGCGTGGACGAATCGCGCGTGGTGGCGGCGATGACCGCGGACAACCCGCAGAACCCCATACGACCGGCGACCATCGACCTGCTGCATCCCACGCCGCGAGATCAGATGCGGCCGCAGGCACTGGCCGCCTACGCCGACGCCTACAACCGCAAGGCTTCTCGGGTCATCGTTAACTGGCTGTCGCGGGCAGGGCCCGATGCGCTGCCCAGGACGCTGGCGGCCATCCGGCAGAACCCCCCCGCCGATGGCACGGCACTGATCAGGCTGATTCAGCAGTCCAGCGGAGTGGACCTGAGCGGCGAGGTGTCGGCCAGTCGATAGACGCCGGATCACACGGCGGCTGCGGCGTGGTCCTGCTCCGAGTCATGGTCGTTTGCGCGTGCCTTGGGCGGGCCGGCTGGTCCGGGGTGCTCGATCGGCTCGACGGGCTGGGCCACGGCGCGAGGCGGCACGCCCAGGTCCGTTGCCTGAAGCGACGATAGATACGCCGGCTCGTGATGAGCCGTGTGCAGCGTCCAGAGTATCAGCCCCGCGAAAAGCAGCAGGATGGCGCTCCAGCAGGCGACCAGGTAGACCAGACGGCGATCCTCGCCGGAGTGCACGATCACGTCGGCCTGCGTCGGCTGGATCGGCTCGACGGCGCGTGCGACCTGTCGCCTGGCGTTGTCCACGTCGGCGATGTTTGCCTGGAGCGTTCGCTGCACCCGGTCCTTCTCGCGAATCAGCTCATCGAGCTTTTCGCCGGCGGCGCGTGCCTCGGCCTGTGCCGAGCGCGCCGCCAGCAGTTGCTTGTGTTTGGTGAAGTAGTCCTGCTGCGCCGACGCTTCGGCCTGTTTGAGCTGCGCGAGATCTTCCTGTTTGGCCTGTATGGCGGCGCGGTTGGCCTGGGCCTGCTGCGTGCGTGCCATCTCCTCGGCAAGCTGCTGGCGTCGGGCGTCGATGCCGGCCTGAAGCGTGGCGATGCGGGTCTTAAGCTGCGGATCGACCGCCTCGCCGCTGCCGGCCGCGTCCACCGCCTGGTTGTACTGGGCCCGGGCCGCGTTGATCTGCGCAAGCTGCTTCTGAAGCGTCTCGGCAAGCTGGCGCTGCTCGGCGGGCAGCTTCTCGGGCGACTGGCTGGCCGCGAAACTCTGCTGAAGCGTCGTGAGCAACTGCTCGGTCTTGCGGCGGTCTTCCTCGATATTCTTGCGCGTCGAATCGATGATCGCCTGAAGCTGGCTGATCGCCTCGGCGTAGAAACTGTCGCCGGGCAACAGGTCCTGCCGCGCCTTGATCATGTTGTTGGTCAGCTCGAGCTCGACTTTTTTTTCCTCGGCTTCCCTGGCAAGCCCCCCACCGACGGCCGCATTGTACTGCCGGGTCAATATCGCCTGGCGTTCGGTCAGTTCCTGAAGCTGCTTGTCGTTTTTCCACAGCTCGATTCGCCGGGCTTCCATCTTCTCGTTCAATCGCTGCTTGAGCTCCATGAGCCGGGCGAACTGCTGTTCCTGCCTGCGAATCAGCTCATCGGTGAGCGTGCGGGTGGTCTGCTGGAGCTGCTCAGCGGCCTTGACGTAGGCGGCGGTTTCCGGGTTGTCCGCCGAGAGGTTCTGGGCGTCGGCGATCTGTTTCTGGAACGCGTCCAGGGCCTGGTCCAGCGCTTGGCGAGCCGCCTCGGCCTGCGCGGCCTGCTCGCTTCGCGCCGCGGCGGCCTTTTCCTGAAGCTCGGCAAGCTGCGCCTGCATGGCACGCAGTTTCTCGTCGTGTTCCAGCGCCTGTTCATCGGCGGTCGCGGTGGCACTGCCGGTTGTCGGCGCCACCGGCATCGATTGAAGTCTCGCCAATTCCGCCTCGGCCGTCTTCACCGCCGCCACCGCGTCGTTCCACCTGCTCTCGGCCTCGGCCAGCTCCTGCTCAATCTGCCTGATCCGCTCGGCACCGGGTCCGCTCTGGCCCAGCATGCGGAGCTTCTCGATTTCCGCATTCAATTCATCCAGCCGCGCGCGGTTCTTCTCGATCGTGTTGGTCAGGTCCTCAAGCTTGCGATTGGCGATTCTGGCCTCGTTGATGAACGGCTCGTTGGCCGAATACAGCGCCTCCAGCATCGCGCTGACGCGGGCGACATTGTCGGCGGGCTTTGTTCCCTGGACGCGGATCACCATGACATCCGGGTGGGATTCGCTGAACTCGGCGCCGTCGGCGACCTTGAAGTAGTCGATCTGCTCGTCGAGAAATCCCGGGGCGATCCTGGCGTTGCGGCGCGTCAGAATGGTGCGGGCATTGCGCCGGGTGAAATCGTCCTTGAGCAGCTCGCGCTGGCGGGCATGAAACGCCTCTCGCTCGGGTTTGGTCAGGGCCGCGACGTTCTTGAACATCAATCGGCCCTCGATCGTCGAACGGACGCCCAGGTAGCTCATCACCGCCCAGCTCGCCCCCCCCAACATCAGCACCATGATCCCAAGCAGGATGGGGATGCGTCGCAGGTAACGGCGGCGCGCAGCGGAGGCGGCGAATTCCGCGAATTCGGGGTCGGCAAATGCCACGGCTGGTGTCATCACGGGCCGGCGCATCGGCGGCGGCGTGGGTGGAGGCGAGCTGGGCGGGCGCCGTCGCATCGGCTCGGAGGCGGCAACGTCAGGCGGGCCGTCCTGCGGCAGCGGCGTCGGCTGATCCGCAGAGGCGGGTGTCTGGGAGGATGCCGCCTGCGGCGCCGCTTCCGTCGCGTGTGCCACTGCGGTTGGCGTGCCGCGCTGCCTGGATACCGACCAGCCCCCTGTCTCTTCCGACACCGCATCCGGCACCGGCCCGAAGGTCATCGGCGAGACCGGCGTCTCGTTCAGCAGTGCTTCGGCGGTGGCCTCGGCGTCGTCCATCGCCGGCGGAGACATCTGGGAAAACACATCCATCTGCCGCACCGGCGGCATGGCCAGGGCGTCGAATCCGGTGCTCAGGGCCGTGCCCCTGGCGGCGGTTGGCGGCGCCACGTCGGCCGGAGGATACGCGCCCGGATCAAACGGGGGGATCATCTCATCGGTGCGGCGGCGCAGGCTGCGGAAGACCTGCGGGCGGCGCGGACGCGGGGGGATGGCGGGAATGATCGGCGGCTCGTCGATTTCGCTGCGGGCGGGTGACGGCCAGGTCGGACGCGACGCGGCGCGTTCGGCGGCGTCGGCAACCGTGTCGATCTCCTGGATCAGCTCCTGCACTGCTGCCTCTGGCACCGGCCGACGCAGGTCCAGCGGCTGGCCGCCCAGGAAATTGTCCTGATTGGCACCCCAGGGGATCTGCGGCCCGGCGGAAGGCGGCGGGGCGGCGGGTGTGGCCGCGGAGGCGGCAGGGTCAGCATCCTCGGGCGCGGGTGTCGGGCGAGTGTCCGACACTGCCGGAACAGCGGGGGTCGATCCTTGAGGCTGCGGCGAGGCAGCGGACGGCTCGGGCGGCTCGACGATCTCCCCGATCTCGCTGCCCGTGAACTCACGTACCGCGCGATCGAAAGTGGTGTCGGTCAACTGATCCACCGCCGACGTCGCGGCCGATTCAGCGGCGGCTGGTTCTTCGGATCCTTCAGGCAGATCCAGAGCGAGTTGCTCGGCGGCGGATTGCAGGGCCGACTCGGTCGTCGGCTCGGTCGGTTCGACCACCTCGACCCTGGCCTGCTCAGTCGTCTGCGTCGGCTCAGAACTCAGCGTAATGTCGGGCGTGGCTTCGGCGGGCGGGGCAAAGGCCAGTGGCGGAGCCTGCTCGTCGGCGGCGGGTGGAGTAATCGCCGCAGTGAGTTGTTCGGATTCAAGCGGAGGCGGCACGAACGCGACCGCCGGCTCGGGCACCGGCGAAATCAGCTCGCCCGGCTCCAGTGGTTCCGACAAGGCCTGGTCTGCTGCGGCCTCCAGGTTGAGGCTGGGCGGCGCAGGTGGCGTGGTGTCGGACATGTCGGGCGGCGTGTCCGGCGTGTCGGGCAGACTCAGGGCGGCGATCAAGGGTCGGGACTCATGCTGGTCGGCATCGCTGACAGGCTCGGCTGCATCGAGTGGTGCAGACTCGACGGCAAGCGGCTGGATCGGCTCGCTCGCTGCCAGGGACTGTGACGCTGCGGCTGGCGGCAAGGACAGATCCAGAGACTGAAGCTGCACGGTGTCGGGCGATGTCGGGCCGGGCTGCTCGGTCGGCGGTGGGATCCGGCTGGCGTCGATGCCCAGGTCGGTGCGCTGCTGCGGCGGCTCAGGCTCATCCGGCGCAATATCCCCCGACAGCAGGGATTGATTCAGCTCCAGGGGCGTGTTGGCCAGTGCGCCGGCGGGCGGGTTGGCATCGCCAACTGTCGGAGCTTTCAAGCCAGGGGCGTTCAGATCGAGCTCGGCAGCACCGCCCGCGTCGGCGGCGATGGGTGCAAACGAATCGTCGGCCGAGGTGTTCAGCGGCGAATCCGAAGGCGAAAACTTCAGCGGATGCTCGTCGTCAGCAGTGGAAGCAGATTGATCCAGCTCAGTGGCATCAGGCGCGGGCGGCTCGGAGGGCGTCTCGCTGCCGGCGCGCCAGCCGCGACGAGGCAGAGCCGACTCGCTGTCGGTGGCCGCGGGTGGCCGCGTGTCGGACGGTGACACCAGGGGAAGAGGCACGACTTCGGGCTGCGGGACGGATTCGTCGGCCGCTGGAGGCGGCATGTCGCCGGAGATTGTGGGGGCAGTTTCCTCCAGCGGAATCGCGTCAAGAGCATGTGGCGCAGGCTCAGGGCCGATTGCCGGAGCATCATCAGCGGCGGAAGCAGGCGGTTCAGTCGATGCGGACGCGGTGTCGGCGTGGATGACCGGCTGCTCGTCGGGCAGCGCAGGCGGCGGGGCTTGCTCGGCGGGCGGGGCAAGATCAAGCACGGAATCCAGCTCCAGCGAACCCGTCGCCGCCGCTGTCATAAGCGGCTCTGGCTCCACAGCCATGTCGGGCGTGGCGGTCGTGACGGACGAGACGGGTAAGGCATCGGTCGAATCGGGTTGCGCCGAAGGCTGCGGTTGCGCCGGTACCATCGACTCCAGCGGCTCGGGCACGTAGCGGATGTCGGTCTGGCCGATGCGAATGCGATCGCCCGGGGACAGGGCGTGCTGGTGAGTGCTCACGCCGTTGACGAACGTGCCCGTGCGCGAGCCCAGATCACGGATGTATCGCTTGCCGTCCATCTCGAAGATGACGGCGTGGGCGGTGGAGACGGAGTCTTCCAGCAGATGCACGTCGCAGGTTGATCGCCGGCCAATCAGCAGGACGCGCTGGTCGATGGGGACGGGGAACTGAGCGCCGGCGACGTCGAGCCTTGCCGGCGGCGCCGGGGGCGCGGGGGCGCGCAGCGGGCGATCTTCGCCGGGTCCGGCGGCGTACTTGAACGTGAACTTGCCGATCTGGATCTCATCGCCGTCGCTCAGGATCGCCTCGCGAACCTGCTGGCCATTGACGATCACGCCGGTCCGGCTGGCCAGATCGCGGATGTAGGTTCTTGCGTCGGAGCGGACGAGCAGCGCGTGGGCTTTACTGACGCTGCTGGAGATCAGGTGAATCCGGGCGCTGGATCGCGAGCCGACGACCGAGACGGGTCGAACCAGGGGAATGGGCGGCTTGCCGGCATGATGTCCCATCGGGATCAGCGCCGGCCCGACGACACTACGCCTGGGCTTGGTGGGTGATGTAGCGGCCATGCAAGGTACTCAAGGTACATCCATAACTGGCGACGGGGACGGTTGCGGCAAACCGGCGCGGCAGACCAACAAATCGGCCAAGCGCTGCGGGTTCACGGGGCGGCCCGGATACTATGGATACAACGATGCGTGCTGTCGCGGGTTCATGACGGCGTGCCGCCCGCGATCGCCGCAAGCTGCCGACCCGGATCACCCCCGATCCCGCCCCGTCGCCGCGGGGCATCTGCGGGCAATGTCCAGATACTGCAAGTCCTCCATTGTAACAGACGATCGGAACAGGATGCGAATAAAAACAGAGTTGGCAAGGAGCCCAGAGGTTATCGGACGAGTCTTTTCCCATGCAGGCTGGATCTGGGACTGGGCGTTGGCAAACACAGACCGCGGGGATCGACAAATCGCGCCCTGTAGATTGCGTGTTCAGGATCCGAGCTGCCGATCTGAAACTGCAAGGCTCGAACACCTCTCAATCCTTCGAGAAGTAATCCAACGACTGGTAAACGCCCGTCAGCTCCTTTGCAATCTGAAGCAGGATGTCGTTGGCCAGTCTTGAGGCGCCGATGCGAAACAGGTCGGGAGTGATCCAGTCCTGCCCGAGGGTTTCCCGCAGAACCACAAGATACTGGATGGCCTGTTTGGCGGTGCTGATCCCCCCTGCCGGCTTCATGCCGACCTTTCGGCCAGTGGCAAAGTAAAAGTCGCGAATCGCCTCCAGCATAACCAAAGTGACGGGCAAGGTTGCGGCGGGCTGCACTTTGCCGGTTGAAGTCTTGATGAAATCCGCGCCGGCATGCATGGCCAGATCCGAGGCGCGGCGGACGTTGTCCAGCGTGCCCAGCTCGCCGGTTTCCAGGATGACCTTCAGATGCGCCCGGCCAGAGGCAGCTTTGATCGCGGCGATTTCGTCGAAGACGTACTGGTAGTCGCCGGCGAGAAAGTGCCCGCGAGAGATGACCATGTCGATTTCGTCGGCACCTTCATCGACGGCGAATTTTGTCTCCTCGATTTTGGTCTGAAGCGGGTATTGCCCGGAAGGAAAGCCACTGGCGACGGCGGCGACCTTGATGCCCGACTGTCCGACAGCCTGCCGGGCAATACGGACCAGCGCCGGATACACGCAAACGGCGGCGACATGGGGGATGTCGGGCAGCGTGTCGGCCAGATGCGCCGCCTTGTAACACATCTGCCGCACCTTGCCCGGCGAATCGGCGCCCTCCAGCGTGGTCAGATCAATCATGCTCAAGGCCAGCTTCAGGGCGTGCAGCTTCGATTCCTTCTTGATGCTGCGCCTGCTGAGGCGCTCGACCCGCTCCTCGACGCCAACTTGGTCGATCGGCGGGCTGGAGAGCACGTCGGGCACTCTGCCGGGCAAAGCGATCGGGGAACTGGCCGTCATCTCTGGCAGGATACCACGGAAGACGAGCTGTGAAAATCCGTTGCGGCGGCTTGCGGGTTCGGCGGGGTTGATCGTAGCATGCCCGCTCCATCTGCACCGGGAAGGTATCGGCCAATGATCATTGCAGTACCGAAAGAAACGTGCCCGGGGGAAAGACGCGTGGCCCTGGTGCCGCTGGCGGCGGCGGGGCTTATCAAAGACGGGCATCAGGTGCGCCTGGAGCAGGGCGCCGGCCTGGAGTCGGGATTCGACGATCAGCAGTATCGCCAGCGCGGCGTCGAAGTGATCGAGGACCGCGGCCAGTTGATCGCCCAGGCCCAGATGATCCTTCAGGTCCGCACGCCCGGGGCCAATCCGCACGCGGGGATGAACGATCTTGCGTACTTTCAATCCGGGCAGATTCTGATCGGGCTGGCCGAGCCGCTGCTGGCGCTGGAGGCGATCAAGGCGCTGGCCGAACGAGGGGTCACGTTGCTGGCGCTGGAGCTTTTGCCGCGCATCACCCGCGCGCAGAGCATGGACGTGCTGTCCAGCCAGGCGAGTCTGGCGGGGTACAAGGCGGTGATCCGCGCCGCCGACCTGTTGGGACGGATCTTCCCGATGATGATGACCGCCGCCGGCACCCTGCAACCGGCCCGTGTGTTCGTGATCGGCGCCGGAGTCGCCGGGCTCCAGGCGATCGCGACGGCGAATCGTCTGGGGGCGATTGTCAGCGCGTTCGACGTTCGCCCGGTGGTCAAGGAGCAGGTCGAAAGCGTTGGCGGACGATTTGTACAGTTGCCGCTGGACACCGCCGCCGCGCAGGACCCCAGCGGCTACGCCAGGGCACAATCCGAAGACCAGCTTCGCCGGCAGCGCGAGTTGATGCACCGTGTGGTGGCCGAGTCGGATGTGGTGATCACGACCGCGCTGGTTCCCGGTCAGCGTGCCCCGATCCTAGTGACGCGGGAGATGGTGGAGGCGATGCCTCATGGCGGGGTGATTGTGGACCTGGCCGCCGAGCGTGGCGGGAACTGCGAACTGACTCAGCCCGGGCAGACGATCCGCCATGGCTCGATCACGATCGTTGGAGATCCCAACCTGGTCAGCTCCGCGGCGCAGCACGCCAGCCAGATGTACGCCAACAACGTTGTGAATCTGCTGCGACATCTGTTTTCGGCCAGGAAAGGTGAGCCGGCGCCATCACAGCCGCGGCTGGACGAGAGCGACGAGATCGTCGCGAGCATTCTGGTGTGCCGCGACGGGCAGGTGGTGCATCCGCGTGTGCGGCAACTGATGGGGCTGGAGCCGATTCAGCGCGTGCCGCAGCCGACCAGAGCCGCCGGGTAAACATCGTTTTGACCAGTGAACTGCTACGGGACCGGCCATGACCTTCATCATGCTGTTGACGATCTTCGTGCTGGCGATCTTCATTGGTTTTGAAATCATCACGAAGGTACCGCCGACGCTGCACACGCCGCTGATGAGCGGATCCAACGCGATCAGCGGGATCACAATTGTGGGCGCGCTGATTGTGGCGCACCGGCATCCGGGGTGGCTGGACGGCACGCTGGCGTTTTTGGCGATCGTGCTGGCGACGATCAATGTCGTCGGCGGCTACCTGGTCACCCACCGCATGCTCGGGATGTTCCGGGCACATCGAGCTGAAAGCCAGCCGCAACCTCAAAATCATTCCGCTGGAAAGGACTGATCTGCCGTGTGGAGCCTGTGGGCAAATCTGCTGTACCTGGCGTCGGCGGTGCTGTTCATCTTCGGCATCAAGGGCATGACCCATCCCCGCACAGCGGTGCGCGGCAACCTGCTCAGTGCCGCGGGGATGCTGCTGGCGATTGTCGCCACCCCGCTGACCACCGAGTTCAACTGGTGGATCGTGATCGCCGGGCTGCTGCTCGGCGCGGCGATCGGCGCGACGCTGGCGATGCGGGTGCAGATGACCGCCATGCCCCAGATGGTCGCGCTGCTGAACGGCTTTGGCGGGGGGGCATCGACGCTGGTGGCGGCCATCGCCGCCATCGGCGCCATGAGCGGGCAGGCCGCCGTGCAGTCCCCCACCACCGGCCCGGCGACGATGCCGCTGCCGCCCAGCACCGTTGAAACCGTCCAGTCCCTGGTCGCCATCGCCCTGTCGGGTCTGATCGGGGCGGTCACGTTCTGGGGAAGTCTGGTCGCGTGGGGAAAGCTTGAAGAGCTCGATGTTTTCAAGAAAGACCTGGGGCTGCCTTTTCAACAGTGGATCAACGCCGCGTTGCTGGTGCTGGCGCTGGGGCTGGGGGCACTGCTGGTGGTTCAACCCAGTTGGGCGGGTGTGTGGTATCTGCTGCTGGCGGTGGTGGCGTCGGTACTGGGGGTGCTGCTGGTCAATCGCATCGGCGGGGCGGACATGCCGGTGGTGATCTCGTTGCTGAACAGCTATTCGGGCCTGGCGGGGGCGACAACGGGGTTTGTGATCAATAACAACGTGCTGATCATCACCGGCGCGTTGGTCGGCGCCAGCGGGATCATCCTCACGCAGATCATGTGCAAGGCGATGAACCGCTCGCTGGCCAATGTGCTGTTTGGCGGGATGGGCGTCGGAGCTGTAAGTTCAAAAGCAGACGATGTTTATGGCGGCAAGATCAAAACCACCACCGCCGAGGAGATCGCCATGCTGCTGGACAGCGCCCGCCGGGTAGTCATCGTTCCCGGCTACGGCATGGCCGTCTCCCAGGCCCAGCACGCGGTTTATGACCTGTACAAGGAACTGATGGATCGGGGCGTGGACGTGCAGTTTGCGATTCACCCGGTGGCCGGGCGAATGCCCGGACACATGAACGTGCTGCTGGCCGAGGTCAACATCCCCTACGAGCGGATGCAGGAGATGGACCGGATCAATCCGCAGATGAAAGAGTTCGACGTGGCGATCGTGATCGGCGCCAACGACGTGGTCAACCCCGACGCCCGGAACAATCCCAACAGCCCGATCGCGGGCATGCCGATCCTGAACGTCGATCAGTGTCGCACGGTTGTGGTGATCAAGCGAAGCCTCAGCCCGGGCTTCGCCGGCATTCCCAATCCCCTTTTCGCGGCTGACAATTGCCTGATGTACTTCGCCGACGGCAAGAAGGCGGTTCTGGATATCGTGATGGCGTTGAAGGAAATGTAAGCGCGATCCGCCAGAGCTTGTGTGCCACGTGGCACAGTATCGTTCCCGGCTGGCGGATCGCCAATCGCCGATCCAAGATCAAGAATCAACCGCCGCCTACTCCTCCAAGTGCACTCCCATTCGCTTCAACAACTCATCGAACTGATCCAGTGAGGCGTAGTGGATCACCAGCCTGCCTTTGGTCTTGCTGGCGGCGCGAAGCTGCACCCGCATGCCGAGCTGCCGCGAGATCGCCTTCTCCATGTGCTGTAGGTGCGCGGAACTGGGCTTGTTCCTGGATGCAGCCGCGGGCGGTTGCTTGCCGGCCAGCAGTCGTTCCAGACCGCGCACCGACAGCTCCTGCGTCACGCACATGTCGGCCAGCCGCTGTTGTTGGAGGATGTCGGACACCCCCGCCAGGAGCTTTGCATGACCCAGGGAAAGCCTGCCGTCGCGAACCAGGTTGCGCACCGGCTCGGCCAGATCCAGCAGCCGAAGATAGTGAGCAATGCTGGTGCGATCCTCGCCCAGGCGTGCAGCCAGCTCAACCTGGGTCAGTCCGAGCTGATTCATCAGCGCCCGGTACGCCAGGGCGCGATCGATCGGGTTGAGGTTTTCCCGGTGGATGTTCTCGACCAGGGCCATCTGGGCTTGGGCAGCGGCATCGACCTCGCGCACCAACGCGGGGATGGTGCTCAGTCCGGCGAGCCTGGCCGCCCGCAGCCGCCTTTCGCCGGCGATAAGCTCGTAGCCCGATTCGACCTTTCGGACGATCACAGGCTGGATCAACCCCGTGGCACGGAGGCTGGCCGCAAGTTCCGCCAGGGAGGCGTCATTCATCTGCCGGCGGGGCTGATGCGGGTTGGGCGCAATCGAGTCGATCGGGACTTCGATCATCCCGTTTGGCGCTCGGCTGCCAGCTGCCGTGTGGTCGTTGGCTTCTGGCGCGACGGGCTGCTCAACTGGGGTAGTCTGCGGCGGCTTGACCTCCGCTTCGACGGGCAGATCGGACATGGAGATCAGGCTGCTCAGCCCCCTGCCGAGTCGGCTGCGGGATTTGGGTGACGCCTGTTGCTGGTGGGCGGTTACCGGTTGGGTCATGATCGGGACTCCTTTCCCAGTCAAGGAAGGTCCGAAGCGGTTGTGCCACGTGGCACACACAACCTCCATTCGCTGATCCGTCTGAAGTGATGGGCAGGATAGCCGCCGCGGCAGGGGGGTTCAAGTCGCTTGAGCTACCGAACTGCAATCAGAAGTATCAAATATTTGCGTGAAGTGGTCGGGCGACGTTTGACACCCGATTGTGACCGGGTAAATTCTGTACCGCTGCCGGACATTTGTCCGACTCAGATTGCATCCACAACCAGTCACAGCGTTCACGGAGGAACCTGTCATGCCCGACAAATGGATGTCGGTTGTCGAAGCGGCCGCAACTCTCAAAGTCCACACGCGGACGATCGAACGTCGCATTGCCAGCGGCAAGATCCAGGCTCGCCGGACTGATGACGGACTGCTCCAGGTGCTGGTGACGTTGCCCGACGAGGCCGACACCACGCCGGCGGTGGCGCTGGAGGCGGTGCGTGAGCTTGCCGACAACCAGGTGCATCTAGCCACCGGCAGCGCATCGGCGCTGGTCAAGTTCGCCCAGGACGACGCCCACCGCGCCCGCGAGGAGTTGGCGCTGGTCCGACAGGAGGCCGGGCGCGCCCGACGGTCGGCGGTGGTGGCCTGGTGCGTGGTGGCGTTCGTCGGCGTGGGCGTGTGTGTGGCCGTCGGCTGGACAACTCAGAAAATCACCCGCGCCAACGAGGATGTCCGACACCTCAGCGAATATGCCGAGCGCATCGAGGCCGAAGCCCGCCAGCTCAAGGAACAGTACCACCAGGAGCGGCAGCGGCTGCTGGCCGAACGCGACAGTGCCCGACAGGAGGCCGAGCGCGCCCGGCTCGAGGGCGCCGAGGCGTCGGGCAGGCTTGCCGCCTACATCGAACAGCACAAGTACCTGCTCGCCCAGTCGGGCAAAGGTCCGACAACCCGCCCGATGTCGCTGCTGGAGCGACTCGCCTCGGCGTTCGCCGATGTGGACTGAAGCCGCCAACGCCATGAGGACAGCTTCTCACTGGGCTCAGAGACTGATCTTCTCGTGCGATTCTTCTCGTGCGATCGTGAAGCGTGGCAGGAGTCACTGCTGCGGCTATAATCCCGCGCCTTATGCCCTACACCCTGTCTGAAGCATCGACCGACCTGCTGCCCGAACAACTTCGCGACGGCGCCGAGCCGGGCAATCGCTGGACCTTGAACTTCGGCCCGCAGCATCCGGCCACGCATACCACGCTTCGCCTGGTGCTGGAGCTGGACGGCGAGCGGGTGATCCGCTGTACGCCGCACATCGGGTACCTGCACAGCGGTTTCGAGAAGCTCGGCGAAGTGCTGAACTACAACCAGTACGTCACGATCGTCGATCGGATGGACTACAGCGCGCCGATCTACAACGAGCTGGCCTGGCATGCCGCGGTCGAAAAGCTCATGGGAATCGAGCTGACTCCGCGCTGCAAAGCACTTCGCACGATTGCGGGCGAGCTGGGCCGCATCCAGTCGCACCTGCTGTGCATCGGCGCGGCGGGACTGGATCTGGGCGCGTTTACCGCGTTTCTTTACGGCTTCAACGAACGCGAGCTGATCTACGACATCGTCGAGTACATGTCCGGCCAGCGGTTTCACACGAGCTGGACACGGGTAGGGGGGCTGAACATGGATCTTCCGGACGAGGCGGTGTTTCGGGCGATGGTGCACAACCTGATCGACGACGCCCTGCCGCGCGCGATCGAGGACATCGAGAAGCTGCTGAACAAGAACCGCATCTTCATCGACCGCACAAAGGGGATCGGCACCATGACGCGAGAGGAAGCAATCGCCTGGAGCCTGACCGGGCCGATGGCGCGCGCCAGCGGCGTGGCCCGCGACCTGCGCAAGGACGAGCCGTATCTGTGCTTCGCCGACAACTGGGACGGGCAGGGCAGTCCGGCGGTGGACTTCAAGGTTCCGATCATGACCAGCGGCGACGTGCTGGCGCGATACCTGGTGCGGCTGGAAGAGATGCGCCAGTCGTGCCACATCATCCGCCAGCTTATCGATCGCCTGCCGCCCGGACCGGTCAATGTCAGTCCCGAGGGCAAGGCGGTTTTGCCGCCCAAGGATCAGGTGTATTCAAGCATCGAGGGGCTGATCCATCACTTCGAGCTGATCATGACCAACCGCGGCTTCCAGGCGCCCAGGGGCGAAGTCTACGGCTGTGTCGAAACCGCCAACGGCGAGCTGGGTTACTACATCGTCAGCGCCGGAGATAACGTGCCGTGGCGTGTGCGGACGCGCCCGCCAAGCTTCATCAACTACCAGTCGTTTCCCAAGCAGATTGAAGGGCACATGCTCAGCGACGTGGTGGCGGTGCTGGGCAGCATCAACGTGATCGCGGCGGAACTCGATCGGTAGGGGACCGGCCAGGGCGGACGCCTGGCTGCCCGATCTGCCGCGCCGATTGCAGCAAGACCGCCACTCTTGACCGCGCGGCGAAAAACAGCGACCTTTTCCAGTTGTGATGAACGATCGGTGGGCCATGCCCACCCTGCTCAAACCAAACGACCAGAGAACACCATACCATGGCCTGGATTGTCGAAGATCGTCGTGCGGCGAAGGTGGCAGCGGGGCAGCCGCTGCTGACCGAACCGATGAAGCAGCGTCTGCGCGAGAAATACTTCCCGCGCTATCCCACCAGACGCGCCGTCACGCTTCCGGCTCTTCACCTTATCCAGCACACCTACGGCTGGATTCCGATGCAGGCGATCCAGGAAGTCGCCGAGTTCCTGGAGCTTGCGCCGGCAGAAGTGCTCGACACGGCCAGCTTCTATGAAGAATACTGGCTCAAACCCAAAGGCAAGTACCTGATTCAGGTCTGCCGCTCGCTGGCCTGCGAGCTGTGCGGCTCGGAGACGATCACCGAGCACATCAGGCGCAAGCTCAACATCGACATCGGCCAGACGACAGAAGACAGGCGATTCACCCTCGTAGAATTGGAGTGTCTTGGTTCGTGCGGCACGGCGCCGGCGGCGCTGATCAATCAGGTGCTTCACGAGAACCTGACGGTCGAGAAGATCGACAAGATCCTGGATTCGCTTCCGGACGATCCGCACGATTACAGGGATCCGACGATCGATTGGGATCAAGCCGAGTGATCGAGTCGAACCAGAAGCAATGGCGATGCGCACGCTTCAGCTTACTGCCGTGATTGAGCGCGAGGACGACGGTTACGTCGCACTGTGCCCCGAAATCGACGTGGCCAGCCAGGGCAGCACCATTGACGAGGCCCGCGCCAATTTGAAAGAGGCAGTAGAGCTGTTCTTCGAAACCGCCAGCGATGCTGAGATTACCAGCAGGCTTGGTTCGGCAGTGCGCGTCGAGCCGCTGGAGGTAACGGTTGGGTAAGTTGCAGCGCATGCCAGGGGCCGGGAGGTACGAGCCATCCTCGAGCAGCATGGCTTTCGGTTCCTGCGGCAGCGCGGCAGCCATATGGTGATGCAACAGGCGATTGCCGGCTCGACCATCACCGTCATCGTGCCCGATCATGCCGAACTGCGGATTGGCACGCTTCAATCCATCATCCGGCAATCGCGGTTGCCCAGAAACATCTTCGAGTCGCAATGAAACCCCAATTCGACCAGAAGTTGACGATCACCCTTCCCAGGCCGATGCCGGCCAGCAATGACTGTCTGCCACACGCGGGAATGAATCTGGGCAGCCCGCGCGGCGTGGGACTTCAGCCCAGACCCGGAATGGTCCACCGACTGGTGATTCAGCCGCAGCTCGGCGCGTGGTGTCTGTTCCGGCTGGATGAGCATGGAGGGTTCGTCGGCGAATCGTGGCATCCGACCCGCGAAGACGCATTGCACCAGGTCAAGCGGGAATTCGGGATCGACTTTCCCGCCGACGCCTCGCCGTGAAGATCCACCCGGCTCTCAGCGATTGGTGGCGGCGAGGGAATAGAGCCGCGCGGCGCGCAGACGGAAACGAAGGTAGATCTTGCGACCCTTGAGCGTGCTGAGATCGCTGTTCTGTTTCCACGTGACGGGAATGCGAATGTGGTCGCCGTGCAGCGTGTCGGCGTCGGCGAAGCTGTAGCCCGGCACGGGGCGGAACTGCTCATCGCGAATTTCGACTTCGATCCCGCCGGTGCGGTGAGCGTCCATGTTCAGCACAATCTGGTTGCCGCGCAGGATCATCGCCGCGGTGGTGAACTGCCCGCGCTGCGGGGCACACAGGGCGGCCAGGCGGTCGGCGGGCCAGACGCCAGCGTACTGCGTCTTGCCATAGAAGCGGTGCCGGGGGAATTTGTGCGGCACGCGATAGACGTTGTAGAAGATCAGCATCCGATCATCGGGGGTGCGGACGAAGGTAGGCTCGGCGGAGAGGAAGCCGGCCTTTTCATCCGGCGAGCCGGGCCCGCCCATCAGCGGCTCGCCCGGCACGAAGCGGAACGCGTGCCCGTCGCGGCTGACGGCCAGCCGGATCGTCGAGCCATCCACCGCGCGATCGTAGACCAGACAGAAAATCAGGCGGATGTCCGGCCGGCCCGGATAGTACGTCTGCGCGCTGGCGTAGAAATCGACGCTGGGTGGATCGGCAGGCCCGGCCGATAGCAGGTTCGTCGGCAGCGGCCAGGTTGTGAAATCGGTCGTCTCGGAATACCCGATGCTTCGCCGCCCAAGCTCGTACAGCCGCGTGTACATCACGTATCGCTTCAGAATCGTATCGTAACGGGTGACGGTGAGGGTGTCGGCGTCGTGAAGCATGATCGGGCGCGGGAAGATGCGCCATCCAATACCGTCGGCGGAATAGGTGCCGAACAGCACCGTGCTGCCTTCGTCGGTCATGGCGCTCAGCGGCATGCCGGTCTGCCGCGCGTACTCCGGATTGCTGCGCGGCTTCACGTGCCCAAGGAAGCTGGACTTGAAGCGTTGCTCCGGCGGGGCGGACGGATCAATGAAAAAGACGTTGCCGCCGGGGCGCGCTTCCTCGGCCGAGCGAAGATCCCCCAGCGCGGCTTCGTCTTCGGCGCCGATCACGCCAAGCAGGTTGGTCCGCTTGTGCTGTTCGTAGGCCTTGTACTCGCGAAGCGGACGATCCCACGTCTTGAAGTCGGATGATTCGGCATAGGCGAAGTTTCCCCTGGTCTCATACCAGAGCCTGTAGCGCTTCTCAGCCTCGTCATAGACAAGCGTATGCGCCGTCAAGTCCTGCTCCCAGGGGAAAGAGGGCTTGAAAAGCACATCCTGGAACGATCCGCCGCGGGTTGCTGGCTGCGTGCGAATCTCCACGCCGCTGGGCACTTCGATCGGTACCGCCCGCACCTGGCTCTCATCGGTCAGGTCGTGTGGCTTGCTCAGCGGCAACAGCTCCCCGCTGTGCCGGTTGACATAGGCGATGAAGCCGGGCTGGATCAGCCCCCAATCCAGGAACGGATGCGGCGTATCGTCAAGCTCGTTGGTGATGCGGCGGTCTTCGATGATGTAATGGCCCAGAGTCTGGAAATACTTTGAAAGCTCGTCGTTGGTCATGGAACGCTCCGCGGGGGCGGTTGCAGGTTGCGCCTGTGCCCGCAGCGACGCAACCGACGTCAACAGCCAGGCAAAGCCAAGGACAACAACCGATGCACGCAGCCGAGTCAGGTTGAGCATGATGGGTCCTTCTCTGAGCAGCGCGGTCGCACTCACAGGGCCGGCCGGATCGCGCTGAGGCTGGCCGAGGGTACCACGCCTGGCGCGCCGAGAAAAAAACTCTGCCATTGCGCGGTCGCTGCTTGACAGCCGCGAGACAGATTCACAGGATATTACAGGACTAATCAGACCTTTGTTGTCAGCCTCGACCCTGATACCTCTCTCGGAGCGGCGCGATGGCCCAGACGACAGGAACTTCAAGTCCCAGCGCACCTTCGGCAGGCTCGCCTTCGCAGCCGGGGCAAAGACTCAGCCCCGCCGTCGGACAGGAGGTAATCCTTTCCCCGTCCGGACTTGCGGATTTGATCGCCGCGCTTCGGCGGGAGGAATATCAGGTGATTGGGCCGGTCCGCCACAGGGGCGTGATTACCCTTGGTCCCATCACCGCTGCCGACCAACTCGCCACCCACGTCAGCGATTGGCAGAGTCCAGGTGAATATCGGCTTCAGGAGTCCGATTTACACTCGTATTCGCAGTACGTCGTCGGCCCGGACTCTGCCAAGCGATACGTCTTCCCCCCGGTCATGCGTCTGTTCCGCATGCGCGTTCAGGACGGACAGTTCAAGTTTGAAGCCGGCCCGCCCGATCCGCCAAAACTGGCTTTGCTGCTGATTCGTCCCTGCGATCTGGCGGGGCTTTTGGTGATGGATCGGGTCTTTAGCGCGGTCAACCGCTGCGAAACCGATCTGTACTTCCGCCGCGCCAGACAGCAGATGTGCATCGTGGTGCTCAACTGCACCCGCCCAGGACAAAACTGCTTCTGCGAGTCGATGGGCACTGGTCCGGCGGCCAGCAGCGGATTCGACCTGGCCCTGACGGAACTGAGCGACGGCTTCCTGATGAAAGTGGGCTCGGCACTGGGCGTGCAACTGGCCTCAGAGCTGCACACCCGCCTGCCCATGCCGGCAGAAGTGGAACTGGCCAACCTCCGCCTGGAACTGGCGCGGCAGCGCATGGGACGCAGGCTCGATGCCCAGCAGGCCGCCCAATCGCTCCAAACCGCTATCGAGCACCCGCACTGGGACCAGGTCGCCAAACGATGCCTGGCCTGCGGCAACTGCACGATGGTCTGCCCGACATGCTTCTGTAGCGGTGTCAGCGACAGCAACGACCTGTGCGACGGAAGCGTCAGCCGCACGCGGAGCTGGGATTCGTGCTTCACGTATCAGTTCACGTACACGACAGCCGGGCCGGTGCGATCCAGCGTGCGCGCCCGCTATCGCCACTGGCTGCGCCACAAGCTGTGCACGTTCCGCGAGCAGTTCGGGTGCAGCGGGTGCGTGGGGTGCGGACGGTGCATCACCTGGTGCCCGGCGGGGATTGACCTGACCCGCGAGGCCGCCGCGATCGCCGGACACGACGCCACGCAGCAGAGCCAACCAACAGGAGGGCTCAGAGCATGATCACCGCCGACTCCAGCATCAGCGTTCGCGGCGGCTTCAGCGCTTCCCGCCCGCCGCCAATCTGCGGGCTGGAAGCCATGATGCCCGTGGCGGCGCGGATCGTCTCGGTCAGGGAAGAAAACTTCAACACCCGCACGTTCAGGCTTCAGATCTGTGACCCGGAGCTGCGCAGCCTGTATCGCTTCGCCCCCGGACAGTTCAACATGCTGTATGTTCCGGGCGTAGGCGAGGCGGCGATCTCGATCAGCTCCGATGCGCACAACCCCGAGTATCTGGAGCACACGATTCGCGTGGTCGGATCGGTGACTCGCGCGATCACCCGCCTGGGGCAGGGAGGCGTCGTCGGCCTCCGCGGGCCGTTCGGGCGCGGCTGGCCGATCGAGGCGCTGGCCGGACACGACATCGTGATCGTCGCTGGCGGAATCGGGCTGGCCCCGCTTCGTCCGGTGGTTTATCAGATCCTGCGCGAGCGGCAGCGTTTCGGGCGAGTCGTGCTGCTGTACGGTTGCCGCACCCCCGCAGACCGCCTCTATGCCGAAGAGCTGGAGCAGTGGAGCGCCGGCGAGCAGATCGACGTGCTGGTCACCGTCGATAACGCCACGCCCGGTTGGGTCGGCCCCGTCGGCGTCGTGATGAAACTGCTCCAGCGGATCAAGGTCAACGCCGCCCGCGCCAACGTGCTGATCTGCGGGCCGCGAATGCTCAACCGCGTTGCCGCCTCCCAGTTCCTACAGTTGCACGTCCCGCCCGAACAGGTCTTCCTCAGCCTCGAACGCAACATGCACTGCGGCTTCGGACGCTGCGGACACTGTCAATATGGGGCGAAGTTCGTCTGCAAGGACGGGCCGGTCTTCAGCTTCGCCGAGATCAGCGACATCTTCGCCAAGGAGGAGATATGAACGCTGCTGACGTGGCGGAGACCACATCCAGGCCTAAACTGGCGGTCTTCAAGTTCTCCAGTTGCGACGGATGCCAGCTTTCGCTGCTGAATCTGGAAGATGAGCTTCTGGACCTGGTGGGGGCGGTGGAGGTGGCGTACTTCCTGGAAGCACGGCGGCGAGAGCTTCCTCCGCCTTACGACGTGGCCCTGGTCGAGGGCAGCATCTCCACCCCCGAGGAAGAAAAACGCATCCGAAAGATCCGTCACGACTGCAAGTTCCTGGTGGCGATCGGCGCCTGCGCCACTTCCGGTGGAATCCAGGCGCTGCGGAACTGGGCGGATGTCGAGCAGTTCACGCGACTGGTCTACCCTTCCCCGCAGTACATCCATACGCTGGACACCGCCACCCCGATCGCCGGGCACGTCTTCGTCGATTTCGAGCTTCGGGGTTGCCCGGTGAACTCGCGGCAACTGCTGGAATTGATCAGCGCGCTGCTGGTGGGGCGAAAGCCCAATGTCCCCACCCACAGCCTGTGCGTCGAATGCAAACGCCAGGGGTTGCCCTGTGTGCTGGTCTCGCGCGGGCAGCCGTGCCTGGGGCCGCTCACGCAGGCCGGATGCGGGGCGCTTTGCCCGGCGTGCGGACGCGCCTGCTACGGCTGCTTCGGACCGATGGAACAGCCCAATATCTGGTCCCTGGGCGATCGACTGCTCCAGCAGGGCAAAACGCCCCATCAGATCATGCTCATGCTCCGTTCGTTTAACGGCTACCTGGAGCCTTTCAAGCAAGGCAGCGACCACTATGAGCGGCTCGAGTCCAAACATTGAGACGCCCAACACCCACACACGCACGATCCGCGTGGGCGCGCTGGCCCGCGTCGAGGGCGAGGGCGCGCTTCACCTGGTCATGCGCGGCAAGCAGGTGCAGGAAGTGCGGCTGGACATCTACGAGCCGCCACGCTTCTTCGAAGCCTTTTTGCGCGGACGCGACTTCCGCGAGGTTCCCGACATCACCGCCCGCATCTGCGGCATCTGTCCCGTCGCCTACCAGATGGGCTCCTGCCACGCGCTGGAAAAGTGCATGGGCGTGTTCTCACAGGTCGATGCCCCGATCCGCACGCTGCGAAATCTGCTGTACTGCGGCGAATGGATCGAAAGCCACGTCCTGCACATCTTCCTGCTGCACCTTCCCGACTTCCTCGGCTACGAAAGCGCCATCAGCATGGCCGCCGATCACGCGGCCACCGTCAAACGGGCATTGCGGATCAAGAAACTGGGCAACGAGATCGTGGCGCTGCTGGGCGGACGCGCCGTGCATCCGGTGGGCGTGTGCGTGGGCGGGTTTTACTCGGCGCCCGACGAAGCCCGTGCAAAGGCCATGCTGCCGGAAGTCAAAGCCCGGCTCGATGACATGTGCGAGCTGACGCTCATGCTCGCCTCCACGCTGAACTATCCGCGCTTCGAGCGCGACTACGAATTTGTCGCGTTGTGCCCCGACGATGAATATCCGATGAACCTGGGGCGCATTCGCTCCAACAAGGGATTGAACGTCGATCAGGAGCAATTTGGCGAGGCTATCGAGGAACGGCAGGTGCCTCACTCAACCGCGCTGCACGCGATCATCCGCGGCCGCGGGGCGTACCTCGTCGGGCCACTGGCCAGGCTCAACCTCAATCACGAAAAGCTCCATCCCCGCGCCGCCGAGCTGCTCCCCAAAGTCACCAAAGCCCTGGGACAGGAACTGCCCTGGCGAAACACCTACTTCTCGCTGCCCGCACGGGCCATCGAGACCGTCCATGCCCTGGCCCTGGCCAGCGACATCCTCGAAAACTACCGTCCTCCTGAGCGATCGTGCATCCCGATCACGCCACGCGCCGGCGTCGGCGGCCACGGCACCGAGGCGCCACGCGGCATCTGCTGGCACCACTATCGCACCAATCCCGACGGCTCGATCGCCTCGGCAAGGATCGTGCCCCCAACCAGCCAGAACCAACTGTGCATCGAGCAGGACCTGTGGCAACTGGCCGAGCAGGTTGGCGACCTCACCGACGAACAGGCCTCGCTTCGTTGCGAACAGCTCATCCGCAACTACGACCCGTGCATCAGTTGCTCGGTGCACTTCCTGCGGTTCCGGCGAACGCAGTAGCGGCTCATGCCAACTGCTCGCGGCTTAGGGTGCGCTGCTCCCCGGCCGCAAAGCGCAGCTCGTGCGTCCTGCCCGCCGCATGCACAAGACACGCATTGCCCAGCAGCGACCGGATGCGCGCCAGATTCAGCCGCCCATCCCGCCAGTCCAGATCGATCTGGAACCCGCCTCGGGCGCGCAACCCGCTGACCCGTCCCTGCGGCCAGTCCCTGGGCAGCGCAGGCAGCAACCGCAGCACGACCAGGTGTGATCCGTCCTGTGCCACGCCGGTCTGGTGGCTCTGAAGCAGCATCTCGCACACCCCCGCGGTGAAGCCGAAGTTGCCGTCGATTTGGAACGGCGGATGCGCATCGAAAAGATTCGGATACAGCCCGCCTTTCCAACGCTGCTCGTCGCTCACCGGGTTCAGCAGCGCGCGGATACACTGCATCGCCTGCTCCGCATCGCCCAGTCGTGCCCACAGGTTGATCTTCCACGCCAGCGACCAGCCCGTGCCTCCGTTGCCGCGCAGCTCCAGCGAACGTCGCGCCGCGGCGAACAGCTCCGGGTGAGTGTCTCGCGTCCACTGCCGACCCGGATGCACCCCGAACAGGTGCGACATGTGACGGTGCTGTGGCTCGGAATCCTCAAAATCCTGTGACCACTCCTGCAATCGTCCCTGCCGGCCAATCCGCGGCGCAAGCAGCTTCCCGCGGGCTTCCATCAGCCGCTGGCGGAACGGCTCGTCGATCCCCAGCACCTGCGACGCCTGGATCGTGTTGCTGAAAAGATCCCAGATCAGCGACATGTCGCAGGTCGTGGCGATCGAGAGACACCGCTTCTGCCCGTCGGGAGCGATGAACTTGTGCTCCGGCGAGGTAGACGGCGACGTGATCAGATGACCCTGCCCGTCCTCGATCAGAAAGTCCAGAAAGAACTCGCAGGCCTGCTTCATCACCGGATACGCATGACGCCGCAGATAACCCTCGTCCCCGCCGAATGCATAGTGCTCCCAGAGGTGCTGGCACAGCCAGGCGCCGGCCATCGGCCACACCGCCCAGACAGGATCCGCCGCCGGCTCGCCATAGTTTCCCGCGGGCGCCGATTGCCGCCACAGATCCGTGTTGTGATGCGCCGTCCAGCCACGGCATCCGTAGTTCACCTTTGCCGTCTGGCAACCATTGATCGAAAGCTGGCGGATCATCTCCAGCAGAGGCCAATGACATTCCGCAAGGTTCGCCACTTCCGCCGGCCAGTAGTTCATCTCCACGTTGATGTTCGTGGTCCAGTTGCAGCTCCAGGGTGGACGAAGCTGCTCGTTCCAGATGCCCTGAAGATTGGCCGGCTGATCGCCCGGACGCGAGCTGGCGATCAGCAGGTATCGGCCATACTGGAACATCAGCTCCACCAGGCGCGGATCGTCGCCGCCTCGCTCCAGCCGCTGGTCGGTGGGCAGATCCTTCTGTGCAGGATCAACCGACCCCAGCTCGAACCGAACCCTCTCAAACAGCCGCCGATGATCCTGAACGTGCGTGGCCCGAAGCGTTTCGTAAGGCTTGCGCCGGGCGGCATCCAGGTACGTCGCGGCCACAAGCTGCTCATCGCGCCCGTGGCGGGTCGGGGATTTGTCGAATCCGTTGAAGCTCGTGGCCGCGCTCAGCAGCAGCGTCAACCGCGACGCGCCGATGATCCGCAGTTCTCCCTGCTCCACGCTCAGCTCACCATCGCATTCGCTTGCCCGAAGCATCGCGGCGAAACGCATCCCCTCGCCGTCGTCCTCGTAGACGAATTTGCCCCGGCGATAGTAACTGGGATCCACCAGCGCAGGCGCTTTGCCCCTCAGCAGCAGCGCGCCGGCCAACGCGCACAACTGCCAGCGAAGCTGGCTGCGCAGCGTGGCCCGAAGGTTGAATCGGCCGGGACCTTCGGCGCGCAGGTGGATCGCGATTACCTGATCCGGATTCGACGCCAGAACCTCGCGAGCGTATCGCGTGTTGCCGATCCGGTAGCTCACCGTCGCGATCGCATCGGCCAGATTCAGCTCGCGGCGATAGCTGTCGGCCTGGCCGACGTGCTCGAAGTGAAGCTCAAGATCGCCCAGCGGCAGATACGACTGCGTGTACGGGCCCATCATCCGTTTGGAGATCTCATCCGCGCGGGCGTAGTCTGCGGCGGCCAGGAACTGCCGCACCTCGCCCAGCGTTTTTGGCCCGCCGGGATTGTTCCAGTCCGTCGGCCCGCCGGACCAGAGCGTGTCGTCGTTCAGCGCGATGCGTTCATCGGCGATCCCCCCAAAGACCATCGCCCCGAGCCTGCCATTGCCCAACGGCAGCGCCTCGGTCCACCTGGTCGCGGGTTGCGTATACCACAGGGTTGTCATGGCGAACAATCCTCCCGGGACATCACCCGCTGTGTTTCAATCGAGGCGATGCCCATCTTCAATCAACCGCTTAGTCTGGGCTGATCCCAGGCATATTGACAGCCACGAACCAGTATTAGCGCCGCGCGTGCGGATTCAACAACGAATCAAAGAGTTGTTTGAGGCAGCGGCTGTAGGAATCCAGATTCACCGACTCGTATCTCCGCCGCGCCGCACGGCCCATGGACAGCCGCAGCTCGCGGTCGGCAATCAGGCGTTGAAGATGCGGGGTTTGACGCGGCGGTTTGCCTGCACGAGGATGTGGCCGATGAGCCAGTCGAGCGGCGACATCCATCTGCTTGGCAAGGATGATGCGCTGGCGCCGGTCAGGTCCGGCGCTTCTTCCGCGTCATCTGCCACACAGAATATCGGCTCGCGCGCCGCCAGGGGAATGGTCTGGCTGAGCGCCCAGACCATCGTCACGCGCATTACCAGCTTTGCAACGCAACTGGCTTTGGCCTGGCTGCTGGCGCCGGGAGATTTCGGTCAGGTCAGCCTCGTCTACACCATCACCGCATTCGCCGCGCTGTTGAACAATCCGGGCGTGGACGAGGTGCTTCTCCAGAAACAGACGCGCCTGCGACGTTGGGCAACTGCGGCCTTCTGGCTCAATGTCATGCTGGGACTGGCAGGCGGGGCGCTGGTGGCCTTGAGCGGTCTGGCCGTCCACCAGGTCGCGCTGCGCTACGGCAACGCCGCTTATGCCAATCCAAATGTGCTGTGGATGACTCTGATCCTCGCCGCCGCCGCGCCGCTCAATGCCGCAAGCATGGTCCCGGTCGTGGTCCTGCGATCGGAATTGCGTTTTGCCCGGCTGGCAGCGGTGAACCTGGCGGACGTGCTGATGGCCCAGGCGTTGAGCGTGGCGCTGGCGGCGCTTGGATGCGGACCGTATAGCTTCGTCGTGCCGTTTCTTGTTAACGCCGTCGTCAGGCTCCCCATCCTGTGGATACTGGCACGTCCGCCGGTGCACTGGAGACTATCCACGCACCGATGGGGCTCGCTGATCGGCTCAACGCGATGGGTCGCCGGACAACGGCTGTTCTACAGCCTCACCGCCATCGGTGACTATCTTGTTCTGGGCGCGTTGTACGATAATCCCACGCTCAGCGGGCTGTACTATTTTGCGTTCCTGCTGTGCGCACAGATCATTCAGGTGCTGTGCAACAATGTTGGCGCCGTTTTGACGCCCGCGCTGAACGCGATGCTGGGGGATCGCCCCCGCATGGAGCAGGCAACGCAGCGGGCGATGAAGTCGCTGGCGGTGATGGTGGTGCCGGCGATGGCGCTCCAGATCCTGCTGGCCGGGCCGGCCATTCGGCTGCTGTTTGCCCACAAGTGGGAGCCTGCGATTCCGCTGGTACAGTTGCTGAGCCTGGGGCCAGTCCTGTACACCGCCATCTGGCCACTGGCGTCGCTGCTATCGGCCAGTGGTCGCTTCCGCGACGGCTTTTATCTGTGGGGCGTGGTTGCGCTGCTGTTTTTCGCGGTGGTTGCGCCTGCGACCTGGCTGGGGGCCGCCCACGGGACGGCGATCGGCGTAAGTATCTGGGGCTGGCTGGCGGCGAGCTGTTTCGCCGCGGGCGCATATCGCTCAGTTGCTGGCATCGCCAAATTGTTCGACGCCGTCTGGCGTCCGATCGTCTGCGCCCTGCCCGCCGTCGCCGCAGCCTCGGCGATCCTGCCATTCATGCCCAAGGGGGTGATAGGAGATTTCTTGGCCGCCGGGATCGCGGCATCACTTATGTTGGGGATCTATCTGGCAATTCTGCATCGGGTGGATCGTGATGCTGTCGAGCAATTGCTGCATCATCTGAACGGCGTGCTACACCCGATTCTGTCGCTGGCGCAGCGCCCGGTTCGCTCGGCATTATGGGGGCGCAAGTATAGTCGAGGAACTTGACACGGATACGCGACATGGAGGCAGACGGGCAAATCACCGTCGATCGCGTCCAAATGCCATCACGTTGGTGATCAGCCAACTGGCCTCAACGTGTTCCCGCCGGAAGCCCTCTGCAAGCGCAGCCGACGGTTCTTCCAAATACTGCATACCAGCGCGAGCGAAGCGTTCAATCCAGTATTCTTTGGGTTGCTCATTGATATGTCCGGTTCCCCCCTGCCCTGGATGCGCGGCTGAGAAGACCGCGATCGGCGCTAGTCCAGCCACAAATGCGATCAGCCGGTCTCCAAGCGCCGGAGGCAGGTGCTCCGCCACTTCGAAGCAATAACTGAGGTCGAACGTGTCGGTAATCGGTGCGGGAGGCTCGCGAGTTAAGTCGAATGGACGGCAATCCACCCCCTGTCGGCTGGCCCAGCGGCGCCCAGTGCTACTGTGTTCGCAGGCGACCACGCGAATGCCCTGCCGCTGTGCCTCAGCCGCATAGACTCCGCTGCCCGCGCCCACGTCTACATAGCTTCTTGCCTCAGGAAAGGTCCGCGCGATCACACGCATCACCGCCGGGGCATTCCGCAATCCGTGCTCGTGAAAGTGTCGGAAATGAATCGGATTGTACGTCAGCCAGTCGATGCCGAACCGCTCGCCCAGCAGCGACAGCCGTCGACCAAACCCAGCGCGGACATAACTGCCCCACGAGGAGGTGGCCGGCTTCATGACAACTCTCCAGCGGCAGACATTGCACTGCGGCGGCGGCTTACACTCCGGGCCCATCCCAAGATGCCAAGCATCGCCTGACTGTGTATCATACCGGCACAAAACAAGGAGCCAAAGGCTTGTCACAGGCCAGCGGATACGCCGAAGACCGGGCACCACAGGCTACTGTTCTGATCACCACGAAGAATCGCCGCGAGGACACTCTGAACGCGGTGCGATCGGCGTATGCGCAGACCGTGCCGGTTGAGGTACTGGTCATCGACGACGGCTCGACCGACGGGACGGCTGAGGCGGTCAGGCAGGCATTTCCGCAGGCGAGGGTTGATCGAAGCGAGCAATCCCGGGGGTATATCGTCCAGCGGAACCGTGGCGTGGCAATGGCCAGCGCGCCGATCGTCTTTTCCCTGGACGACGACGCCGTGTTCTCCACGCCACGAGTGGTCGAACAGACGCTGACTGAATTCGATCATCCGCGCGTGGGAGCGGTGGCGATTCCGCATATCAACGTAAACGTACTACCGGGACAGCATCCAGGATACGGTATCGGGGAATCTGCCAGCGCTGCCGGGGAGTTGCGTGTTGTGAACAGCTATATCGGCTGCGCCCACGCCCTGCGCAGGGACGTGTTCATTTCGCTGGGAGGCTATCGGGAGCTTCTGGTTCATCAGGGCGAGGAGATGGACTACTGCCTGCGCATGCTGGCCGCCGGGTATGTTACGCGACTCGGCCGCGCTGATCCGGTTCACCACTTCGTCTCGCCCAAACGAGACAATCGGCGAATGACGGTCTATGGAGTGCGCAATGCACTGCTTTACTCGTGGTACAACGTGCCCATGCCGTATTTGCCGCTGCGCCTGCTCGGCACGACAGCCAACCTGGTGAAGTTTCATTGTTTCAAGCGGCCGCATCCAATTTGGCTGGTTAAGGGATTGTTGCAGTTCCCGTGGACGATTCTGCGCGGGCAGGATCGGCGTGCGCCAGTTCCATGTCGGGTCTATCGGCTGGCGCGGCGGCTGGATCGGCAGGGTGCCACGCCATTGCACGAGGTGGAGGCACTGTTACCGCCTTTGCGTCATCAGCCCGAGCCAGAACAGAGCCACAGTCGGGCAGCACAGCAGGACTCATCGCCGCAATAAAGGCGATGGCTCGTTGCCTCTCGGATGATTCCGGGAGGCGGCAGGCGCGTCGTTGGCAATCGCCCGGTACAGCTGGATGAGGCGCTGGGCATAGTTTTCCCAGGAGAGCTGCCTGCGGGACTTGGCCAGTGCGGCGCTGCCCATCCGCTCCAGCAGGGCGCGGTCGTCATACAGCAGTTGCAGCCGTTGGGCAATCGCCTCCGTGCACCGGATCGGCACGATAAAGCCGTCCATGCCGTCGCTGACGAGGTCGGCCGCACCAGTGTTGTGCGTGGTGATCACCGGCAAGCCACAGGCCATGGCCTCGGCGACCACGTAAGCAAATCCATCTTCCACCGAAGGCAATACAAAGACACTGCTGCGTGCGTAGTACTCGCGAAGCTGCTGATGCGGGACTCGGGGAATGTGCCGAAAGCTGTCGGCATACCTGGCTAGCAGCGGCCGCATGTTCTCATGCAGGACGCCGATCAGCAGCAACTCGGCCTGGCTGGCGGGCAGCTTCAGTCGCTTCCAGGCTTCCAGCAGATAGATGTGCCCTTTTCGCGGAACGATCTGTGCGACGCAGATGACACGAAACATCCCCTGTTGGCGTTGCGAGGCGGCGCGCTCGGCTTCCGTGAGTGGGCGAAAATGGTGCAGATCGACGCCGTACGGGATCACCCGGATGCGTGCAGGATCGTGTCCGTTGTCGATGTACGATTGCCGTATGAACTGTGAGCCGGTCAGAAGTTGGTCGGCTCTGGCAGCCTCGTCGATCATGCGTCGCTGCTCGATACTCAGCGTCAGCGGCTTTGCGGCGATCCCCAGCAGCCGATGCTCCTCGTTGATCAACTTCACGAAGGTGTTGGGGTGCGAGTTGACCGGCTCGCCCAGTACCAGTGCGCCATCCCTGCGCGCGCGGGAAATGAGTTGCAGACAATTACCATGAAGCAGAAAGTGCAGAATCCGTGCTGGACTCCAATGCCGCAGGACCAGGCGCTGCCAAAGATCGTGGTACAGCGGAAACATCCGTCCGGTCGCTCGCTGACCCAGCAGCAGCTCGTGCCCGTGTACCAGATACTCCTTGAGGCAAGCGTTGACGGCGCGCCTTGGGGCTAGCCCGAGTTGGGCCGCGTCCAAAGATGGCTTTGCAGCGTAATAGAACCGGTTGAGAAGCCCCGCGCGATCCAGATACCGGACATGGTTACACATGTGGAATCGACCGCAGACTGCAAGGTTGACGCTGACCGGTTCGTCACTCTTGGCCCGCCGGGACGGGATGCGTTGCTCGATGGACACAAAGCACACTTATACCGCAAGCGCCGTGTACTTGGCGAGTCTGGGGTCTTGGTCCCCCTAAGCTTGACGCCCCCGGCGGCAATTCGACAATCCCCGCTGCGATGCTCCGTGCCGATTCTGCGGCTGATCTGCAACTGCTGAACAATCGCGTCACCGACGCGATCGTCAGGCACCGCAAAGTCCTGTACGCCTATGTCGCATTCCTGCTGATCATCTCCTTCAACGGCCGCTGGCGGGTCGGGCTGGACAGCTCGCATTACCGTGGTCTGGCGGCGAACATCGCGGCCGGACGCGGATACGTCTTCGGCTCCTGGGCTTCCGGACAGGTCTATCCGGGATTTCCATACCTGCTGGCGGGAATCGAGGTCCTGCTGGGG
Organism: Fontivita pretiosa; assembly: GCF_050410795.1. Taxonomy (GTDB): domain Bacteria; phylum Planctomycetota; class Phycisphaerae; order Tepidisphaerales; family Tepidisphaeraceae; genus Fontivita; species Fontivita pretiosa. The sequence goes on along the minus strand of NZ_CP191258.1, from coordinate 2,855,406 downwards.
CCGCGCGATCGCACCCCCAGCGCCGCCCAGCAGCAGCGAATCCTGGGACCAAGCCTGGTCACCACCAGCTCGGTGCTGCTGGTGCTGCTGATGGCGGCCGGGACGTTGCTGGTGACATATCGGCTGATCGGGCTGCACTATCCGCCATGGGTGGCGATCACGATCACATGTCTGCTGGGCAGCAACGCCCTGTTCATTCAGCACGCTCACGAGTTGCTGACGGACATGCCGTTTCTGTTGGGGGTGGTGACGGCCTTGTACGGCTGGGATCGACTTCAGCTTGCCGCGGAGCGTTCCGGTCGAATCGGCGCGCTGGCGATCGCGACGCTGGGGCTGCTGCTGGCCGCGTCGATGAGGCCGACGTTTCTGATCGTCGCGGCCTGCTGGGGCCTCGTGTGCCTGTGGGCGTTGATTCGCGGCCCGCGTCGGCGGTTCTACGCGATCTGTCTGGCGGTGCTGATCGGAGTATGGGCGGTGATGTTCGCGATCGACCCGCGGCTCAAAGGCGCCAACCACTACCTGGGCGGGTATGAGCGCGAGGCGCTGGAGATGGCCCCGCGCGCCGCCAACTCCCTGTGGCAGCGAACGTATTCTGCCCTGCACGATCAATTGCCGGCGGCGATGTTCGGCGAGCAGCTTGCTCCGTTCAGCGTGGCGGGGTCGCTGATTCTGCTTGCCTCGGCCGGGTTTCTGCTGCGCCGGCACGCGCTGTGGGCGTTGCTGGTTTGGCTGACGTTTGTGGTGACGGTGCTGCTGTCCAGCGTGCCGCGATATTACCTGATGATCCTGCCGCCGCTGCTGCTGGGATGGCTCTCGGCCACCGTCTGGCTGTCGCAGCGGGTGCCGAAGAAATGGGCCGAGGCGGTGCTGGTGGGGGGGCTGGCGATCGTGGTGCTGAACAATCTGTCGCGATCGATCGGATTCATCGTCGAGCAGCGGCAGCCGAATTTCCTGAAGCATTACAAGAACGGAAAGTACCTGGCGACGCTGGAGATGTGCGAGCAGATCCGCCGGCACGTTCGCCCCGGGCAGCGGGTGCTTGGCCCGTCGGGGAGCATCATGACGTACCTGAGCGGCGTGCACGTGCTCAGCGCCCGCGAGCTGCTGCCTCGAGGCGAAGGACCGCGAAACCCGCGTCAACTGGCCGAGGCCAAGCTGGACTACGCGATTTTCCCGTCGGCGGTGTATCGCAGTAAAGAGCCGCTGATTGCGCGGCTGATCGAGCGGGGGGTGATCGTCCCGGTGTCGCGGATCGCCAGCGTGCGCCGCGGTAAGGAGACGATGCATCTGATGACCCTGCGGATCGCGGTACCGCCGGAGGGACAGGACTGGCGTCGGATGCCTCGGCGGGCGCGTGCGGCGACCGATGCGCGCCGATGAACGCGCGGCCGCCATCGCGGCTTGGGCCTCTGAAAGCCCGGAGCCCAGGTCGTTGCACGAGCGTCGCCCTGCTTCAGACTTGTTGTGCTATGGGCGTTGATCGGAGTTCGGCGGAGGTTCAGCCTGCTTGCGCGCGATCACGACGATGTTGTCGCCGGCTCTGCTGGCGGCCAGGGGGGCCGTGCTGTCGGAACTGGCTGAGTAGGGCGGCTCGCGGCGGATGCGCGCCACGGCGCGGGCGACGTGCTGCTGGATATCGCCGTTGGCACGGATCGTCAGCCGTTTGGCGGCAAAATACGCACCTGCAACCGGCCGGAGCAATCCGGCGGCCTTGAGCGCCGCGACGGCACGGTCGCGCAGGTGTGGGGCGGTGGGCGTGTTGCCGTAGGAAAAGCTCTTGTCCGGGCGCATGCCGTGTCGGCATAGCAGCGTTGTGAGGTTCTGAATCGTGAACAGGTAGATGTGAAATGGATTGAACCCCTTCCACGCGACGCCGCTGGAGCGGATGTTTTCAGCGGCGGCATTGGGGGTGTCGATGATCAGCCATCCGTCCGGCGCCACCAGTTTCGCCGCAGCCGCTACGAACTGCTCCGGGTCGGGCACGTGTTCGATGACGTCGATCGCGGTGACCAGCGTGAACTGCCGCGCCTGCGTGGAGGCGGCATGTTGCTCAACGGTGCCGGTGAAGACATCCAGGGCGAATCTGCTTCGAGCATATTCGGCGGCGTCCGGGGAGATCTCGATGCCCGATGCGTCCCAGCCAAGCTCACGGAGCACCGCCGGGAAATAGCCGCGTCCGCAGCCGATGTCGATGCTGCGTTTCGGCAGGCCGCTGTGCTGAAGATCATCTTGGATCATTCCGACGGAGCGCTGATACATGCCGACGATGCGATCAAACTCGCGCGCGTCGGAGCGGAGGAAAAAGTAATAATTGCGTCCGTAGAGCCGCGCCAGCTCGGGCGGGTCGAGCCGGGGAGAGTTGAACAGCAGACCGCATTCGCCGCATCGTCGCAGCGTGAACGGGCCGGGGTAGCGGTGCTCGGGATAGCGGGTCGTATGCAGCGGCTGGCTTCGTCCTGTCGTCCGGCACACCGGGCAGGGTTGGTTGGTCAGATCGATCATGCGTCGCGGATGATACGCGCCGGATCCGTCTGCGCGTACGGGCGTGCCCGATTTTCCGGACGCGCGCAGGCAACGTCATGACCAAGTCGTGGTTCGCATTCCCGCGCCTGAGCCTGCCACTCAATTCCCGCAGCGGTTCTCCGCTTCCCTAATGGACATCTCGTTCTTTGGACGGATCGCCTGCACGGGCGGGCGTGCTGCGATCGTGGTAAACTGCTATTGACGACCATGTATTGACGACCATGACTCGCCGAGAACGCCTTCTGGCGACATTCCGGGGCAAACCGGTGGACCGCCCGGCGGTCAATTTCTACGAGATCGGCGGGCCGCAATTCGACCCGGACAACCCCGACCGGTTCAACATCTACAACGATCCGTCGTGGCGGGCGCTGATCGAGCTGGCGCGTGCGGAATCGGATCTGCTGCCGCTGCTTGCGCCGCGCAAGCGACCGACCCCGCGCAACCCGCGCGAACAGTATTTCAAGATCGAGCCGTTCGAGCACAACGGCTCGCGCTTCACGCGCACGACCCTCAAGCTCGCCGCAAGGACCATGACCGCCCTGACGCGCCGCGACCCGAACCTGGCCACTACCTGGCACCTTCAGCATCTGCTCAAGGACGTGGATGACCTTCGCGCATACCTGCAACTGCCTGATGAGCTGTTCGAGTACGACGCCGGCGACGTGTCGCACCTGATCGCGGCGGATCGGGCGCTGGGCGACCGCGGCATCGTGATGGTGGATGTGCCCGACCCGGTGTGTGAGGCGGCGATGCTGCTGGGCAGCGAGAACTTCATGCTCATCGGCTACACGCAGCCGGATCTCATCGAGGCGCTGCTGAACAAGCTGGCGCCGCATCACCTGCGTGTGATCGAGCAGGTGTCGGCGGTGTTTCCACAGCATCCCTGGCGAATCTACGGCCCGGAGTTCGCCGCCGAGCCGAACCTGCCTGCGGCACTTTTTCGGCGGTTCGTCCTGCCGTTCACCGGGCCGATGGTGCGGGCGATCCAGCGTCACGGGGGATGGGCGCGGCTGCACTGCCACGGGCGGGTGGCCTCGGCGCTGCCGGTGTTCGTCGAGATGGGTGCCGACGCCACCGATCCGCTGGAACCTCCACCGCAGGGAGATGTGCAGCTTGCGGATGTGCGCGCCCGCTACGGCAGGGACATGGTTCTGTTCGGCAACATCGAAGCCAGCGACATCGAGACGATGCAGGAGGACCGGTTCGAGAAACTCGTCGCCCAAACGCTGCGCGACGGCACCAGCGGCCCCGGGCGAGGCTTTGTCCTGATGCCGTCGGCCGCGCCCTTCAGTCGAACGATCTCGCCACGCACGCTGCGCAATTACCAGACCATGGTGAGGCTGGCGCAACGCGGGTGAGGTCTGTGCGTCATGCCTGGCTCGCTCCGCCGTGTCAATTATCGCTGTCGCTCACCACAGCGCCGGCTGACGGGGCGATGGCGGACGATTGACCAGCCACCTGGGGGGTCGGCCGCAAAGCACCTGGCGGATCGTATCCACCGAATCGCGCCAGAAGTCGTGATAGATCGTGTCGGAATGCCCGGCGGTATGGGGCGTCATGACGACGTTCTCCAGTCGCAGCAGCGGGCTGTCGGGCGGCAGCGGTTCGACCTCGTGCACATCCAGCGCCGCGCCGGCGATGCGTTTCTCGGCCAGCACTCGCGCCAGTGCCGCCTCGTCGATGATCGGCCCGCGCGCCGTGTTCACGATCATCGCCCTGGGCTTCATCATGCGCAGCCGCTGTTCATTGACCAGATGCCGTGTCTGAGGCGTGAGCGGGCAGTGGATCGAGAGGAAGTCGGATTGGCTGAACAGCTCGTCCAGCGAAACGAACCGCACGCCGAGTTGTCGCGCCGGCTCGCAATTCGGATCGACGTACGGATCGTGCGCGATCAGCTTCACGTCGAATGCCGCCATCCGCCTGGCCATGAGCTGTGCGATTCGCCCGAAGCCAAGCAGCCCCAGCGTCGCGCCGGCCAGGTGCCAGTCGGGAAACGCATAGGAACGGTCGTACACGCCGGTCCGCAGGTGGCGATCCTGCATGGGGATCTGACGGACCAAAGCCAGCAGCAGCGCCGCGGCGTGGTCGGCGACGGTGGCGGCGGCCGCGACGGGCGTGTTGCCCACCGTGATCCCCAGCTTCGTCGCCTCTTCCACCGCCACATTGTCCGTCCCCGTGCCGCTTCGCAGCAGAAACCGGCATTGCGCCAGCAGGCGCACGTTCTTCTCGTCGCAGATCGTTCCGCCGCCAAACACCCACACGATCTGGGCGTCGGCGGCGGTCTGTCGCAGCTCATCGGCCGTCGTGCATTCGCGCGCCACGAACCGCGCCCCAGCCGATTCAAGCTCCGCTCCCACCCACGCCGGCAGAACGGGCGCGCTGTTGGAAACCAGTGCCACCTTCAGCGGATTCGGCCGACTCAGCTCGTTCATGGCAAGCCCTCGTGCGAACCTTTATGATCACACGATCATGTCCGAACTGAACAACCTGGACAAATTTTTGGCGAAGATCGGTGCCGGCGGCGTGTGCCTGGGCTGCGGAATCTGGTTTCGCGATCCGACGGTCAGCGAAGTTGTGGCCGAGGCGGGGTTCGACTTCACCTGGATCGACATGGAGCACGGCCCGCTGAGCATCGAGTCGGCATTGGGACATGTGATGGCGGTTCGCGGCACGGACACCGCGCCGTTTGTCCGTGTGCCGTGGAACGATCCGGTGATGCTCAAGCCGGTGCTGGAGCTTGCGCCGGCGGCAGTGATCGTGCCGATGATTTGCAGCGCCCAGGAGGCGGCGCGTGCGGTGTCGGCGTGCAAATACCCGCCCGCCGGGACGCGGGGCTTTGGTCCGGTCAGGGGGATGCGATATGGCGCCACCGACCTGAACGAGTATCTGCGCCGCGCGGATCGGCAGGCCCTGATCATGCTTCAGATTGAACACGTCGATGCCCTGAGCTGCGCCCAGGCGATCATCGACACCCCGGGCGTCGATGGCATCTGCGTGGGACCTTACGATTTATCGGCTTCGATGGGGCGGCTTGGGCGGATCGACGATTCGGAGCTTTGCGGGCAAATCGAGCGGGTGCTGGGGTCGGCCCGAGCCGCCGGCAAGCTCGCGGGCATCGCCTGCGGCAGCGACCCGGCGGCCATCGCCCGCTGGCGTGCCGCCGGAGCGCAGTGGCTGGCGATCGGGGCGGATGTGTCCAGTCTGTTTGCACACAGTCAGCAGCTGCTTGCCGCCGTGCGGCCGTTGCTCAATTGCTGATCTGCACCATCGCCGGCTCGCGGTTCAGAACCGCGTTCAGGAAGGTCATCACCTGATCGATCGTGTGTGGATCGGATGGGTCGGGGTAGCGACTGGTGCTCTCGACCATCAGCACCGGGCGGGAAGTGAACAGCTTCTTGAAGTTGGTGAGCTGCACATCCTCGGTATCCAGGCCATAGGAAATCTCGAAGGTCCACTTGCACAGCGGCGCGATCCACTTCAGCCAGGAGGTGGAGGGCACCAGTCGCTCGTTGACGACCTCGGCCACATCCTGAATGGGCTTGTCGGCGACGACAGCGGCGATCTTGCGATCGGCGTCGGCGGCCAGAAGCGCAGCGGTGGCGCCGGTGCCGCAGCCGACGACGGCGATTCGGTCCGGATCGACGAAGGGTTTTTTGCGGAGCAGCTCGACGGCGGCGCGGATGTCGCCGGCCTCCAGGATGCCGAACGTCTCGCCTGCCGCCGCCCGCGCACCACCGCCTCGCAGGTTCAACGCCAGCACGACATATCCGGCGTCGTGAAGCGGGCGGATCAGCGGGAGCATCTGCTGACGGCGGTGGCCCATGTCGTGGGCGAGCACCACCGCGGGATACCGCTTGCGCAGAACCCGCTCTTTCTCCTGAAGCACGGTCTTGGCCTCGATGACCGGGATCAGCCACCCCTCCAGCCGCAGCTCGTCGGGACCGACAAAGGTGACCGGATCATAATAGATGGACTGCGAGGCCGGATCGACCTCGGCGGTGGCGGGGCGGGGGTGAGTCGCCGCCCACACGAACGCGCACGCCGCCGCCGCCACCAGCACCGGCACGAAGGCCAGGCGATACATCACCGCCCGCGCGAATCGCGATGCGGGGGTGCCCAGTTCGTCACGGAAATGGATGTGCGAAATCGGGTCGTAGGTCAGGACCTTCAGCAGCGAGCGACCTGCGCGCCACACTGCCGCCAGCGCCGCCCGCAACAGCCGTCGCCGGCGAAGTGGCTGCGCCACCGGCGAGTCATCGTAGAAGGTCGGGTTCATCACGGGGCGCTGCATGGCGGATACCTCCGTCCTCCAGAATCAGTGTGTAAACAGGTAAGACATACGATTCGCGCCGACCAGAGGCAAAGCGGGGAGATCGCAGGGCAGGGGAGATAGACAAATCGGACGCGTCGGCGCATCGATGGCATCTCCCGTCAAAAGCCTTCCCCGTGCCTGGTCCTTTGCTCTAAGTATTCAATCGTCGGCTACATGGGACTGCTTGACCTTCCTGGGGGCAAATCGTAGGTTACGGAAATGGGTGGGACCGCGGTCGGGGCGACTCGGAGAGTCGCTTGTGCCTGCGCGATTGTCAGGATTGGTGCGATCGGCGCAGGCGGCACAGTCGGCACAAACGGTGCGGGTCATATGACTGGCACAGTCGTGCAGTAGAAAGCGAGGTCAAGGATGGCCAAGGGCAAAAACGCGATCGCGCTGTTCGAGGTGATCCAGTCGAACAAGACGGCCGGACGCAGCGTGGCGGATGTTCTGCGCACGCCCAAGTGGTGGTTCAAAGCCCGTCGGCGGGGCAGTGCGGCCACGGCGCAGGGGACCGATGGGCCAGGCCACGACGCGTCGGCGGCGGCAGCGACGATGACGGCGGAGGCGCCGGCGGCCGGTTCGCGCCAGGCGTGGACAGAGCTGGACGCATCCAACGCGCCGGCGCCGCGGGCGCCGGGGATCGACCTGCGGCTGGACCCGGATCGCCAGCGGATCACCTTTCACGTCTCCTACACCAGTGCGGCGGTGACCGTCTTCGCCATCGTGGTGGTGGTGACGATGGCGTACATGATCGGGCGGCGATTCAGCTCCGGGCCGGCCAGCGCCATCGCCGGGCCTTCCAGCGAGCAGTTGCGGCAGGGTCCTGCCCGGCCTCAGGTGTTGGACGTTGCCAGCCCGGGACCCGCCGCGGCGGTGGCAACGGGCGCGCCGCAGAGCGGCTCGCCGGCGCCATCGCGCTCCGCAGCCGAAACGGAGGAGGCGATCACCGCCGCCCCGCAATCCACCACCCCGCAGGCACCTAACGAGGCGGCGACGGGGCAGCGGATCATCGGCCGCAACTACGTCGTCGTGCAGATCTACCTGGACGAAAAAAGCGCCACTGAGGCTCGCGATGTTCTGGCTTCCAGCGGCATCGCAGCCACCATCGAGAAAGGCCTGCCCGAGTACGCTTCGTCCAACTGGTATTGCGTCGTGGGGCTGCGCGGCTTTGACCGCATCCGCAACAACCCCGACTATGACCGCTACGAACAGGCGATCATCGACGCCGGCGCCAAGTTCGTGAAGAACCCAAAGTTCAAGAAGTTCAACCCGCAGCCGTATCGCTGGCGGGGATGAACCGCTGATGAACCCGGATCAACATGGATGAAACAAGCCCGGATGATTCGGGTTCATCGGTGTTGATCCGTTTTCGTCTGTGTTTTCTCCGTGGACTTTTGATGTGGCCTGCTCTCGACTGCGGCGCGCAGCGCTTTGAGCTCGCGGGGTGTAAGCTCGCGGAATTGACCTGGCGCAAGGCCGCGCAATTCCAGGGGACCCATCTTTGTGCGTGTCAGCTCGCGAACCTTGTGTCCGATTTTGGCGAGCATGCGGCGAACCTGCCGGTTACGCCCCTCGCGCAGCGTGATTTCCAGGATGCTGCGCTGCCGGCCACGCCTGATGAGCCTGATCTGCGCCCGTCCGGTTTTGAAGCCGCCCTTGTTCGGGTCTGCCAGCCAGATCCCCTTTTGAAGCTGTTGGACCTGTTCGGGGGTGACATAGCCATCGACGACGGCGGTGTAGGTTTTGGGCACGCCGAAGCGTGGATGAGTGAGCTTGTGGGTCAGCTCGCCGTCATTGGTCAGCAGCAGCAATCCCTTTGATTCGGCATCGAGCCTGCCGACGGGAAACACGCGGTGCGGGAAGCCCGGCGGCAGCAGATCGATCGCCCGCGTCTGCTCGCCCTGCGCCACGTTCGTGCTGTACACGCCCTTGGGCTTGTTCATGATCAGGTAGACGCGCTGGGCGGTCATGCGCCTGTCGGCGCGGATCGGTTCGCCATCGATGGTGATTTTGTCGCGCTGCGGATCCACCAGAACAGGCAGGGAGGTGACAACCTTGCCGTTGACGGCGATGCGGCCCTGAAGCACCATTTCCTCCACCGCCCGCCGCGACGCCACCCCCGCGGCGGCCAGAACTTTCTGAATACGCTGTTTCACGCGCGAAATCTTACTCGCTGGTGTTGGGCGTGTATAATCACCGCTGCGGAAAGCTGCGATGATCAGTCTCAGTCCAGATCGCACGTTGCATCCGAGGAACCCCCCGTATCGCTTGACGGTGGCGCAGTATAACCGCATGATCCGGGCCGGGTTGTTGCCGGAAGGTGCACCATACGAGCTGATCGACGGCGTCGTGTTGCGTAAGGACCGCAGCGCTGTCGGGGAAGATCCGATGACCGTGGGGACGCGCCACACCTGGGTCGTGCAGAAGCTGATGGACCTGAACCCACGGTTGCGAAAGCTCGGATGTCACATTCGTATCCAGCAGCCGGTGCAGTTTCCCCCGCGGCACGAACCAGAGCCCGATGCTGCAATCGTCCGCGGCAGCCCCGACGACTACCGAGATCGAAAGCCTCTGGGAGCCGACGTCACGAGCATCATCGAGGTCGCCGAAGCATCGCTTGATTTCGACCGAACGGTCAAACTGCCGATTTACGCGGCCGGTGGCATCGGGCAGTACATCATTATCAACCTGGTGGATCGGCGAATAGAGGTTTACCAGAATCCGGACAAGCGGCATCGCAGATACCACGAGTTGACGCTGCTGGAGCGGCCCGCCCGACTCACCCTTGTGACACCACTGGGCAAGGGGCTCACCTTACCGGCAAGGAACCTGTTACCGGCTTGAGCCGTCACTGATGCCGAGTTGATCACGACCGCTTCGTTGGAAACGTCACCTCCAGCCACACGCAGTCGCTGGTCGTCTTGATCGTTGGGTTCTTCATCGCCGCCGGCAGCAGGACCGTTTCGCCACGACGCACGATCGTGGGCTCCTGCATGTCCGCCACGCTCAGGTGCGCCTCGCCACTGAGCATCATCCATACCACAGGCTCGTCGTAGGGAATGGGCTCTTCGATCCCCTCGATCATCCGCACCTTCTCGATCTTGAAGTACGGACAGCTCACCAGTTGCGTGACGGTGGTGTGCAGGCCGGCGACGTGGCTGCGCCTCTGTTGGGCCAGTCTGTCGATCGCGCCGGTGAAGTCGATGCACTCAAGGGCCTGCTCGACGTGCAGCTTGCGCGGCTTGCCGGTTCCCGGGTCTATGCGGTTAAAGTCAAAAACGCGGAAAGTCGTGTCGCTGGGGGTCTGCACCTCGGCGACGAGGATGCCGGCGCCCAGCGCGTGCACCGTGCCGCTGGGCAGGTAGTAGCAGTCGCCTTCCTTCACGGGGATGGCCCGGATCAGCGATTCGACGCTGCCCTGCTGAATGGCCAGGCGAAACTGCTCGCGGGTCGTGCCGGGCACCAGGCCCTTGAGGATCCGCGAGCCCGGCTCGCATTGCAGCACGTACCATGCCTCGCTCTTGAGGTGCGCGTCGGCGTGAGCCTGCGCGTACTTCTGGTCGGGATGGACCTGGACGGACAGATCCTCGCGGGCGTCGAGAAACTTGATCAGGATCGGGAACTGTCCGTGAGGTTCAAGCAGCGGCACGTCGCCGTGGATCGCGCTGCCATACTCGACGATCAGCTCGTGCAGCGTTCGCCCGGCCAACGGACCATTGGCGACCGCGGCGCTGACCCAGCCGGTTTCGCCTTCGATGACCCCGGGCGGAAAGTCGTACAGCTCCCAGCTTTCGCCGATCCGTTTGTCCGGGGGCAGCGTCTTGCCCAGCACAGTCTCGAACTTCCGCCCGCCCCAGATTTTCTCCACGAATCGCGGCTTGAACTTCATCGGATACAGCGTTGATGGCATGGCATGTTCCCCTTGCGTGGATCAACCGGCCGCACCGGGCTGCGTTCCCGAGCGCGCCTGGCGATCCCCGTGGCGCCGGCCGCGACGGTAATTGTGCGGCTCGAATTTGCATGCCCGAGCACTGTAAGGCACCTGTTCAGATTGAACAAGAATAGTTGCCGCCAGCATCGTAAATCTGCACTTTCCCCCGCCGCACACGGCTATACTTGTATCCATCGATCCGGCAACAACGCGCTGTGGGACAAGAGAAACGGGGATTGAGCGACAGAGAAGCGGATGAGACACTTCATCGCCTATCACAACGCGGAGCGAATGGGACGGCCGTTGCACGAGGGCGACCCGCTTCGGCTTCTCACGAGCAAGTCTGTCGATCGTCTTGTCGGCGACATCGTCTGGTTCATCACAGGCGAAGGTCTGGGCAGGCGTCGCTACGCCCTCGGCAGCGTGTTCCGCGTTGAGGACGTGAGCGACGCCGCCGAAGAGGGATTCAAACATTCCGCCTCTGGACCTGGGCATGTCTTCCGCCCACCCGTCCCGCTGAACGACGAGGAGTGGTTTCCGGAGTTTCTTCGGAGCATGGGGAACTTCGGTTTTGGGCTTCAAGAGGTTAAGGACGAGCGCGTAATCGAGGCGCTGAAACGACTCGCTTCCGCGGCGGGCGCGGCCAACGTATAACCTGCCGCTCGAGCGGACCGGGCGTCGCGGTCCGCGTGATTCCAGAGGTGGCTCGTCGCCCGGCCGGCCGCTGAACATCGGTCGGTTTGGCCGCCACGACAATCGTATGAAAGATCGACGATTCATTGCCGTCCATCGAGGCGGTCCACTGGAGCGAGCAGATCACGTTTTGCTTGCCCGATGGGCTGCCGATTGTGCCGAGCGGGTGTTGCCCCTTTTTGCCCGCCATTGCAGCGACGTCCGACCGCAGCAGGCGCTGGACACCGTCCGCGCGTGGGCCGATGGAAAAGTCAAGACAGGTGTGGCGATGAAGGCTTCGTTGGCTGCTCATGCAGCGGCGCGAGAGGCCAGGGACAAGGCCGCGATCGCCGCTGCGCGTGCGGCAGGGCAGGCGGCCGCGACGGCGCACGCCGCAGACCATAGCATGGGCGCTTTGCTGTACGCGATGAAAGCCCTGGAGGCATCTGGCGCTCCCAGCGACCCCGAGCTGAAGTCACAACTGGCCAAACTTCCGACTCACCTTCGTGCGCAGGTGTCGTCCGGCGTCAAAGCTCGATTGAAGCGATGGGGTGTGCGGCCAGGCGCCGGCAAACGAGGTCGCAAATCCGGCTATCAGGTGGCCTGACCACACGCTGCAATGCACCGGCCCCGCGCGGAGCGTTCTGGTAGAGTCCAAGCGGGTCGATACGGTGCCAGCCAACGAACGTCGGTCCGTCAGCGGCATGCCGGCCAATGGAGCTCCAGATGGGACCTGATCAGCGAGCGATCCGCCAGGTGCACTCAACCTGGATCGATGCCGTCAATGCGGGCGATCTTGCGTGCCTGCTCAGCTTGATGGCGGACGATGTGGTGTTCCTCAATCCCGGCCATGAGCCGTTCGGCCGGGATGGTTTTTCCGCCGGCTTCGGGGCCGCTCACCAAAGGGCGCGAATCCATTGCATCAGCGACTTGGAAGAGATCGTGGTCGTCGGCCAGGTTGCCTACACGCGGAGCCGGGATTCGTTATCAGTGATCCCTCGCGCCGGCGGAGAAGCGATGCAGCTAGCGGGTCATCGTCTCACCGTATACCGCCAGCAGCCCGACGGCCGCTGGCTCCTGGCCCGAGATGCGCACACTCTATGCTCCCATTCAAGCGATGACCAGGCCGCCTGAGCATGCGCTGCCGCGGAACCGGGTTGCGCTCACCGCGGCGCTGTGCGGCGGATCTGTTCTCCTGATCGCGGCCGTTTCTGCAGACTGTTCCGGTTAGACCGCCGGGGCTGATTCCAAAGGATACAGGCTCGTGTTTATCGGTTGCTGGCTGCTGGTTGTCTATTGAGGCCTATCGGTTCATAATGCCCGTCAGGTCCAGAAGCAACAGACAACCGACAACCTGCAAGCGACGACCTTGAGTACCAACGGCCACATCAAGCATTTCGTGCTGGACACCAACGTCCTGCTTCACAACCCCAACGCGCTGTTCATGTTCAAGGACAACGAGGTGGTGATCCCCTTCGACGTCATCGAGGAGCTGGACAAGTTCAAGGCCAGCACCGACGACCTGGGGCGCAACGCGCGAACGGTGATCCGCCATCTGGATCACCTGCGCAGCCAGGGCAAGCTTTCCGAAGGCGTGGTGATCAGCCAGACTGGCGGGCGTGTGCGGGTGATCCTCGAGGAAGATCAGAAGCTGTGCCCCGGGTTGACGATCAACACGCCGGACAACCGGATCATCTGCTGCGCCTATGCCCTGCATCAGGAGGGCAAGCAGGTCGTTTTCATCTCCAAGGACATCAACGCGCGGATCAAGAGCGATGCCCTGGGACTGAAAACCGAAGACTTCGAGGCGCAGAAGGTCGATTTCGAGCGGCTGTACACCGGCTGGCGGGAAGTGCGCGTGCCCTCCAGCGTGATCGACGAGCTGTTCGCCAAAAGGCAGTACAGGCTGGAGGTTGGCGCTGACGAGCCGCTGGTGGCCAATGAGTTCGTGCTGCTCAAGGATGAGGTAAACGAGGCGCACACGGCCCTGGCGCGCTATCGCGCCGACAGCGGGCTGCTCACGCCGGTGCGACCCCGCCGCGGGCCGGTCTTCGGCATCATGCCGCGAAACCTCCAGCAGACGATGGCCCTGGAGCTGCTGCTGGACGATTCGGTCAAGCTCGTCTCACTGCTCGGCGGGGCGGGAACCGGAAAGACACTGCTGGCGCTGGCGGCGGGGATGACCAAGACCCTCAACGAGCAGGTCTATCAGAAGCTGCTGTGCGCCCGGCCGATCATGCCGCTGGGACGCGACATCGGTTACCTGCCCGGAGGAAAGGACGAAAAACTCACCGCCTGGATGCAGCCGATCTTCGACAACATGGCCTATCTGTTGAGCAATCGCCTCTCCGGCGAAGCCGCGCACGCCACCCACGCGCAGCTCTCCAGCGTCGAGCAGCGGATCAACCAGCTCATCGAGTCCGGGCAGGTCGTGCTCGAACCGCTCACCTACATCCGCGGGCGATCGATCCCCAACCAGTTCATGATTGTGGACGAGGCGCAGAACCTCACGCCGCATGAGGTCAAGACGATCGCCAGTCGCGTCGGGGATGGCACCAAGCTGATTCTCACTGGCGACGCAACGCAGATCGACAACCCGTACCTGGACAGCTCCAGCAACGGGTTGAGCTATCTGGTCGAGCGGCTGAAAGGCAAGCCCATCGTCGGCCACGTCACGCTGGCCAAGAGCGAGCGAAGCGAACTGGCGAGCTTGGTGACGGAGGAGCTTTGAGTGGATTGCGGAATGTGGATTGCGGATCGGCTGCAATTCGGTCCGGGGGCTTTACAATCTCCAGGGCACAATCCGCAATCCCGACGGTTGCGGTGGTGATTCCGGCCTGGAATGAGCAGGCGTCCATCGGGCAGGTGATCCGGGCGTTGCCGAAAGAGTGGGCGCAGCGGATCGTGGTGGCGGACAACGGTTCGACGGACCGCACGGCCGAGGTGGCGCGGGCGGCGGGCGCGACGGTCGTGCCGGCGCCGCGGCGGGGATATGGCTCGGCATGCCTGGCCGGACTGGCCTTTCTCGAATCGCTGCCTTCTCAAGACCAACCTCAAATCGTCGCGTTCATCGACGGCGACTTTTCCGACTATCCCGAGCAACTGCCGCTGATCGTCGGGCCCATCGCGCGAGGCGAGGCGGATTTCGTCATCGGCTCGCGCATGCTCAAGCCCCAGCCGCCGGGCGCGCTGCTGCCGCAGGCCATCTTCGGCAACAGGCTCGCCTGCCTGCTCATGCGTATTCTCTTCCGCCAGCGCTATACCGATCTGGGTCCGTTTCGCGCGATCACGTGGCGCGCGCTGAAGGATCTGAACATGACCGACACGAACTTTGGCTGGACGGTCGAGATGCAGATCAAAGCCGCCCGCCGCCGGCTCCGCATTCTGGAGGTTCCCGTCGATTACCGCCCGCGGATCGGGCAAAGCAAGATTTCCGGCACGATCCGTGGCTCGATCCGCGCCGGCTACAAGATCCTCTACACGATCTTCCGCTACGCCTGGGCGTGAGCGTGCTGCGCTGTGTCACGGCGTCGCGTCCGCGCAGAAAAAACATTGAGCGTCAATCGCGCGAAAACAGAGCCTGGGAATCTGGGCATCCCCAGGCTCTGCGCCTCTTGAAGCTGATCGAGCCAATCACTTGTCCACGGACTTGGTTTCTGTCTTGGTCACATCTCCGCTGGGGCTTTCGGTGACCTTCTTTTCTTCGCGGACGACAGTGCCATCATCCTTGACATCCACCTTGCGTTCATGTTCGACGGTCTCGTCGCAGCCGACGAACAGCGGGGCCGATGCCAGCATCGACGCGCACAGAAGTAGAACCATGGGGTAGCGTCGCATAGCGCTCTCCTTTCGAGTGCAAAAGTGCGCCAAGGCATTCCGCAAAGGTCGGGCCAGGAAGGCCAGCACGGACACGAATGCTGCGTGGATTCACTTGGCGGGGTAGTGCTGGCGGCATAAAGTGTACAGTTTCGCAAGGCCCCAACTGAGGACACCTGATGGACACGACACAAACGACGCAGACGACGATCAACTACGACGATTTTGCCAAGCTGGACCTTCGTGTCGCCACGGTCATCGAGTGCAAGCCTCACGCCAACGCTGACAAGCTGCTGGTTCTTCAGATCGAATTGAGCAATGGAGAGCGCCGGCAGATCTGCGCGGGGCTTCGGCAGCACTATCAGCCCGAGCAGCTTGTCGGCAAGCAGCTTGTGGTGGTGGCGAATCTGGCGCCGCGGCAGATGCGCGGGGAGATCAGCAATGGCATGCTCCTGGCCGCCACCGACGCGCAGAGCGGCCGGGTGGTGATCATCACCCCCGCCGAACCCGTGGCGCCGGGGAGCAAGGTAAGCTGAACTGAAGGATGAACAAGCGGGCGCGAGGCAACCATCAGGCAAGCCATTGCGGTTGGCGGCTTCGTGCCTGAGTGTCTTGATCCTTCACCCTTGTGCCTTGATCCTTCAAGGACATGCTTCGCGAGCTTCACATTTCCAACCTCGCGGTGATTGCCGATGCGCGGATCGAGCTGCATCCGGGGCTGAACTGTTTCACCGGCGCCACCGGCGCGGGCAAGAGCCTGGTCATCGGCGCCATCGAGCTGCTGCTGGGCTTGCGTAGCGGCGCGGAGATGCTCCGCAGCGGCGCCGAAGAGGCCCGCGTCAGCGGCGTTTTCGAGCTGCGAGATTCGCACACGCTGGCGCTGATCGAACGCGCCACCGACGTACCCGTCTGTTCCGAAGGCGGCGAAATCCTGCTCACCCGCCGCCTTTACGCTTCGGGGCGCAGCAGCGTCAGCCTCAACGGTCATCCGATCACGCTGGCGATGCTCAAGAGCGTGGCCGAGTTGCTTGTGGATGTGCACGGCCAGCACGACCACCAGTACCTGCTCAAGCCGTCAAACCAGCTCCAGGTCATCGACCACTACGCGAACCTCGAAGCACTGCGCGAGCAGTACCACGACGTGTACCAGAGGCTGCGCGACGCGCAGCAGCGGCTCCAGGAGCTGACCGCCGGCCGAACGCTTCGCCAGCAACAGCTCGAGTTGTATCGCTTTCAGGCCCAGGAGATCGACAACGCCGAGCCGAACGCTGTTGAGTTCGAGGAGCTTCGCGCTCGTGCGTCGGTGCTCCAGAACCTGGAAAAGCTCAAGAAGGACGCCGGCGCCGCCTACGCCGCCCTCTACGAAACCGACGGCGCGGTCTTGGAGCGGTTGAAGACGATCTCGGCGGTGTTGTCGGAACTGGCGATGCTGGACGGCAATCTCAAGCCCGTTGCCCAGGCCGTTCGCGAAGCCACCATCGAGCTGGAGGATTCGGCCTTCGACCTGGGCAGGTACCTGGACCGGCTGGAGCTGGATCCGTCGGAGCTGGCCGAGGTCAATGATCGCTTGAATACGATCAATCGCATCCTGAGCAAGTACGGCGAGACGGTTCCGCTGGTGCTGGAATACCGCGCCGAGCTTGCGCGCAAGATCGCCGAACTGGAGCGCGCCGGCGACGACCTGGCATCGCTGCAAAGCCAGATCGAGCCACTGAGCCGGCGGCTTGAAGCGCTGGCGGCGGAGCTGACGTCCAGGCGACAGTCCGCGGCGAAAAAACTCGCGCCGCTCATCGAGCAACAGTTCGGCCAGCTCGGAATGGACAAGGCGCGATTCCACGTCGAGCTGAAAGCCAGCCCTTCGGGCCTGGGACCTGCCGGCGGCGACGAAATCGAGTTCATGGTTCAGACCAATCCGGGTCTGCCGGCGTATCCGCTGCGCAAGATCGCTTCCGGAGGCGAGCTGTCACGGATCATGCTGGCGATCAAGGGGGTGCTGTCAGAGGGCGAGCGCATTTCCGTTCTGGTCTTCGACGAGATCGACGCGAACGTCGGCGGGCGGCTCGGCTCGGTCATCGGCGCCAAGCTGCGTGAATTGGCCAGGCATCATCAGGTCTTGTGCATCACCCACCTGCCGCAGATCGCCGCGTTTGCGGATCGACACCTGACGGTTCGCAAGACGGTGGCGGATCATCAGACGCAGACGACGGTGCGGCTGGTGGAAGGCCAGCAGCGACTGGAGGAGCTTGCCGAGATGATTGGCGGGCAGAACGTGACCGAGACGACGCGTGCGCAGGCGCGTGAGCTTCTGGCCGCCGCCGCGACGGGCAGCGGGCGTCGCCGAACAAAGGGGTCGGGAGTCTTTTCCGGTTAGCGCGCGCCGAACTGAACCTCCAGTGCGTTGCAGGAAGCGAAAAGACTCCCGACCCCTTTTTCAGCGGTTGCGGACCCAGCGGTAATAGCGCTCCAGGATGCTCCACTGCGCACGCCAGCCGAAATGCTCCCGCGCCTTGTCGGTCAGGATCGGACTCTTGTGGTCGGGCCAGTCCGGCGGCAGCTCAGGCTCGCCACGATTGTCCTGTAGCAGCCGCTGGCGAATGGGCATCAGGGTTCGCACATCCTCGGCGGAAAAGTGATACGCCTCGAACCCGGGCCGCGGGTGCTCCAGGGCCAGGGCATACGCGCGGGCGGCGTCGGTGACGTGGACGTAGCTGTAGGCGCCTTCCGACGGACGCGTGTCGGTCTCCAGATGCCGGAAGTATCGCTCGTCAGGCTCGTCCGGCTCCACCCAGGGAAACCGAAACGCCGCCACCGACAGCCCGAACCGCTCGGCCATCACCTGCGCGTACTGTTCGGCGGCGACCTTGGCCAGCGAATAGGCGTTTCGCGGGCGAAGCGGGTGGGTCTCGTCCATCGGCAGCCTGACGAACGTCAGCGCCAGCCCCGAACCCCAGGCGCCGTAGACCTGGGCCGAGCTGGTGTAGATCATTCGCTTCAGCTTCAGGTCCGCCGCCGCCTGGAGAACCGCCGAGGCGATTCGTGTATTGTGGGCGTACACGTCTTCCGGGGGCATATCCCGCGGGATCGTGGGGATCTCGCCCAGGTGACAGACCGCCTCGGCCTGCTCGAAGATCGACCGCACCTTCGCCCGGTCGCGCAGGTCGGCCTGGATGAAGTGCGACTGGGGCGTTGGGGGCGGGCGAAGATCGACGCTGGTCACGTCGTGGCCGCGCTCGAGCAGCTCGCGCACCACGTGCTGCCCGATTCGGCCGCTGGACCCGGTCACCACGACTCGCATTTTCTCTGGCATGGGGCAAGATATTACGGGCGGCGGGGATCGGATGCTATTGCTGAAAAGGTGAGTCGGTGATTCGCGTTGGTGGCAGACATCTTCCGGCGCTGCTGTCGGCGGTGGTGGGGATCGCGCTGTTCGCGATCTGCATCGGCGGGACATACGTCTACGACGACCACGGCATCATCCAGAACGACCCGCGCCTCAGGGATCCGGCCCGCTGGCACCTGTACTGGACCGAGAGCTACAACGGCGGGGTGGACAACCTGTATCGCCCGCTGGTCTCGATGACCTACGCGATCCAGTGGTGGTTGCACGGGGACCGGCCGTGGGCCTTTCACCTGGTCAACGTGCTGCTGCATGGGGCCGTCAGTGCGTGCGCCGCGGAGCTGGCGCGGCGGCTGGCGGGACAGCGCGCGGCCTGGGTGGCGGGGCTGCTGTTCGCGGCGCATCCCATTCACGTGGAAGCGGTGGCCAATATCGTCGGGCGGGCGGAGTTGATGTGCGCCCTGGGGACGCTGGGCGCGCTGGTGCTGATGCTCAAGCCGCTCACCCCCGGCCGCGCTGTCGCGATCACAGCTTGCTTTGTCCTGGCGCTGCTGAGCAAGGAGCAGGGCATGCTCGTGCCGGCGCTGCTGCTGACTCTGGCGCTGTCGCGACGGCTTCTGCTGATCCGTCAGGATGCCGATTCGACGACAGCGCAGCCCCCGATCGATCCGGCGCGGCTTCGGCAGGGCAGGCTCCTGCTGACCCTGCTGCTGTGCTGGGGGCTGGCCGGGTATGTGGTGTGGCGCGAGTCGATCCTGAAGTTCTGGTGGGATCGGAATTTCCTGGATTGGACGATCAACCCCATGGTTCCCAGCGAGTGGCACCCGTACGGGGGCAGCGTTGGTCGCGACCGGTGGCTGATGCCGCTGGCACTGCTGGGCCGATACGCGGCGCTGCTGGTGCTGCCGATCAAGCTTTCGCCGGATTACGGTGCGAAAGTCATCGGCTGGAGCGTGTCCTGGGGCGATCCGTATCTGTGGATCGGCGCCACGGCGGTCGTGGCCTGGTGCGCCGTGATGCTCGTTGCACTGCTGAAGCGATCGGCGGCGGGGGTGTTCGCGGCGCTGGCACTGGCGCTGTCGTACGGACTCGTCGGCAACATCGTCGCCCTGATCGGGGTCAACTTCGCCGAGCGACTGATGTACCTGCCTTCGGCGTTCTTCCTTCTGCTGGTGGCGATGGCGATGACGCGCCTGAGCAGACCGATCCTCGTGGCGTTTACGACAATCGCGCTGGTCCCTGGCTCGATCCGCACCGTCACCTACGCGGCGCGATGGAACGACCGCCTGGAGTTCTACCGCAAGTCGCTGGAAGAGCAGCCGCAGTCGATTCGGCTGGTGATGCTGCTGGCGGCGGAGTACGCGGCGCGTGGGCAGCTTGACGAAGCCGAGCAGGTCGTCCGCCGCGGGACCGAGATGCTCCCGGAATACTGGGATATCTGGAAACAGTGTGGCGTGATCGCGATGATGCGCAGAGACTGGGAGGAGGCGGGGCGGTGTTTTGACAAGGCCGCCAACATCCGGCCCAGCGCCGGCATCCTCGCAGCCAAGGCCGAACTGGAGGCGCAGCGTCTGGCGGCGCAGCAGCGAGCGGCGACGGCGCCGGCAACCACATCAACCACGCGTTGATGAGCGGATGAACAGACGATGATCACAACACGGCAGATCGGCGGCGAGGTTACTGACGCACCGGCGGGGCAGAGCGCTGCCGCGGCGGCGGATGCGTTCGTGGCGGGCATCGCGACCGCGCCTGCGCCCCGCGCAGCGGAGCCGCGCCTGGCGGAAGCGGGCTTGCCCGACCCCGAGCCGGCTGGCCAGCGCCGAGCCTGCGCGCTGCTGGCCGTCGCGCTCGCCCTGGGCTATTTCATGATGCTGCTGCACTTCTGGGCGCCAGCCACGCCGGGCGTGGATCAGAACGGATATTTGGTCGGCGGCAAGCAACTGGCCCGCAGCGGCTCGACGGGATTCAAGCCCGACAACCCGCTTGAGTATGTCGGGGGCATGTGGGTGCTGGCGGGAGAGCCCGCCTCGGCCAGCGATGCGTGGTTCTATCCCAAGTATCCGCCGGGACTGCCGCTGCTGAACGCGATTCCGCTGTGGATCGACTGGCAGCGCGGCAAGCATTGGGCGCTGCTGATCAGCCCGATCTGCACATCGCTGGCGCTGGTGGCGATGTTCCTGATGACGCGCCTGCTGGCCGGATCCTTCGCCGGAATCCTGGCCATGATCCTGCTGGGCAGCAACTACACGGCGCTGGTGATGGCGAATATGCCCTGGAGTCATGGTCCGGCGCTGGCGTTTGCGACCTGGGGGATGTATCTGCTGCTGCGATGGTGGCAGACCGGATCGGGGTGGCGCGGCGCGCTGGCGGGGTTTGTGCTCGGCTACGCGATGACGATCCGATACACCGAAGGGCTGCTGGTGATTCCGCTTGCGGTGACGGCGCTGCTGATAGTGCGATGGACAGAGCGCGCCAGTTATCCGCGCGCGGCGATGCCGCTGGTCGGCTGGCTGGTTCCTGTGCTCTGGATGCTCGGGTTCAACTGTTTCGCGATGGGCACTATCACCGGGTACGACACAACCAACGAAAGCAGCGCTTTCACGCTTGCCCGCCTGCGCGACCAGTGGGAGACGGTGTTCCAGCAGCTCTACGACTACGGCGTGTTCTTCATTCTGCCGCTGGCGGTGCTGGGGCTGGCGATGATGTGGCGGTGGAACTGGCGAATCGCGCTGATCCTGATGCTGTGGCTTGTGCCGGGGATGGTGGTCTACACGTCGTACTACTGGGGCCGGGCATCGATGTCGTGGGCGTATCTGCGGTTCTTCCTGACTCTGTTTCCACCGATGATCCTGGCGGCGGTGTGGTATGTGACGCAGCAGGGCAAGAGCCAGCCGGCCGAGGGCAGACGATCGTTCGCGGCGCCGATCGCGGCGGGCGTTGTGGTGGCGTTCGCGTCGGCGGTGGGGTTACGCAACGCCCTGCCGGTGATGCTGCGCGACGTGGCCAGCAATTGGAATCTGGCCTATACCACCGACACCATCATCCAGCGCGTGCCGGCGGGATCCGTGCTCTTCATCGAGCAGCGCGGCTGGATGAGCGGGCTGCTCAACTTCATCCAGTGGCAAGGGGATTACGAACTGTACTCGATGCAGGCGTTTCGCTGGCGCCCGGGGGTGCGCTTCGGCGGGGACACCAGCTCCGACCAGCCGCATCCGCTCCAGCCGGCACGGGAACGGTGGCTGAACGATGTGGTGTATCTGAACTCCAGACCGATCGACCTGATGCAGCGGCAGGACCGGATCATCGCCGCGGCGCTCGGCAGCGGGCGTCGCGCGTTTCTGGTGCAGGCGGTGGACTGGTCCTCGGGGTTTCGTCTTCAATTCGGCATCGGCCAGACGTATCAGGCCAAGCCGCTGGCGCGATGGAAGGAGCTGCTGAGCCTGCCGAACATCGAGCAGACGGCGTTGATGCCCCCGCCGCGAAGCTTCGCCGCCGGCCGCTCGGCGCAGACGTGGCAGCTCTATGAGATCACGCGGGCGCAGGCGTCTTTGCATACGGCGACGCAGCCGCCCGCAACCGCAACGACCGCGCCGGGCAACGGTAGTTAATCACGTCAGATCTCTTGCACGAATGCGATGGGTGAATTGCAGGTGATACAAGTGGCCGACAGCATCGCGGGCGACCCGCCCGTGCCGGAGGTGTCCGCACGCACGCAGCGCGCGGATCAGGATTCATCGGCAATCAATAACATCCGGCGCGGCCGGGACGGTCGTGACACGTGCCAACTCGAACCATCGGCTCGATCATCCGACACGGCGTTGGACCGATGGTTCCACACGTCGCTGGCGGTGCTGCTGGTCATTGGGTTCTTCGTCATCAGCACGATCTACTGGGTTCCGGCGCATCCCGGGGTGGATCAAAACGGATATTTGGTCGGCGGGCGGATGCTGGCGGAGAACCTGACGATGAGACTGATTCCGACACGCCCCGGGACGGCTTCGACGGAGTTCGATCCGCATCAGTTCGTCGGGCGGATGTGGGTCGGCGCCGACTTCGGCACGCCACAGGAGCGATACTACCCCAAATACCCCATCGGCCTGCCGGCGCTGGTCGCCGCGGCGCTGTGGGTCGGCGGCCAGCGCTGGGGGCCGCTTCTGGCGTACTGGATCAATCCGGTGGCGATGTCGCTTGCGGTGCTGGCGACATTTCTGCTGCTGCGGCTGTTCGTGCGAAGCTTGTGGGCGTTTTGCGCGGCGGCGGTGTTCGCCTTCAGCCCCGTGATCGGCGGCTGCACGACCAACCCCAACAGCCACGCCACCGCCACCTGCGCAGTCGCGTGGGGGATGTACCTATTGCTGAACTGGTGGCAAGGCCACGGCGCAGGTCAGCAGGCACAGGGCAGAACAGATCGGCAGAGGCGATCCGCGATTCCGTGGCTGCTCTTTGGGGCCGGTCTGTTGCTCGGCTCCGCCGCGACCATCCGCTACACCGAAGCGCTGCTGATTCTGCCGCTGCTGACGGTCGTATTGCTCAAGCTTCAGACGCGCTCGTGGCGCTCGTGGGGCGAGTCGGCCTGGGCGCTGTTCGGCTGGCTGATTCCCGTGGCGCTGCTGCTCAGCTACAACCTGGCGTCGATGGGGCGGCTCACCGGTTACGACGGCACCAACGAAAGCATCGGCTTTTCCCTCCAGTACGCGCAGGACAACTGGGAAACGACGATCCGCCAGCTCGGCTCCGTCGCGCTCTACTTCGTTTTTCCGTTTTCGCTGATCGGTCTGCTGGCGATGCTGAGTCGAAGCTGGCGGCTAGGGCTGATCATGGCGATGTGGATCCTGCCGTGCCTGATCGTCTACACCTGCTACTACTGGGCACCGGATCCCGTGCCGGTGCAGCAGACAATGTACATCGGCTACATGCGGTTCTTCACAACGATCCTGCCCGCGCTGCTGCTGTGCGCCTTCTGGTTGTTCGATCAGAGCGTGCAGTGGCTGGATGCCAATGCAGCCGATCGATGGCCGGCGAGGTTGGCACGGGCGTCGTTCGCGGGCGTGACCGGGATCGCGGTCGCGGTGCATGCCCACAACACCGCGTTCAACGCTGAATCGGATCAGTACACGCGGCTGATGCTCCGCTTCAACACCGACGAAGTGCTGGCCGTGGCGCCGGCGGGAGCGGTGGTCTTCGCGCAGGATAACGGCCTGCTGCATCACCTTCAGTTCGTCCGCGACTACAAGCTGTACAGCGGCGAGACGTTCAACAAATGGTTCATCGACAACCTGCCGCGGATGGACCCGGACGAGCCGCAGGGCTGGGACCCGGGACGACGCGATTCGCTGTATCGGCGACTGAAGGACCATACGCAGGCACAGCTCGACGAGCAGCAGCGGCGGTTGATCAGCCAGGCATTGGATTCGGGGCGGCGGGTGTTCGTGGTGGTGCAGCGACGTGATACCGATCCGCCGCTGCGAAGGCGCAGCACCGGGCTTCGCGGCAGCTTCGGGGGCATGGAGATCCTGCGTCGGCTCAACCCCGACAAGTACGACCTGGAAGTGCTCAGCGCCTGGGCCACGCCCGTGGTTCGCCCCGTCGCGCAGGAACCGGGCAAACGTCGCCCACGCCGGGCGGAGCTTCGGCTGGATCGACGGCAGATGTTCTGGCAGATCGTCGAGGTCATGCACAAGCCCCCGCCGCCACCCAAACCTGCCAGCGGACCGTCCAGCAAACCGCTTGACGGCGGGAAATCGTCGCGAACATGATCAATAATTCGAGCAAGTCGTACACGGGTGGCGTCTTCATCGCCGGAAAGGTGCATCGCCATGAAATCCCGCATCGCACGCGTCGGTGGGCCTGTGCTGATCCTGGCCTGGTGGATCGCCATTTGGAATGGCAGCGTGGCCGCGGCGCAGGCGACGCGCCCGGGCGATGGCTCGGCAGACTCCAAGTTCCTGCGTTTTGTGCCGGACGATCGCGGCGGCGGACGGCTGGAGGCGTCGGTGGTGAGCTACCAGAACGCCGACGGCGTGACGGTGGACCTCATCGCCGCCGTCCATGTCGCCGACGTCGCCTTCTATCGCGACCTGGACAAGAGCTTCGCCAAGTACGATGCCCTGCTGTATGAGATGATCAAGCCACGGGACATGGACCCTGCGACGCGCCCGAGCAAGCGGTATCGTCCTGCGGCGGGACAGCAGCGATCGATGGGGTGGGTCACGATGCTTCAGCAGTTCATGAAAACGGCACTGGACCTGTCGTTCCAGCTCGAACAGATCGATTACACCGCGCCCAACTTCGTGCATGCTGATCTGGACACCGAGACGTTTCAGCGGATGCAGGCGGATCGTGGCGAGTCGATGCTGACGCTGATGCTCCAGCAGATGCTGCGCGAGCTGAGCCGGGGCGAGCAGGCGGCGGCCGCCGAGCCGGACCTGGTGGCGATCATCGAGGCACTTCAGAGTCCCGACCGCTCGCGGCAGCTCAAGCTCGTGTTGGCCAGATCCTTCAGCCAGATGGACCAGATGCTGGCTGGCCTGGGCGGGCCCAATGGCACGGTGATCGTGGACGAGCGGAACAGGGCGGCGATGCGGGTGCTGAAGCAGCGGATCGCGCAGGGAGATCGCAGGCTCGGCATCTTCTACGGCGCGGCGCACCTGAAGGGCATGGAGAAGATCCTCACGTCGGAGATGGGATTCAAACAGGTCGGCGAGCCGAAGTGGAGCACGGCCTGGGACATGACCGAATAGGGCAGGTGTGCGCGGCGGGGCACGCCCGGCTGCGCCACGGTCGTCCCGTGCGTGCGAGCGGCCAACGCACGGGCGGGACGCCCGTGACACGAACGTTGCCGCGCTCTCACAGCAGCCCCGTCGCCGCCAGCCACGTCCGTGCAATCAGCGTATGCCCCGTTGCGGTGGGATGCACGCCGTCGGTGGTCCATGCCACCTCCGGCCGCACGTTGCGCGCGGTGACGAACGCCTGATGCAGTTTCACGACGGCGTCGGCGGCAAATTCCCGCGCCAGCTCATGCACCGCGCGCACATAAGGCTGTAGAAGCTCGTTGGCGTGCGCTGGCTGCGGGGGATCGATGATGCTCGGCTCGCACAACACCAGCCGGCACTGCGGCAGCGATTGCCTGAGCCGGCCGAGAATGTCGCGATACCCCGCGATGAACTGGTCGATCGGGCAGCCCTGGCGATCGGGCTTCAGCCCGTGCCACACGTCATTGATGCCGATCTTGATCGAGACGATATCCGGTTGCTGGCTGATCACGTCGCGCTGCCAGCGCTTCACCAGATCCGTAATCTTGTTGCCGCTGATGCCGACATTGATGATCTGCGGGCAGGTGCCCGGTTCGCGAGCCAGCAGCCAGTCGCGGATGATCCGCACGTAGCCGTGACCCAGCTTCTCGGCATCGCTGCTTCGCCCGCAGTCGGTGATGCTGTCGCCGATGAACAGCAGTCGGGTGTCTTTGTTCAGCTTCAGGGACATGCCCCAGTATGTAACCGTGAACTGCCCGGCCGTCCACGCCCGCGATCGTGCTGCTCAGCCCGCCACGACCTGATCAACCGCGGCAATCAGGGACTGTAGATCCACGGGTTTGGTCAGATGCTGGCTGAAGCCGGCCTCGATGCTGCGGCGAATGTCGTCGCTCATTCCATAGCCGCTGAGGGCAATGCCCTTCAGGCCGTAATGCCTGGCCACGTGTTCCATCACGTCATAGCCGCTGCCGTCGGGCAGGCCCAGGTCGCTGATCATCAGGTCGAAGTGGATGCGTCCGACCAGGTCCATCGCCTCGCGTGCGCCGCGGGCGGTGTGGACTTCGTATCCTGAGTGTCGCAGGGCCAGCGCGACGACCTTGCATGTTGACTCGTGATCCTCGATCAGCAGGATTCGCAGCGGCTGGGTGACGGGCGTGAATGGTGCGGATTCCGGGCGGGGCGCGTCGCTGTCGGCCGCCGCACGGCGCGCCGGGACCGGCGCTGGCGCGGTGGCCAGCTCCACCGTGAACGTCGCGCCGTGTCCCTTGCCGGCGCTGTGTGCGGCGATCTGCCCGCCGTGGGCATCGACGATTGCTCGCGCGATCGCCAGTCCCAGTCCCAGCCCGCCGAATTGCCGCGCCACCGCCGGATCGCCCTGCTCGAAGGCGTTGAAAATCCTGGTCAGCACGTCCGGATCGATGCCGCGTCCGCTGTCGCGCACCTCGATGCGAACCAGTCCGGGCCGGGGATTCCCGGAGCAAACCCGGATCTTTCCTCCGATGGGGGTAAACTTGTGGGCGTTGCTCAGCAGGTTCCAGAACACCTGCTGGAGCCGCGCCGGGTCGGCGCGCACGTAATGCTCGGCGGCGGTCAACTCAAAGTCCAGGTGGATCTCGTCAGTTTGTGCACACGTGCGCGAGGCGGCGAGGATCAACTCGTGCACGTCGGCGGTCTGAAAACGAAGCACCAGCTTGCCACTGACGACACGAGTCAGGTCCAGAAGATCGTCGATGAGCCTGGCTTCGGTTTCGACACCGCGGCGGATGACCTCCAGGTCCGGGCGGAGTCGCGCGGGCATGTCCGGGGCTTTCTCCAGCAGCGAGAGGGTAAGCATCACCGGAGTCAAGGGAGTGCGCAGCTCATGGCTGAGAGCGGCCAAAAAGTCGTCCTTGGCCTTGCTGGCGCGTTCGGCTTCGGCGCGGGCGGCACGCTCGCTGTGCAACAGGCAATCGCGTTCGGCCTCGGCGCGTTTGCGTTCGCTGACATCGCGGATCAGTCCGGTGAACATCCGCCTGCCCCGCTCGAGGTGTTCGGTCACCGCCAGGTCTATAGGAAACGTCGAGCCATCCTTGCGTCGCCCGAGCACTTCCCGTCCGATTCCGATGATCTTTTTCACACCCGTGTGCAGGTAGTTCTTAAGATAGCGGTCATGCTCCTCGGCAAAAGGTGAGGGCATGAGCATGCTGACGTTATGGCCGAGCATCTCGTCCTCGCGGTAGCCGAAAAGCCGCTGAATCGCCGGATTGACGCTGTGAATGATGCCGTTCTCGTCGATGGTGACAATGCCGTCGATGACGGTCTGAAAGATGGCTCTGAGGCGTGCCTCGCTGTCGCGCAGCGCCTGTTGGGCGTCCATGCGGGAAAGCACTTGTTCAGCAGAGTCGGACATGTCGGCGCCTCCTTTGGCGCCATTCGATGCCCTCAGTACCGTGAACAGAGCCCCGCAGAGCGGGCGAAGACTTGGCGTCAGGAAACCATACTAGGCGGCCGTGGCGAAGATTTCTACAAGAATCTACCGCGCATCGCCCGCGGCTCTTGGTGATTGCCCGCCGCTGCGCATAGAATGCCCGCACGACGCCCCAGGGAGCGGTTCCCGGCCGGGAACTCGACCTGGCGCACCGGAAGCGCTCACGGAAGAAGGGCTCCATCCATGGCTTCGGTCTGTTTCTACTTTCAGGTTCACCAGCCGCTGCGGCTGCGGCGATACAGCGTTTTCGACACCGACCGACACTATTTCGACGACTACAAGAATGCCGAGATCTTGCGGAAAGTCGCCGCCAGGTGCTATTTGCCGGCCAACCGGATGCTGCTGGAGGTGATTCGCCAGCACGAAGGGCGATTCCGCGTGGCGTTTTCGATCACGGGCATGGCACTGGAGCAGTTCCAGCAGCACGTGCCGGAAGTGCTGGAGACCTTTCATCAGCTCAATCAGACCGGGTGCGTCGAGTTTCTCAGCGAGACCTACTACCACTCGCTGGCGTTTCTGTACTCGCGGGAGGAGTTTCGCGAGCAGGTCGAGATGCACCGCAACAAGATCAAGCAGTTGTTCGGACAGGAACCACGCGTCTTCCGCAACACCGAGCTGATCTACAACAACGACCTGGCCCACTTCGTGTCTCATATGGGCTACGACGGGATCATCACCGAAGGGGCCGATCAGGTCCTGGGGCATCGCAGCCCCAACTTCGTGTACCGACCGCCGCATGCCGCGAAGATCAAGCTGCTGCTGAAGAACTACCGCCTCAGCGATGACATCGCGTTCCGCTTCAGCAATCGCGCCTGGGAGCAGTGGCCGCTGACGGCCGAGAAATTCGCCCGCTGGATCAATCAGATCAACGGCAACGGGTTTTTGTGCAATCTGTTTCTGGACTACGAGACGTTCGGCGAGCACCAGTGGGCCGACACCGGAATCTTCGATTTCATGAGGCATCTGCCCGGCGAGGTGATGAAGGCCTCGCCGGACAACGATTTCCTCACCCCCAGCCAGGTGATCGACCGCTACGAGCCGGTAGGGGAGCTGGATGTGCCGCACATGATAAGCTGGGCCGACACCGAGCGCGACCTGTCCGCCTGGCTCGGCAACGCCATGCAGTCCAACGCCCTGCACGAGCTGTACAAGCTGGAGGGGCCATTGAAGGAAAAGGGCGATCCCCAGCTCCTGGCCGACTGGCGAAAGCTACAGTCGTCCGACCACTTCTACTACATGTGCACCAAATACTGGGCCGACGGGGATGTGCACAAATATTTCAGCCCCTACGAAAGCCCCTACGACAGCTACATCAACTTCATGAACGTGCTGGACAACATCCAGACGAGACTGAGGGAATGATGTGATGGCGCAGCGGCTTCTGCGCTAAACGGGCCGGGACAGGTGCGATGAAGCCACGAGGATCTGATGGCATCGTTGGCGCGCGCCCGGCACGCGCAGGATGATCGTGACACAACTGGGCCGTGCCCGGAATCCATCCGCACCGCAAGTGCATCCTGCTCAGGACATCTCCGCCAGGAACACGTCGCGATACTGTCGGGCCATGTTTTCGATGCTGAGTTGCTCGGCGCGGCATAGCGCCCTGGCCGACAGATGCCTGTGCAGCTCGTCGCTTCTGGAGAGGCTGAGGATGGCCTGGGCCAGCTTCTGCGGATCGCGCGGGGGGACCAAAATGCCGTATTGGCCATTGCCCAGGATCTCGACAGGTCCGCTGGGGCAGGCGGTGGCGATCACCGGCACGCCCAGCGCCATCGCCTCGATTGGCACGTAGGCAAAGCCTTCCCAGATCGAGCTGAGGACCAGGCCGCGGGCGCCGCGAATGAGCGGATAGGGATTGGGGCAGTGCCCGAGAAAGTGGGTTGCGGATGCGATGCCAAGTTCGCGGGCAAGGCTTTCGAGCATGGCCCGCTGCTCGCCGTCTCCGGCGATGACCAGATCGTCGCCCATTCCGTGTTGCCTGGCGATCGCGAAGGCGCGCAGCAGCGTGGCGATGTCCTTCTGCGCGGTCAGACGACCGACGGAAATGAAGTATCGCGAAGCAAAGCGCCCGACCGCGGGCGGGGGCGGTTCGCCGGCGCGATGGCGGACGATCCAGGCGTCGATCCCGTTGGGGATCACCACGGCGCGCGTCACCCCGAAGTTGCGCTTCAGGTCCTCGGCCAGTTCGTGCGACGCCACGACCATCAGCCGGCCCGGATACGCTCGGCGCATGAACCAGCGCGTGACCCATCCGAACGGCGCGCCGCTGAGCCGATGTGTCATGTTCAGGTGATCGCTGAGCACCACGGGCACGCCATCGATCGCCAGGGAGCTGACCACATTCGCGAAAGTTCCGATCGAGAAGACCAGGTCGGGGCGGATGCCGCCGATGGCCTGGCGCAGGCGCATCGCCGAAATCGGCAGCTCCACCGCCCGCCGCCAGTCGTCGTGAACCTCTGATGCCAGCGCGTGGACCTCGTCGAAGCTGCCGGCGTTTTCGGGCTTGTGGGCATCCGGACGAAACGTGAGCAGCGAAACTTTGAGCTCATGCCCGTACAGCTTGCGCAGTCCCGCACCCAGTGACTTGCAGAAGGTCCCCGTCCCGGCCGAGATCCCGACAATGACAAAGAGGATGTGCCGACGGTTGTTGTTCACGGACGCTTGAACCGCGGATCAACGCGAATGAAACGCGCGGCGGCACAGATGAGCCTGCAAGCTCGGATTGTCAATCTCAACCTCGTGTTCATC
This sequence comes from Fontivita pretiosa, assembly GCF_050410795.1. GTDB lineage: Bacteria > Planctomycetota > Phycisphaerae > Tepidisphaerales > Tepidisphaeraceae > Fontivita > Fontivita pretiosa. The sequence continues at coordinate 2,824,845 of NZ_CP191258.1, read as the reverse complement.
CGCACTCATCCGTGGTTGAGCAGTCACTTCAGGCTCGTGCCGACGACGAATCCGTCGCGGATTGAATCGGCGATGCCCTGGAAAATCCACCGCGCATACCGGCCAACGGGGTAAATGTCGTGCGCCTCCAGAACCTGCATCGCCTGGCCGCGCCATTTCGACCCCGGCCAGCTCCAGGTATACGCCGAGTCGATCCATGTCGGGTCAATGACTTCAACCTCGCCGATGTACTCCCATTCCTGCAACTCCCGCACCAGAGCCTGGCAATACGCGGCGAGTTCCGCATCGGAAGGCTTCTGCCCGCCGGGATAGGCGCGCTCGACGTAGATGCTGGTCCGATCCTGTCGGTGGCGGTGCGAGGCGGGCAGAAACGCCGGCGAGACGTTGCTGTAGAAACCGACGCGATGAAACCCGGATCGCGATTGCGGAACGTAGATCCAGTGATCCTGCGGACACTGCCCCCCCTTGACGGCGCCCAGGTTCACGACCAGCACCGACGTGTACGGGTCGGGCTTCTCGGGCGTGCTCAGCCCGGTCAGCTTCAGCATCGCGTCCAGCGGCAGCGTGCTCAGCAGCCGTGAATACCGCTCCTGGCTGCCATCCTCAAAATAGACGACCCTGTCCAGCGGATCGATCTGCACGGCGCGCTTGCCGTAATGGACGCTGCACCGTTCGGCCATGCGCCGCGCCAGCGTGCCCAGCCCTTCAATGGGGTACAGATACTGCGTGTTGTACCCGACGGGCGGCGGCGCGTCGGACGTGGCGCCTCGCCGCACAGCGCTCAGGTCCACCGGGGATTTATAGGCGTCCTGCGGTGCGATCCGGTCGTACAGTCCGGCGGTGTACAGACGGTTGAAGCCGTCGAAGAAAAGCTCAAACAGAGTCGGCCCGAAGTTGCGGCGAAGCCAGTCGCGCATCGTCGTCTGCTCGCCGCTCGGATGCGCCATTTCCTCCAGCGCCTGCCTGGCGCGCGCCTCGCCCAGATAACGCAAATGATTCTGAATAGGGAAGGGCGTGTAGAGCCTTTCGCCCGGCAGATACACGCCCGAGCGACGCGAGTAGCTCTGGACGGGCGCCAGATCCCTGATGAATCGCAGCACCGCCGGATCGCCCCCGAAGATCCAGTGCCCCCCGCCGATCTCGAAGCGGTAGGCTTCTTCATCCGCTGGCGGCTGGTGCAGGCGCTCGCTGGAGCCTGGACGAACGTAGTACGACGAGCAGATCCCGCCGGGATGGGCCGTGGCTTCATAGACCGGCCCGGCGCCTGCAACGCCCGCGGCGAGGCCGCTCACTCCACCGCCCAGAATGATCTGCTTGGGCTTGCTCATGCGTTCAGGGATTCTTACCACGCGGCGACGTTGAAGGCTACGAGGGCATCGGTCGCGGCTTGATGACCCGGCAGGGATTTCCCGCGGCCACCACGCCCGGCGGGATGTCGCTGGTCACCACCGCGCGGGCGCCAATCACGCTGTTGTCCCCAATCGTCGTCCCCGGACCAATAAACGCACCGGCGGCGATCCACACCCCGGCGCCGATACGGATCGGCGGCTTGAGCAGCGGCAGATCCGGCCTGGTGTAATCGTGCGTCCCGGCGCACAGGTAACAGTCCTGACTGATGACCGTGTGATGCCCGATCGAGATCGGCCCCAGGTTGTACACGGTGGCGCCCGGGCCGATCATCGTCCAGTCGCCCATTTCCAGCAGCCAGGGATGCACAATCCGTGTGGACGGATGCACGCCCGCGCGATGACCCATCCGGGCGCCGAACGCCCGCAGCAGCATCCGCCGCCACCACCATCCGCGCGGCAGGGGAATGCGGAACAACGTCGCCTGCACGATCTGCCACAGCAGCCGCCGCGCGTATTCGCTGCGGGTATAGTTGGTCCCGTGGGCGCTGCGGTCCAGCGTCTGGAAAACGCCACCCGCTGCCCGCGAGTCGCCCCCCCTGGTCGTGTCGTCCATCAGCATCCGACAGGCTCGAGTCCGGTAATGCTCAACCCGCGGGCCATTCGCCCGGCCGCGCCGATGCAACCCGCAGGCCAATCTCGTATATCATAATCGACCAGACCGCCCGAGAGTCGTGTTCTGGATTGACTGGACCTTGCCAGCGCGATCGGGCGGCGACAGACTGAAAAACCAGGATGCGAGGCGTATGTATGGCGGCTGCGACGCACGGCAATCGCGTGCCCATTTCGGTGATGATCCCGACGCTCAACGAGGAGGCCAATCTTCCACGATGTCTGGACCACTTGCGCTGGGCTGACGAGATCGTCATCGTCGATTCCGGCTCCAAGGACGCCACGTGCGACATCGCCCGCGCCTACGGCGCAAAGATCATCGATTTCCGCTGGAACCGCAAGTGGCCCAAAAAACGCGGATGGGCCCTGAAGGAAGCGCCTTTCCAACATGCCTGGGTGTTGATGGTCGATGCCGACGAGTGGATCGTGCCGGAGCTGGCCCAGGAGATCACCGAGGCGATCAGGTCTGATAAGTACGTCGGGTACTTCATCAACCGCAAGTTCATCTTCATGGGGCGGTGGATCAAGCACTGCGGGTACTATCCGAGCTGGAACCTGCGGCTGCTTCGGCGCGGATATGGCCAGTTCGAACGCCTCAGCGAGGTGGATGACACCGGCTCCGGCGACAACGAGGTTCACGAGCACGTCGTGGTCAACGGACCGACCGGGTATCTCAGGCACGATATGCTTCACCTGGCCTATCCGAACATCAACACCTTCATGGAGAAACACAACCGCTACTCCAACTGGGAGGCGCTGGTGCAGTTCCGCCGCGCCCACAGCGACCCGCATCAGATCGGGCACGAGGATATCTCCAAGAGACGGACCCTGAAGGAGATCTCCCGCCGACTGCCGTTCCGGCCAACCCTGCGATTCCTCTACAGTTACTTCTGGAAGCTGGGGATTCTGGATGGCCTGGCCGGGCTGACGTTCTGCCGGCTGCTGGCAATCTACGAGTACCTGTCGGTCGCGAAGTACAAGGAGCTGAAGCGGATCGAGGCCGACCAGCGCGCCGCCAGACAACTCAGCACCGTACCGGAGTTCGACTGGAAGGCCCGGCTTGTGGAGCTTGACGCCCGGCCAGCGGCTTCCGCCCAGCCGGCAGGAACCCTGCCATGACCCGCATCGGCAACACAAGCCCCGCCGATTCCTCGCCCGCCCCGGCTGTCCCGGCACGAAACGTCAGCCCCTGGACGCGGCGAGAGAAGATCGCCCGACTGGCCTGGTCCATCGTCTACCACCTTCTGTTCCGCTGCACGTTTCACAACTGGTATGGCATTCGCGCCGCGCTGGTGCGGGCCTTCGGCGGGCGAGTGGGCCGAAACGTCCGCCTCCGCCGCACCGTCCGCATCGAAATCCCCTGGAACCTGGAGATCGACGATGATGTTTCCGTTGGTGATGAAGTGATTCTCTATTCGCTGGGACCGATCCGCATCGGCCCGCGTACGTTCATCAGCCAGTATGCACATCTGTGTGCCGGCACGCACGACCACACCCGCGGCGATTATCCGCTGCTGCGGCTGCCGATCGCCATCGGGCAGGACTGCTGGATTGCCGCCGATGCCTTCGTCGGGCCGGGTGTGACCATTGGCGATCGCACGGTGCTGGGCGCCCGCGCCAGCGCGTTCAATGATCTGCCCGCCGACGTCATAGCCGTCGGCAACCCTGCCCGGCCGATCAAGCCCCGCCCCTTCACCCCGGTCGATCGCCTGAGATGACCATCGACACTCCGGGAAGATACCAACCCACGGACAGTGTGCGGCATTGATACCGCACGCCGTTGGAAGATTTTCCTTGCCGCCATGCGCTTGCACAGATAAATTTGGCAATCGCGAGCACATCCCCAGGCGGGAAGGGCCAACGCCTCGCATAAGGGCCCTGCAAAAAGGGAGGAAATCGATGATTCGCGCAATGGCGTCGTTCCTGCGCCGCCAGCCCACATTGGGACGCTTGGCGCTGAGGCTGCTTCCCGATTGGAAGCGTACGATCCAGATTGATCCCATCGGTCCGTTTGTCATCAGCATCAGGCGAAACCGCAGTTACTGGCTGCGCCACCCGCTTACCCATGAGCGAGTTGTCTATGGTGCGTTGGAGCGACTGGTGCGGCCCGGCGATGTGGTCTATGACGTGGGGGCGAACATCGGCCTGTTCGTTCGATTCCTCATTCAGCACTTCAACGCCGGGCACGTGGTTGCGTTTGAGCCCGTTGCGTACACCTTCCAATTACTGTCGATCAATGTGGGCTTGTGTCCGGAGGTGGCCGCCCGCACAACGCTTCTCAGGATCGCGCTGGCAGACTGCGACTGCCAGGAGAAGATGCAGGTTGATGACATCAGCACGGCATGCTCAACACTGGACCGGTTCACCGGCGGCGCGGCGTCGGCGGCACGACAACAGTACGGTTTGCCACCGATCGCCGAATTGGTTTCCGTGGCGCGGCTGGATACCCTGCTCGCGCGTGAACAGCTCCCACCGCCCAATCTGATCAAACTCGACATCGAAGGGGCGGCAGGCGTAGCGCTGGCCGGAATGCACCGGACCCTGCAAATCCATCATCCCCACCTGGTGGTGGAAACACACGGCACCGACGAGGCCAGGGCGGCGCTGCGAGCGCTTCAGGCCCATGGGTATCATTGCTTCGGGTATGTCGAACATGACGGCATCACCAGCTACCGCGAACTGCAAGATTCGGACGTGAGGATCGTTCGGGATTGCTGTCAACCGCATCACATCGTCGCGTCCACGCGGCGCGAACACGTGCTCGCCGAGATCAAGCCGCACCATTGCTGGATCAATTGACGCGGCAGATATCGGGAACCAGGGTCTGCGCCGGCGCCGTCGCTGTGCGTGGTTGTTACGAAGCAAACGCGTCTGAAGCAAGGCACTGATCATAGGCGTCGATCGCTCGGCGCGCGATCGCGGGCCAGGCGTACTTTTGCCGCACCAGCTCGCGTCCGCACCGGCCCATTGCCCGTGCCCCACTCGGATCACGAAGCAGGTGCAGCAGCGCCTCCGCCAACGCCTTTGTCTCCAGCGGCAGCACGAAGCCGGCCCCGGCCTGGGCTACCTCCGGGAAATGGCACGCCTGAGAGATCACCACCGGGACCTGACACGCCAGCGCCTCGGCGATGGCCATGCTGAAGCCTTCCTGGCGGCTGGGAAGACAGAAACAGGCCGCATCCACCAGCGCCGCCAGCTTTTCACGTCCCCAGATCAGTCCGGTGAGCACGATGCGATCGGCGATCCCCAGCCGCCGGCATTGCTCAAGGAATGACCCCATCGCCCCGTCATCGGGCCCGGCCACAACCAGCGTCGCGTCGCAACCATCGCGCAGCACCTTCGCGAACGCCTCGGCCAGATAATCCAGCCCCTTCTTGGGGTGCAGCCGACCCAGGAACAGGACGTACGGCCTGTCGCCAAGCTCGGGGTGTTTGCCGCGGAACTCTCCCGGCGCAGGCAGCGGCTCGAACTCTTCAAGATAAACGCCATTGGGAATGATCTGCACCGGGCTTTTCAGCCGCAGCGGCGCCATAAGCTGCTGCTCGTCGTGGTTCAGCGCGTGGATGAACGCCGCCGCATCCAGCATCGCGCGATACCCCAGCGCCAGCGCGATCCGCTTCTTCAGCCACTTTTGACTCATGCTCCACGGGTCCAGCATCCCGTGCGGAGCGATCACGTAGGGGATGTCATGTTTACGGGCGGCGGCGGTGACGATCCTGGCCAGCGTGTCCCAGACCCCGTGATTGTGCACAATATCGAACCGCCGCACGACGGCGTCGATCCGTCGCCGCGCCCGCAGTCCCAGGCGGCATTCCCAGGGTGTCAGCGTCGCCACGTGTTCAACCTGCACGCGACCAAAGTGGGGGACACGTGCGGCGTCGGCGGCAATGCGCTCATCGGCAGAGGGATCGTGGTAGCAGGCGATCGCCACGTCGTGCCCCAATCCCGCCTGCGCCGACGCCAGCCGGATCGCCACCGACGCCAGTCCTCCCGCCGACGGATCCAGATTCGGCAGCGTGTGCAGAATCTTCATGATGCGATTCTCATGACTGGACCGTGACCGAAGGCGATCGGACGGCTTTGCCGAACTCCTCATACGCCCTGATCGTCTGCTGGGCGATGGCCGGCCAGGTGTAGCGCGTCCGGACCAGCTCCGCGCCGGCGCGGCTCATGCGGGCGCGAAGCTCCGCATCGGTCAGGATCTTCACCATCGCGTCGGCGAAAGCGTTGCTGTCCAGCGGCAGGACGAAGCCGGCCCCTGCATCGGCGACCTCGGGAAAGTGGCACGCCTGCGAAATCACCACCGGCAGCCCGCATCCCAGCGCCTCGGTGATGGCCAGGCTAAATCCTTCCTGCCGGCTGGGCAGACAGAACAGCGCCGCCTCCGCCAGCGCCGCAAGACGCTGCTGTTCATAGATCGGTCCGATGACATGCACTCGGTTGGCGATGCCCGCGGCGTTGACGCGGCGCACAAAGTCGTCTCGCGCCCCGTCATCGGGTCCGGCGACCACCAGATGTACCCGCGGGACCCGCGCCGACACCGCTGCGAACGCGTCCGCCAGATAATCCAGCCCCTTCTTGTAATGCAGCCGACCCAGGAACAGCACGAACGGCTCGCCGTCAAGCTGCGGAAAAAGCTGGTAAAAGGTCCCCGGCGCAGGCAGCGGAGAAATCTCTTCCAGAAACACGCCGTTGGGAATCGTTCGGTGCGGCGAGCGGATCTTCAGCGGCGCGATCAGCCGCACCTCATCGGCGTTGCCGGTGTGCAGGAACGCCGCCCGATCCAGCATCCGCTTGTATCCCAGCAACAGCGCGAGCTTCTTTTTCCACTTTTTCTGTGCCAGGCTCCAGGGATCCAGCATGCCGTTGAGCAGGATCGTGTAGGGGATGCCGCGGGCAAACGCTGCATCGGCGGTACGCCTGGTCAGCGGTGCCCACAGCGAATGGAAATGAACAAAATCGGGCGGCGCGCCGGCTGGGCCGGTCTGGAGCAGCTCGGCGACGGCGGCGCGATCGGGCACCGGACGGTGCGCCGGCTTGCGGATGGTCTGGTAATGGACCTGTTCGGCGTGAGGGACTGCCGCCAGCTCGCGATCAATCAGTGCCTGCGCCTGAGGTTCATGGTAGTGCGCCATCGTGACGTGATGCCCCAGTCCCGCCTGCGCCGCCGCCAGCCGCACCGCAATCTTGGGCGGCCCGCCGAACGCCGGGTCCAGCGATGGGATCACGTGCAGGATTCGAAGGATCTTCATGCCCGCAGGCGCGATTATATGAATCCCCCATCCCCTCCCGCCAGAGACTCCTTCGACCCTTGCTCCCGTGGAGGAGCACGGCAGGCCTCTATCAGGGGCCTCCCGCCTCTCGTTTATACACATCTCCGCCCCCCCGCGTTTTTCGCTCAGGCGCCCAGGTGCATGCGAAGAATGCGAAGACGTGCCAACTGTGGCATGGCCGTCCCGGCCATGCGCGGTGCGCTCGAATTCGAAAGTCCGACATCCGGTTGTTCATCACGTCATGCCGCCGGGCACGGGTGCCACGCCTGTCCGCTCTGCTGCCTCGAAGACGAGGGCTTCGAGAAATGTGTTTGAGCCACAGGCGTCCCGCCTGTGCAGGCGATCAGCACACGGGCGGGATGTAGAACCAAAAAGTGGCTAAGGAAAACAAGAATGTCGGCCGGACAACGCATGCTCCAGGCGCGCCATTGTCTGCGCTGTACCGAAAAGTGGACACGCCCGCGATACAATTCCCGGGAGCAACTCGGAGTCGATCTGATGCACGACGTTCCGGGCTATGTTCGGCTGTATGAATCGGGCGAACTGTCCCGTCGAGTGGAAGCGGGACTGGCGGAATTGCAGAGCTGTCGTGTGTGTCCCTGGGAATGCCGCGTCAATCGCCTGAATGATGAAAAGAAGATCTGCCGAACCGGGCGATGGGCGCGGGTGGCCAGCTACTTTGCACACTTTGGCGAGGAAGATTGCCTGCGCGGCTGGCGCGGCAGCGGAACGATCTTCTTCGCCTGGTGCAACCTGCGCTGTGTGTTCTGCCAGAACGCGGACATCAGCCAGGCGCCGGCGGGCCGGGAGGTCAGTCCGCGCGAGCTGGCGGGGATGATGCTGGAGCTTCAGGCGCAGGGATGTCACAACATCAATCTGGTGACCCCCGAGCACGTCGTGCCCCAGATTCTCGAGGCCCTGCCGCACGCGATCGAAGCGGGTCTGCGCCTGCCCATCGTTTACAACACCAGCAGCTTCGATTCGATGCAGAGCCTGCGGCTGATGGAGGGGATCGTGGATATCTACATGCCGGATTTCAAGTACTGGGAGCCGGCCAGCGCCCGCAAGTATCTGAAGGCTCCGCAATACCCGGAGGTTGCCCGCCGCACGATCAAGGAAATGCACCGGCAGGTCGGGGATCTGGTGCTGGACGAGCACGGTTTGGCACGGCGGGGGCTGCTGCTGCGGCACCTGGTCATGCCCGGGGCGATTGAGGAGACCCGACAGATCCTCCACTGGGTGGCCAGGGAGCTGTCGCCCAACACGTACGTGAACCTGATGGACCAGTACCACCCGGCCGGGAAGGTCAGCGCGCGGTTCTACAGCGAGCTGAACCGGCGGGTGACCAGGCAGGAGATGGAGCAGGCCTACCGCGCCGCCCGCGAAGCGGGACTCTGGCGGCTGGATTCGCGTCGCGCCATGTCGGGTGCAGAAGCGGGTCAGCCCGCATAGCACCCGCCGACGTTGCCGCGTCACGGAGAACAGGAAGAACACTCTGGAATTGCCGCAAGTCCGGGCACGGGCGCTGGAGGGCGGGTCGTTCGGCACGCTTGCCCCTGCTTTGTGGTTCCCTACAATGTGCCGTCCGCCCTGTTATTTTCGGGCGAATCAGGAGCTGATCGACATGCCCAGTTACACCACCGCAGACATCCGCAATGTGCTTTTCGCCGGCCACGGGGGCAGCGGCAAGACCACGCTGGTTGATGCCATGCTCTTCGCCGCCGGTGCCGTTAATCGCAAGGCTTCAGTGACCGACCGCAACAGCTTTTCGGACTTTGAGAAAGAGGAGCGCGAGCACGGGCATTCGATCTACAGCTCTATTCTGCACCTGGACTATCAGGGCAAGCGAATCAACATCATCGACACCCCCGGCTCCCCGGACCTGATCGGCGCGGCGCTGGCGTGTCTGCCGGCCGTCGAGACCGTCGCGATCGTGATCAATGCCCAGGCGGGAATCGAAGTGGTGACGCGGCGGATGTTCGAGGCGGCCAAAGAGCGCAACCTCCCCCGCGCCATCATCATCAACAAGATCGACATGCCCGAGGTCAATCTGGAAGGGCTGGTCCAGAAGATTCGCGAGACCTTCGGCAGCGAATGCCTGCCGATCAATCTTCCGTCCGGCGGGGGCAAGACGGTCGTGGATTGCCTGCTGAACAGTGCCGGAGAATCGGATTTCGACACTGTCAAGCGCTGCCACGCCGCCATCCTCGATCAGATCGTCGAGATGGACGAGAACCTGATGGAAAAGTATCTCGGCGGGGAGGAGCCGGATTTTGCCGCATTGCACCCGGCTTTCGAGAAGGCGATGGATGAAGGGCACGTGGTGCCGATTCTGTTCACGGACGCCAAGAACAATGTGGGAGTGGTGGAGCTGATCGACGCGATCGCCAAACATTTCCCATCGCCGCTGGAAGGCAACCCGCGCCCATTCATGTACGGCGAGGGTGCCGACGAGAAGCCTTACCCGTACAACCAGGATCCCAACCGCCCGCTGCTGGCCCACGTGTTCAAGGTGACCACCGACCCGTTCGTGGGCAAGCTGGCGGTCTTCCGCGTTCATCAGGGCAAGTGTTCCGGGTCGTCGCAGGTGTTCATCGGACACAATAAGAAGGCCGTCAAGCTCGGGCACGTGTTCCATCTTCAGGGCAAGGAGCACAAGGAGGCCGACTGGATCATCGCCGGCGACATCGGCGCCGTCGCGAAAGTCGAGGAGATTCATACCGGCGACGTGCTGCACGACGATCACGCCCTGGACAGCGTGCATCTGAAGCCCGAGCCAATGCCCACGCCGATGTACGGGCTGGCGATCACCCCCAGGGCGCGTGGCGACGAGAGCAAGATCAGCCAGATGCTCCAGAAGCTGGCCGAGGAGGATCCGACGTTCAAGTGGCAGACCGATCGCCAGACGCACGAGGTGGTGATCTATGGTCTGGGCGAGCTGCACCTGAGGCTGGTGCTGGAGCGGATGGCCAACCGCGGCTTGCAGGTGGACACCAAGCCCCCCAAGATCGCGTATCGGGAGACGATCCAGGCCAAAGCCGAGGGACACCACCGCCACAAGAAGCAGACGGGCGGGGCCGGCCAGTTCGGCGAGGTCTTCCTGCGGGTCGAGCCGCTGGAGCGCGGCAAGGGATTCGAGTTTGTGGATGAGGTGTTTGGCGGAGCGATCCCCGGACAGTTCATCCCCGCGGTGGAAAAGGGCGTGCGCGAGGTGCTGGAGAGCGGCGCCATCGCCGGATATCCGATGCAGGACATCCGCGTGATCGTCTACGATGGCAAGTCCCACCCGGTGGATTCCAAGGAGGTTGCGTTCAAGACCGCCGGCAAGTACGCCTTCCTCGATGCCGTCAAGAAAGCCAAGCCGATCCTGCTGGAGCCGATCGTCAACATGGAGGTCACCGTGCCGGAAGACAAGGTGGGCACGATCACCGGCGATCTGTCCGGCAAGCGCGGACGCATCCAGGGGCAGGACTTCATCGGCGGAGGCATGGCGGTGGTCAAGGCCCAGGCGCCCCTGGCCGAGGTCATGCAGTACCAGAGCCAGCTCAAGAGCGTGACCGGCGGGCAGGGCAGCTTCGTGATGGAGTTCAGCCATTACGAGCCGGTGCCGCCGCAGATTCAGGCCCAGATCACCGCGCAGTACAAGCCCAAAGCCGAAGAGGAATAGCAGCGGCCCCGGACAAGCCCCGGCCCACGCCGCGCGCGATCGTCGCCGCTGGTGGCCGATGGACGTCTTATCGGACGCCCGTGGCGAGCCGCTTGTTCGCTGCTGGCCGGATACTCCACCTTGCCGTTCCGACCGATATCATTTCTCAGAAACGCAACCTTCGGTCAGGAACCTGTCATGCCAACCATCAGACGCATCGGCGTTCTCACCGGCGGGGGAGATTGCCCGGGACTCAATGCCGTCATCCGCGCCGTCACCAAGGCCGCCATCCACCGCTACGAGCTGGAAGTCTATGGCATTGAAGACGGCTTTCTGGGTTTGATCCAGAATCGCATGCACCGGCTGGAGTGGAAGGACGTGTCCAATATCCTGACGCTGGGCGGCACGATCCTGGGCACCAGCAACAAGGCCAATCCGCAACGCTACGCCGTCCAGCGCAACGGCAAGATCGAATACCAGGACGTGACCGACCGCGTCATCGAGCACGTGCAGGCCAATCACCTGGACGCCATCGTCTGCATCGGCGGGGATGGCACGATGACCGGCGCGGCCAACCTCATCCGCCACGGCATCAACTGCGTGGGCGTGCCCAAGACCATCGACAACGACCTGGTTGGTTGCGATCAGACCTTCGGGTTCGACACGGCGGTGCAGACGGCGACGGAGTGCCTGGACAAGATTCACTCGACAGCGATGAGCCATCATCGGGTGATGGTGGTCGAGGTGATGGGTCGCAACGCCGGCTGGCTGGCGCTGCACGCGGGGATCGCCAGCGGATCCGACATCATCCTGATACCCGAGATTGCCTACCATCTGGACAAGATCAACCAGATCCTGATCCAGCGCAGTCGTCAGGGCAAACGCTTCAGCATCATCTGCATGTCCGAGGGTGCCCGGGCGGTCGGCGGACAGGTCGTTGTCGCCCGCACCGACCCGACCAGCCCCGATCCCATCCGCCTGGGCGGATGCTCGTACCTCCTGGCCCAGCAGATCGAACAGGCCACCGGGCTGGAGACCCGCGCTACGATCCTGGGGCACATCCAGCGAGGCGGCACTCCATCGGCGATGGACCGCGTGCTGGCGACCCGATACGGCCTGCACGCCCTGGAGCTGGTCGTCAGCGGCGCCTTCGGAAAACTGGTGGTCCTGAAGGATGGTCAGATCGGGCAGGTCAACATCCAGGATGTCGCCGGCAAGCAGCGAACCGTTCCGCTGGATCATCCGCTGATCCAGACCGCCCGTGCCGTGGCGACCAGCTTCGGGGATTGATCGCGCCGGCTTTGATTTTCGCCCGGAGCCGCTTACATTAGCGCGCCATGATGTCCTGGCTGCCGCCGTTGCTTGCGCAACAACTGCCTGATCCACGTTCAACCTGGGCGCCGGTGGTGCTGCTGCTGCTCATCGCCATCCTGTTTGTCACCGCCAGCGTCGCGCTGTCGATCCTGATCGGTCCCAAACGCAGCGGTCCGGGCAAGGAGATCACCTACGAAAGCGGAATGGTCCCGGTGGGCGACGCCCGGCGGCGATTCAACGTCCGCTTCTACATCGTGGCCATGATCTTCCTCGTCTTCGACGTGGAAATCGTCTTCTTCTACCCCTTTGCCACCATCTTCCCGCACTACGTGAAGGACATGCCCGCACACAGCGGCCTGATCCTGGCTTCGATGCTCGTGTTCGTCGCGATCCTGCTGCTGGCCTACGTCTACGCCTGGGGCAAGGGCGTGTTCCGGTGGGATTGAAGGCAAAGATCGAAGGCAGTAGCGGGAGAGAGTGACCAGTGAGCCGGTGAACAAGCGGCAATGACCGATGAGTGTCCAATTGCCAATGACCGAACGAACCAGTGTCGGACCTGGTCGCTGGTCGTTGGCCATTGACTGGTCATCCCGGCCTTTCCGATTGGCTTTTCATCCCTCATCGTTCGTCGTTCTGTTGACCTTCCTGGCGGGGATATTGCGGCTGATGTATCTGGATCGCCCGTGCCTCTGGGGCGATGAGGCTGCAACATTCATGCGGGTCTGCGGAACGTGGCAGGAGCTCAAGGAAGAGCTGGCGATCGCGGGCTTCGCGCCGCTGCACTATCTGCTGTATTGGTCGATCGCGCAATTCACGCCGCTAAGCCCCGTTGTCATGCGGCTGCCCCCGGCGATCGCGGGTACGCTGATGGTGCCGGCGATGTACTTTCTGGCGGTGCAGCTCGTGTCGCGGCGCACCGCGCTGCTGGTGGCGAGCTTCACCGCGTGCAGCGCCTACATGCTCAACTACTCGCGCGACGCCAAGATGTACGCCCAAGCCTGGTTGTTCGTCGCGCTCAGCACCGCATGCCTGCTGTGGGCGATCCGCACCCGCCGCAGGACAGCCTGGTATCTGTGGGTCATTGCGAGCCTGCTGATGGTCGGCCTGCACAGCGTCTGCCTGCTCGTGTTGCCGATCCAGGCGGTCATTTTCCTGGCCAATCGCCGGCTACACTGGCTGTCGGGGATCTACTTCGTCGTGGGGCTGGCCATCATCCTGACTCCGATCTGGCTGTATTACCGGCTGTTCAACCAGTATCACGAGCGGATCGAACAGCGCGGCTGGCGCGCCAGCGGCATCAACTGGGTCGAGTGGTACAACCAGGGCTACGACTGGCCGGGAAGGTTCCGCTACGTCGCCACCGCCTTTGCTTACAATTGGGAGTGGCCACGCGCCAGCGACCAGCCGCAGATTCGCGAGCGGACGCGAAAGCTGCTCAAGGCCAGCGGCATCGCGCTGCTGGGGTTGGCCATCATGGGGATCTTCCCCTGGCGAAGCTTCGGCGCCACCGCTTCAGCTTCCTGCACTGGCGGATCGGACAGGATCGCGGCAACGCCCTGGTGGCTTGCGCTTTTCTGGATTCTCACCTGGCTGCTCGTGCCGGTTGTCGGATTCTACAAGGCCTCCGAGCCGCAGGCCGCCGCACCCTGGGAGCCGTTCATCGCTCTCTGGCGTTACCTGCAATCTGGGCCGCTGCTTGGCCTTGCTTGCGCGATACCGCTGCTCGCGTCGATGTATTTCTGCGGCCGCAGTTGGCGACAGCGCATCTCCAAGTGGCTGCTGAGCCTCGCCGTCGCCGCCACCGTCTTCGCCCTGTGCGTGCTGGCCTGGAAGTATGTGCCCACACAGCCCAAGTCGGTGTGGATGCCGCGTTATCTTGGGTTCATCTGGCCGGCGTTTGCGATTGGGCTGTGCGTGTTGCTGCTGCGGCTGCCGACGCGCGCGATTCGCCGGGGCGCGATCGGGCTGCTGCTGCTGGTCAACCTGGCGCAGCATGGCGCGCGGGTGTTCGCCGGCTCCGAGCCGCCGACCGAATTGCTCGTCCGCGACCTGCTCGCCTCCCAGCCGCCGCAGTCCTCCACCACCCGCATGTACTACGGGATCAGGTATCGCGGGCGGGGCGATCCGGGTTCGGGGTTGCTTCATTCCTCGCCTGCGCGGTACTACATCGCGATCCTGGGCGGATGGAAGGTCACGCCCACGCAGATCAAGGACGGCCTGCACAGCCCGCCGCGGTCATGGGTGATGAGCCTGGGCGGCATGTCGATCCCGCCGGAGCTGTACATTCCGCCCAACCTGTCGCGCAGCCCGCAGCTTCGGCGTATTATCGTCTGGGATCAGCTTGATCCCGGACAGGTGGACCTGAACGACCGCCTGCTGGACAGGCTCTCACCGCAGAAGTGGAAGCGCCTCAGCCAGCAGCTTTATCCCGTGCGCGACCACTGGACGTGGAAGGACCTGCTGACGGCAAGGAGAAGAGTCTACGAGCTCAAGGATCCGCCCCAGCCGCAACCACAGCAATGAAGGCAACTGGCGGCTTCGGAATCTGATGACCGCGACCAACTGGAATGAGCGACCTTCGACTTAATCCGATCACGCGCCCCTTTGCCGCGACCTTCACACCGCCGGGGTCCAAGAGTCTGACCAACCGCGCGCTGGTGCTTGCCGCGCTTGCCGAGGGGGACTGCCAACTGCACAACGCCCTGTTCGCCGACGATACACAGGTCATGCTCGATGGCCTGAAGCGTCTGGGTTTCCAGATCCAGATTGATCAGGCGGGCAAAACCATCCATGTGCGCGGCGGCGGCGGAGTCATTCCCGCCGCCCGGGCCGAACTGTTCTGCGGCAACAGCGGCACGACGATCCGCTTCCTGACGGCCTTGTGCGCCCTGGGCCAGGGAAGCTACCGGCTCGATGGCGTGCCGCGGATGCGGCAGCGGCCCATTGGGGCGCTGATCGACATGCTGCGAAATCTTGGCGTCCGCATCGAGTATCCCCATGATGCTTACGGCTTCCCGCCGATCGTGGTCCATGCCGACGGCCTGCCAGGCGGAATCGTCCGCTATGGCAGCGAAGCCTCCAGCCAGTTCCTCTCCGCCCTGCTGATGGTCTGCCCCTACGCGCGAAACGAGGTGCGGATCGATCTGGAACCCGATCAGACAAGCTGGCCTTACGTGGCGATGACGATGCAGCTCATGGACCGCTTCGGCGTGACCCCGGAGTTGATTCGCGACCCCAAGACCGCTCGGCCAAAGCAGATCATCGTTCCGCGTGGCAGGTACGCGCCGACCAGCTACGTGGTTGAGCCCGATGCCAGCAACGCCACCTATTTCCTCGCCGCCGCCGCGATCAATCCGGGATCCAAGGTCACGATCGAAGGGCTGGGCAAAGCCAGTCTCCAGGGCGATGTGGGCTTCGCCGACGTGCTGCACCGCATGGGGGCCGACCTGATTTTCGGCAAGGACTTCATCACCGTCCGTGGACCCGAGACGCTGGAAGGGATCGATGTCGATCTTTCAGAAATGCCCGACACGGCGCAGACTCTGGCGGTGGTGTCGCTCTTTGCCGAAGGTTCGACCACCATCCGCGGGCTGCACACGCTGCGGGTGAAGGAGACCGACCGAATCGCGGCGCTGGCCAGCGAGCTGCAAAAGCTGGGCGCGCAGGTCGATATCGAGGGCGACGATGCGCTCACCATCGCCCCCCCCGAGCATGGCATGCTCAAGCCGGCGTCCATCGATACCTATGACGATCACCGCATGGCGATGAGCTTCGCGGTCGCCGCCACGCGCGTGTCCGGCCTGACGATCAGAAACATCGAATGCACCAATAAAACGTACCCCGGGTTCTTCGAGGACTTCAGCCGCGTCACGACGTCGGCCAGTTCTGCGTCAACCTGAATTGCGTCCAAGGCGCTGAACGCGAAAATCTCAACCATCGAGTAACCGCAAGGCAGTCAACTGTCAGGAGCCAACATCCATGCCCATCCGAGTTACCGTCTGGCACGAACATCGTCACGAAAAGAAGAATCCGCTTGTCGCCAGGATCTACCCCGAAGGCATGCACGGCGCCATCGCCAATCATCTGCGGCGATGCGAAGATCTTGTGGTGCGGCTGGCGACGCTTGATGAGCCTGAGCACGGCCTGAGCGAAGAAGTGTTGAGGAATACCGACGTGATCACCTGGTGGGGCCATCACGCTCACGCCGAAGTGAAGGACGAGATTGTCGATCGGGTTCACAGGCGCGTGCTGGAAGGCATGGGGATCGTCGTCCTGCACAGCGGGCATTTTTCCAAGATCTTCAGGCGGCTGATGGGCACCACGTGCAACCTGAAGTGGCGTGAGGAGCAGAACGAGCGCGAGATTCTGTGGGTCACACGTCCGGGGCATCCGATCGTGCGCGGGATCGATGACCATTTCATCCTGCCGCGGGAAGAGATGTACGGAGAGTTCTTCGACATCCCCGAGCCGGAGTGCACATTCCTGATCAGCAGCTTCGGGGGCGGAGAGGTGTTCCGCAGCGGCTGCACGTGGACGCGTGGCGCCGGCAGGGTGGTGTATTTCCGACCGGGACACGAGACGTTTCCCACCTACCACGATCCCAACGTGCTGAAGGTGATCGAGAACGCCGTCCGCTGGGCCGCCGCCACGCCCGGCGCGGCCACGCCGAGCTTCGGCAACCGCAAGCTGGGCTGGATCGACCAGCCGCACTGATTCAGTTTTGGATCGCCCTGGCACAGCGGCGCATCCGGACCGCTTTACTGCGGCGAAGCCGTGTTGCGCGCTTCTGCGACTATGTGATCCCGCTAACGCGCCGACTCGCGGACATGACTGAACTTTTGGGAGATTCTAAGGTGGCCCGGATTTCCTGCCGACCGGACTCTTGGGGACTGCCCATGCCATCGGATGCGTCAAGTCCGCCGAGGCATCGGCACACGGCTCAGGGATGGTGGGGTCATGACATCAGGCCACGGCGATTCGCCTGCACTGGCGACTCTGCGGAAATCACCGCCGGGTGCGTGGCGGTGGTATCCTCATCTGGTCGAGTGCATCCGCGAGGTCTTTTACATCTACATCGCGGACCCGGACAGGGCCGCGATCGAATACGTCAACCCGCAATACGAACAGCTTTTCGGACGCTCCTGCCGAAGCCTGCGCGATGATCCGTTTTCGCTTCTGGAGGGTGTACACCCCGAGGATCGGGACCACGTGCGGGCGCAGGTCTTCAGTCCGTCTGGAAACACCGAGACCGAACTGGAATACCGCGTGGTTCGGCCCGATGGATCGTTGCGATGGGTCCAACACCGCATCTTTCGCCTGCGCGACCGCCGCGGACGCGTCGTCCGCTGCATGGGCCTGATTCACGACCTCACCGCCCAGAAGCAGACCGAAGCTGAATTGCGTCAGACCAGCGCACAGCTCGAGCAGCTCAATGACCAGATCTCAGCCACCGGCTTGCAGGTCAGGACGCTGATGGATGAGGTCATCAACCGTCAGACTCCCCACGAGCGATTGGAGAACCCGACCATCCAGCCCTGCTGGCTGGTAATGAACTGCCAGAAGACCGAATGCCCGGCCTATCACAACCACGCCAACCTTCGCTGCTGGGAGATCCCCGGCACACTGTGCGCGGAAGACGGGTTACCTGCGACGGTGGAGCAGAAGCGTCCGCTCTGCGAACAGTGCAAGGTCTACCAGCTTGCACGAAACCACCCGGTCTACGGGCTGGGCGAGACGTTCAACGCGATGGTCTCGATCCTGACGCAGCGGAACCGCGAGCTGTATCAGTCCGCACGTGTGGACAAGCTGACGGGATTGCCCAATCGTGCGCTGTTCATGGAGCGGCTTCAGCAGGCGATCTGGCGAGGCGCGGCACAGCATCCGCAAGATCAACACAACTTCGCCGTGCTGTTTCTGGATGTGGATCGATTCAAGCTGGTCAACGACAGCCTGGGACACGGAGCGGGCGATCAACTGCTGCGCGAGATTGCGCGGCGGCTGCGTGGGGCGGTGCGGTCGGCGGACGCGGTGGCCCGACCGGACGACGGCGTCGTCGCGGCGCGGTTCGGCGGCGATGAGTTCGTGATCCTCCTGGAGAACCTGCGCTCCGCCGCCGACGCCGCTTCCGTCGCTTCCAGGCTGCTTCAGGTTCTGGGCGCGCCCTACGACCTGGACGGGCACGAAATCGTCTGCACCGCCAGCATCGGCATCGTCACCAGCGATTTCCGACATCAGCGCGCCGACGAGGTCATCCGCGACGCCGACACCGCCATGTATCAGGCCAAGCTTGCCGGCAAGGGCCGGGCCGTTTTCTTCGACCACCTGATGCGCGCCCGTGTCGAGCGAAAGCTGCGGCTGGAGACGGCGCTGCGCAAGGCCATTGCGGCCGGGCAGCTCCACCTGCACTACCAGCCAATCGTCTGCCTTCAGAGCGGCCGGCTGGAAAGCCTGGAGGTCCTGGTCCGCTGGGAACATCCTGAGTTGGGACCCATCAGCCCCGGAGAGTTCGTTCCATTGGCCGAGGAGACCGGGCTGATTGCCGCTCTGGGCGAATGGGTCCTTCGGCAGGCCTGCCAGCAGCTTGCCCGCTGGTGGACACAACACGGCCGCCAGTTGATTCCCTCGCTGAGCGTCAACCTCTCGCGTAACCAGCTTGCGACCCCCGGGCTGGCGCAGCGGATGCGCGACATTGCCGTCCAAGCCGGCGTAGCGCCGCAGGCGATCCACCTGGAAGTCACCGAAAGCACGGTGATGGCCGACGGCACGCAGGAAGTCGGTGTGCTGCGCGAGCTGAAGGCCATGGGATTCAAAATCGACATGGACGATTTCGGCACGGGTTATTCGTCGCTGGCGTGCGTGCACGAATTTCCCATCGACATGCTGAAGATCGACCGCTCGTTCGTGATGAACTTACGCCGGGGCAACGACTTTGCCGCGCTGGTCAATGCGATGATCATGCTGACGCGAAATCTGGGTATCGGCGTGGTCGCCGAAGGGGTGGAGACGCAGGATCAACTTAGCCTGCTGCAGGCGTTGGACTGCCAGTTCGCCCAGGGGCATTTCCTGTGCCCGCCGCTGCCTGCTGAGCAGTTGATCGCACGGATACAGCAGGGGTGGTCGGCCAACATGCTCTGCCGCGCTGCTGGATGAGTGGATCTCGCCAACGAACATGCGTCGCGACGGTTGCGCGACGGGACTCGACTCGCGCAGAACTCGCGCAGATAACCATCAGAAGAGTTTATCTATTTTTTCTAATCTCGTTAAATTTCCGTGGAAGCAACGATTTTAAATCTCTATTTTGCGAATATTTATCGTGAACTCGCAGTGCTCTATTTTGTGCGAATGAGAGCCGCCACTTGCGTCGATGTAACAATCGCTTACACGGAACCAGGATGGTCCGTTTGGCGTTGGTGTTTGTGCTGCAGGTCGCTCCCGCTGCGTCCAACGCGCAGCGGGAGCATTTTCCCTGAGATTTGGCCCATTGCCGTACTCTCCGGCGGCTATTCGAGGATACCGGGGGCGCGCATGATACCGAAACTCTCAAGAGAATCTGGTCTGTTGGCAGATGCCGAAGCGCCGCTCGCGCAGGCGTCGATGCGATGTGGGCGCGTGCTTGCGGTCGATCCCGGTGCGGCCACCATCGAATCACAGACACCGCTGGAGATCGGTGAAGAGATCGTTTACTCCCCGGTGGATGGGTGCGCGCCGCTGCGTTATCGGGTGGTGAGATGCCTGTGCACCGGGCCAAGCCGCTGGGTCGTGGAGCTAACGCTAATCGGGCACGTCCCATTCGAGGCCTCGGACGTGGAGTGCATTGCTCGCGAACGCAGCAGTTGAGGAGTAAGCCATGCCCAGCGCGCAGCGAAACACGCCGCAGGATACCCGCAACCAGGCGCTTCTGGACGTGCTGGGGGAGATGCTGGAGCGCCGCTTTCCGTCGTATGCTGGCCGCTGCACTCGAGTGGCGGCGGGTTGCGCTGTCATGGCCAGGGCACTGCAACTGGATCCCCGCCAGCGGCAGGTGCTGGCGGTGGCGGCCCGCATGCACGACCTGGGCATGCTCAGTATTCCCGATGTTATCATGGCCAAGCGGGGGGCACTCAGTGACGCCGACCGCGCGGCCGTACGCGCTCACGCCGAAATCGGGGCACGGTTGACCAGCCTGCTGTTTCCGGATCTGCCTGAGGCCGCCGAAGCCGTCCGCTACCACCACGAGCGTGCCGACGGACACGGCTTTCACGGATTGAAGGAACCATCGATCCCGCTGACGGCGGCGATTCTGTCGCTGGTCAGCGCAGTCGAGGCAATGACTTCCGCTCGCCTATATCGACCGCGAATGGGCAAGGAAGCGATCAAGGCGGAAGTGAACCGGCATGCGGGAACTCAGTTCACCCGCGTGGTCGTGGATGCGTTTGTGAAAGTTGCCGACGAGGTGTATGCCGCGGTGGCATCGGCCGTCGCGCCAGAACCGGCCGGCACCGCAGCGGCGGCTGGCGGCGCGGCACCGGGCACACAGGGCAAGCCGCACGAGGCCAGCAAGCCATCGAAATCAGAGGCTGCGGTCGAAGTTCATTCCCCCGCAACGACGCCGACCGCCAGCCTGGCGCGCCCACAACCGGCGCCGCCGGCGCCGGCCGCCAACCCCTCGCCGCCGCCGGTGGCGAGTTCTGCACCAGCGCCCCCGCCGAGCATCGAGCCTCTGCTGACCCGAAAGGACGCCACCGAGCGTCTGGAGCAGGCGATGGACCGGGCCGCGCCTTCGCCGGTGGCGATGCGCGTGGTGGCGATGGCCGGCTCGCCTCGAGTCTCGCTGGGAGAATTGACCGAGGTGATTGCGACCGATCCGGCGCTGGCGGCGCGCGTGGTGCACGTGGCCAACAGTGCCGCCTATCGCGGGCAACGTCGCTATTTCGCCAGCGTCGAGGATGCGGTCAAGCAGGTGGGCTGCGCCACGGTGCTGACGATCGCCTCCACACTCAGCGTCATCGACGCGATCCCCGCCGCCCAGGGCGACTGCCCCCAGGCCGCGTTCAGTCCGCTGCGATACTGGCAGCACTCGCTGGCGGTGGCCAAGCTGTGTGAGCGGCTGCTGCCCCGACAGGACGGCGACGAGGACGCCGAGGACGAGGCCCGACGCAAAAGCGCCTACCTGGCCGGACTGTGTCACGAGCTGGGGACGATGCTGTTCCGCTCACACTTTGCCAAAGAATACGCACAGGTGCTTCAGGCGCGGGCGGCAACGGGCAAGCCGCTGGAGGAGCTGGAGCGGCAGATGCTGGGAATCACGCATCTGGAGCTGATCGTCATGGCGTTTGCGAAGCTGGGACTGCCGGACGTGGTGCGTACGCCGATCGAGCTGCTCCAGAGCGGCCGCGCCAGCACCGCCAGCGGGCGCGGCGACGCGCTGGCGCGCGTGTTGTGGCTGGCCGATCTGTGCGCCAACGGCCTGTTGCCGCCCGATGCATCAGCCCCGATCGCGCTGATCACCCGACAGCAGCAGCAGTCAGTCTTGCAGCACCCGGCGCGCGGCAAGCAGACCGAGCCGTACAACCCGATCCCGGCTCGCGAAAGCTTCGTCGGAGAGATTCTGGCGTTGACCGCGACATTGACCGGGCTGGCCGACCGTCGCGATGTCTACACCCCGCTTTTTGCCAAGCGGCCGCTGAGCATCTGGCTGGCGCGTGATCCGATGCTGGCGACGCTGGATCCCGTAGAAGCGGCGTTGCGCGGGCTTGCGGACGTGACGGTGCAGACGCGATTGCCCAGCGCCGAGGAAATGTCCGCGCACGCGGCGCTGGTGGTTGCGGCCCTGTCGTCGAGCAGTGCCGGCCTGAGTCTCGATGAGATTCAGCGCGCGCGCAGTTCCGGCGGACGGCAGGTTCCCACGCTCTGGATCATTCTGCGCGCCGATGCCGGCGCGGCACCGCCACCTCAGGGGATTGTGGCGATGCGCCCGCCGGTGGCGATCAACGACCTGGCTCAGTTCATTGCCGAAGCGCAGCAACAGCAGCCCGGCGCAGCTCAGGCGGCGGCGGCGTAGCCCGGACCAGGCGTCGGCGCGGACGCGGTGCGCGATGCCTGGTCCGGGCAATGACTGCAACGTGTGTGATCGGCGGACGCGCTCATTGACCGCCGTGGCGACGGCGCTGCACCAGCACCAGACCGCCCAGCATCACTGCCGCAATGCTCGCCGGTTCGGGCACGGCAAAATCCGCACCGCTGAGCGTGATGGTGCTGCCGGGGGCAGTGAAGCTGGTGTTGCCGATCAGGGTTGTGGCTCCGGCGCCCGGTTGCGTCCAGGCCGTGAACGGGTCGGTTCCCAGCTTCTGATCCGCCAGCGCGTTGGGCAGCTTCACGCCGGTGGTGCTGAGGTCGAACAGGTCCTGTCCGGCGTTGTTTTTGGGAAACATGCCCGCCAGGGCGATGCCGATGTGGTAGATGCCGGGTGTGCTCAGCCCAGCGGCGGCGCCGGTGATGGCGTTGGCCGTGCCACCGCCGGTCGAGGCCGCCAGCGCCGTGCCGTCTTCGGCAAACAGCGCCAAGATCAGCGTCGTGCTGGTGATCGAGGCGCTGAAATTGGACGGGTCGGTGATCTTGATGCGGAACAAATCCGCGTCGGTGAGGTTCCACACTCGCGGAACGATGCTGCCCAGGGGAGTGCTGTCCAGGGTATTTTCGGTGACTTCGGCCAGCGCGACCACGCGTCCACTCAGGTCGTACACGGAACCGAAGCCGGTGGTCGGAGAGAACTCCACGGCGTTGGCGGGCGGTGCGCCAAACGACGAGCCTGCATTTTCACGCCAGATCGAGTGATTCGCCGGATCCAGTCCCGCCAGTGCCGGCGCCGCCCCAGCCAACGCGAACCCGGCCGCCGTCGCGGCGGCCGCAACCACTTTGCGTACCTTCATCGCTGCATCTCCTCTATCCCTCTTGGGGTGCTGGGTGCGGCGGAACTCGAGTCTGGCCGCACCATGACCATGAAAACCGGGCCCGCGCGGCTACCAGACGCGCGAACCATCCGCTCAAAACCGAAGCCAGAGGCGGCGGCGCCGCGCAGCGCCGCCGTGCACGCCAATACCCACCGTGGCCACAAACGCCGTTGATGCCGGTTCGGGAATCACACCCGACCGAATCGCCCTCAGTGCCGCGACGTACGCGCCGCCAAACCTCCTCGTGTGTTCGCCAATCAGAGCATCACCCAGCGCGCCAGACTGGTTCACGTACGCGTTGTCGATCAGGGCGTAGTCGGTGGCGTCGATCGATCCACTGTAATCGAAGTCTCCGTTGATCCATCCACTCAGGGCGTTGACGTATCCGTTATCGATCAGGCTGTAGTCGGTGGCGTCGATCGCGCCTGACAGATCCGCATCCCCGAAATACGTGAACTTCACGAGCAGTTCGCTGCCCGTGAGCGGTTGCCCCGAAAGGCTCGTGTAGATCGGCCCGCTGCCTCCGACCTGCGACAAGTCGTTGAGGATGACACCCAGGCCATACAGAAAGCTGCCGGCGGTGGTGTTTTGCACCGCAGCCTCTGTGGAGCCGATCCCAGGCCCGCCCCAGTCGAACGCCCCGCCGTTCTCAAGCCCGCTCTTCAGCGACGCGGTGACCGCGGCGAGGCTGCCCGCATCGAGGATCAGGCTGTTGTTGTTCAAGTCGAGTCTGGCGCCCGATGCAATCGTCAGTGCCGCGACCCTGCTGACGCCGTTGGGCGCGTTGGCGGCGGAGCTGCTGATCATCCGCAGCGATCCCGAGCCCAGCGTCAGCTTCTGCCCGCGCAGATGCTGTACCGAAAGCGCCTGTCCGGCGGCGACGTTCACCGTCGTGTCGTCGGCCAGCACCAGCGGCGCGCTGATCGCGTGACTTCCCGCCGTCACGTTGATCCCCGCCCCACCGATGCCCCCGTCGAGCGTGATCGTGCTGCCGCCGGCGATCGTGTAGGCGATGGGTGAGGAGAAGTTGATGGTTGCGACCGTTTTGCCCGCATCCACCGTAACCGTGCGCGGGGCGGTGATGACGACGCCGAAGTTGGCAATCGCGCCGACTGCGTTCGGTTCTCCGCCCGACCAGTTCGACGCCACCGACCAGTTCCCGTCCGCATTGACGTTCCACGCCGAGCCGATGGTCACCGCAATTCCCGTGTATCGGCCGAATGCCAGCAGGTCGTAATCATCGATCCGGCTATTGCCGGTAAGGTCGAAGCGCTGCAACTCGCTGTTGGGGTCGGCCAGGTCAGCCGGCAAGCGCAACCAGGCGCCTTGGTAGTAACCCTGGGGCGGGATGCCCTGTGTGGGCGCGAACTCCGCGACCTTTGCGCGAAGAAGATCCAGATCGGCCTGGCCGACTGTGCCGTCGAGGTTCATGTCGCCGGGCAGTCGAGCATTCAGGACGTAGGTTCCGCTCTGCGCGTGATAGGAGACGAAACCGAAGGGGTTGGTGGTGTCGTCGCCTGCGACGGCGATGTCGCGCGGGTTGCCGGCGAAGTAGGTCGAATAACCAGTCACCGCGAGGAAGTATTCACCGGCGGGGAGCTTGGCGTATTGGCTCCAGTCGGCGTAGGGGTCATGATTGGGATGCGCCTCGTCCCACAGCGGGTTGGATTCGGCGCGGTCGCTGAAGATGAGCTGCGCCAGATTCTGGCTGTTTCGCGCAAACCATGTGGACTGAAGTTGGCTGTATTCGTACACCGGCCGGCCAGGATCTCGCGGCTGGCGGTACTGCACCGGTGCGGGGGGCGCGCCGGGCGGGACGATCGGCGGAAGGATGGAGTCGCCGCTGGCCGGAGTCCGCACGCCCTGGTTGCCGGCGATGAACTGTCCCTGGCTGTCGTACAGCGCCAGCTCGCCGTCCGGTCCGCCGCTGAAGACGCCCCCGCCGCCGAAACCGAACACCGAGCCGAACATGTCGAACGCAATGCCGCTGTTTCCGTCGGAGACGTACTTGTACCAGACCAGAGACGGCAGCGCGCCGCTGACCGCGCCGACGATTTCGCCACTGGTGAAGCTGCCGGCGCCGATTGGACCGAGGTAGTATTCCTGCGCGTTAGGGTTGGGGATCTGGCCTGTGCTGGGGTTGGCGCGTTGTTCCGGGGTGAGCACGGCCAGCGCAGTGGAGGCTGCCGATGCGAGAACGATCGCCTGCACCGTTGCAGCCCCGAAGCTGGCTCGAGCTGGACGACTTGCCATTTCTCCCATCCCGACGGTCACAAGCGAAATGCGCGCATGGCAGACTGTGCCAAGGCAGAAACTATTTATTTGAAACATTGACAGAGCAAAAGTCAATGATATAAAGGCCCACTGACTCGTGATTATTTGCCTTGCCCGTTCTCGGCGTGGCCCATCAAGTCAGTTTGCCTTCACTCTGGTCGAGCTATTGGTCGTGATCGGCGTGATTGCGCTGCTGATCGGGCTGTTGCTGCCTGCGCTGGCCAATGCCCGCCGGCATGCGCGCGACGTGGCGTGCATGGCTAATCTTCGCCAGATCGGCGCCGCGTTCGGCGTGTACGCGACCGAATCCAGGGGTTTGCTTCCTCCGCCCGAAGCGCTATACCCGGGAAACCGCTTTGTCCCCTGGCAGGTGGCGCTATGGAAATACCTGGTGAAGCGCGACCCGCCCCAGTTGCCTTCTGGAGTGCCGGACAAACATGAGTATCTGGTAGGCACCATCTTCATTTGCCCGCAAGGCATTTTTGAGGAGCGCACCAAAGATTACGCCTCGATGGGCTATGCCATGAATGAAGACCTGCCCGAGGTGCCGCGACACACTATGGGGCCGCGCAACAAGGCTCGGGAGTACAAGCGGATCAGCAAGGTCAAAGATGCCTCGCAGACACTGCTCGCCGCCGACGGCAGATACCTGCGCGTCGGGGCACGATCCGCCGGAGACAAGGACGGAATCATGACGTTCACGGGCGAGGGGAACGTTTTCGACGCCGTCGCTCTGCCACAGTTTCAGGACCGTCATCGAAGGAAGGTGAATACGCTGATGGCCGATGGGAGCGTTCGAGGCCGGGTCTGGTACGGCAGCGACGAGGAGATCCCGGTCCCGCCTCGGAATGCTGGCGACGATCCGTCCACGTATCCCCCCAGAGTCCAGGTTTTCTGGTTTGGGCGGACAATGAATTGACGGCTTCTGCAACTATCGCGGAGAGAATTGGCACGTCCGCTTCGACAGATCCCAAGGAGACTGCCCATGTTTCGCCGTTTGCCCGTGATTGTGTTGTCGGCTCTGGTGCTGCTGAACTGCCCGCGAAGTCTATTGGTTGCCGCGGTGGACGATGCCGCCATCGACAACGCCGCCAGTGAATACCAGCGGATCTTCAACGCCGCCCGCGAGGCTGGCGAGCGACCGAACCAGGCGGACATGGGAGACTATGTCGATCGCGTGTTGGCCGGCATCGCGCTGGATCAGCTTACGCTGGATCAGATCGATGTGCTGCTCCAGAAGCTGCCGGTTTCGATGAGCACGAAGACCGGGCCGGCGCTGGATGCGCTGCTGGCGGGAAAGGCCGCCGCGGGCGATGCCGACGGCGCGCGGGCCGCGTGTCTGCGGCTGCGGCTGCTGTCCACGATGGCCAAAAGTGAGGATCGACTGCCCAGGCTCAAGGCGGCGCTTTTGCATCCAGGAATCAACGACGCGATCGCCAGCGGCTACGGCACGGAGCTGTTCTCTTCGGCGGCTGTGCTGTCGGCTGCGGATCTTCAGTCAATCCAGCCGGATCTGCTGAAGCTGGCCGATTCGATAAGCAGCAATTCTCCACCGACATTTTTCGTGAGCGGCGCGGGATTTTTCATGTCCGCACCGCGGCTGCTCGGGCCGCAGGGCGTGCAGGCGCTGTCGCCGCTGCGCCAAAAGCTCGCCGCGGCGCTGGAACAGAAGCTTCAGTCCCAGGCTTTGCAGATCGAGAAGCCGACGAAGGATCGGCTGGATCGCTCGCTGGCGCAGTTGAAAGGCGCCTGGGCGCGCGGGGAATTGGTCGGTTTCCCGGCCCCGAAGCTCGAGTTCATCTGGTTCCACGACCCGCTCAACCCCGACCGGAAGATCACCAGCCTGGATGATCTGAAGGGCAAGGTCGTCATCCTGGATTTCTGGGCCACCTGGTGCGGGCCGTGCATCGCAAGCTTTCCCAAGGTCAAGGCTGTCAGCCGATACTATCGCGGCTTTGATGTTGTCGTGATCGGCGTGACGAGCATACAGGGCTTTCACTCCGGCTCCGGCGGACGCATCGACACTTCCGGCGATCCGCAGAAGGAAATGAGCCTCATGCCCGAGTTCATGAAGGAAAAGGAGATGGCCTGGCCGGTCGCGTTCTCCAGCCAACCGGTCTTCAACCCGGATTATGGCGTGACGGGCATTCCCAATATGGTGATCATCGATCCCAATGGTGTCGTGCGCCACGCCGGTCTACACCCCGGATCCAGCCTCGAGGAAAAGATCAGATTGATCGACCCACTGCTTGCCGAGGCGAAGCTTCCCCTGCCCGCGATCATGATGGAGATGAAGAAACCTGAGTAAGCGCGCCGCGCGTTGCAGGGCGAGAATCGATGAAGACGTTGAGCTCACTGTGTCTTGTTTGTGCGCTCTGCGCCCCTGTGGCGCCCGCGGAGCAAATCTGTCTGCTCGACGCATCACGATTGTCGGATGCGATCGAGATCGACGCCGAGCGCAACCGCCGGCAGGACGCGGCGGCGGCCCGGATCGCCAACAGCGACGACTTCGTGCCGATGGAGCAGCTTCGCAAGGGACTGGATCGTGCAACAATCCAACTGGACCTCAGTCCGATCCAGACGTCGCAGTCACCTCTGCCGCCGCGAGAAGTCTACCTGCGCGCCCGTGATGCGGTCGTGGTTGTCGGGCGAATCTACAAGTGCGACCGCTGCCCCAACTGGCACCTCAATGGCGGAAGCGGGTTTATCATCGACTCATCCGCCGGCATCGTCGTCACCAATTATCACGTCGTGGATCAGGCGCCCGAGCGCAACAAGACGCTTGCGGTGGCGGATCACAGGGTGCGAGTATTTCCGGTGCGGCAGATCCTGGCGGCGAGCAAGGCGCATGATCTGGCGATCCTCAAGATCGACCTGAAGGAAGTGGACAACCTGCCCGCCCTGCCGCTGGCCGACGCCCCCGCCGACGTCGCCACCCCCGCGCACGTCATTCACCATCCCGGCGGACGGTACTACACGTTCACGTCGGGTTTCGTGTCGCGACGGTTCGAATCACGCTGGGCGAATCAGACGATTCCGATGATCTCGATCACTGCGGAGTACGCGCTGGGTTCCAGCGGAGCGCCGGTGCTGAACGATCGGGGGCAGGTGATTGGAATTGTGGCCCGCACCTCACCGCTGAACGCGACGATCAACGATAACCCAACAACGTCGCCGAGCACGATGCCGGCGCCGACCTATGCGCAGATGGTTGAGCGGCGATGCGTGCCGGTGGAGTCGCTGCGGGACATGATCATCAAACCGCAGGAGCAGTAAGCACAGTGCGCTGGCGTCAGCGCGCCTTGCCCACCCAGAAGTACTTGGTCTCGGCGTTGATGTCGGCGGCTTCGACGAGCTTGGCCGGCGGCAGCCAGGCGGACTGGAGGTAATATTTGTCGGGCGTGCCGGGCACCTGCTTGAACTGAAGCAGTCGGACGGTGCCATCAAAAAACGCGACGTTCCAGGAATCCTTGAGTTTTCCGTGTCTGCCCAAAGCGCGGACCATACCGCCCTGATATCCAGGCAAGTCCATATGATTCATGGCTCGCCCACGATCGT
The DNA here is from genome assembly GCF_050410795.1 of Fontivita pretiosa. Lineage (GTDB taxonomy): Bacteria > Planctomycetota > Phycisphaerae > Tepidisphaerales > Tepidisphaeraceae > Fontivita > Fontivita pretiosa. The sequence goes on along the minus strand of NZ_CP191258.1, from coordinate 2,795,834 downwards.
AGTACTCGACATAAAAGCCCACCGAGTCGCTCAGCAGCATCGTCTGGGATGGATCCCGCACCGCCGACAGCTTCTTGGATTCCACGATGCGGAACACGACGTTGGCGTCGGTCTGGCTGCGTGGGCCGCGACTGCCCGGCGGGCACAGGTTCATGGCGTAGCCGTTGCAGCGATGGTCGGACTGGTTGTATCCGGCTCGGCTGTTGCCCGCCTGAGGGCACTCGTAGACCGTGTCTTTCAGATACTCGTAGGTTCCCCCGCCGGTGTAATCGTTGCCGGGAAATCGTCTGCCGATCACGCGGTCCCACAGTTTCACGTGCCAGGTGATGCCGTCGGCGTCCTGCGCCGGGGGGAAAAAGTCCCGATTCTCGGCGGCGTAGATGCGAAAGGCGGTGACGATCTGGCGAACATTGGAAGCGCACTTGAGGTCGCTGGCCCGGGCACGGGCGCGGATCAGGGTGGGCAGCAGGATCCCAATGAGGATGGCGATGATGCCGATGACGACCAGCAATTCGATCAGCGTGAATGCGCGATGCGAATTGCCAGCCGCGGGCATGTGGTGCTTCACATTCATTGGGGCCTTCCCTTCTCAGGCACGAGACGGATTGGCGACGCCGCAGGGGCCCGGCGAGCAGTTTTTCACTATAAATCGCGCGAACAATAAAGTAAAGTACGACCTGGTCGTGATTCCTTAGTTGGGCTAAATGAGGCAAGACATGAGACGCTATTTGAAGGCGTTGGGCGCAGTCGCACTCTCCAGTTTTGGAGCATCCATCCACCAGGCGCTTGGCGCGTTTCCTCCGCCGGTCACGGCCAATCCCGCCGCCGAGTATACCGCCGCCGTCGGCGTGGATTACAACAACGTTCAGACCTTCTCGCGGATTCTGTCGTTTTCGCTCAATGATCCGGGAGATTATCCGCGTCTTTACTGGTTCAAATACACCAGTGACGGCCAGAGCATGGTCAAGTTCGATACGCTGGGATCGAGCATTTCGACGGGCAGCGGCGGCCCGGTGCTGGGCAGCACCAACGAGACGCAGATCGCGGTGTACCGCGCCGACGGCACGAAGGTGGCGATCTCGCGTCAGACCGTCGATTTGAACGGCCTGCCGATCGCGCAGTATCCCACCTACACCAATGATCCGACGAAATGGTATTACGCCCAGGGTCTCAGCGAGCTGTACTTCATACCGGACGCACCGACCAATCCGCGTTGGAACGCCGACCCCAACGACCCCAACCCCTACAGCGGCTGGGCGGCGCCGGGAAACGAGGGCAACGCGCAGAAGTACTACCCGCCGTACTACCCGACCTGGCTGAACGAATACGACGTGTGGGAAACGGCGCTGAGCCCGATCATGCTGGATCACGACAACAATCCCGTGATCAACCCCTCGACGGGCCAGCCGCGAAACCAGCCAGGGTGGCGCTACTACGACCGGGCGCGAGTGGGTCCGGGGGCGACGTGGAATCGATACGACGCGTTGCCGGCCGGCGAGTATTACATCGCTGTTTCGTCGGCGACGCCGACATTCGCCGGGGATACCTACGTCGAGGAAGTCCTTCGCGCGCCGATTCACTACGACGTGGACAGCGGAACCTTCACGTCCGTGCTCAGCGGCCCGCTGGGGACCTGGCAGTACTACCAGCCGACGCCGAACAGCTTCAATGACTACTTCGGGACGATCGTGCTGAACGTGACGCACGCGGCGCTGCCGGTTTCGGCGCAGTGGGCGGTGAACAGCGGCGGCGACTGGACCGTCACGGCGCCGCAGAACTGGTTCGGCGGCGTGCCCACGGGCGCCAACAGCGTGGCCAACTTCGGGACGTTCGGCGGGCTGATCACCGCGCCGCAAGTCGTCACCGTCGTCGCGCCCATCACCGTCGGCGTGATCAACTTCGACCACCCCACCGCCAGCTACACCATCGCCGGAAGCAGCACCATCACGCTTGACGCATCGTTCTACGGACAGGCGGCGCTGAACGTGCTGGCGGGAAGTCACACGATCCAGAACCCGATCGTGCTCAACAACAACCTGAACGTGAATGTTTCGACGGCGGGCAGCGCGCTGACGCTGACGGGGCAGGTCCTGGCCGAGGGTCGAACGATCGTCAAGAGCGGCGCCGGCGTCGTGCAGTTCGAGAACGTCCGGGCGCACGCACTGGACATCACCAATGGCACCGTGCGGATCAGCGCGAAGGGCACGGCCAACAGCGTCGGCGGCACCAGCGTGCTGACACGTCTGGCCATCGCCAACATCGCGCGACTGGATCTGAACAACAACAGTCTGATCATCAACAGCGGCAGCATCGCCAGCACCACCGCGAAGATCAAATCCGCGCTGGAAAATGGCGGGGCGTTTGACTGGGGCGGCAAGGGGATCGGCTCGACGCAGGCGGCGGCGCAGAACGCGGCGGCGGGCAGCTTCCTGTACGGGCTGGGTGCCATCCTCAACGACCTGGCGCAGGTGGGAGGCAGCGGGCCGATCTACAGCGAATTCGCCGGCATCGGCTCGCTCAGCTCAAGCGCCGTGCTGGTGAAGTTCACGTATTTCGGCGATGCGGACCTTTCCGGCAGCATCGACGCCACCGACTACAGCCTCATTGACAATGGCTACGTCAACAGCCTCTCCGGATGGATCAATGGCGATTTTGATTACAGTGGCGCGATCGATGCCACGGATTATGCGCTGATCGACAACGCGTACGTGAACCAGTCTGGGGCACTGGCCGAGGCGATGATCCTGGAGCATACTATGCGGTTTGGCGACGAGTACCTTGCGGCGCTGCGGGCGATTCAATCGGGGCTTCTTCCCGAGCCCGCGGCCGCGGGATTGCTTGCCTGCGTGGCCGGGCTTCTGAAGCGGCCGGGCCGCGCCGCAAGGCCGCGACGCAACGCAGTCTCGAGTGCTGCGCCGCGGCATGATCGATGATTGGATGCAACTGCAACGATTTCGTACCCACGATGGCTGTCAAACTTCCGATCTACATGGACCACAACGCCACCACCCCGCTGGACCCGCGGGTGTTCGAGGCGATGAGGCCCTATTTCATGGAGATTTTCGGCAACGCCGCCAGCCGGGCGCACAGCTTCGGATGGGAAGCCGAAGCAGCCGTGGACAAGGCCCGCCAGCAGGTCGCGGCTCTGCTCAATGCCCGCCCGGATGCGATCGTCTGGACCAGCGGCGCCACGGAGTCGAACAATCTGGCGCTTAAAGGTGTGGCCGAGGCGCACCGCCATCGCGGCAGACACATCATCACGCAGGTGACCGAGCACAAGGCAGTGCTGGACACGTGCAAGCGGCTTCAGAAGTGGGGTTACGAGGTCACGTATCTGGGGGTTGATCGATTCGGGCGAATCGACCTGGATGAACTGCGCGATGCGATCCGCGCGGATACCATCCTGGTCTCGATCATGTGGGCCAACAACGAGATCGGCACCATACAGCCGATCCGGCAGATCGGGCAAATCTGCCGGGAAAAAGGCGTGCTGTTCCACACCGACGCCACGCAGGCGGTAGGCAAGGTGCCGATCGACGTGGTGGCCGACAACGTCGATCTGTTGTCGCTGTCGGGGCACAAGTTTTACGGCCCCAAGGGATGCGGGTGTCTGTACGTGAGAAATAAGCCGCAGCGCATCGAGCTGGCGGCGCACATGGACGGCGGGGGACACGAGCGCGGCTACCGCAGCGGAACGATCAACGTGCCCGGCGTGGTCGGCGTCGGCGCCGCCTGCGAAATCGCCATGAAGGAAATGGCCAGCGAGATGGCGCGCCTGCGCCGGCTCAGGGACCGTCTGCAGGCCGGGATCATCGAGCAGGTGGATGGAGTGCAGGTCAATGGCTATGAGCCGGATCGTCTGCCGCACATGACCAACCTCAGCTTCGCGGGCGTGGATCACGACGAGCTGTTGCTGGCGATGAGCGACATCGCGGTCAGCAGCGGTTCGGCCTGCACCAGTGCCAGCCTGGAGCCGTCGTACGTGCTGCGCGCATTGGGGGTGCCCAGCGCGCTGGCGTTCTCGTCGCTGCGGTTTTCCCTGGGTCGACGCAACACCGAGGAAGAGGTTGATTTCGTCATTGATCGCCTGAGCTGCACCGTAGGCAAGCTTCGAGGCAAGGCCAAGTTCAGGCTCGAGTGAAGCGCCGCCGCGCTGCTGCACTTTTTGGCTGGGACAAAATCCGGCCAAATCGATCGAGAATGTCGGTTTACTCAGCCGCGTGAGGGAGCATGCGAGTTTCCGCCAAATCCGATTACGCACTTCGCGTCCTGTTCCATCTCACGGAGGTGTATCAGGGGGAGCAGACCAGGCCAGTGTCGATCCGCACCCTGGCCGAACGCAACGACATCCCGCGGCGATTCCTGGAGCACATCATGATCGACCTTCGCGGCCGCGGGTGGGTTCGCAGCATCGCCGGACGCGAAGGCGGCTTTGTCCTGGGCATGGATCCCGATCAGATCACCATGGGTCAGATCATCCGGCACTTCGAAGGTTACATCGCCCCCATCGAGTGCGTGTCGGCGACCAACTACCAGGCCTGCTCGCAGCAGCCGCGATGCAAGTTCCGCCGCGTATTTCTGGAGATTCGCAACCTCACGGCTTCGGTGATGGATCGCGCCACGCTGGCGCTGGTGGCGTCGGGTAAGCCGATCGTGCACTGCGTTCGTGCTGATGAAACGTATGCCGATGGCGAGGGGATTTGAACAGCTCGCGTTGTCGCGATCCCGCGATCCCGCGATCTCGCGATCCCGCGGCTGCGCTACGCCGCGGCGTAGCGCAGCGCAGCCGCGGGATCACTGCCACATCAGCACAACACCGCTGTCACTGGCGCTGACGGCTTTTGACCATACCGCAGTGCACTTGAAAGATCGCGACATGCCGGCTCCAGGCAGACGCTGGTGGCATGTCATGATCGGCACGTACTGCGCCTGGCTTCCCGGCGACAGTCGGGGATTTCGCAGCAAAGCTCATCGTATTCATTCTTCAGGCGACTACAGGAATCCGCCGCCACCGAGCGAGCACGCCGGGCTGCGCCAATTTCACCAGCAGCGACATCCCGATCCGGTCCAGATCCCTTACGAGCTTCGTGGGCTGGTGGCGCAGACGATCGCGCAGGTGCTGCACGAACTGGGTCTGCGGGTGCTGATCGTGTCGGTGTCCGCGAAGCATGCGCACATTCTGGGTGAGCTGCCGCTGAACCTTCGCGAATTCAATCGTGTGATCGGAATCTGCAAGAACCGCTCGTCGCGCGCGATTCGTCGGACGATTCCCGGACGGGTCTGGGCGCGGGGCGACATGCACAGGCTTGTGCGCAATCGAGCGCACCGCAAGCAGGTGTATCTATATCTGCGCGACCGTCAGGGACCACAGGCAGTCGCATGGTATATGAAACTCGTGTTTGATGATTGAGTTGACGAAGGTGTATTGCGGATCGACGGGTGATCCCCCGGCTGCGCTACGCCGCGGCGTAGCGTAGCGCAGCCGCGGGATTCATCGAGCACGCTAACGCGTATTGCTGCCCATCGGCGTCAGCACGTTCACATTCCCGCGCTTGATCGTCAGCGGCACTGTCCTCATAGCCGGCTCCTCGGGACATCGCGCCGCGAACTCCTCGTAGTACTTGTTGATGAAGGTGCGAGTCGCCCAGGCCGTGCCGTCAGCCAATCCGCAGATCGTCGTGCCGGGCATGATCCCCTGAGTCTTTTCCAGCTCCAGCAGCAGCTCCAGATCCTTTGCTCGGCCTCCACCATCGAGGATGCGATCCAGAATCTTGAGCATCCATGCCGAGCCTTCGCGACAGGGCGTGCATTGTCCGCAGCTCTCATGGGCGTAGAAGCGGATGCAGTTGCGCAGCGCCTTGACCATGTCGGTGTGTTCGTTCATGACGATCATGCCGGCGGTGCCCAGACCCAGACACCCGCCGCGAAAACGCACGTCGTCGAAGTCCAGCCGGATGTCGAGCTGATCCGGCCCGAGCACGCCCATGCTGATGCCGCCGCAGATGCATCCCTTGTACGCCCCGCCCTTCATGCCGCCGGCCAGCTTGTTGATGGCGTAGTCGAGCGTGATCCCCAGTTCGTCTTCGTAGACGCCGGGCTTGTTGACGTGTCCGGACATGCCGAAGAGCTTGGGTCCCGGGGATTTTTCCGTGCCCATGGAGCGGAACCACTGCGGTCCACGTTCGATGATGTGCGGCACGCAGCAGAGGGTCTCGACATTGTTGATGACCGTCGGACGGGCGAACGCCCCGGCGATCGCGGGAAACGGCGGCTTGTTCCGCGGCCAGCCGCGCTTGCCCTCCAGCGATTCAAGCAGCCCGGTCTCCTCACCACAAATGTATGCGCCGGCGCCGCGATGCACGTAGCACTCCAGCTTGTACGCCGAGCCGAGGATCCCCTGCTGCCCGAAGATCCGGTTTTCGTAGGCTTGCCTGATCGCCCGCTCCAGAACGCTGGCCTGACGATGGTACTCACCACGAATGTAGATGTAGGCCACGTCGCACTGCGTGGCGATCGAGGCGATGGCGATGCCTTCCAGAAGCTGATGCGGGTCGTAATCGATCAGGTAACGATCCTTGAACGTGCCAGGCTCCGATTCGTCGGCATTGACAGCCATGTAGTGCGGGCCCTTTTTCTCTCTGGGGATGAAGGCCCATTTCTGCCCGGCGGAGAACCCCGCCCCGCCGCGCCCGCGCAGCCCGGAGTCGGTCACGACTTTGATGATCTCTTCCGGCTTCATCTCCAGCGCCTTGCGCAGCGCCGCATAGCCGCCGGTCTTCACATAATCGTCGTACCAGTGCAGCTTGCGTCTGGCCGGGTCGGGGTCGATGCGTTTGGTCAGCACGGGTTCGTTAAAGGCCATAGCGTCGTATTGATTAGCAGATCGTGCCGGGATTCACAACCGCAGGCAGCGGGCATTGCCGGTCGGCGGCGGGAATGTCGCCAGCATCACCGACACTTGTAATGCCGTTCTACCCGGCTTAACATTTACAAGTCGTAGGCAACGGTTTGCGTTCCCGTCCTGGCCGGTGAAGAACCGGTTGGGGTCCGGGGTCGGCAGATGCGGTTGCAGGATTCGTCGCGGAGGTTGCTGCGACGGGTCTGGAAACGAGGAACTTCTGACGTCACGGAACCATCTCGCGGAGTCGCGATCGTCACGCGTACGAATGGGATGCGGTGTGATACGAAGCGATGCAGACCCCGCGGGGGGACGCGTACGCATGTTCGTGGCTAACCTTGGAGTATTGGCCGAGCCGACCGCTGGCGCCGCCTGGCTGCCAACCGGGTCATGGTCCGCATGGACCCTGGCCGCTGGGATGACGCTGGCGACGCAGTGGTCGTGGCTCGTGTCGCTGCTCGGCACAGCAATGCTTTTGCTGATGCTGATGATGTCGCTGGTGCACGTGTTGCGCGGCGCCTGGCCGGACGGTCCGGCCGTCGGGTCGCTGCGTCCGGAGCCGGCGACCCGGCCCCCGGCGCCGACGGACCGGCGGGTGCTGCCGCACCCCGGCCCATCGTTCCTGCGCGCCTCCGGGCCCACTCGGGCGCCACCGTGCCGCTGCTTTCCCTCGCCTGCCTCGGCTGCCCCGCTCGCGCTTGGCGCATAGGCGCCTGGCGAGCAGGCGGCGGCGCTGATTTCGCTCCGCCACGCTCTGTCACGTCTGAAGAACTCCTCAGCCATCGTGTGTCTCATCCGCTCTGCGCTGGCGTCGCTCGATGGCGCAGAGTGGCCCTGACTCGAGGTAGTTCTCATGGAAATCGTCGTTGGCATCCTGATTGGCTTGATCGTGGGGGCGGCAGGGCTGTACGCGGCCCTGCACTTCAGCGGTAAAAACCTGCTCACCCAGGCTCGTCGAGACGCCGAACTCATCCGGGACAACGCCCGCCTGGAGGCCGAAAACAAGGCCAGGGAAATCGAACTGGCCAGCAGACAGGAACAACTCAAGCTCAAGGAAAAGTTCGAGCGCGAGCAGGAAGCAGCCAGAAAAAAGCTGGAGGAACACGAGGCCAGGCTCAGCAAACGCGAAGACACGCTGGACCGCAAGATCGACACCCTCTCGGTCAAGGAACGGCAGCTTGACGAGCTGGAATCCCGCCTGGCCAAACGCGAAAAGGAAGCCGCCTCCCGCGAGGCCGAGCTCAATGAACTGCTGCGACAGGAACGCGAACGCCTGCTGAGCATCACCAACCTCACGCAGGAACAGGCCAGGGAAATGCTGCTCAAGCGGATCGAAGACGAGTGCCGCTCCGAGGCCGGCGCCATCATCCAGCGCATCACCGAGCAGACCCAGGAAGAGGCCAAGGAAAGGAGCCGCCAGATCATTCTCCAGGCGATCCAGCGTTACGCGGCGGAGCAGACCGCCGATCACACCGTCAGCACGGTCACCATCCCCTCCGACGACATGAAGGGACGCGTCATCGGACGCGAAGGACGCAACATCCGCTCGTTCGAGAAGGCCACCGGCGTGGATGTGATCATCGACGACACCCCCGGCGTGGTCGTGGTCTCCTGCTTTGATCCGGTCCGCCGGGAAATCGCGCGGCTCAGTCTGGAAAAGCTCGTGCAGGACGGGCGAATCCACCCCGCGCGCATCGAAGAAGTCGTCGCCGCCACCAGCAAGGAAATGGAGGAGACGCTGCTGCGCATCGGCCGCGAAGCGGTCCAGGAGGCCAACCTCAACGGCATCGCCAAGCCGATCATCCCGATGCTCGGACGGCTGGGCTTCCGCACCAGCTACGGACAGAACGTGCTGAAGCATTCGCTGGAGGTGGCGTACATCGCGCAGGTCATCGCCGACGAGCTGGGACTGGACGGAGCACTGGCCCGACGCTGCGGGCTGCTGCACGACATCGGTAAAGCCATGGACCACGAGCAGGAAGGCGGCCATCCGCTGATCGGCATGCAGTTCCTCAAACGCTTCAACGAGCCGGAAGCGGTCCTGAACGCCACGCTGGCGCATCACGGCGACGTGCCGGCCACCACGCCCTACACGCCCATCATCATGGCCGCCGACGCCATCAGCGCATCGCGCCCCGGAGCGCGTCGCGAATCTTTGGAACGCTACGTCAAACGGCTCCAGGACCTGGAAGACCTGGCCATGACCTTCGAGGGCGTGCGTCAGGCCTATGCGATTCAGGCCGGCCGCGAGGTCCGCGTCATCGTCGATGCCCGCATGGTCGATGACAAGGCCAGCGCCAAGCTCGCCAGAGATATTTCCAAGAAGATCGAGGCCGAGCTGACGTATCCGGGAGAGATCAAGGTGACGGTGCTGCGGGAGGTCAGGAGCGTGGAGTACGCGAGGTAATCGAGCGTCGGCGATCCGGTATGCGCGATGCTCTGATTCGGTGGGACAGACTTTTTTCGCCGGTCCGGGAACTTAGACAGCGGTTTCCCGTGTCACGGGCGTCCCGCCTGACGTTTATACACCTCTTCGGCACGTCTTTGGCGCACTGTCGGGCTAATGGGCTACCACGCGTTTTCTCTTTGGGTGAAGGACAACGAGCCTTGACATGCCAGTCGCCGCAGCGGAATTGGCCCGGCAGCACTTTGGAGCCGCGCAACTGGGGGATTCACGCAGGACCCGATGTCTGGTGAAGGTTGCTCAGCACATCCTGCAACATCCGGCCGGCACGCTGCCGAGAAAGCTGAAAAACGGGCCGACAGGCCCTGCAAATACCGGCGCGGCGTGGTAGCCTGGGCCACCACGCCGCGCCGGGTACGTCTGCTGGTGCGCCAAAGGCTACTTGCCCCCGGCGGTTTTGCCGGCATCCGCCTGCTTGATCGCCGCGTGTGCGGCGGCAAGACGCGCAATGGGCACGCGGTATGGCGAGCAGCTCACATAGTCCAGCCCGACCTGGTGGCAGAACTCCACGCTGCGGGGATCGCCGCCGTGCTCACCGCAGATCCCGCACTTCAGGTTTCTGCTGACGCTGCGGCCCTTGTTGACCGCCATCCGAACCAGCTCGCCCACGCCCTTGACGTCGATGGTCTGGAACGGATCGTACTCCAGGATCTCCTTCTTGAGGTAATCCGGCAGGAAGCTGTTGACGTCATCGCGGCTGTAGCCGAAGGTCATCTGCGTCAGGTCGTTGGTGCCGAAGCTGAAGAACTGAGCGACCTGAGCCATCTCGTCGGCGGTTACCGCAGCACGCGGCACCTCGATCATCGTGCCATACAGATACTGCACCTTCGTGCCCTTCTCCTTCATCACCGCCGCCGCCGTCTCGTCCGTCACCTTCTTGCAGAACTCCAGCTCGCGTTTGGTGCCGGCCAGCGGGATCATGATCTCGGGCATGACCCTGATGCCGGCCTTTTTCACCTCGCAGGCCGCCTCGATGATCGCCCGCACCTGCATTTCCAGGATTTCCGGATACGTGATCGCCAGACGATCCCCGCGATGCCCCAGCATCGGGTTGGCCTCATGAAGCTGGCTGACGCGCGCCTTGACCTGCTGGAGGGTGATGCCCAGCGAGTCAGCCAGCGCCTGCTGCTCCTTCTCCTCGTGGGGGAGGAACTCATGCAGCGGCGGATCCAGCAGCCGGATCGTCACCGGCAGACCGTTCATCGCCTTGAAGATCCCTACGAAGTCCTCCCGCTGATAGGGCAGGAGCTTGGCCAGGGCGGCCTTGCGCGCCTCAGTGGTCGTGGCCAGGATCATCGCGCGCATGTGATGGATGCGCTGCGGGTCGAAGAACATGTGCTCGGTGCGGCACAGCCCGATGCCTTCGGCGCCGAAGCCGCGCGCCACTTCCGCGTCGTGCGGCGTGTCGGCGTTGGTGCGGATCCTCAGCCGGCGATACTTGTCGGCCCACTTCATGATCGTCGCGAAAGGCCCGGTCATCTGCGGCTCGACCGTGGGCATCTGTCCCTCGATCACTTCACCTGTGGAGCCGTCGATGGAGATCCAGTCCTGCGGGCCGTACGTCTTGCCATTGACCGTGAAGGTTCTGGACTTCTCATCGATCTGAAGGGCGCCGGCGCCCACGACGCAGGGCTTGCCCCACCCGCGCGCCACCACCGCCGCGTGCGAGGTCATCCCGCCGGTGCTGGTCAGAATCCCCACCGCGCTGTGCATTCCCTGCACGTCCTCGGGGCTGGTCTCCTTGCGGATCAGAATCACCTTCTCGCCATTCTGTGTCCGCTCGTGAGCCTCTTCAGCGCTGAAGGCACATTTGCCCACCGCCGCCCCGGGCGAAGCGGGCAGCCCCTTGGCGATCACGTTCCGCTGCGCCTTCGGATCGAACATCGGATGCAGAAGCTGATCCAGCGACGCCGGATCCACCCGCAGAACCGCCGTCTTTTGGTCGATCAGCCCCTCGCGGTGCATGTCCACGGCGATCTTGACGGCGGCGACGGCGTTGCGCTTGCCGGTGCGGGTCTGGAGCATGTACAGCTTGCCGCGCTCGATCGTGAACTCGAAGTCCTGCACATCGCGATAGCGCTTTTCCAGAATCTGCTTGATCTTCAGCAGTTGCTTCCAGCTCTCCTTGCTGAACTCCTCGGCCATGCGGTTGCAGTCGATGGGAGTGCGGATGCCCGCGACCACGTCCTCGCCCTGGGCGTTGATCAGAAATTCCCCGAAGAACTTGTTCTCGCCGGTGCTGGGGTTGCGCGTGAACGCCACGCCCGTGGCGCTGTCGTCGCCCATGTTGCCGAAGACCATCGCCTGGACGTTGACCGCCGTACCCAGCAGCCCGCGCACGTCGTGGATCTTGCGATACTGGATCGCGCGCTCGCCCATCCAGCTTCGGAACACCGCCTCGATCGCCCCCTGCAACTGCTTCATCGGATCCTGCGGGAAATCCTCCCCGACGTGCTCACGGTAGACCCGCTTGTAACGCTGCACCACTTCCTTGAGGTCATCAGCGTCGAGCTGAGTGTCCAGCTCGACACCCTTGGCCTTTTTCACGGCGGCCAGCTCGCGCTCGAAGTGCTCGTGCGCCACGCCCATGACCGTGTCGCCATACATGTTGATCAGCCGGCGGTAGCTGTCATAGGCGAATCGCGGGTTGTTCGTCAGCCTGGCCAGCCCCTCGACGACCTGGTCGTTCAGCCCGATGTTCAGCACGGTGTCCATCATGCCGGGCATGGAGATCGCCGCGCCGGAACGCACCGCCACCAGCAGAGGATTGTTCGGGTCGCCAAACTTCTTGCCCGTCACCTTCTCCAGTTTCCGCAGATTCGCCGTCACTTCCTCCATCAGCCCTTTGGGCAGCTTCTGCCCAAGGTCGTTGTACTCCTTGCACGTGGCGGTGGTGATCGTGAATCCCGGCGGCACGGGCAGACCCATGTTGGTCATTTCCGCAAGGTTTGCGCCCTTGCCGCCCAGCAGCTCCTTCATGCTGGCGTTGCCTTCGGCTTTACCGGCGCCGAAGAAATACACGCGCTTCACAGTCCGGCTCGGCGCGGCCTTGGCTCGGGACTTGGCGGCAGAGGTTTTCAGTGTCTTGGCTTGTCTGAGCATGGTTGAAAATCCTTTTACGATTCCCTGGGTGCTTATCGAGAGAGCCACTGCGTGAACAACGCCGCAATCGCGGCAATGCTATTGATTGCGCGCGGATCGCGGAGTATAGGACTCAAGACCTTTCTGTCAATTTAGCACGAGGGGCATGCGACCGCACGTCACGGCGCCGCCGCGACGCAACAAACCTGCCGATCCCTTTGCGTGTCTGATCCGGCTGCTTTTTGCGGCACTACGTCCGTGGCAGTACACGCAAAACGTACCAAGGGGTCCAGATCGCGCAACGTGCTGTCACAGCAATAATTGTGCCCAGCACGATCCCTCGCAGCCCAAGATCGGTGTACCTCACAAACACATAGCTGAGCAGGACATTGCCCGTGCCCGCGATCAGCACCGACACCGTAAACGGCTTGACTTTGCCCATTCCCAGCAGGATGGATCGCCCCACCGCGCTTGAGCCGCCCACCACGGTGTGAATCAGCACCAGCGGCAGGATCGCTCGCGTCGCCGGCATCGCGTCGCCCAGCCACAGCTTGAAAATCCAGGGAGAAGCAGCCCACACAGCGAGTGCGGCGATGGCCAGAATCGCCGCGCTGGCCAGCGTTCCGCGCACATAGTACATCCGCAGCGTCGCATACTGCTGCTGCGCATGCGCGGCGGCGCCGCGGGGCAGCAGCACCGCCGACAAACCCGCCACCAGCACCAGCATCGCGGCATCGATCTGCACCGCCGGCGCGTAGACCGCCACCTCCAGCGGTCCCAGAAAGCGATTGATCAGGATGAAGTCGGTCGGCGCGTAGAGGAAATCCGCAAGCTGCGCGCACGACACCAGCACGCCGAAGCCCAGCAGCTCCCGCAGCGATGCCCAGTTGATGTATCGCGCTTCGGGCAGGATGCTCATGCAATCCCTGGCCGCGCGCCAGCGCGCCGCCAGCAGCAGCCCCGACGACGCCAGATACGCATACGCCGCCCAGTCGGCCGTGAAACTGAACGGCGTGACAAACAGCGCAACCCAGGCCAGGTCCGCAAGGCTCAGGATCGCGTTGTCACGGGCGATCTGCTGATGCGACTGAAGCACCGCGCCGTGAACATCGCTGACCAGACGCAAGACGGTACCCAGCCCCATGGCCATGACGATATGGCCAATCTGCTCCGTCATTCGAAACGGCACGCGGTGCAGCAGGGCGAAGCTGTGGCTGTAGGCGATGGTCAGCCCGATCCCCACAATTGCGGTCAGCAGCGCCGCCACGCATGCGTTGGAGTAAATTGCCGCCGCCGCCTGTCGGGCCAGCAGAGGCGGTGGCGGACCCGCGTAATCCAGCACGCGGCTCTGATCCTCGCTCAGTGGAATCACCGGCTGCGGCGGCTGCGAGCGTATTCGCGCCAGCGCCTGGGCAAGCTGCTGAATCATCGCCGGCGCAAGTCCCAGCGACGTGTAGTTCAACAGTCCAATTGTCGCGCGAACCAGCGCGAAGACCGCATAATCGCCGATGTCATGGCGGAACAACCCCGCGGAGACCAGAACCCAACTGCCGATCTTCGTCGCCGACGCCACGTAGGCGCTGATCAGGTCACGCCACATGCTTGAGGTGGAGGGGGCCGGGGCGTCGGGAGAGGTCAACGGCTGCGGCGGGACAGTGGGCAGAGGCTCGGTCATCACCACCAGTGAAACACAAATCTGTTCAATGCCCAAGCCGCGCCCCCGCCCACGATCATCGCCACGCCCAGCCATTGCCAGAAATTCAGTTTCATCGCAGCTCCATTCACTGCCGAATGCTGAATGATAAATGGCGAAGGTGAATCGGCGTTTCAGGATTCGCCCATCGGCGTGGCCCGCGTGCCATCACGCCGCTCGCCTGACGATCACGTACAGTCTGCTGGCCGGATCGACCGCCGGTGACGGAATTGCAAGGCCGCCACTGCTCACGCCTGCGCGGCAGGCGCGCCAGATCGTCAGCCCGCTGATCGTGCACAGCAGCAGCACCGTGACGTTGACGCCGCTGGCGGCGGCCAGAGGCGCGTTCACCATCAGCCAGCCATACAGCCCGATCCACGTGCCGATCAGCAGGCGTTGGGTCGGCTCGAATCGCGCTGCGTCGGGCCGGGACAGCACCTCTCCCGCCAGCAGCACCGCCGCAGCGGCCAGCAGCAGCAGATCGTAATCGAAATAGAAGGGCATCAGCAGTGGCGTGGTGAGGATGGCTGCGCTGATGAGCCGGTCGCGCCGCCGGGCGGCGGTCTCGCCTGTCCAGCAGTCGTCGGCATAGTCCCCGCGGCTGCGCCAGCACGCCAGCAGCAGCCCCGCGCCCAGCAGCATCGTGCTCAGCATACTCAGCAGGCTGACCACACCGCTGATCGGTCCTGCGCCGCGCCCCTGATACAGCAGCCTCCAGAATGCCTGGAGCGTGACATGACGCTCCCAAAGGTACGTCTGATCGATCTGCACGGCCGCCAGGTTCAGCGGCAGGCGGTACAGGTACTCGTCCAGCGCCGCGGGCAACAGAAGCTGGGTGGCGATGAGCGTAGCGCTGGCGATCAGCCCGATGCCGATCAGCGCCCGCAAGCCCAGGTTCAGCACCAGCACGCCCGCCAGCACCGCGACAAGCTGTGGTTTATACAGCATCAATCCGCAGACCAGCCCTGCCGTCAGCGGGCGACGCGCCCGCCACGCCGTGACCGTCAGCGTCAGCAGCAGCAGCGAAATGCAGGTGTTCTGCCCGTGCGTGATCGCCTGGATGAATGGCATGGAACAGACGATCAGCAGCGGCACAAGCAGCCAGTTGCGCCAATCACGGGCGAACTTCAGCGGGATCGGATCCGGACCGATCCGCCAGGCGCGAGGCGGGCGCGCCACCACCGCCGGCAGCATCCGCACCAGAAGCACCACCGCAACCGCCAGGCAGATCAGGTTCATACCCGTCCATACCGCCAGCGCCACGCGGTAGGGCAGCGCCGACAGCGGCCAGAGCAGCCAGGCGTACCACGGCGGGTTCCAGTACGGGCCGAAGGCCCCGCCCAGCTCAAGCCCGTTCAGTTGCGCCACCTGATGTTCGGCGGCGCGGACAGCGTTCAGGTCATACAGTTTGTCGATCTGCCCGGTCCGCACGAACGTGCCGGCGGTATAGAAAGCCAGGAAATCGTGCCCCAGCAACCGGGCCGTCACCGCACGCTGCTCGTCGACAAACAGATTCCCCACCACCAGTGTTGCCAGCAGCAACACCAGCAGCCCCGCCGCCTGCCAAAGACGCTTGCGCAGCGACGCCGGCCTGAGCAATGCGAGATTGATCCGACTGGACGGTCCGATAGATCCGTTATCGGCCGAGCTCGCCCTGGCCCCAGCCGCATTCCTCACAACTCGCGGTTATCGGACGGTTGGCTCAAACGTCAGCCCGGGCCGATGCATCGTCCTTGGCCGATGCCGGTCGGCCCAGCCACTGGGGGATCTGCATGATATGTCCGTCGCGATCGACACAGGCGATGGTGGTGGCGCCCTCGGCCAGCAGAGTCTGCCCGCGGCGAAGCTCGTAGGCATGGTCGTAACGGACGTGAGTCTGTCGCATCAGGCGGGTGGTCAGCGTCAGCAGATCGTCGAACCGCGCCGGCGCCCGGTACTTGACCTCCGCGCGGATGACCACGAAGAAGATCCCCTGTTTTTCCAGCTCTGCATAGCTGTGTCCCAGACTGCGCAGCAGCTCGACCCGCCCCATCTCGAAGTACTGAAGATAGCGGCTGTGATGCAAATACCCCATGCCATCCACCTCGGGATAGCGGACACGAATCGAGATGGTGTGCTCGAAAAGCATGATGGACAAGGAATTATGGAGCGCCGCGCGGCAACGTCAAAGGGCCGAAGGTTCTGGCGTGCGCCGGGCCGCTGCCTATAATCCGCCGACGCAGCGGGTGTTCTTACCAGCCGCAGAAACGTGCACGGCGCGGCTTGGTCGGTTGCGCGGCCAGGTCGCTCGGATCGCGCGCCTGGTACGCAAAGGCGCAGGTGAAGGGAGCCGCAGTTGTCCGAACGATACTTTCAGCACACTTTCCAGAACGGCCTGACGCTTGTGTGCGAGAAGATGCCCGCGATGCAGTCGGCGGCAATGACGCTGCTGGTTCCGGCGGGCGCCGCCAACGACCCGCCAGACTACTGCGGCGCTGCCACCGTGCTGGGCGAGCTGGTCCTGCGCGGCGCAGGATCCCGCGACAGCCGCCAACTCACCGAATACCTCGATCGTCTGGGACTGCAACGCTCCAGCGGCGTGGGCGTGCATCATACGCGCTTTGCCTGTGCCGCAGTCGCCGCAAAAGTCATCGAATCGCTGGATGCCTACGCCGACATCGTCCAGCGTCCGCATCTTCCCGAGGCCGGATTCCACGCGGCCAGGGACCTGGCGCTTCAGGCGCTGGCCGGCATCGACGACGAGCCCCGCACCAAGGTCTTCATCAAGCTGCGTGAGTGGCACTGGCCCAGGCCCTTCGGGCGAAACGCCATGGGACAGAAGGAGCATCTTCAGAAGCTGACCCTGGAACTGTGCCGCGCCGATTTCGCCACGCGCTATCACGCGCGAGATTCGATCATCTCGCTGGCCGGCAACATCGATTTCCAGCAGGTCAGGGATGCGGTCGCGCGGGTTTTTGGAGACTGGAACGGGCGGGTGCCGCAGCCGCTGGACGTCCTGCCGCCTCCGGGAAACTACCACTTCGAGCAGACCAGCAGCGAGCAGACGCACATCGGCATCGCCTACAACTCCGTGCCGGAAACCCACCCGGACTACTACACGGCGCGCATGTCCGTGGAATGTCTCAGCGGAGGCATGAGCGGGCGACTGTTCACCGAGCTGCGGGAAAAACGCGGACTGTGCTACTCCGTGGGCGCCAGCTACTCCAGCCTCAAGGGATATGGAAGCGTGATGGGTTACGCAGGAACCACCAACGAACGCGCCCAGGCCACGCTCGACTGCTTCGTCGCCGAACTGTATCGGCTCAGTGAAGGCGTCACCCAGCAGGAGCTGGACCGCGCCAAGATCGGTCTGAAGGCCAGCATCATCATGTCCGGCGAATCGACCTCCGCCCGCGCCGGTGCCATCGCCCACGACTATTTCATCCGCGGGCGGATCCGAACGCTTGACGAAATCTCCGCCGCCATCGACTCGATCACTGTCGATCAGGTCAATGCGTATCTGAAGAATAACAGGCCCGGGCCGTTCACCATCGTCGTCGTCGGACCCAGGGAATTGAAGTTGCCGACATGAAGGCCCGGCGACCGGGCCGGCATACCCGGCGGTTCGATCGCCGAATCTGGATGGGCGGCCAGGACCGGAGTGTGCAACATCGTGACCGCGTGCGAATGACAACCTTGAATCAGAGTCTCATGCCCCTGGAATTCCATCATCATCGTCTGGCCAACGGCCTGGACATCATCGCCGAGATCAACCCCGACTCTCATTCATTCGCGGCGGGCTTTTTCGTCAAGACCGGTTCGCGGGATGAGCCGCCGGAGATCAATGGCGTTTCTCATTTCCTGGAACACATGATGTTCAAGGGGTCGGAAAAGTACACCTGGGAGGATGTCAACCGCATCTTCGACGAGATCGGAGCGCATTACAACGCCTTCACCACGCAGGAGATGACCGCCTACTACGCCAACGTCCTGCCCGAATTCACCGAGCGGGTCATCGAACACCTCTCGCACCTGCTGCGTCCGGCAATTCGCCTGGAGGATTTCATCACCGAGAAAAACGTCATCCTCGAGGAAATCGCCATGTACCTGGACGATCCGGGACATCGGCTGTGGGAGAGGCTCAACCAGTTGCATTTCGGCAGCCACCCGCTTGGCCAGAGCATCCTCGGCTCGCCGCAGACCATTCAGAAGCTCGATCGCGACGCGATGGCCAACTATTTCGCCCGGCGGTATGGTCCGGGGAACATGGTGCTGGCGGTGACCGGGCGGATGGACTTCGATCAGGTGGTCAGGTGGGCGGACAAATATTGCGGAAGCTGGGCGCCGGTCAGCGCCCGGCGCGTCCAGCCGCCGCCGATCTATTCCCCCAAACGCGAGCACCTGACCGACCCGCGACTCAACCGCCAGTACCTCATGGGCATGACCCCAGGCCCCAGTGCCCAGGACGAACGCCGCTTCGCCGCACGCGTGCTCTCGGATGTGATCGGCGACAGCGACGGCAGCCGCTTCTACTGGGCTTTGGTCGATAACGCCATCGCCGAGGAAGCCGACTTCAGCTTCTACCCACACGACGGCTGCGGCAGCTTCTTTCTGGCGATCACCACCGGCCCGGAACGCGCCGCCAAGGCACTGGACATCGCGCTTTCGGAGTTGCAGCGAGTCAAAAAAGACCTCAACGACGACGAGGTCGAACGCGCCAGGAACAAGATCGCCTCCAGCATCGTCCTGGGCGGAGAAGTGCCCATCGGGCGGATGCGTGCCATCGGTGGCATGTGGATCTACACCGGCGAGTATCGCTCGCTGGAGCAGGACATGGCCACGCTCAACGCCATCACCACCGACACGCTGCGGCAGTTGATGGACGATTTTCCCTTTGATCCGATGACGATCGTGAGCCTGGGTCCGGGATAACGGCGCAGCCAACAATTCCGCGCGGGGCGCCGGGGCGACGCTGATGAACAGCCTCCAACCCAACACGGCCATCCGCGCCCGCCTGGAGATCACCGGTCCGGACGGCAGGCGCAGCATCGAGCTTCAGGGCCAGGACCCGCGCGATCTTGGCCGCTCGCCGCGGGCGCAGATTCGCCTGCGCGACGCCGCCGTTTCACGCCGACATGCCGAACTGATTCCCGACGCCCAGGGGCAATGGGCCATTCGCGACGTGGGCAGCCGCAACGGAACCATCGTCAACGGCGCGCCGGTTCGCGCCCAGCAGCGGCTGCGACCCGGAGACGTGATCCGCATCGGGCCGTTCGTGCTGCGGCTTCGCCAGGACATCGATTCGCCTCATCCATCAGCATCGCAACCCACCGACCTCGCCAGCCAGCACACCTCCGTGCTCACCATGTCCGACAGCGAGCTGGGACGCGTCCAGCGTCTGGAGGAGTTTCCCCCGGCCAACATCAACATCCTTCATCACGACATGCTCAGCGAGCTTGGCAATCGCCTGGCCGAACTGGATGACGAGCAGGCTTGCTGCCGGGAATTGTGCGAGTTGCTGGTCCACCCCGAGTTTCGCGGTCGCACGGCACTGGTGTTGCGGATCCCCGACGACGGCCAGTCTCCGCCGGTGATGCTCGGCCAGCAGGTCTGCTCCGAGCGATGGCGCGACGATCCGCCGCATGTGTCGCGCACGCTGCTGAAGGCGGCGGTCAGCGGCGGGACGGCGGTGATGGCCAGCGGCGTCACCAGCTTCGCCGCGCCCGGCGGCGGCGCGATCGATGTCGCACAGTCCATCGACGTCCGACAGCTCGCCGCCATCGCCTGCCCCTTGAGCCTCTCCAACAGCCAGCACGGCGTGCTGTACGTGACCCTGCCCGCCGAACAGGGCACCGGCGACTGGCTGGCTCTGGTGTCGCTGGCGGCTAAGCAGTTCGAGCTGGCGCACTCCAATCGCCGCATACGCGCCGCCGACATCCGCGAGGCCGCAATGAAACTCGAGCTGGCACGCGCGCGCCAGGTCCAGGCGCGACTCCTGCCCACCGCCCGGCAGATCGCCGCCGTCAGCCAGCTCGACCTGGCCATCAGCTTCCAGCCCTGCCTGGAGGTGGGTGGAGATTACCTGGACGTGATCCCGATGCCCGACGGCCAACGCGTTCTGTTGATCATCGCCGATGTCAGCGGCAAGGGGCTTGCCGCCGCCCTGGTCAGCTCCATTCTGCACACCGCGGTCCACGCCGCCGTTCGCGCGCAAATGCCACTTCAGACCATGTTCCTCACGCTCAATGAACACCTCTGCCAGTATCTGGATGAGGGCATGTTCGCCACCGCCGCGGCCGTCTGCATCGAGCCGGCCAGCGGCGAATTCCAGACCGTCAACGCCGGACATCCCCCGCTGTTCATCCTGTCCCCCGATGCCTCCGTGCGACAACTCACGCCGTCGCTGAACTGCGTGCTCGGACTGCCGCAGCCCAGAATCGAATCCACCCGCGACCGCCTGGCCAGCCATGAACTGCTTCTCATGTACACCGACGGCCTGAGCGAAATCGCCGACGCCAACGGCCAGATGCTGGGCTGCACGCAGCTTGCCGACGAACTGCGGGCGCTGCGCCGCGCCAATCCGACGGCCGATCTGGATGCCCTGGCGCAGCTCCTGCGCGACAGGCTGAATCAACTGCAACCCCAGGACCGCGCCGCCGACGACCGCACCTTCCTGCTGGCTCGACTGGCCGGCCCAGGGTGCGACTCCCGGGAACAACACACCCACGCAGTGGCGCGCGGATAAGAACTCGGTATACTTTCCGCCCTGGCGTTCGTGCGTTCACGGGTCAACTTTCTGGACTCAGGCTGGAGTCGAGCGTGGCAAAACAGTCGAAGCTGTCGGGCGTGTTGCCGGTGTTTCAGACGCCGTATCGCGACGATGAATCCATCGATGTATCAACCCTTCAGCGCGAAATCGAATGGCTCTACGATTGTGGTGCCGACGGGATCGTGCTGGCGATGGTCTCCGAAGTGCTTCGGCTGGACAGCGACGAGCGGCGACAGCTCGCCGAGCTTGCCTGCCGCTTCGGGCGCGATCGTGGCGATGTGATCATCAGCGTCGGCGCCGAAAGCGCACGACTGGCCGAAAACTACGCCAAACACGCCGAAGCCTGCGGCGCCTCGGCCCTGATGGCCATTCCACCCGTCTCCGTCGCCCTCGGCGAGGATGAGCTGAGCCGCTACTACCAGCGCATCATCAGCGCCACCGCTCTGCCGGTGATCGTCCAGGACGCCAGCGGATACGTCGGCCGGCCCATGTCCATCGCACTTCAGGCCAGGCTCATGCGCGAATTCGGCGGGCCGCACAAAGTCATGTTCAAGCCCGAAGCCACGCCCATCGGGCCCAGGCTCAGCGCCCTGCGCGATGCTACTGAGGGCAAGGCCCGCATCTTCGAGGGCACCGGCGGCATCGCCCTGGTGGACAGCTTCCGCCGTGGCATCGTCGGAACCATGCCCGGCGCCGACCTGATCCGCGCCATCGTGGCGCTGTGGCGCGCCCTGTGCGCCGGCGACGATCGCCGCGCCTACCAGATCTCGCTGCCGGTCTCCTCTCTGATCGCCATGCTCTCCAGCCTCGACGGTTTCCTGGCCGTCGAGAAATACCTGCTGGTCAAGCAGGGCATTTTCCGCAACACGCTGGTTCGCGGTCCGGTGGGCTACACGCTCGATGATGAGACTCGCCGCGAGGTCGATCGCCTCTTTGAGCTGATCTGCCACGCCCTGCAATCAGCGCACTGAGCGGCGCTGTGTCCTGCCGCAGGCACAACACCCCAGAACCTCTGCACCCACGCCCGCCGCCACGCCTGCGCGAGCTTGGCGACTGCTACCTGCTGGCGGCACTGGGTTCGGTGGCCACATCCAGCCCGCAGAACATTCGCCAAAGCCTGGGCGACGGCGCATACGCGGTTCAATTCCTCAGCGGAACCGCTGGACGGCTTGTTCTGATCAGGGAGGCGAAGGCCGTGGTACGATGGTTAAACTTGCATGGCGAGTGGACCTGAATCTGCGGGGCAGGTCAGGTCTGAAGCACATAGTTCGCCACTTCACGGTTTGATTATCCGGCAAGTGAGAGATCATGAAACGCCGCGACAAAAACAAGGTGATTCACAGCCTGTTTGAGATCGGCCTGATCGGCAAAGCCTTGGACGGCATGCTCGAAGTCGTGGGCGGCAGCCTCTTGTTCTTGGTGAATCCCGATCAGATCAATGGGGTCCTGCGGATACTCACGGAGCATGAGCTCAGCGAGGATCCGCACGACCTTATCGCGGGTCCGCTCGTGCGCTCGGCGCGGCACCTTACAACCGACACCAAAGTGTTCGCCGCGACGTTCCTGCTGTGGCACGGCGCGGTCAAGCTCGCCTTAGTATGGTCCCTGTTGCGGAAGCGGTGGTGGGCGTATCCGATCGCCATCGCCGCTTTCGGGCTGTTCCTGGCGTATCAGGTCTATCGCTTCGCGTACACTCGCTCGACTTGGCTGCTGGCGCTTTCCCTGCTCGACCTGTTCGTGATTGTGATCACCTGGCTCGAATACAAGCGCCTGCGCGCCGCACACGAGTTGCGTGGCCCCCGCCTGGACGCATAATCACCTGGCAGAGCGACTGTTTTCGCATCATTGAGGTGGCCTGCTCCCCTGTCCTGATCCGCCGGTTATGAGAATCTGCCGGCCCTGACAACGCTTCCTGCGATTCACACTCATCGAGGGTCTCACCCGCCGGCCGCGATCGGCGGAAGCCGAAGCTGCTGCCGGTGGTGGATGAGTTCGCGCGGGAGTGTTTGACGATCGAGGTGGAGCGTTCGCTGACGGCCAGGGCCGTGGTGGAGACGCTCACGTACCTGTTCGAGACCCACGGCGTGCCCGGGCACATTTGCAGCGACAACGGCCCGGAGTTCACCGGCCGGGTCGTTCTGGCGGGTGGAACCGCGAGCCGCTTGCGCGGTCGCACTGGCGGCGGGGAATCGGCCATTGCCCGCGGCGTGCGCGGACGGCTGGTGCTCAAGAGCCATCTCCCCTGCCGGGCTGCCGCATTCGGCAATTCCTGATGAACTTCCGCTGAGTCGTGGTATAAGGTTCGAGCTGCCACGCTCCGGCAGGTACAGCAGCACCCGATCCGGGAGGTCAACGTGCGCCTTCGCTTCTGTTATCTCACGATCAGCGTCTTCAGCTTTCTTGCGTCGCTCGCCTCTGTTTGTGCGGCGGGCCGTGCTGGCGTGCCGGCGTATTGCCGCTGGCCGACGATTCATGGGGACCGGATCGTCTTCACCGCCGAAGGTGACTTGTGGAAGATCACGACTTTTGGCGGGCTGGCGGTGCGGCTGACATCGCATCCGGCCAATGAGATGTTCGCGCGGTTCAGCCCGGATGGGACCCGGATCGCGCTCACGGCGGATTACGATGGCAACAGCGACATCTACGTGATGAGCAGCGAGGGCGGAGAACCGCGGCGGTTGACGTACGACCCGGCGCGCGAGGAGTGCGCGGGGTGGACGCCGGATGGAAAGCACGTGCTGTTCCGCGCCCGTCGCAGCGGGCTGGACACCGACAGCACGTTGTATCAGGTTTCCGCCGACGGGGGGCAACCCGAAGTGGTCAGGGTCGGCAAGTGCGAAGCGGCGGCGTTCTCTGGCGACGGGAAGCTCGTCGCGTTTAACCAGTTCCTGTGGAACGGCACGTGGAAGCGTTACCGCGGAGGCACGGCGCCCAGGATCTGGATCGGCGACATGCAGTCGGGCAGGTTCTGGGCGATGACCGACGGTCAGGCCGTCGAGCAGCACCCGATGTGGATTGGGGATCGGGTTTACTATCTGTCCGAGCGCACCTATCCGATGAACATCTGGTCGAGCAGGCCGGATGGCTCGGACGCCAGGCAGGTCACCAGACACGTTGACTACGACGTCCGCAACGCCGACACCGACGGCAAGTCGATCGCCTATACGACGGCGGCAGACCTGTGGGTAATGGACGTTGCGACGGGCGAGTCGCGGAAGATCGAGTTGATGCTGCCGTCGGATCGGATTCGAGAGCGTCGCCACGTGCAGGACGCAAGCAAGACGACCGAGAGCTTCGCCATCAGCGACGACGGCAGGCGGGTTGTGGTGAGCTCGCGAGGCGAGATCTGGAACGCACCCGCCAGGCCGGGCGGCAGGATCATCCAGGTTACCCCGGAAGATTCGGCCATTCGCCAGCGCGCCCCCGCGTTTTCGCCGGATGCGAAGCAGATCGTCTGCATCACGGACGAGAGCGGCGAGCAGGAACTGGCGGTTTACGACGCTGCGGGACGCGAGAAGCACCGCATCCTCACGCGCGGCGAGAAAGGCTGGATTTTTCAGCCCATCTGGTCGGCGGACTCGAAGCACATCGCCTATGCTGATCTCACCGGAACCCTCTATATCGTCGATGCGGAAACGACCGAGACGAAGCAGGTCGATCAAGACAAGAACTGGGAGCTGACGGAATACACATTCTCTCCCGACGGCAAGTGGCTCGCTTACACGAAATATGACGACAACCGCGTGCGGTCGGTGTACCTGTACGAACTGGCGACGGGGACGATCCAGCGCATCAGCGCCGGATTCACGAATGACTACAGCCCGGCCTGGGACCCGCAGGGCAAGTACCTCTACTTCCTGTCGAACCGTGTATTTCGGCCATACATGGATGACCTGGATATGAGCTTCCTTGTGACGCGCTCGGCCAAGCCGTGCATCGTCATTCTGGCCAGGGAAGGCAGAAGCCCGCTGCTGGCGGAGGAATTACTGGAGGATCCGAAGCACAAGGACACGAACGACGGATCGACGACATCGACATCGGCGACGCGGGAGTCGGACGAAGCCAGGGGCACTGAAGATCAGGAGGAGCGGAAGAAGGATGAGGGCACGAAGGACGAGAAGACGCCGAAGAAGTTGCCTGAAGTGAAGATTGACCTTGATGGTATTCGCCAGCGCGTCGTTGAGCTTCCAGGCAAGGGGGAGAACTGCAGCGCGCTGTCGGCGGGGGAGGGGAAGATTTACTGGATCGTGAGTCCGACCCGGGGGATGGGCGACCACGATCAGCACTCAGAGGGCGATGGTTTCCGCGCCGATGGCAAGCTCCAGGTCTACGACTTCAAAAAACGCAAGGAGGAGACGTTCATTGAAGGGCTGCGCAGCTACGTGCTCAGCCGCGACGGCAAACGAATCGCCTGGCAGAAGGACCGCAAGCAGATTCTCGTGGCGGACACGTCGAGCAAGCCGGGCAACGAGATCGAGGAGAAGGTGGCCCTGGACCAGCTTCCGCTTCAAGTGAATCCGAGCGACGAATGGCGACAGATCTTCGCCGAGGCCTGGCGGCTTCAACGAGACTTCTACTGGGCTCAGAACATGGTGGGCGTGGACTGGCCGGCGATGAAGAAGAAGTACGAGCCGCTGCTGGAGCGTGTGGGCAGCCGCGGAGAGCTGAACGACCTGATCGGTCAGCTCATCGGGGAACTGGGCACATCGCACACGTATGTCTTCGGGGGCGACAGCACGTTTCAGCCGCCAAAACCCGTCGCCGTCGGCGCGCTCGGCGCCGACATCGAGATCGACAAGGAAACCGGGCTGCATCGCTTTGTCCGCGTGCTCCGTCCCGAGCCGTGGGAGACGGACATCGAGGCGCCGCTGACGATGAGCCACGCCAACGTGCGCGACGGCGACTACCTGCTGGCCATCAACGGGCGCGAACTTGGGCCGGGCGACAACGTCAGCGCGCGGCTGGTTAACCTCGCGGGCGTCGAGGTGCTGCTGACGGTCTGCTCCAGGGCCGACCGCAGCGACGCGCGGGATATTCAGATCAAGACGCTGCGCGGCGAACGCGAGCTGCGATATGCCGACTGGTGCCGCCGCAACCGCCAGTACGTGGAAGACAGGAGCAGTGGCCGGATCGGATACCTGCATCTGCCGGACATGAGCGCGCAGGGACTGATCAAGTTCATCGAGGGCTTCTACCCGCAGACGGAGAAGGACGCGCTGATCATCGACGACCGCTCGAACCACGGCGGGTTCGTGTCACAGATGCTCATCGAGAAGCTGAATCGCAGGATCTGGGCATACATGATGCCGAGGCGGGGGATGAACGCGACCTATCCGGAGCGGGCGCACGCGGGCTACAAGTGTGTGCTCATCAACGAGCACGCGGGCTCCGACGGCGACATCTTCCCCGACAGCTTCCGGACCATGGGCCTGGGGCCGCTGATCGGAAAACGGACGTGGGGCGGGGTGATCGGAATCCGCATGGACAAGCGATTCGTCGATGCCGGCGCCAGCAGTCAGCCCGAGTTTGCGTGGTGGGATGCCAAGCGCGGCTGGAGCATCGAGAACGTCGGGGTTTCGCCGGACATCGAGGTGGACTACCGCCCGGAGGACTACGTCGCCGGACGTGATCCGCAACTGGATCGTGCGATCCAGGAGATGATGCGAATGATGAAGGAAAAACCGGTGGAGCGACCCAAGCCGCCGCCGTTCCCGGTGCGGGCGCCGGCGGGACCAGCGATGCAGCAGCGCGAGCCGCAGGTGCAACAACCGGCGGCGCGGGGTGGATAGGACTGCATGGTCACTGGATCGCACGGACAGATTCTGTGCGTTCGCGCGATCCTAAGCTCTGCGACTCGACCTGCAACGAGTATTCTGCGGAAAGCCATGGCTGGATGAGTGACGGCCTGCCCGGGACATTACCTGCCCGCCGCGGTCATCACCTCGAATCCACCGGGGGCTGGGAGCGGACGGCGCGACATCCGCCAGACGCGCAGCGCCTCGAACACCACCAGCGCCCCCAGAAGAAACAGCACCGCGGCGATCGTCATGTTCACCACGAAGGGGGTGACGTTGGTGACGTTTGGAGGCGGAAACCGGTAGCTGCGCAGGAAGTTCATGAAGTTGAAGACCAGGGCGGTGCCGGTGCTGGCGACCATGAAGGCGGCGGGAAGCAGGGCGAACCAGACGGGCCGGCCCGTGCGCCACAGCCACACGCTCACGCCCACCAGCGTCAGCGCCGCCAGCAACTGGTTGCTCGTGCCGAAGATGACCCAGAAGGTTTTGAAGGATCCCGGCGGGCTGAACCACAGGTACGCCGACGGCGCCGCCAGCGTGATCAGCGTGGCGACCGCGCCGCCGCTGATACCGCGCAGGCCTGTCATCTCCTGCAAAACATATCGCCCCAGCCGCGTGCACACGTCCAGCGTGTCGAAGACGAAGCTGCTGAACGCCAGCAGTCCGAAGCTTACCGCGAAGAAGAAGATGTTGGGGTTCATCTGGGCGGCGAATCGGCCGATGCCCAGGGCGTAAATGGTGTCGGGCTTGGCCAGCTTCTGCCCCGGGGTAAGGATCATCACGCACGCCAGCGCGAAGATCGCGACCATCGATTCCAGGAGCATCGCGCCGTAGCCGATGGGCCTGACATCGCGTTCATTGCGGACCTGCTTGCTGGTGGTGCCACTGGCGACGATGGAGTGGAAGCCGCTGCAGGCGCCGCAGGCGATGGTGATGAACAGGAAGGGGAACAGCCATGAGCCGTCGGCGGCGGTGAAGCCCCTGAAGCTCGGCCAGTGAATCGCCAGCTCCCCCTGCCCGTTCCATCCGCCGACCAGCGTGCCCAGCACGCCGAACGCCAGCGCCGCGTACAGAAACGTCGCCCCGATGACGCCGCGCGGCTGCAGCAGCAGCCACATCGGGACGATGCTGGCGATGAAGCAGTAGCCGAGAAGGACCTGGTCCCAGACGCGTGTCATCTGAACAGAGTCCTTTGCCTGGGTGTCCATGAATGAAAGCCCGTGGGTCGAGAGCCACATCGCCAGGTCGGGCGCTTTCCAGATGCTGATCGCCAGGACAGCGATGGCCCCGCCGAGCGCCGCGTACCACGGGGTCTTCGTGAATCGCAAGAGCAGCCCCATGACGACGCTGAGGACCAGGTATGCCGTGGCGCCGATGACAACGGCCCCGCCGTTGAGCGCGATGGCCTGCGGCGCGCCATCGATGATCACATCTTCCCTGAAGAAATTGGCGAACGTGCCGGCGGTCACGTCGGCGAAGGCGATGATCACATACACCAGGCTGATCCAGACGAACAGCAGAAACGTGAGATAAGCGGTTCGGCTCATGTGCTGTCGCACGACCTGGGTGATGCTGGTGGCGCGGTGGCGGATGGAAGCCAGCAGCGCGCCCGAGTCGTGCACGCCGCCGATGAAAATCGCCCCCAGCAGGATCCACAGCATCGCCGGCAGCCAGCCGAATGCCAGACCGGCGAGAATTGGTCCGACGACCGGCCCGGCGGCGGCAATGGCGGTGAAGTGCCCGCCGAGCACGATCGGCGCCGGGGCTGGTACGTAGTCGTTGCCGTCGTCCATCTCCACCGCGGGCGTAATCCGCGAGGGATCGACCCCCAGCCATCGGGCCACCAGCCGGCCATAAAACACATACGCCAATACCAGCACCACCGCGCAAAGTGCGACAACGGGAAGGATGGTCATAGCAGCAACCTCACGGCCGGACTCGAGCCGCCAGGATAGTGTAACACAGAAGAGGCTTCATCGCGGCGCGAACGCGGACACGAGTATACCGAAGCGGAACTGCAACCTTCCGGCTGGCGGGGAAGAATCGATCACGTGCGCCCTATCGCCAGCACAGGCGATGGGGTAAGCTGCGCGGATTGCACCCCCTCGGCAGCAACCGGATGCTCTGGGCGTGCCGGCCCGGAATGGCATGTCTGCAACGGAGGCGCCGCCCATGCGAGTCCTTCTGCTGTACCCCGAGTTTCCCACCAGCTTCTGGTCCTTCGAGAAGACGATCAAACTGCTGGGGCGAAAGGCGATGCTCCCGCCGCTGGGCCTGATCACCGTGGCGGCGCTGCTGCCGCAGGACTGGCAGTTCAAGCTGGTTGACCGAAACATCCGCCAGGTCACCGAGCAGGAATGGGCCTGGGCCGAGATCGTGATGCTCTCGGCGATGATCGTGCAACGCCGGGACTTCGCCGCCCAGGTGCACGAGGCCAAGCGCCGCGGCAAGCGCGTGGTGGTTGGCGGCCCATACCCGACGGCGCTGCCTCAGGAGTGCGTCGATGCGGACTATCTGGTCCTGGACGAGGCAGAGATTACGCTGCCGCTGTTTCTGGAGGCTCTTGCCCGCGGAGAGAAGCGCGGCGTGTTCCGCTCCAACGGTGAAAAGCCGGACGTGACGCAAACGCCCATCCCCCGATTCGACCTGCTGGAGCTGGATGCCTACACGGAAATGTCCGTCCAGTTTTCCCGCGGCTGCCCGTTCATGTGCGAATTCTGCGACATCATCGTGCTGTACGGACGCAGGCCACGCACCAAGACGCCAGACCAGATGCTCGCCGAGCTGCAACGGCTTTACGATCTGGGCTGGCGGCGAAGCGTGTTCGTCGTGGACGACAACTTCATCGGGAACAAAAAGAACGTCAAGGCGCTGCTGCGCCAGTTGAAGCCGTGGATGTTCGGTCGCGGCTACCCGTTTTCGTTTGCCACCGAGTCATCGGTGGACCTGGCGCAGGATCAGGAGCTGATGGATCTGATGCGCCAGTGCAACTTCGGCGCGGTCTTCCTGGGGATCGAAACGCCGGACACCCAAAGCCTGGTGCTGACGAAAAAGACTCAGAACAACCGCGATCCGCTGGCAGATTCGGTGCGGAAGATCGCGCGATCGGGGATTCGCATCATGGCCGGCTTCATCATCGGCTTCGACAACGAGAAGCGCGGCGCCGGCGAGCGGATCGTGCGGTTCGTCGAGCAGACCTCGATTCCCACCGCCACATTCAGCATGCTCCAGGCTCTGCCCGACACGGCGCTGTCGCACCGCCTGGCCAGGGAAGGGCGGCTGCTCGACAACGCCCTGGCCGGCGCGGACATCAACCAGACCACGCTGATGAACTTCGTACCCACCCGGCCGATCGAGCAGATCGCCGAGGAATACGTCGAAGGTTTCTGGCGGCTGTACGATCCGATCGCCTTCCTCGATCGCACGTTCCGTCACTTCATGCTGTTGAAGGAAGCCGACTATCCTCGCAAACCCCGGCCGCTTCGCCGCAAGCTCAATCTCCAGAACATTCGCGCCCTGGCGACGATCATGTGGCGGCAGGGCGTGCTGCGCAAGACGCGTTGGCGATTCTGGAAGAACCTGTACCGGATGTGCCGGCTGAACCGCGGGGGGATCGGCAGCTACCTCAGCACCTGCGCCCAGATCGAGCATCTGCTGTACTACCGCCAGCTCGTCCGGGACCAGATTCACCAGCAGCTTGCACGGCAACGCGATTCGTCGAAGACATCGCCGCACCAGCCGACACCTTCGCATGGGTCGCCGGATCCGTGGCGTGCGGCGGCGACACACCCAAGCTCACCGCAACGGGGCGCGCGACTGCCACTACCCGTACTGGCCAATGGCGGCCAGTCCTGACAGCGCACGGGGGGCATGTTCGTCCGTCACTGCGCGTCGGGCGGCGAAGCAGCCCCGGGCGCGGGCGGCGCCACAATGCGGCGCCGCTTCGACGGCTTGCGCAGCCGCTGGATATCCCTGGCGCTGAGCCCGTCGAAGAACGGATCCGACTGCTCCGCCGCGATCTCCATCGGAACGACGCTCACATTGATCGTCCGGGGGTTGGTCAGTTCATCCTTGAAGTAAGTCAGCACTTCGTTGCCGTTGATTTCCAGCACTTTCCCAAGCCCCAGTTTCCGGTTCAGCACCAGTTGTCCAACTTTGTATTTCATGCGCGAAGCTCCTTAGCCACATTGCCGGCACAGGGCAGGCTCTTTGATTTGCGGCGATCGAGCAGACGGGTCTACAGCAGCGATCCGTCGGGGTTCAGTAGGAACGGCGAATCGAGGGCCGCTCGTGCGGGCCGCGGCTTCGCACGATGTGCCATGCGACGGCGACGAGCAGGGCCGCCGCGCCGGCGCACAGCAGGCTCCAGATGTTGAAGAACACGACGGGCGAGCCGCTGAGAAGGCTGTAAAGCCAGCCACCGACCACGCCGCCGACTCCCGCCAGTGCGATCCCCAGTCGCGGATCATCTCCGCGCAGATCGACCAGCTTGCTGCATACAAATCCGACGACTGCCCCGACGATCGCCCAACCAATGATTCCGATGAGCATGAGTGCTCCTGCAAAGGACCAGAACGGGTGGTGCTGGCGGAGTCCACAAGGACTCACGTTTGCGGCAGTCGAGCGAACCGGTCTACCGGGTGAAGGGCAAAGGGGTTGGCGGGAATGTCGCTTGTGCTGCGATTATAGCCGAACGCCACCGGCCACGACATGCAAAAAATAAACAGTCCCTGGTGGGCAGACTCGCGGACATTGCGTGGACTGATGGACGCATCGGATCAATCTTCGATGGCGAGTCAGGCCCGCCGCGGCAGGCGAATGTCCCACGCCAGCCCGACGATGGACATCAGTCGGATGAGGTAGTAGCTGAAGTCGATCTGCCACCATCGCAGGCCATGCCGAGCGCTGGCGGGGAAGGCGTGATGGTTGTTGTGCCATCCTTCGCCCATTCCCACGATCCCGAAGACAAGGTTGTTGCGGCTGTGGTCGTGAGTCTCGAATGGTCGCGTGCCCCAGAGGTGGCAAACGGAGTTGATGCTCCAGGTGACGTGATGGACCAGGAAGATCCGCACCAACCCGCCCCACAACAGCCCCATCAGCGCGCCGGACCATGAGAGCGTGATGAGCCCGCCGATGACCGCCGGCAGGATCACCCCAATCGCCGCCCAGAGTAGCCACAGTTGGCTCATCACGCGCAGCATCCGGTCGCGGGAAAGGTCCGGCACGTAACGATAGAGGTTGCGCGGATCGCCATCGAAGATCCAACCCATGTGCGCGTGCCACATGCCGCGGAGCATGGCGAGGAAGCCTTCCCCGTGGTCGTGAGGGGAATGCGGATCGCCCGGGCGATCGCTGCACTGATGGTGCATGCGGTGCGTGGCCACCCATTTGAGCAGCGACCCCTGCAGCGCCATCGATCCGAGCATGGCGAGGATGCACTGGACCAAACGAGGCGTCTGGAAGGAGCGGTGGGTGAAGTAGCGGTGGTAGCCGATCGTAACGCCAAAGGCGGTGACGACGTACATGCCCAGCAGCAATCCGCCGCTCAGCCAGCCGAACCCCCGCCCCCAGAGCAGGATCACCGCCAGCACGAACCCCGCGAAGGGAGTGATCACGCCGATGAGGCTGGCGATCCGCGTCGTGAGCGAGACTGGTTCGAGTGTCTGCGGCGCCAGCGAGCAGTCGCCCTGCGGGGTGGTCAGATCAACGGGGGATTGGGGGTTGGTCATAGGTGCTTCCAGGAGAATTCACGGCATCAGCGGGAGAGCGGGGCGACAGGCCCCCGGGGTGAACCAGCGGATAAAAGCCGGGCCAGCAGGACGCGAGCCCCGCGTCGGGTGGACGCGGGGCTCGCGTTAACGTACTGGTTCAGTGCCTTGCCGGCGGCGGGATGCTCCCGCCGGGCGGCGAGGGCAGGCTAGTACCTGCTGCGGCCGAAGCCGCCCTTGCCACCGCGTCCGCCCCCGCCGTAGCCGCCTCGGCCGCCGCCGCCCCCGCCTCGCGGGCGCTCTTCGCGCGGCTTGGCCTGGTTGACGGTCAGCGCCCGGCCATCCACTTCCTGGCCGTTCATGGCCGCGATGGCGGCCTGCGCTTCACCTTCCGAACTCATCTGTACGAAACCGAACCCCTTGCTGCGGCCGGTGTCGCGATCGCTGATGACCTCGGCGCTCTGCACGGTGCCGTGCGCGGCAAAGAGTTGTTCCAGGTCTGAGCTGGTTGTGTTGTAGCTCAGGTTCCCGACATAAAGCTTACTGCCCATGCGATGTCTCCTTGTGCTGGGCGATTGCCCGGCCCCTGTTTTACTTTCGGGGCAGGCGGAGAAAGGGACCGATGTTCCGGTCCGGAAGGTAGGAGGGCGAGAGACAGGAAGACCGCGCCATCTGGCGTGCCGAGTCGCTGGTTCGTCCGAACTTACCAGCCACAGCATAGCCACCCCAATGCCCGCAGTCCATCCTCAAATTCAGATTATTCGCTCGCCCCAGCCGCCGCCCATTGGACCAGCCATTGCCAACTGCGTATTTGACGTGTTATTGGCCCATGTTCACAAAACACTCGCTAGCCGACACCGGCTTGTCGATCACCTTCAGCTCCCGCAACTGATCGATCAGCTCCTGCCATCGCTGCTCGGTCATGCTGCCCAGGCCTTGGGATCGGGTCAGCTCCGTCTCGATCAGCGGCTTCTGGGCTTCGGCGCTTTCGGCGAAGGTCTGCAAGTCCATCGTGGGGTTCAGCCTGGCCATGATCGCGTTGGTTTGCGATGGATCGGCCAGATAACGCTGCCATCCCTCGCGCACCGCGGCGACCATCCCCTGCACCAGCTTCGGATTCGACTTCAGGAACTGCTCGCTGGTGGCCAGCACCGTCGTGTAGGGGTTGTACCCGGACTCGGCGATGAGGAACACCTGCGGCTCGATGCCGATCTTTCTGGCCGCCAGCGGCTCGGACGTTACGAAGCACTGCATCGCGTAGTCTTCCTGCGTGCGATACAGGCTCAGGTCGCCGAACGGCGAGGGCACGATCTTGAGCTTGTCGAAGCCGTACTTTTTCTGAAGAAAGTCGGAATAGGGCAGCCCGCGTTCCATCGCCAGCGTGCCGGGAGTATTGAACAGATCCTCCAGCGTCTTCAGTCCGCGTGAGGCGCGGGTCATGATCCCCTGTGGATTGGTCTGATAAACCGCGAACAATGCGACGACGCGGTTGCCATTGGCGCGAGCGCGGACGATTTCGTCGCCGCTGACGATCGCGAACGGCACCGTGCCGGCGCCGACCATCTCGATCGTCGGCGCCCCGGCACCACCAGGCGTGATCTGACACTCCAGCCCGTACTTCTCATAGGGCGCGGCGTAGAACCCACCGAACTGCGGCTCGGGCTTCCAGTTGAGCTGAAGCTTGACCTTCGTCAGCTTCGCGCCGGAGCTGTCAACGGACTCGGACCGCCGTTCGCACCCCAACAGCGCCGCCAGCAGCGCGCCCACCATCAGCACCGTTCTCAACGCAGATGTGTGCATCATCGATCTTGCCTTTCCAGTTCCGAAGCATGCCAGTGACGAAGCGACAGGTGGCTGAGCAGGTTGATCGCCCAGAACAGCACGATGCCCAGCAGCGAAGCCAGAAGCAGTCCGGCGAAGATCTTGTCCACGCGTTGCTGCTGCCGCGACACCTGTATGATGCCGCCGATGCCTCCGCCGGTAATGAACTCCCCGACGATGGCGCCGATGACCGCCAGACCGGCGGCGATGCGCAACCCGGTCAGGATGTTGGGCAGCGCGTACGGCAGGCGCAGCTTCAGCAGCGTCGCGTGCCGCCGGGCGCCGTACAGCCGAAACAGATCCCGCAGCGCCGGATCCGTCGAGAGCAGCCCGCTGAGCGTGTTGGCGATGACCGGGAAGATCGACACGATGAACGCCGACGCCGCCACCGTGCGGTCCCATCCCACCCAGATCACCAGCAGCGGGGCGACGGCGATGATCGGCACGGTCTGAAAGAACACGGCATACGGATAGAACGCGCGCTGCACCCAGGCGGCCGAGGACAGCAGCACGGCGATGCCCACGCCCGCCACCACACTGAGGGCAAAGCCGCTCAGCGCCGCGGTGGTGGTGTCGAGCATGGCTCGCGAAAGATCATGCCAGTCGCGAACGATGGACCCCAGCACGCTCGACGGCGCCGGTATCAGAAACGCCTGCACCCAGCCCATGCGGACGGCAATCTCCGCCCCCAGCGTCACCGCCGCCAGCGGCGCCAGCGGCGGAAGAACGATCCCCGCGATTCTGCGAAGGCTCATGCACCTGCTCCTTCTCCACGGCGCAGGGCATCCAGCAGCACGCGAGTCTGCGCCGCGAACGACGGCTCGCCGCGCAGCTCCGCAACGCGCTGCTCCGGCAGCGCAAGCGTGTGGTCGAGCACGATCCGCGCCGGACGCCGCGACAGCACCACCGCACGCTGCGCCAGAAACGCCGCCTCCACGATCGAATGCGTCACGAAAATCACCGTCATGCCCCGGCTCCGCCACAACTGATGAAGCTGTTCGTCAAGCTGCTGGCGGGTGATCTCATCCAGAGCGGCGAACGGCTCATCCAGCAGCAGCAGACTGGGATCGGTGACCAGCGCCCGAGCCAGCGAAACGCGCATCCGCATTCCCCCCGAGAGCTGCGCCGGATAGCGATCGATCGCGTCGCCCAGCCCCACCTGTTCGATCGCCTCCAGCGCCGCGGCACGGCGGCGGGCGCGGGGAACACGCATCAGCTCCAGCGGCAGTTGGACGTTGCCCAGCACATGACGCCACGGAAGCAGGTGCGCATCCTGAAACACGAACGCAAGCTGGGGCCGGGCCGGCGCGCCGGCGGCCGGATGTGCGATGACGTTGATCGATCCGGAATCGGGTCGATCCAGCCCGGCGATGATCCGCAGCAGGGTGGATTTGCCGCACCCGGACGGACCCAGGATCGCCACGAACTCCCCGGGCGCGATGCGCAGGCTCAGCCGCTCGATCGCCACGACCCCGCCGCGGAACGTGCGGCGGATGTCGCGCATTTCCACCGCCACCGCGCAGCTCTGTTCCTGCCGGGGCACGGGTTGCTCGCCGCTGCGTGCCGGCGGATCGGTTGGCTGAATCGCCCGTGTCATCTGCATGACCGATGCGTGCGAGTGTAGGCGCCCGGCGAGTGATTGTGCAAATGCCCGACTGGCGCAACGGTCGCTGCGATTGCGATAACCCCTACGACCGCTAAGGTCTGACCCCGACACCGCCTGTGCCGCGGCGATCGCACAGATCCTCGCTCCCGCCTTGGTTAAGGACATTACCGGTTCTTCCGACATTGCAGACATGTGGTTGTTTGGTTCCCAGCCGCGGGCGCGGGCCATGCGCCCACGGCGGCATCAACGCTTCAACGCCGAGTCGCTGACCACGCCGCTGGGCAGGGTCAAGGACCTGTCCGAGTCCGGCGTGTGCATCAGCGGGCGTGGGCGGACGGAGCTGCGCAAGGGGCAGCTCATCCCAGTCAAGCTCGCCACCCCCCAGGGACAGCTCAGTTTTCTCGGACGTGTCGCCTGGGTGCGACAACGCAAAGGCGAGTTCGACGCCGGAATCGAACTGCTGGATGTCAAGCCCCATGTTGCGGCGAGGCTCAAACAGCTCGGCGAGTTCGGGTTCGTGCCCGATGCGCAGTGGTCGCAGGCGGCCATTCCCGACGAGGCGGCTTTGAACCAGCCCGGCGGCAGAGCCGCGCGCGTGGATCCCTGGCAGGTGCTGGGTGTGCCGCCGGATTCAACGCTCGAACAGGTTCACCGCGCCTATCGCAAGCTGGCGCGACGCCTGCATCCGGACGTGAACAAGGCCGCGGATGCCGCAGCGCAGTTCCAGCAGGTGACCGCTGCCTACCGCGAGCTGGAAAGACGCCTGCGACCGGATCCAAACGCACTGCTCGAGAGGGAAGCGTCATCATGCTCGGCATTCTCAGGAAAGTGAGCAAACGACTCTGGCAGGAGCGGTTGCCTGCGGCGGGGGGGGCGATCACGCTGCCCGAACCACACGGCCCCGGAGCCGCTGGCTGGCCGCTGGAGATCCGTGCCCTGCTCGGTTCGCTTCGCGCCCGAAGCTATTTCCAGAACAACCGACGCAGCGGTCAGCGAAGAACCTACCAGGTGCAGGCGACGCTGTGGTACAGGCCGCCGGGCCAGGATGCCGATCTGCCGCCTCGCCAGGCGACCATTTACACCCGCGACGCCACGGCCCGGACGCTGGCGTTCGTGACCGACGTTCACCTCAAGCCGCAACAGAGCGTGATCATCGAAATCGCCTGCGACGGGCCGACGCCGCCGACGCGGCTGTATGCCCAGGTGCGTCGGTGCAGGCAGTTTCGCGAGGGGTGGTTCGACTGCGTGGTGCAACTGTCGTCCGCACCGGCCGGCGATGCCGTCATCGATGCCCGATCCTGCGCGACAAGCTGACACGTGGCCTTTGAAAAGGTGAGATTGTCCCATGCGTATGCTCGCCAACAGTCTGCTCGGAAACCTCTTCAAGCTCGGTGGAAACAGCGCCCCCATCGGCGTTGATCTGGGCAGCGCCGCGATCAAGCTGGCACAGGTCAATCCCTCACGCCCCGACGCGCCAGGCCAGTGCGCAACCGCCTGCGTCAGCATCCCCGATGAGCTTCGCGCTGATCCTCGCGCGCGGATCGACTTTTTCGTGCAGAGTGTGCCGCGACTGCTGGAGCAGGGCGGGTTCCGTGGCCGGCAGGTTGTGCTGGCGCTGCCCGCCTGCTGCACGCACTTTGAACGGGTACGCATTCCACTGCTGGACGAGCAGGCGACGCGGCAGGCGATCGTCTTCGAGGCCGCCGACAAGCTGCCGTTCCATCCCACCCGCGGGCTGATCCGCCACATCATCGCCGGTGAAATCTATGAAAATAACGAGCCGCGAAACGAAGTGATCGTCATGGCCGCCCGACGGCAGTTCACCGACGCGCTTCTGGCCGCCGCGGCAAAAGCAAAGCTCGACACGATTGGCGTCATGGCCGAGCCACTGGCGCTTGGCAGCGGGCTGGGCGCTGGCGCAACGCCCGAGGAATCCCGCGCGATCGTGGACATTGGCAGCAGTGGCACTCGCGTGTACATCCTGGCCGGAGAACGCATCCAGTTCGCCCGCGCCGTCACGATCGGCGCCGAGCATTTCGATCTGGCAATTGCGCAGCAGCTTCGACTGAAGCTCAGCGACGCGCGGGCGATGCGGCAGCAGGCGGCTGTCACCGAGGTCCCCCCGGCCGCCAGCGACGCGCGGCAGCAGACGCTTCGAATCGAGCAGGCCTGCCAGACGCCGCTGCGCAAGCTCATCGAAGAGCTGGACCTTTGCCTGCGGTATCACACCGCAACATTTCCCACAACACCGGTGAAGCGGCTGGTGTTCGTCGGCGGTGGATCGGCCAGCAGGCGCCTGTGCCAGCGGATCGCCGTCGAGCTGAACCTTCCGGCGGAGCTGGCCGACCCCTTCGCCCGCAACAGCTCCGATAGTGGCTGGGATGCGGTCGCGTCGGATGCCTCGGCGATGCCGTCTTGTGCCTGGTGGGTCGCGGTAGGACTGAGCCGCAGCCGCCTCGCCGCGCGAAACGCCGCCTGAGCGAGCACGCCACGGAAGTAGCCGGCGGCGTGTGTCTGACGCGCCGTCGGGACGCGCATGCGCCGGCTCACAGCCGCACGTCGCCGTCCACCCGATACGTCTTGAGCAGATCCCGAAACTGATCCGTGAACACGAAGTTGTGCTCGGGAAACTCGATTCCGGCCAGGTTCTGATCGATGTGGCTGAACATCATCTCGATTTCCGCCACGAGCTGGCCACCGACGCTGACCGTGCCTCTGATGGACGCGCCGGCGTCGTCCAGATGCTCGATGCGGGCGTCAAACTGGATCGTCTGCCCCGGCCGCACCAGCCGATGAAATCTGGCCCGTCCGATCTTGGCCAGAATCACCTTCTCCTGAAAGTTGCGCGCCTCGCCGACCAGAATCCCCGCCGTCTGGGCCATTCCCTCGATGATCAGGCTGTTGGGCACGATCGGAAACGCCGGATACAGATCGTGCAGGTGCTCCTCGGCCAGCGTGACGTTTTTGATCGCCGTGGCGCTGATGCGTGGGGTGAACTCGGTGAACTTGTCGATCCAGATCCATCTCATGGAAGGATGAAGAATGAGGGATCGAAGGAAGAAGGCGTCGCGCGGCGGCTCTGCTTCATCCCTGTGCGTTCATCCCTGGCTGGCCAGCTTGTTCTGGATGTAATTCACGACCGTGTTGACGGTGAACTGCATTTTTTCGATCTCGTCGCCGGGCTTGAGCCCGGACAGATCGACATGGGGCAGGCGTTTTTTCAGCTCCGCCAGCCCGGCCTCGGTCACCCGGCCATTGTTGACGTAGGCGGCGTTGTTGAAGATGTCCTCGGGGAACATTTCGCCGCGGGGGATCTTGAAGGGCTTGGCCGGATCGGTGGTGAAGGCCTTCTCCAGCCGGAAGACGATGTCCAGAAAGTCGATGGACTCGGCGCCCAGATCGCCTCGCAGGGTCGCGTCCGGGCGGACCTCCTCCTCATCCACGCCCAGCGCGTCCATCAGAACCGCCTTCACCTTTTCATAAATCTCGTCGCGTGTCATGTCATTCCTCGAATGGTAACCATCGGCCGCTAGCTTCCCTTCAGCACGCTCCATCGCGCCCGATGATGCTCGATCAGTTTCGCGTCCAGGCCGGCCAGCTCCGGCTGTTTCTCGGCCAGGTTGAAGTAACTCATCTCGATCCGTGCCGAAACGGCTTGGGAATCGTTGACATACCCGGCCGCCCTGAAGACCGCGCCATCGTCGGAGGCTTTTTGAAACTCGACCTCGACCCGCAGGGCGTTTCCCGGAGCCACGAACGTGCCGTACCTCACGTTGCGGGCTTCTTTCAGCACGGCGATGGATTTGCCGAAGTTGCTCCGCCGGTGCAGCAGCCAGCCCGCCGCCTGCACCAGCGACTCCAGCATCAGCACCCCCGGCAGGACCGGGAACGTCGGAAAGTGGTCCGCCAGGTACTCCTCGGCCAGGCTCACGTACTTGACCGCCACAATACGATCGTCGCTGATCGTTTCGATTCTGTCGATCAGGTTGAACTTCATGCGGATGGACCGAGTTTTGCGCCGCGTTCGCGCCCGCGAGGTTTTATCGGTGCCCGCGCGGCTTTGCAAGACTGCCGCCAGGGATTGGCCTTGCGCGGACTTGCTGCGGGGGCCGCGCTTCCCGGGCCTGCGGGTCGTTTCCCGGGCCGGTTTGCCCAAATCGCCCGACCGGGATAGGATTTGTATCGTATTAATCCGTGCAGGATGGATCTTTGACAAGCTGAACCACCGGGGGCGACCGGTTTCGACCGGATGGCTGCGGTGGCGGTGGCATGCCCAGGACGCTCACTTGGCCTGGATAAAATGTGAGCAAACATTAACTGCCAACGACAGTGATGTTGCCGGGCGCGTCGGCTTCGGCGCTCCCGTGTTCGCAATGGCCGCCTAATTCACAGGTGGTCTCGGCACAGTCGGGAGGCTTGCGACCGGCTGGCCGCCAACAGCAAGCTGGCTGCGCGACTCGGACGTTGGTCGCGTGGTGAGATTCAGACGTCTGGTTCCCGATGAAGGATGACGGTGTTCGTCATCGGGAACGAGAACAAAGCACCGTCTAAGCATGTAGAGGCCGACACTGACGTCGTCTCGGGACGGGGGTTCGATTCCCCCCGCCTCCATCGATTATCTGGGAAAAACGCACGTTTTTAAGACATTTCGGGCGCAATTTCGGGCGCTGAAAAGGGGTTAGGTGAACGGCGGATCGTACCTGAGCCGGATCTTGCTCGTTGCGCGCGTGCGTCGTTCGGCCGGTTCACTTGGTCCACCCACCAACCGTACGAAGGGAAACTGGGTGATCCGTGCGCCGACATGGATGGCGGTGCTGTGACCGGCGCGAACGTCTTGTCCTCGTGGTGGTGGTCAGCATGTCCGTCGTTGAAGATGCAAGGTACACCCACACGATACGTGCTCCCGCGACACCGCATCCCCTGCCTTCGGCCTTAGTTCCCACCCGCCTTTGTGCCTCTTGAGCCTTCGGACAAAACAGGTGTCGTCCCAGCGCGCCGCAATTGCGCCGATCGCGGCGATGGACAACCCCTGGCGAGCACCACTCTTCGAGGCAAATCTGGAGGATCGCCTTCGCGACCGGTTACGGCGCGCGGACTGCGCAAACCGCGAAAGCAGCGCG
Organism: Fontivita pretiosa; assembly: GCF_050410795.1. Taxonomy (GTDB): domain Bacteria; phylum Planctomycetota; class Phycisphaerae; order Tepidisphaerales; family Tepidisphaeraceae; genus Fontivita; species Fontivita pretiosa. Next base: position 2,754,900 of record NZ_CP191258.1, on the reverse strand, counting down.
TAATGCATCTTTAGAGCCGGTTCTCTCCCCCCATCGCCTCCTTCCTCTCCACCGCGATCACACGTGCAGCCCTGCGCCTTACGCACTGATGGCCAGCGCACGCCCACCAGATTCGCCGCAGAGGACAAGAACGACGGGGACCACGATGGGTGACAACGGCCACGCCCACAGGCTGAGGACTGAGAAATCAGAACGCTTCCGTCGGCTATAAGGTGCTTTTTGAAAGGAGCCACGGATGGCGAGGAAGCGACGGGAGGTCGAACCGCTGGCGACGATCTGGCGGATGCCCGTCGAACTGTGGAAGAAGATCGAAGTTCTGATCGACAAGTACAACCCGCCGAAGAAGACCGGGCGCAAGCGCACCTCCGAGCGGGCGGCGCTGGACGGGATCCTGTACCGGATGCGGACCGGCTGCCAGTGGAACGCGCTGCCCGGGGAGTTCGGCGACGACTGCTCGGTCCACCGGGCGTCGCAGCGGTGGGTGAGGTGCGGGCTGTTCGAGCAGTTGTGGGCGCTGCTGCTGAGCGAGTGCGAGGAACTGGGCGGAGTGGATTGGAAGTGGCAGTCGGCTGACGCGGTGATGGGCAAGGCTCGACACGGGGGGACTGCGTCGGGCCGAACCCGACGGACCGCGGTAAAGACGGCACGAAACGCAGCGTGCTGACCGAGGCGGACGGTGGGCCACTGGCGGTGGTGGTCGCCGGCGCTAACGTGCACGACGCCAAGCTGCTGGCCGAGACGATCGAGGCGGTGGTGGTCGAGCAGCCCGGACCCGAGCAAGTTCCGGAGCAGCACCTGTGCCTGGACAAGGGATACGACAACCCCAGCGGCCAGTCTGCGGCCGAGGCCGGCGGGTACGTGCCGCACATACGCCGCATCGGCCAAGAGAAACCGGACGAGCGGAAACGCAAGCGTCGCAAGGCCAGGCGTTGGGTGGTGCAGCGGACGATCGTTTGGCTAAACCGCTGCCGGGGCATCCTGGTGCGTTACGAGAAGAAGGCGGCGAACTACCTCGGCGTCGTTCAACTTGCCTGTGCCCTGCTGTGGTACCGCCGACTACACAGGCTCAAAGCGGCGCCGGCGTTTTGAGATGATTACTTGATACCGCCGGCGGTTTCGACGCCACTTACACTTCGAAAGTCTGTCCTGCTCTATGGAGCGTTTGCTGTTAACGAGCTCTGCTGTTGTGAGATCAAGTTCTGACGATTCCAATCGGGAGTTTACGTGCGCTCGAAGGTTCTACGAAATGCCGGGATGATCATCGGGCTGCTTCTCGCGCTCGCGCTGATCGCCTTCGTGTGGTGGTATCGTGAGCGTACCGAGCGATTGCAGTTCGTGCTTCCGCGGGGCTTCAGCGGCGCGATCCTAATCGTAGAAGCTGCTGACGCGCAGGCTCCTGTCCGTGTCGCAGGCGCACGTCGACTAATTGTTCCGCCACAAGGCGTAGTGTACGTTCGTTCACTGGATATGTTTTTGGAGTGGAGCGATTACGAGGTTTGGCAAGCGGACGGCCGCCGGCTTCCAGTGTTGAGTATGAGCCAATACCCTCGCGACGCTCGAGGCTTTTGGATATACGTAAGCCGGCGGATTCATGGACTTGAAGGGGGTGGAGTTCTGGGTCGGGCGCGGCGACCAAATCGATGACACAGCGTTCTATGCATTACGGAACCAGGTACTCGCCGCTCGAAGCCGAGGCGATGCAACGACAGTACCTTCGGAAAGCGAGAGATAGATGACGTTGCCCAGTTGAAGGTTGAAGAAGCGGCGGTTCCGGTCGGTGGGATCCTACCTTACGATCCGCTGACCAGTTTGAACCTTCAACCGAAAGGAACCGCCACATGTCAGACTACCAGAAGGCCGATACCCGGGCCTTGTCCGATTTTCTTTCTTCCAATGGCCAGTTGCTGTTGCCCATGGTCAAGCTCGTCGAGGACGCCCGGGCCGCGATCGACGAGGTGATCGACGTCACCGGCCGCGCCTGCATCGAGGCCATCCTGGAAGGCTCGGCCGAGCAACTGGCCGGCGCCCGGTCGCCGGGCAAACGCTCGGGAGAGATCCGCTACCACGGCCACCAGGACGGGATCGTTCATCTCAAGGAGCGCAAGCTGCGGGTTCGCAAACCCCGGCTGCGACACAAGACCGAGGGGGAAGTCGAGGTTCCCGCCTACCAGGCGATGCGCACCCGTCCGCGACTGGCGGATCAGATGATGCGGATCATGATGGATGGCGTGAGCACCCGGCGCTACAAGGATGTGATCCCCGCGATGGTCGAAAGCGTCGGGGTGAGCAAGAGCGCCGTGAGCCGGGCCAACATCGAGGCCCGCGATAAGCTGCTGCGGGAGCTGGCCGAGCGCCGCTTCGACCACCTGGAGATCCTGATCATCTACCTCGACGCGATCTGCCTAGGGGACTATCACATCCTGGGGGCGATTGGAGTCGATTCCACCGGGTCAAAACACGTTCTGGGCCTGCGGGAAGGGTCGAGCGAGAACGCCGTGGTGGCGATCGAACTGCTCAACGATTTGGTGGCCCGGGGCGTGAAGCCGGATCGGCATCGGCTGTTCGTGATCGACGGAGCCAGGGCGTTGCGCAACGCGATCAACGCGGTGTACGGATCGACCAACCCGGTGCAGCGGTGTCGGATTCACAAGCTGCGGAACGTGATCCGGCACCTGCCCAAGGATCAGCACCGCAACGCGCGAAGCACGCTCTGTGCGGCGTGGAAGCTGGAGGCGGATGAAGGTAAGAAGCAGGTCGAGCAGTTGGCCCGGTGGTACGAGCAGAAGCACCCTTCGGCCGCCGCCAGCCTGCGCGAGGGACTGGATGAGCTGTTCACCATCAACGCGATGAACCTGCCGACGAAGCTGATGCGATGTGTCTCGACGACCAACGTGATCGAGAGCGCCCACTGGGGGCGGATAGCCAGCGCGTCGGGCGGGTGCGGAACTGGACCAGCGGAGCGATGGCGTTGCGCTGGAGTAGTTGTGCCTTCGAGGCCGCCAGCAAACAGTTCCGAAAGGTCATGGGCCATCAGCAACTGTGGATGCTCAAGGCGCACCTGGATGAGTTGGGAAAGGAGGAACAACTCGAGCAGATCAAACGGGCCGGATAAGCTCAATCAACCCAACACCGCCGCCCAACCTTCAACTGCCGGCGGGGCAACGTCCAGCACGCTCTACTCCTTCTCAAACCCGTGACTCTTGAACTTCAGCGTCCGGCAGTTCTCGGTGACCGTCCTGACGATCTGTTCGGGCACGCCGTCGGGAACCTCTGCCTGAATCTCAAGCGTGACCTCCACCCTGGCCCCGACCAGCCCGGCGAGGTGCTGGACCACTTCCTCGGCTATCCGGCTTGCATCCCTGCCAACGCGCGTCGCGTCTAGGACGGCCGTTCCGTGGAACCTCCGAGGCGGTTGCGGAGCCGGACGCGGAGGCTCGCCGCCAGTTTCCACGCCTGTCGCCACGCCCGTAGGTCCCACGGCTGTGCCGGTTCCTTCGCCCGCTGGCGGCTGCCCAACCCCAGCGGTTAGTCTGTCCGCCTGCATCTGCGCGGCGGCGACGTCCGGCTTGACGAGCACGCTCCGGTCGTCCATGAGGACGCGGACATGCGGGCCGGTCTGAAGGCCGATATACTTCTTCCTCTGCTCGTCCCATCCGTCCGCGTAGGCAAACGTCTCGGTCTGCCAGGTCAGCCGTGAAAGACCGTCGTGTATGGCGTTCAGGAGAACCGAGTCGTCGCAGAGCCGGGGCAGGTAGAGGTACGTGGCGAAGTCCTCGGCCAGTTGCTTCACGCCCACGTGGTCGCCGCGCCAAAGAGGCACCCTGTCCAGCTCGAGTCGCAGTCGGGAGCCGCCAAGTTCCGCCAGCAGCATCTCCTGGTTCTTCAGCTTCTTCGACGCACGGACCGCCAGCGCCTCTTGGCCCTGCTGCCGCATCTCCTCCCAAGCTACCGGTCCGTTCGGATCGGGCTGGTTCGGCACCAGCAGCCACTGATACGCCTCGGGAATGCGCGCGTCCACCGTCTCGTCGGCCGTTTTGCACTTGGTCTCGGCCTGACGAGACTGGAAGGCGTCCAGGTTCAGCGTCTCCCTCTGTTCCCAGATGCTCTTCCACGCCAAATATTGCCGCACCGCGTGCTCCAAGTCCCTCAACCGCGTCTGGTCGGCGGCCAGAAACACCAACGTGTTCTTGTAGGTCCTGGGGGAGGTGCCGCGCGATTCGAGGATGTGGGCTGCCTCCTGCCGGGCCGGGCTGTTGGCGTCGCGAGCGGTGTGCGGATATTCAGGCCCGAGAAGCACTAGCCGCGCCTCCCGCTCATCGGGAACGTCCCCGCCGGAGGCGCAGGCGTGGACGCGCGCGAAATCGCCCCGCGTGCGTCCCTGAAGTCGCAGCCGCCGGGCGATCTCCTCCAGCACGTCCTCCTCCCGCAACTGCGCCGCCCGGTCGTCGGCCAGGCGCGTCACGGTCGGCTGAGTCGAATACCAATACCGGTTTCCATCGACATACAGATAAGTGGCCCGGTCGGTCAGCCGCCGCAGGGCGTCTCCGAAGACGGCCGCGCTTTCGCCCGGCTGGACGCACCCCAGCCGCACCTGCCGGTCGTCGATGCCGCGGTTGGCCGCCCGCTGGGTCGGAGCCGAGCCGACGTAGATCGTTCGGGCCACGCGCCGGCAGGCCGAATACCTCCCCAGGTTCGGGTTCGCGCGGTCCAGCGCCAGCGGCAGGGAATGCGGTCCGTCCACGTCCTTCTCGATGACCGGCACCCACTGGTCCTCCAGATACCGGGTCAGTTCGAACTGCACCCGGTTGTCGTCCACCGGAACGTTCGCCGGCATGATGAGCAGATTGCCGTCCTGCCGCTCCCACAGGCAGTGGATGACCGCCGCCATCAGCCGCAGCACGCCCCGCGTCCTCTGGAACTTCTCCAGCGTGGACCAGTCGCTGTAGAGCCGGTCGAAAAGTTCGGGATGGATGGGGTACGCCGCCTTGATGCGGCGCTCGTAGCTCGCCTCGCGGCACTCGCTGGGAAACTCCTGCTGCTGAGCGCCGTACATCTCGACAAACGCCCGCGCCACCTGGTCGCGCGCGACGAACTTGTCGGGGTCGGTAATCGGCTGGAACAGGCGCCTGCGGACGATCTCGAACCCCTCGTCCGGGCTGGCCGGCCTCCAGGACGCCTCCACGCGTCCGATGGCGTTCTTCAATCGCGTCAGGGCCGCCCGGCCCCGTTCGCCGCCCACCTCGATGTCGGAAATCCGTTCCCTGCCGTCCCGCGGGCTTGGGCTTTCCGACGCGGGAATGCTGACCACCAAGAGCGTCTTCCTGGCCGCCTTGGCCGCCTCCGTCAGCGCCTGAGCGAAAGTGAACTGCGTGTCGAATGTCCCCGCTGGCAGGCCGCCGTTGTCGTGCAATTGCCGGGCGTAGGCGACCCACTCGTCGATCAGAATGAGGCACGGCGAATACTTGTTGAACAGTTCGCGCAGGGCATCTCCCGGGTTGGTCGCAGTTTCGTCCGCCTCCTTGACGAGTTCGTAGCCCTCCTTGCCACCCAGTTGCCAGGCGATCTCCCCCCACAGCGTGCGGACGACCGTGCCGTCAGACTTCCTGTGCGTCTGACCAGGCGAGATTTTCGTCCCCACGAACACCGCCCGCTTCACGCCCCTGGGCAGCGTCAGGGCGCTTTGTTTCAGCAGGTCGTCCACACCGGGCAGGTCGGCCGCCGCCGTGCCGGAAAACAGGTGATACAGGGCCAGCATCGAGTGCGTCTTGCCGCCGCCGAAGTTGGTCTGGAGTTCCACCACCGGGTCGCCGCCGCTGCCCGAGAGCCGCTGCGCCGCCCGCGTGAGGAGCTGCTTGAGCCCCTCCGTCAGGAACGTCCTGCGAAAGAACTCCGTGGGATCGCGGTACTCGTCCGACCCTTCGCCCATGTACACCTGCCAGAGGTCCGCCGCGAACTCCGCCTGCTGATACCGCCCGCTGGCCACGTCCGGATGCGGCGTGACCACCTCGCGCCAGGGCTTGAGGTTCCCCGCGGGCCGGCCTTCCACGGGCGCAACGGCCATCTTGCGGGCATCCGCCCGCCGCTGCTCCTCGAAGCGCAGGCGCAGCAGTTCCATCTTCCGCTTCTCGACCTCCTCCGCCTCGGGGGCAGAGACCGCCGCCAGCAGCCGCCCCACGCTATCCAGCGCCCGGTAGGCGTCATCCGTGCTGAAGTTTTCCATGTGCGCCCAGCGGTTGCGAATGTCGCGCAGTTCGCTCACCAGACTTCGCTCAGCGTGCCCAAGCACGTTCCTGAACACCGCGTTCCACTGGTCCCACATCACCACCAGCACCGTCTGCGGGTCCGACCAGTTCACCTTCTTGTCGCCCAGCGATTGATCGGCCGCGGTCTTCCACTTCTCCCCGTACACGGCCTTCATCTCCCGCTCGATGAACGGATAGAGCCCCTTGCTCAGCAGTTCCAGCGCTTCCCCGACGCGGTCACGGTTCGTCTTTGCCATGCCGATCTACCTACCTGTTCTCCTCGAGAGTCATCTGTCGCTCGCGCCGCTCCGACGCCGCGGCCGCCAGCCTCGCGATCTCCGGCCAGGCCACCGCCAAAGCGTTGTATGACACGGCCTCCTGCGCCCAGCCCCGTCGCTCGGCAATCTTGTGCAGCCGGTAGCACAGTTCCCGCGCCGTCTCGGCGCGGCTGCCGAGTTTTCTCAGCAGTTCCGCCGCGCCGCTCTCCCCGCCGTTCTCCAGGGCGCGAATCAGGTGCTGCGTCATTTCCCACACCGTCAGCCGCGCGTCAGTCGTCGGGTCCCAGTCGTCCGGCAACTCACCGCGCCGCAGCAGCCGCACCTTGCCCGCCCGCGCCGACACGATGCCCGCCTCCACCAAACCGTTCACCGCCGTGTTCTTGGCCTTGCTGAGTGTCTCGGCGTCGCCGAACGGCCCTTCCTCCATCCCGTGCTGCTCGAACCAGGCCAGCGCCCAGCGAGTATCGGCGTCGAACTCCGCCTCCTGCTCGGCCAGCACCTCGTCCAGCGTCTGGTTGATCAGCGCCAGGGCCGTGCGCACGGTCATGGCCCGGCCGCTAGCCTCGATCACCTTGGAGTAGCGCGAGAAGACGGCCATCCCCGGGCCGATGGCCGCCTGCGCCAGGTCCACCGGCGCGATGTTGCCCTGCTGAAGGTGCCGCAGCGCCGCGGGCAGTTCCTTCTTCAGTTCCGCGATGAACTCCCGCCGGCTGGTCTGCGGCGCATCCGCAGGCCGGGGGCGGCAGGCCAGCACGATGTAGGAGGCCAGGGCGTTGGTGCCCATGGCCACCATCCGCCACTTCTGCGACGCCCGCACCGGCCAGGTGGCCGTGATCTGGAACCCGCTGCCCAACAGCGCCTCCAGGAGCGTCTCCCAACCGGTGGTGAGGTCCACACTCGAGGCGCCGCTGGGAGCGCCGCCGCTGGGAGCGCCGCTGCTGGGCGTGCCGCTGCTGGGAGCGCCGCCATCCTGGCGGCAATTCTCATCGTCTGCCGGCTGGAAGCCGGCGCTCCCAGCCTCCTCGTCCTCCTGCTTGTAGGCGTAATAGACCGTGAGCGGGAAGCGCGGGTCCATCTTCTCCCGCAGGGCGGTGAAAGCCTTGCGGAAGCCGGTCTCGAAGTGGTCGCGGGCCTTGTCCTTGTCGCCGTCGAAGCGCTCCGGCGCGGCCACGAGTTCCGGTTCCTTCGGCACCAGGATGGTCTTGAAGAGGTCCGGGTACAGGTCGCCGATGGTCCGCCGCAGCCAGACGTAGAAGAAGTCCGACAGCGCCGCGTAGCCGATGTTGGCGTAGTAGGGCGGATCGGTGCTGACCAGCACGCCGCGAAGACCATCCCAGTCGCTGGCGGCGTCAATTTGCCTGCCCAGTCCATCCACCATGCCCGGCATCGGCGTCGATTCGATTGCATCAGCCGCAATGTCGACCGCATTGACCCAGCAAATGGCCCTTTCACCGAGCAAATTGGCTTCGGCGAAATCCCAGACCATGGGAATGGCCTGCCGCCCGAAAAGGTGCATCTGCTGTTGCCCGCTTGGCTTCCATGTGCTCAACGCACAGTTGAAATCCGCGCAACGGTCGAGGGCGAGGGCGAGGAAGGTGACGACGGCCTTGGCGTATTCTTCGGCTTCTGCCGGCTGGAAGCCGGCGCTCCCAGCATCGTTGAGCACGTCCTGCCGCACCTCCTTCACCAAGTCGCTGAACGTCACCAGCGCCGTGAGCTGCCGCGGGGTGAACAAATCCGAGAACTTCGGCATTCCGTACAGCGGCGGAGAGAACCAGCGTCTGTCGTTCGTCATGTCGGACTCAATCCCTGCCGCAGCCGGATGCTCTAGCTCAGGGACGCTTGCTGCTGTGCTTGGCAAATACACTCGGCCACGAGGCCCCTCCACCACCACGGCCAGAGGAATCTCATTCACCCCATGCTTCGTTGCTATCTCACGAAGTTCCGCCTTGTTGATTGTCTGCCCGCAGAACAGACATCGCGCACCTTTACCGCTGGTAGTTTCCCGTTCGGGTTGGCCATCGCACGCCGGTCGGAAGGACACCCGCTTGCCGCTGATGAGGGGCTTGGCGTGAATGAGGTTGGGCTTCTTCCGGCACAGCCAGAAGGAGCGAACAAGAGGGGCACGAGCACCACAGGCGGGATTTGGGCATTCGACCGTCCGCGCCCACAGCCAGGCGATGACCTCAGCTTGCTGGGAGCGCCGGCATCCCTGCCGGCATTCTTCGTCTGTGGCGTGCCGCCACGTGCCATCCTTTTCCTGGACGATGTGGACCTTGGGGTAGAGGTGGCCGATCTTCTTGCGGGCGCGCTCCAGAATGACCCGGCCGTAATAACGCACATCGTCCGCCAGGCCGGCCGCCCCGCGCCAGATGCCGCTGGCAGCGCCGGCATCGCTGGGAGCGCCGGCATCGCTGGGAGCGCCGGCATCCCTGCCGGCACAACTGACTGGCTTCAATCTCTGTGCAGCGCTTGAAAAACGCCAGTCCTCCGGCTTCTCGACGAGCCTCGCTCGTACAGGATTTCCTTCTATGTACTGCACGGCGTTCTGGAAGTGTTTCTCATCACGGATGAACCGGTCGTGATACTCGCGCTGCCAGAACGGCCCGGTGCGTCCGAGCAGCTTGTTGGCTTCATTAGCGGTGAAGGATTTCCACGAATGCAGGATGTCGGCCAGAGGCCAGTGCTCCCGGCATTCGACGAGAACATGGACGTGGTTGGGCATGATGCACCACGCCAGTAGTCGGTACCGTTCGCCGTCGAAGTGCAGCAGGGCATTCTCGACCAGTTCCGCGATGCGCGAATCGCGCAAGTAGCAGGCACCGTGACCGCGATCCAGCCATTCACGGATGCGCTTCTCGCGCTCGGTCTGACGCTCGGACTCGGGCAGGTGGGCGAGTTCCTGCATCCACCGGTCGAGCACTTCCTGGGGAAGCGCATCGGCAAGACGGAAGGTGACGGATTGAATGAGACCAGGCCGATCGAAGTGCGGGAGATAGCCCCGGCTGTGCCATTCGCATGCGTGCCGGCTGGAAGCCGGCGCTCCCGGCGAGGGGGATGAGTGCCGGCTGGAAGCCGGCGCTCCCAGCAGAGACTTTCTCCACTCCGGGTTCACCGGCGGCTGATCCAGCCAGCGCGGTACGATCTCTAAATTGCACTTATTGAGGAGCACGGCCACGGGGTTGAGGTCGGCGGCGTGGGCCTCGAAGCCCAGCCGGGCAGCCTCCAGCGGTATGGACCCGCCGCCGGCGAAGGGGTCGAGCACCGGCGGGAGTTTGCCGCCGGTGTGCTTGAGCATCTCTTCGCGAGCCAGTGCATAGACCTCCGGGTGCTCGTGGAGTTTTTTCTGCATGAGGCGGCGGATGATGTCGAAGAGCCGCTCGCGCTCGGCATTCTGGGCGTCCTCATTGGGGAACTTCTCCGGGTGGGCGGAGGGATCGTCCACCACGGAGGCAAAGAGCACCGCCCGGGCCGTCGGCAGCGGCAGCCGCGCCCACCACTGGTGGATGCCCTTGGGGTGCGGGCCAATGCCGGGCATCTTGTCGTAGGCCGAGGCGTCGTTGATCTCCGCCAGCGGCAAGGCGACTTCGATAAGTTTCTTGCGGATTGTTGTCATGTCGTACTCGTTTTCTCACACCGCATGCACATCACTCGAGCGGATCGTTCCAGTTGTCCGGTTCGATCCGATACTGTTTCAGCAGGCCGCGAAGCCGTTCGATTTCACGTCACTGCCTCTTCGCTTGTATGGACGCGCCGCACTCACGTGCTCCCTTCCGAGAGGTCACAGGTGAACGATCTCCACGTCGCCCCACTTGCTTTTCAGGTATTCGGCGACAAGCCTGCGGTGGCAGTACCGAGGCGTATCTTCGCTACAGAGCAGGCAGGCTCCGTCGAGCGCTTGTTGCGGCACAGTCTCCTCGATTCGACGCTGCTGAATCAGCTCCGTGAAGCGCCGCTCATACTCGCTCCAGTCACCTTTCTGCTTCTTAAAGGCATCCAGCATCTCCTTTGTCGGTGCGAGCTCCGGCCGGTGCTCGTACGGGATACCGCAGATCGACCGGAGGAAGTATGCCAGATCATCCCTCTTTGCGAACCCGGCAAGCTGGGACACGTTGTTCAGACGAACGTCGACGAGCTTCTTCACACCCGCCTTCTGGAGGCGCGTGAAGAAAGACTCGGCCGTTGTCTTGGTGAAGCCGATCGTATAGATCCTCATTGCCTGGCTCCGGGCGCTTCCTGCTCGTCGGCGCGCGATTCTTCGGTGTAGGCGATTTCCATCGCACGCAGGCGGTATGCCTCGTCGACCAACTCGTCGCGGCTGCGGAACAGGTCGTGATCCGGCAGCCCAAGTTCGGTAAGCAACCGGTTAACGGCTTCGTCGTGGCTTTGCAAGCTCCCATCTTCGAGAATGTGGTGGACGACTAACCCGCGAGCAACCAGGTGACGCGAAATCAGTATCCCACGGTGACAAGCAAGAGGGTCCTTCTCGGCACACATGAGCGCGATGCGGTGTTTCTCGGCGCCTTGCTCGATCCTGTCCAGTCCACGTTGGAACGGCAAAGTAGTCGCGAGCAAGTCGTAGCGAACCTGTCCGTCAACATAGCACGCTCGATCCTTGGAGCGTGCCCCCAGCTCGTCGCCGACGAACACGTATTCGATTCCCGCGTGGCCAAGTGCGGTTGCGAGCGCATCCCGATTGAATTGCGGGTTAAAGCGGCTGTAAGGGGTTGAGCGGACGTCGGCAATGGCCGTCACCTGATGTCGCGTCAACAGTCCGATGAACTCTTCAATCGGGTGAACCGAGTGGCCGATCGTGTAGATGGCTTTGGTCATGGCTTCGTTCCCTTTCGATCGGGGGTGATCACGGCAGCAGCCAGCTTGTAGGCGTGGCCGTAGAACGGCTCACCAAGGCTGATGCACAGCAAGGCGTCGGCCAGAGGGTACTCGCCATTCGGCCTGCGAAGATACTTAGCCTCGATAGGCGGATCCGTTACAACGAGTGAGTAGCGATGGCCGTGAAGTTGGAAACGCGCGCGCACACGACGTCGCGCGGGAAACTGGCCTCTGGCCTCTGCCGCAACTACCAGTTGGAGCCACGTAGGACGAACCAGGTACAAGGAACGGCTGAACTTGGCGGCTTCGGCCACCGCAACTCGATCGTTTTCACCGTGAGAGCTCGAGTCGCCGTTCAGCCAGAGCGGGCCGCCCGGATCCTCGACCGCTCGCTGAAGATCCGTCCACGAAATTGCGCCCGCCCGCGTCCAACAGGTATCAGGATCGATGACCTCGTTCTCGCTCTGATGGTTTTCCGGCTCGGGCCGGTCAAACCGAATCGTAATAATGTCGAGCACCTGTGGGTCGCGCCCGTCCGCGTAGCGACGTTCCTCCAGCGATACTTCTCGCGTTGGTCGCGCGCTGACGGGCCTCACCCATGCCCCGAATCGACCGGCCCGGTACTCGCGTCCAGCGACGCACCGACCAGACGGTGGCTTTCGGGAATTGGCCAAGCAGACTATGACCTTTTCATACGGCATTGCCGCAACTCCTGGCAATGAACCGATCGTCGCCTCGGCGTCATGTCCTGTCCTCCTCCCGAAGCCGGTACTTCGCCGGGTAGAGTGTAATCACCTTGTCTTCCACGCTCTGAAGGAGGTCCGGCCCGGACAGCTCCCTGGGCCTGCCCTCGCCGTCGACGAGAATCATGGAGCACTCACTGGGGCTGCTCCGAAAGAGTTCCCAGAGTTCCGCGGCGATTTCGACGCCGCCCCGGGCAAGGCACTGCTGCGAAGCCCAGTAGCGGGTGACGAGGTTCCCGGCCGAGTCGAACCGCCGCCAGTGGAACGGGGATTCGCTGCGCTCGATCCAGGAACCGTCCGGGTGAACGAACCGGTGCTGGACGCCGTCCCAGTGGTAACCGCGGTCATGGGCGAACCGCTCGAACAGCGAAGGCTCTCGTTTGCGAGGGGGCGGCCCGCCTCTAGGCTCGTCTTCCGCGTCCTGTTCCTCTTCGGGATGTTCCGGCTCTCGCCCCTCCTCCTCGTCGCCATCCCCCGTGACAGGACCTTCTTCGCCTTCTTTCTCGACCTCGCGTTTGGCTTTCTCCTTGCCGACCTCACTTTTCCCTTCAGAGACATCAGGCGTCAGTGCGGTCTCGGCCTCCAACGTGAAGTGCTCTTTCATGTACTCGGCGATGAAGCCCCGGTCGCGCTCGATGCACGCCTTGATCGCCTCGGTCACCGCCTCGTTGGCGAAAGGCCTGGCCAGTTCGGCGACGAGAGCGTCAAACGACCGGGCCGGTTTTCCGTTCCTGACAAAAATGGACTGCTCATGCCAGAGAACGTCCGGAGAATGCGATTGACCCGCCGGCGCGCCATCCACGTAGGGGGTGACTTGAATCGAATCATGGTCGTCGAACGGCTGCCAGGCCGAGCGCGCGAGGCGCGCGGCCGTCCGGCGGACGCGGTGGGTCTCGGCCTCGTCGTCCAACTTCACCCGCGCAAGCGCGCCGGCCAGGGCGGCAAGCCAAGGCTTCTGCACTGGGCCGCCCGTCGCATAGGGACGGCGAGTCAGGCGGTACTCGACCGCCGTTCCAAGGTCGGGAAGAGCGGCGAAGGGATGGCGGTCGCAGACGTCGGCAGAAAGCATCTGGAGGTTGGCGGTCGCGCCCTTGATGGCCGGGAACAGTTCGGACCACTTTGTGAGACTGTGCATGGTCAGGCGGAACCGCAGCCGCTCGACCGGCACCCATGCGTTGTCAAGCGCCAGCCAGTGACGGCATGTTTGCCACACTTGCGACGGATATCGCTGGAGGGCAGCCCGAACGCGGCGGACAGCACTGGCCTCCAGAGCTTGGGCGGAAGGAAGCCCTTTGAGCCACTTCAGGACGAGGTCGGCCGTGGGGCGATTGGCCACGCCGAGGCGGTTCCACATCCCGAGATTGTTTGCGGCGGGGTGGATGAGCGGCGCATCCGGCAAGTCGTCTTCTCCAGCATACTGGAACGCCTCGGATGATCTGGCCCACTCTCCAGCGGCGGTCAGGATCAGGCACTCGCTGGCAAAGGCCTTGCGGACCTCCTCCACACCCGCGGCGTCGCACCGCGCCAGGGCCCTGTCCATGGCACTGTACCACTTCACGATTTCCGAAAGGAGCGGGGCGGGATCGGGCGCTCGCGCCAAGGCGCGAACCCGCTCGATCAGCTTGTCCAAACCAGCGGGCGTGTCTCGGACGCCCAGGAGACGAAGCAAGGGCTTGGTCGCCTCGGTGTCCAGTTCGGCGCAAACGAACGGCTCGACCCCCAGAAGCGGCTCGGTGTCGGGGGTGCGGAGGTACAGCTCGGCGGGAACCAGCACCCGGCCTTGGGTGTCGGGCAAGCACGCCAACCCCCGCAGGCGAACGATCCACGCAGCGGGTATAACTCCGGTAGGAACGCTTCTTTCGCCCCCTGTTGTGGCCACTTGAGAAACGCTCGCTCCGCATCGCTTCTGCCAGTAGAGAGATGGTGACCCGAGCACACGGCGAGCCACCGTCGGCCAGATCGTTGCGTCCGTTTCGCTAGTTTCAGCCCAGTACTCGACGAGTTCGTCGTCAAAGTCGTGGTCGCTCAAATAGAAATTACTGGTGACGTAGGGATATGTGGTCGGGCAAGTTGCGCCTCTGGACTTGAGCACACCGGCCAGGCGATCTCTGCCCCAGATGTTCTGTTTTTTCGCACGGATCGGCGCGAAAGGCCAGAAACCGCTCTTGTCTGATCTCACCCACTGTTCCCACTGCTGGCGCGTACAAGCGCTGTACCCGCTGAAGTAGGCCTCGTGCAGGAGATGGGCCGCAGCCCAGTTATCGGGAAGGATCGCCTCCACGGCGGGGTCCTGCGTTGCGATGATGCCATCGTCCAGCTTGCGCTGCTGACCGTCCCGCGTGACGCAGCGGAATTCCGCCGGCGTCTTGGCGTCGAGCGCGGCCATGAGGTGAGCGATTTGCACGTGATCCTTGACCGAAACGCGCTTCGGACGAAACAGATTGCGACACGCGTTGGCGACGACGGCGTTCGCGTCGCTGGGCCGATCAAGGTTGAGGTCTTGGAGAAGCTGCCACGCCGCGCCGATGGTCTTCTCGTCGCCCTTGGCCTGCGCCAAGTGCTGCACCCACTGGCGATCAATGACGTGAACCAGCCCGACCAAAAAGGCCCATGACTCATCACTGATGGTTTCTTTCTTCGTCGAAAGACGGACGACGTTGTTGGCGGGAAGCAGGACATCGGCTCCCTCGACCGGAACGATCGCCATCCGACGGCGCTTCTGGCCGCCGTAATCGTAGCGGACGCTTTGCTGCACCAGACTCCAGAGCGCAAGGATGTTGCTATTGTCCGCTGGCCGGGGAATTCGCCGCCCTGCTGCAAGACGCTCAACCAAATCGTCATCATTGAGACCCTTGAGCCAGTCCCACGACTGCAACCGCTGCCGATGCTCGTGAGCTACGGCTTCGCACAAGACGTGCTCATCCTCATCCCCGAATACTTCAAGGAGCTGTGATGGAGCCCAGACAGCATAGGCCCGTCTTGGCGGCGAAATGCATTTCTCCGAGTCAACCAGTTGGCCGGCCGTCGTCACCAGAATGGGCTGGTTACCGACAGCCGTGGCAAACCCTTCGCAGATGGCCGAGGTGGCGTCGGCCGCTAACGAGTCCTCTTCCTCAGGTTTGTCGGGCAGAAGACAGTAGGCTTGGGCGCGCACATCGGGCTCCAAAGACTTATCCCGTAGCCACCCGAGCATCGCCTTGGCGGCCAGGCCGCCAAGACGATGCAGCAGCCAGCGGTTCGTCGGGGACAGCGACGGGTCCTTGATGGCGGACCGGGCGGGGTCTTGGAGAAACGGAGCGTTGCAGGAGAATGGCGTCTCAATAATGACGCCCGTTGGAAGGACGACGTAGAGCCGCTGTTCGCCGCGGAGACCGACGACAAGTTCGACCCGGCAGGGAGGAAGGTGGAGGTCTTCAACGTCGCGCTCTTGGCGGATTTCTTCCACCGCCTCTTGGGGGAAGGGCTCCTCCGGGGAAGCGAAGACCATCACGTCGTGCTGCTCGCGGCCAGTAAGCCTGATCCTCTCAGACCCCGCGACAGGCCCGGAACCGAGGCGGCTCTTGCGCAGCGTTAGGTCGCTAATCGTCAGTTCGTTGATGCGGTTGAAGAAGAGGAGTGAGGCTGGGCTTTCGACCCATTCCTGAAGGTTCTTCTTGAGTTCCCTCTCCCGGTTGGGATCCTGAATCTTGACGGCGATGCGGGTCAACGCGCAGGCTGGCGCATCGTCCATCCACACTGGCTCGGTAAAGCGTCGCTTGTGGAAGCGGACAGCCAAAGACGGCGTGAGAACCTCCACGGTCTCCCCAAGGCTGAAGGTGGACTTGAATCCAATCCCCCGAAACCCGATGGTGTGCAGTTTGCGCTTGTTGGAGAATCCAAAGCGGCAGAGGGACGCGAACTGCTCCTCATCGAAATCCTCGCCGTCGTGCTCGAACACGAACTGTCCGTTGGTCATTGACACGCGGACCCTTTTCGCCCCAGCATCGTCCGCGTTCTGGAGCAATTCAGAGACCACGTGCCGCGGACTTTGGACCTGGCCGAACAACTGCTTCCAAGGCCCGGCCAACTCGGGATCGCCTTCGAGCTGATCCCAACGCTGGCGGGCGCGGTCGCGCACCAATTGGAAGTAAGCGGGAGGCTGCCTCGTGCTCATGAAGGTGCCTCCCCGCGACGCAGCAGTTCCTTCAGCTCGTAGTTCACGCTGGTGACGCCGAAATCCGGTTCCTTCTGGAACGGTCGGCGGACGTAGACCGGTTCCTTGGCATTGTCGCCGTCCACCTCGACCAAGGCCAAGATGAACTCATCCGGCTTGTTCAGGGCCGTCAGGACTTCGTTCCTGGTGATGGTGACCGTGGTCGCCCCGGCAGCGCGGCCCTTGACTTCGATGAAAAACAGGCGGCCTGCGCCGGGAATTTTCGACTCTACGTCGTATCCGAGGTTCTCGCCGCTTACGTCGCGCGGCTCGCGGCCCAGGCGGCGCTCCGTCGCCAGAACGGCCTCCATCGCCAGACGTTCAACGTGCTGAGTCTGGCGGGCGAACATGGCTGGTTCGTCGCGGATCTCGCCCTTGAGACGCTGCATAAGCCCGATCGGCACGACCAGCGCGCCGCCCACGACCACAGGCGGCAGCGGCGAAAGGCGCCGCTCCTGCTCCAGTTCATCCATCCGCCGGCGCAGTCGGCCCTCCAGTTCGTTGGCTCGCTCGCGAGCCTTAGCGGAGTTGAGTCTGGCGTTGACCCGCCCAGCCTGTTCTTGGGCTTGGAGTTCGGCCGCGCGGTGATCCCAGTAGTTGATCTCCTTGGTCAGCCGGTCCTTCACGGCGGCGGCGGTCTTGGCCACCTGTTCTTCGCGGAACCGCTTGACCTCCTCGAAGTGCTTCGGCACCAGGTGCTGGATAGCGTAGGAAACGGCCGTTTCCTCGACGTTCTGCCGAAGCCATGGCGCAGTGAGTTCAGAATCGACCAAGGCCCTTTCTTCGTCGGTGATGGGTCGGTAATCGAGATAAGGGGCATAGCCGGCCATCCTGGCGCGGCCATCAGCATCCATTTCCACGAACTGCAACTGACGCGAAACGATCCTGCGGTTGCCTTGGCGATCGGTGCGGCCGTCTTGGATAGCGTGCTCAATGTAGAAAAGCATCCGTACCCGCTCGTCGCTCGTTTCACGAGGGTCAACGAGGACAGCCCCCCGCCGCAGGAGATCGCGGTAACGTTCGAGGACAATATCAATCGTGGCGTCGAGGAGCGGATGGCCGGGGCAGACGAAGGAGGCCAGAGGCTTCCCCGGCACGCTGATCAGTTCCTTGTGAAAGGTCACCCGCTCGTACCGGGACAGGACAGGCCGTCCAGTGCCGATTTGCCTGTCGCGGCTGCGGATGACGGCGGGCACATGGGTGATCTCGTAGCGGCGCGGCTCGCGTTCCCGGATGGTGCCGCCCAGAAGGCGGAACGCCTCGATGAAAAAGGATGCGATGAAATGCGGCTGGAGTCTGCGGGCCTCAGCGCGTTCCATGTCCTCCTTGATGCGCCGGATCGTCGCGGCGTCCAGACTCTCGTGCGCCAGAGCGCGTTCTTCAAGCAACTGCCGGAGGTGCTCGCGGTCCAACGCGGCGTCCACGATGCGGAACAGCCGCTGGCGGACCTCCGGCTGTTCACCGTAGCGGATCGCCTCGATGAGAAGTTCGCGCAGAGGCTTCTCCAGGAAGAGTTTACCGAGCACGTCGAACACGCGGCCGCCGAGGGCCTTGCGCTGCTCCTCGATCTTCTCAAGCAGCCGGTGGTAAACCTCGCCCTCACGCGTCTCGTGGGCAACCAGGTTCCACAGGTGACAGACCTCCGTCTGGCCGATGCGGTGGATGCGCCCAAACCGCTGTTCGAGGCGGTTGGGGTTCCAGGGAAGGTCGTAGTTAACCATCAGATGGGCACGCTGGAGGTTGATGCCCTCGCCCGCCGCGTCGGTGGCCACGAGTATCTGGACGTCTTTGTCCTGGGTGAACAACTCCTGTGTTTTGCGGCGATCCTCGCGCCCCATGCCGCCGTGTATCGTCACCACCGCCTCGGGACGACCGAGGAGCGCCCTGAGCCGGTCCGCCAGATAACTCAAGGTGTCACGGTGTTCGGTGAAGATGACCAGTTTCCTGCGGTGGCCGTGAGCGTCGAACATTTCGGAGTTGTTTTGGAGCAGGTTGGAGAGCTCCTCCCACTTGCGGTCGGTGCCACCGCGCCGCACTTGGAGGGCCAATTGCTCCAGCCGCTGGAGCGTTCTGATCTCGGCTTCGAGTTCGGCGATGGTCTGTGCCGCCGACGCCTGATCCACCACCGCCTCCTCGGCGGCCTCGACTTCGGCGTCGGGGGCGTCGTCAAGCTCCTCAATATCCTCCGGCGTAATCGCGGGGAGTTCCTGCGTCGTGTCAACGGTGACTGAGGAGCCGCGCTTGACGAGTCTCTCCTCGCGGAGCCGTTTCTCCAGCCGCTCACGCCGTCGTCTGAGGGACTGGTAGATGGCCTCGGGGGACGAGGCGAGACGGCGTTGCAGTATCGTCAGGGCAAAGCCAACGACGCTCCCGCGGCGACCCTCTCCCTTCGCGGACAGCCGCTCGGCCCTGTTCATTTCTTCTCGGACGTACTGTGTGACTTCCGCGTAGAGCTTGGCCTCCAAGTCCGACAGCGCGTACGTGACGGTGTAGGCCCGACGTTCCGGGAAAAGGGGCGTTCCGTCGAACTTCCGTAGCCCTTCTTTCGTGACGCGACGCATGAGGTCAGAGACGTCCGCGACGTGTACGCCGTCACGAAATCGACCCTCGAACCGGTCGGCGTCCAGAAGCGCCAGGAAGAGCTGAAATTCCTCTTCCTTTCCATTGTGCGGCGTGGCCGTCATGAGAAGCAGGTGTCTTGCGAGCCTGCCGAGCACGCGGCCAAGTTTGTACCGCTTGGTCTCCTTCACCTCACCGCCGAAGAATGACGCGTGCATCTTGTGAGCCTCGTCCACCACGACTAGGTCCCACTCGGTCTGCTCAATCTTGGCGATGACGTCGTCATTCCGGCTCATCAGGTCAAGCCGGCTAATGACAAGGTTCTTCTCGGCGAATGGATTCCCCGTTCGGGAGGCCTCTATTGCTTCCCTGCCGACGATGTCGAAGGGCAGGTGAAACCTTGTGTCCATCTCGTCCTGCCATTGTTCGGCAAGGTTGCCGGGGCAGCAGATGAGGCACCGGTGCAGGTCGCCCCGTATCATGAGTTCCTTGATTAACAGACCGGCCATGATGGTCTTTCCCGCGCCCGGGTCGTCCGCGAGCAGGAACCGCAACGGCTGCCGAGGCAGCATCGCCTCGTAGACCCCCGTGATCTGGTGCGGCAGCGGCTCTATGAGGGAAGTGTGGATGGCCAGAAGCGGGTCGAACAGATGTGCGAGGCTGATGCGGCGGGCCTCGGAGGCCAGACGGAACTGAGCGCCGTCGCCATCGAAGCTAAACTGCGCACCCTGCGTCACGATGTCTAGGGAGGACTCACGGTCCCGGTAAAGAAGCTCACTGGCCAGACGGCCGGAGGCGTCCTTGTAGGTCGCCTCGACGACATCGGAGCCGTGCCACTTGACGTCAATGATGGTGACCAAGCCGTCGGCAAGGATGCCCTTGACGGTCGCGCCACGCGTGAGTTCCTCCAGTCGGGCCATGAGCTATTTCCCCCTTCTTTCGAGCTCTCCCTTTATCTCAAGGAGACGGCGCACCAGGAATGGCTGGGGCCTGCGTTTGCCGTTTTCCCAGTGGTTCACCGAACCGTAGGTGACGCCGACCATCTGGGCGAACTGCTCCTGCGTGAGTCCGAGCCGCCGCCGGAGTCCCCTGATTAACTTCGGGATGATCTGATCAGTCATGGTCGCTCTCCTGCTACCTGTTCCGCGGAAAATCCTAGGCTCATGCAACTCGCTGTATTATCCTGCATATTCGGGCGCGGTTCTCGACCACTTTCCAAGCGTGCTGGAGACGACGTGATTTAGATCGCCTAACAAAATGAACTTGTGAGACACCGGTGGCAGATTACGATACACCCCAGCTTCAAGAACGCCATATGAATGTCGGCGCGACGTTCGTACCGAACCGCAGACGGCGGAACTGATGGAGCCAACTGATCGTTCGCTCCAGCACCCATCGGAACAACCCCAGGCCGCTGCCGTGCTCCGTGCCCCGCTGGGCGATCGTCGGTTCGATGCCGCAGTTGAGCAGTTCCTGACGATGCGGGTCGGAATCGTATCCCCGGTCCGCAAAGGCCTGTTTGGGCCGATGCACCGGGTGGCCGACCTGGCCGGCGATGGGAGGGATGGCGTCCACCAGGGGAATCAACTGCGTCAGGTCGTGGCGATTGCCGCCCGTGAGCCCAACGGCCAGCGGAATGCCTTCCGCATCCGTGATGAGGTGGTGCTTCGACCCCTTTTTCCTCCGATCCACGGGGCTGGGACCCGTACTTTCGCCCCCCCGACCGCTCGCACGTGGCTGCAGTCCACCACAGCCGCCGACAGGTCGAGTTCTTCCTCGGCTCGTAGCCGGTCCAACAAGAGCTTGTGGACCTTGTCCCAGACCCCGGCCTTCTGCCAGGCCTGCAAGTATCTCCAACAGCTCATGCCCGATCCGCAGCCCATCTCCTGGGGCAGGTCCTCCCACGGGATGCCGCTTTTCAACACAAACAGGATGCCGGTCAGGACCTTGCGACGGTCCAGGGGCTTGCGGCCGGGATACTTCTTGCGACGAGGCTTGGGAGCGGGCAGTAACGGTTCGATCAAGTTCCACAACGCGTCATCCAGTAACGGTTTGGCCATAGCTGGACCTCCTTGTCTATCCATGACTTCGGCAAACCGGACTACATAGATAGGATGAGTCATTTTGTTAGGCGCTCTTAGAACCTATCTCATTTGCCCCAACCGGTAGAGCCTCCGATACCACAGCAGCGCGCACGCGAGTTTGATGGTGCCGAGGTAGTTGGATGACTTCTTGCAATATCGCACGAGGATGCCGCGACACTTGCTCAGCCACGCGTGCGTTCGCTCGACAACCCATCGCCGCGCGGGATGCTTCTTGCGGTTGCGGCCGTCGAGTTTTTCCTGGCCGATCTGCTTGCAGTGCGGCTCGTAGCCGAACACCCGCGCGGTGGCGTCGGCGGGGGCGCCGCTGTAGCCCTTGTCCATGCACAGGTGCTGCTCCTGCTCGGTCACCGGGTTGGGCGGTTCGGTCACGACCGCTTCGAGCGTGTCCTGAAGGATCATGGAGTCGTGGACGTTGGCGCCGGCCACGACCACCGCGATCGGCCCGCCGTCGGCTTCCGTCAAAACGCTGCGTTTCGTTCCGTTTTTCGCACGATCGGTGGGATTGGGTCCGACATGATCCCCCCAAAACGCGCCTTGGACATGGCACCATCGACGCTCTGCCAGGCCCAGTCCACGCCGCCGAGTTCCTCGCAGGCGCGCACGAGCAGTTCCCAGATGCGATCGAACACGCCGCGCTCGATCCAGCGCTGCTGCGTGCGGTGCACCGAGGAGTCGTCGCCGAACTCCTTGGGAAGCCGGTTCCACTGGCAGCCGGAGCGGAGGCGGTAGATGATCCCGTCCAGCGCCCTGCGCTGGTCCACGCGCTGTCGATGCCCGCGGTGCGGCGGGTCCAGCTCGGCGAGGATCGGCAGGATCAGATCCCACAGCTCGTCCGGGCAATTCCAGATCGTGGGCAGGGGTTCGGCAACGCGTTTGGTTCTGGCCATCCGTGGCTCCGTGGTAAGATTCCTTCCACGAATATCGGCAGAAAAGGTCAATTGAGATAGTTTCTTATTGCCGCACCGCAACCTGCTGCGGCAACGCATCGCCCGCGACCAGCGGGCACCCACAACCCCGCATCGGCAGGGTTTTTTGTTGGGGAGAGCGCCACACCTGCGGCCGGACCGAACCGAAGACCAGATTCGTCGCACAACGGCGGAGGCTGGCACTCAACTACGATTGCGAGACATGACCGCCACGCGATGATCATGCAGGTTGCGGAAAACAACGGCATCGCAGACCGGAACGTTCACCCGAACAATCGGCAGGCGAGAGGCCGAGGCGGATCTGCCTGGAGGTTGAAAGCAAGGGCTGGTTAATGCCATCTCGAGTTCAGCAGCAAGACCTGGAGTTGCATATCGGACAGGAATTTGCCAACGCTACAGGCATCCTGCCTCCGGCGAGCATTAGCCGCGTGACGCGCGATCCGCCGGACCTGTGCGCAAAGCTTCCGGGCGGACAGGTCATTGGCATTGAGGTCTGCCAGATTCTACAAGAATCGAGTCGCCGCCGGTCCACTCGTCCCAAGCAGCAGGAGGCTATCCAGGAGGTTATTCTTAGGAATGCGCGAGCGCAAATTTGTGAGCGCGAGAACCTTCCCCCGCTACGTGTGCGGGTCACCTTCCGTGATCTGTCATCTGTGAGAACTTCGCATGTTAGGAAGTCCATCGCTACGGAGTTGATCGGAGCAATCAAGTCTGCGCGGGCGAGCGTTCCGAGCGAGCCCTCGCGATCCTTGGTTATCCAGAATCACGAACTTCCAGAATCACTTCAGAGATGGGTGGACTTCATGGTGATTGCCAGGCGTCCACCAAATCTGCCGTTTCAATTCGACCCTTGGGGTACTGCCGAGGTGAATTCCTTATCGAAAGAACAGCTTGCGCAGATCATCGGCGGCAAGGCCAAAAAGTTGGAAAAGGCACACGCTAGAGTTGGCCATACGGAATACACCGCATACTGGCTGCTGCTTTACATAGATCACCTCGCACCCTCGTCGTGTTTCCACTTGCCGAGCAGTAATGTCCTGCCCACGTGGGATAGCACTTTCCATCGCGTTTTCGTGTTTGATCGCCTGCGCAGGGAGTGCGTGGAGTTGATCCGACAAGAAAGCGGGTCTACCTAGCATGACAGCGCTAGATTAGCTCAAGCCGGGAGCGGCTGCGAGTCGATGACGATTCTGGTCCAACACCGGAGTCGTGCGATGAATGCGGAACAACTCGCTTCTCTGCAGCCAGCGTTGTCGGCATGGGTTCAGTCGTTTCGCCCCTGCTTCAAGCGTGCGGTGACCTTCGATTACTTCCAGAGTTATCTGCTGGGATTGATGGCGGACCTGCGACGCAAGAGCGTGGAGCCGATCGCGCTGGCGTGCGGGGTGGCGGTGCGGACGCTGCAGGAGTTCTTGTCCCTGTTCGCCTGGGATCATGCGCGACTGGAGAAGATGCTGATCCATCGCGTGGCCGACCGTTGTCCGCAGGGCGGAATCGGAGTGATCGACGCCACCGGCCATCCCAAGCAGGGAGACAAGACGCCTGGGGTGCAGCGGCAATACTGCGGGGAATCGGGCAAGATCGAGAACTGCGTGGTTGCCCAGCATCTGCTGTTCACCGACAACGATGCCAAAAACCCCTTCTCGTGCGTGCTGGCCAGCGACCTGTATCTGCCGCAGGACTGGGCGGCGGACCGCGACCGCTGTGAGGAGGCGGGCATTCCGGCGGAGTTGGTCTGCCGTGCGAAGTGGAAGATCGCCCTGGAGCAGGTGAAGCAGGCGCTGGCCGGCGGGGTGAAGCTCAACTGGGTGGTCTTCGATGAAGAGTACGGCATGGTGCCGGCGTTCTGGTTCGGGCTGGACGAGATGGGCCAGGCGGCGGTGGGCGAAGTGCCCGCCAGCTTCCGCGCCTGGGTCAAACGTCCGGCGTGCCGCAGCGGCGGGTACGCTTCTCACGCGGCGCGGCGGGTGGACAACCTGAGCACGCACAGCCCGGCGTTCACGAGCCAGCCCTGGAAGCGGTGCAAGGTGAAGGACACCACACGCGGGACACTGATCTGGGAATACAAGGCAACCCGAGTCCATCTGAGCGACTCCTCGCACGCCAACCACAACCTCAGCGTTCCCACCGACCGGATGTACTGGCTGATCGTGATGCGACAGCCGAAGACCGGTGAGATCAAATACGTGATCAGCAATGCCGGCGAAGGCGCCAGCGTCGAGAAATTGATCCGCGTGCTGCTGTCACGCTGGCATGTGGAAAAGTGGTTCGAGCGTGCCAAGCAGGAGGCGGGACTGGGCGCCTTCGAGGTCAGAACCTATGTGAGTCTGATACGACACTGGCTGTGCGTGCGATTGGCGATGTGCTTCCTGTCGGAACAGACGACCCGGCTGCGGGGGGAAAAATGTGCTCATCACCTTCGAGCAGGTTTGCGAGGCTGTCTCGACCCTCGCGGCGAAGCTCTGGCAGCGCGACTGGAGGTCCTGGTCCCAGCTGATGCAGCGATGTGCCTATCACCAACGGCGTAACGAGGCAGCATATAAAAGCCGACACCGCTCGGTGATTCAGGTCAACTCTACGTAGCGCTGTCATGCTAGGCTCTGTCTGAAAACTCCGAATTCGCATACACTGCCGTGACGACATGGAGGTCGCCACTCATGAAACGCCACGAGCTGACGGACGAGCAATGGGCGTTGGTCGAGCCGCATCTGCCGCGGAGCACGGCCCGAACCGGACGCCCGGCTCGCGATCGACGAACGCTGCTCAACGGTATTTTCTGGATTCTCTGTACCGGCGCGCCTTGGCGCGATCTGCCCGAACGCTTCGGCCCCTGGCAGACCGTGTACGACCACTTTCGCAAGTGGCGAAAAAAGCGGCGTCTTTGCCCGCATCATCGAGACGCTGCAGGTCAAGCTCGACAACCAGGGATACATCGACTGGGAACTGTGGTGCGTGGACGGGTCATCCGTCCGCGCCGCCCGCGCTGCGGCCGGGGCTGACAAAAAAGTTGCCGACGGCACCCCGACGAACCCGCCGACCACGCACTGGGCCGCTCGCGAGGCGGGTTTGGCTCCAAATTCCACGTGGTCACTGACGGTGCGGGCACTCCGCTTGCCATCGAAGTCACCGCCGGGCAAGTCCACGAATCGACGCGCGCCGAATCGGTCATCGCAGAGGCGATCGCGACGCTGATCGGCCGACGACGAAAGAAACGCAAGCGTCGCCACAAGCCCCGCAAGCTCGCCGGCGACAAAGGATACAGCGTGCAGCGCGTGCGCGACTGGCTGGCCGAGCAGAAGATCGAGCCGGTGATTCCGCACAGGGAAAATGAGCTGGCGCGACATGACCCGGCGGTGTGGTTCGACCGCTGGGCCTACCGCGGCCGCTGCGTGGCCGAGCAGTGCGTCGGCTGGCTCAAGGAGTTCCGGCGCATCGGAACGCGGTTCGAGAAGCTGGCCGTGCATTTCCATGGAATGCTGCAGTTGGCGATGATCCGCCGGTATCTCAAACTACTGTTTTCAGACAGTGCCTAGATCGGATACCTGAGCGCACATATAGACTCACCGAGTCAGACGTCATTGGACGGTCTTGACCAAATTGGCAATCCGAGATTCGGAAGAGCATAAGGGCGCGATCGCCCACCTCGGTGGCGTGTAAGCGCCATCGGTTGAGGGTCGAGTGAACGATACGGGCATTCTGGTCTGCGCCTCTCGAGTAATTCCGGCAGACGTAGGTAAGCCCGTCTCGCGGGTCTTTCGGTCGAGCGAGCGTTCACGGCATGGCCAGACGCCGTAGGACGCCATGGTGCGAAAGAACCGGCTGCGACCAGTTTACGCACACGGCTAAACAGGCCTGTCGCCGGACCGTTCGGCGGAGGCTTTGGGAAACTCGGGCACGCCCGGGCGGAAGCACACCTGCAAGACAACGACGCGTACGCGGGATATAACCTCGGCGGTGGAATCGGTGGAATCGCTGGATTCGCAGACGCTACAACAGACGCTGGGGCAGTTGGATCGCCTTGGGCGGCTGGTTCGCCACGATGCGCATCGCCAGGTGTGGAGCTTTGCGCACGGCGGGCGCGAGTATTACCTGTATTTCTACCCCAGGCCAAACGCCTTCGGCTCGCTGCTGCGGCGAGGCGGCGCCTTCGCGGAGTTTGTTCGATTTCAGCAGATGCAGCGCGCCGCGGTGCCGGTCCCGCGAGCCATCGCGCATCTGGCGGGCCTTCGCATCGGCCAGCAGTTGGGCGACGCGTTGATCGTCGAGGCCATCAGCGGCGCCGTCCCGCTGGGCACGTTTCTGCGGGAGCGTCGGCTGAGCGGTCAGCCACTGCCGGCATCGCAGCGACGGGCCATCGCAGCAGGCCTGGTCGAAATCCTGTATGGCATCGGGCGGGCGCGGTTCGGGCATCCATCGCTGTCGCTGGACAGTTTCCTGGTTCGCGACGATCGGCTGTGGCTGCTGGATGTCAGGCAGTTGCGTCGCGGCGGGCTGAGGCTTGCGCACCTGTTCAGCTTTGCCCATGATGCGGCGAGATTCGCCACACGTACCGAACTGCTCCGCGGTTGGCTGCGGTTGAACCCCGACGACCCCTGGCCGCGGAAAAATCCGCTGAGCGAAAAGCTGTGGCGGCGGCAGTTTCGGCACCTGCGAGGCCGGGACTGGGGCCGGCTGCGCGCCGGGCCGTGGTCGGGTCTGTTTACGCAATCGTCGCGGTGGGCGGTTGCCTGGTCACTGGCCAGCCGCCTGGGGGCATCGCGGCGGGATTGGGAACTGGCCTGGCCGATGCTGCTGGCGCAGATCCAGTCGGATCAGCTTACGGTGCTCAAGAGTGATTCCAGCGGGCAGGTGCTGGCGGGGCAGGTGGTGCTGGCCGGTCGCCCCATCGCGGTGGTGGTCAAGCGTCCGCGACGCAAGGCCTGGCATCGCTATGTGCTGGACCTGTTTCGCCCGGCGCGGGCCCGACGCATGTGGCTGAAGGCCTGGCAGCTCATCGTCCGGCAACTGCCTTGCGAGTGGCCGTTGCTGCTGATGGAGCGACGGGTTCTGGGATACGTGATCGACGCGATCGTGGTTTTCGAGCACGTGCCCGGAGAATCGCTGGATCGCATCGACCTGGATTCGACCGACCCGCAGCGTCGCGACATGCTCTTTCGCCGGCTCGGCAGGACACTGCGCCGCATCGAGCGCAGCGGCCTGGCACATTACGACGCCAAGAGCACCAACTGGATCGTCTTCGACGACTCGCACGACCCGGCCGGGCCAACACCGGTCATGATCGACACCGACGGAATCCGGCCGCTGAACTACTGGCTGGTGAGCTGGGGGATTCGGCGACTGCTGCGGGCGATGAAGCAGCATCCGCAGTACACTGCGGAGGATTCGCTGGCGCTGTGCCAGGGTTATGCTCCGTTTGCGCGCGGGCAGATTGGCCGCCAGAGCTGACAGATTCCATTGCCCGTGGTGTTGAATTGAAACTGCGATGACGCGCATCGATCTGGACAGTTCTCCGCCGCGGCGGATTCTGATCATCAAACCCAGTGCCCTGGGCGATGTGGTGCACACGCTGCCGGTGTTGAGCCTGCTTCGTCGCCGCTGGCCGCAGGCGCACATCGCCTGGCTCGTGGGCAGCGCGTTCGCGGGACTGCTGCGGGGTCATCGCCAGCTCGACGAGATCATCACCTTTGATCGCCAGCGTTTCGGCAGCGGCTGGTGGAACATCTCCACGGCGGCGGAGCTGGGGCGTTTCCTGCGTCAGCTTCGGAATCGGCAATTCGACCTGGTGATCGATCTTCAGGGGCTGCTTCGCAGCGGGGTGCTCTCGGCCCTGAGCGGGGCGGCGATGCGTGTGGGTTTCTCCAACGCGCGCGAGCTGGCGCCGCTGTTTTACACCCATCACGTGCCGATCGACTCGATGGAGCAACATGCCATCGACCGGTATCTGTGCATCACCGAAGCACTGGGTTGTGGACGAGCCCCGATCGAGTTCGATTTTTCAATCGACCCGGCGGAACGGGAGCAGGTTCAGACGCTTGTGGGCGATCGCGGTCCTTACGCCGTCCTGCTGCCGGGGACCAACTGGCCGACCAAGCGCTGGCCGGCGGAGCGTTTTGCCGAACTGGTCGGGCCGCTGCGGCGGGATCTGGGGCTTGTCAGCGTGATCGCCGGCGGAGCCGACGCGGTGCCGATCGCGCAGGAAATCCGCCGGCTTGCGGCCGATGGCGACGCCGGCCCGCTCGATCTGACCGGCAAAACCAGCCTCCGGCAGCTTGTGGCTCTGTTGGAGCGGGCGACACTGGTCATCGCCAACGACAGCGGCCCGATGCACATCGCTGCGGCGCTGGGCCGGCCTCTGGTCACGATCTTCGGCCCGACCAACCCGATCCGCACCGGCCCATACCGGCGACCCGACAGCGTCTTGCGCGTGCAGATCCCATGCAGTCCGTGCTACTCGCGACGATGCAGCCACATCAGTTGCATGCGATTTTTGGAATCACCGAGGGTGCTGGAACAGGCCCACAGCCAGATCCAGAAGCTGAATCACCTGATGCGGCCTTGAGCAAATGGCCTGTTCGCCCGTTGCTCAACGCTTGCGCGCGGAATCGTCCTGCTCGAACTGCCCGATGCGGTATTGGCCTTCGAGGATGGCCCCGGCGCCAACCGCCAGAGTCGGGGCGGTCACATCGCCCTTGATTTCGGCCTCGGGTCCGACCAGGACCGGCCCGCGGCTGGTGATCGCCGCCTTGACCTTGCCGCGGATGATCGCTCCGCCGCACAGGATTCGGTCGGCCACAACGTTGCCTTTTTTCTCCACCGTCACCACGCCGCAGGTGTCGATGTGTCGTCTGGCCTCGTAGACCTTGATCTGCACGTCTTCCAGTCGCAGGGGCTTGTGGCAGAACTTGCAGGTGACGCTCATGGCCTTTCGGCTGATCTCCAGCGGCTTGGCGCAGTAGAGGCAGACGATGATCTGCCGATCATCGGGTGGGGGCACGCTGTAGGTCGCAGAAGCCATGACTCAGCAACAGCCCGGGCGCGGGCGGCGGCCAGGAAAGCGTGATGAGTTGACTCCAGGCCAGCCAGATCAGAACCGGATGGACACAGACCTCGTCAGGCCATCACCGCCGAGGCGAGCTACGCCTTGACCGGCGTGGCGGCGACGGGTGCGGCAGGAGGCTTTGCGCCGCCCAGCCCTGCCGCGGTCGCGGGGGCACGACCCTTGGTCGCGTCCGGGCCGACCGATACGTGCCCGCTGAACACCGCTCCCTCATCCACCACCAGCTTGCTGGCGCGAAGGTCTCCTTCATAGCGCGCGCTGGCTTTGAGCTCGATGCGGTCGTTGGCGGAGAGATTGCCGCGCACTTCGCCCTCGACGACGATGGCGCCGGCCTCCACGTCGGCGTTCATCTTCGCCTCACGCGCCACGTGCAACCGTCCGGCGGTGTTGATCTTGCCGTCGAACTTGCCCTGAAGCCGCAGGCCCTTCTCGAAAGTCATTTCCCCCTTGAACGACGCGTCAGGCCCGATGATCGTCGGGAACTCTGCCTGCCCAGCGATGTCCGCCATGATGTTGCCTCCTGCAACTGCGTGTGTGGATCAAACTGACAACCACCGGAAGCAGCACGGGAACCACCGGCAACCGCCAACCAGCCCCAGTTGAAGGCTCCCGCGTCCGGGCCGCGAAGTATACACAAAAACGCCGCGAAATCATCAAGTCCCCGCCAAGCCCGCGGCCGCCCGATGCCCGACCCGCCCGCCGTGCGGGGCAATGTCCGGGCCGCGCTGGAACATTCCGTCCCGACCGGATATTTTCACGCCAGTGTCCAACGCCAATACCACTGCCGACGGCGATCTTCGCATAAGACCGGCCGATCCCTCGTACACCACCGAGGAGTACAACCAGGCCTACTACCAGTGGATCCTGGAGAACCAGCATTACCGCAGCCACAAGTGGCGGCTGAAGTGGATGCAGGAGTGTCTGGACCCACGCCCGGGCGATCGGATCATCGACCTGGGCTGCGGCGCGGGACTGGCGGCGCATTTTCTTTCCAGCAAGGGAGCGATTGTCCACGGCGTGGACCTCTCGGAAGTGGCGATCCAGACCGCGCGACGGCATTGTGCCCAGTTTCCGCAGGCCAGCTTCGAAGTCGGCGACGCCGGCCACCTGCCCCACATCCCCGACGCCTCATTCGACAAGGCCCTCAGCGCCGACGTGACCGAACATTGCGGCTACGAGACGATGATGGCGATCTTCCGAGAGGCGTATCGGCTGCTCAAACCGGGCGGAACCTACTTCATCTACACGCCCAATCCGCTGCACTGGATCGAACGGCTCAAGCACTACAACATCATCCTCAAGCAGCATCCGGCGCACACCGGGCTTCGCACGGCCCCGGTGATCAAGCAGGCGCTGCAAGAGGCGGGTTTTGAGATCGCGCGGCACATCGAGCCGCCTTCGATGATCCCGATCTTCAACTGGCTGGAGCGGCTGTGGAGCATGCAGCCGATCTTTCGGCAGCTTGCGATCTACCGGGTGGTGTTGCTGGCCAGCAAGCCGTCGCGGCGATCCTGAGCGGCGCGGGCCGTGACGATCCGCAGGATCAGCATCCCGACCAGCGCGATCAGCAGTTCCACCAGGATTTGCACGATGCGCGTGCCGACCACGACGATCGCCGCCGCCGGCGCCGGGACAACCACGTTCTTCAGCGCCCCCAGAAAGATCGCCTCGCGAACGCCAAACCCCCCAGGCGCAAACAGCACCAGGTAGCTGACCGTGTACGCCAGACCTCCGATGCCCACCAGCAGCGGAAGCCGCTGCGCCGAGACCTGCCCCACCGAAAGCCCCAGCAGCCACAGCGTCAGCCCCACCGCGATCCACTGCACGAAGCAGCAGATCACCGGCCAGCCGTAGACCCGCAGCGGCGGCATGTGATCCAGGGGCTGGCGTCTGAGCCTTCGCAGCGCGAAGTTCACGATGCGTCCGTAGATCTGCGGGTGCAGGCACACCAGCCCTGCCATGATGACCAGCATGCACCACAGCCAGCCCAGCGGTAGAATCTGCTGCACCGGCGGCCACAGCAGCAGAGGCGCGCCGACGATCAGCCCCGTGACGATCATCATGCCATCCAGTGCCAGCACAACGCTGAGGGCAATGGCGCCGGGGATCTGAAACTTTCGCAGCAGGTAAACCGCGCCGGCGAAGCTGGCGAGCTTTCCGGGGATGTACTTGCCCAGCATCGGGATCCACGCCGCCGCCGCCAGAGCGCCCCACGGCGGGGCGTGCGCGTAGGCGCCGAGCATCACCCGATACGACACGAGCTGCACCAGCGGGACCACCAGCAGCGCCGCAACCGCGCCCAGCAGCGGCGCGGGCCTGAAACGCAGCGTCGCCAAATCGATCAGCGCAAGCTGCCGGTACAGCGCGCGGCCCACCAGACCCAGCACCAGCAGCAGCAGGATCCACTTGAGGCTGCGGATCAGCAGCCGCCGCGGCGATCGGGCGGGCGCCGGTGCATCCTGCGGCGAGGTGTCGGCCGGCAGCAGGCTCATACGTGCACCGCCTTGTTTGTTGCGGCCACGGGCGCAGTCTCCCGCAGCGCACGATGCACCGCATCCATCACCATCGAGACCGTGATCGCGCTGATGCAGTACGGCTCGCGGCAGCGAACCACGGGCCGCGTCGCCTGCCACGGGTACAAAAAGCACGGTCCGCAGTTGCGTGGCGACTGCACCACCAGATGCCGATATCCGAACGGGCAGACGCGATCCGGGTCGGCCGGGGCGAACAGCGTGACCGGGGGCGTTCCCACCGCCGCGGCCAGATGCGCCAGCCCCGAATCCGATCCGACGTACAATCGCGCCCGCTCCAGCACCGCCGCGGCGTCGCCCAGCGGCCCGCTCAGACGCATCACGTGCACGCCGTGATCGCCTCGTTGCGCATTGCTGCCCAGGGCATTGAGGATCTCATCGCCAACGCCTGTCTCATCCGGTCCCTCCAAAAGCACGATGTCGTCGCACACCTGCTGCTGAAGCATGCGAATGAGCTGCGCGTAGTTGTCGGCCGGCCAGCGCTTCGCCCGCGCCAGCACGGTTTTGGCGCTTCCGGCGTGGATGGCGATGAAGGTGGCGTCATCGCCGACGCCCGCGGCGCCCAGAAGCTGGCGTGCGCGGTTGCGGTCGTGTTCACCCAGGGCGAATCGCGGCGGCTCGGTCGGGTCTGGCTCGACGTCCAGCAGTTGCAGCAGGCGCAGGTTCTGCACGACGTCGTGAATACCCCGCTGCGCCTCCAGTCGATCGCCCACCACAAACGCCAGCGTCCGCACGTGGCCCACCGGATAGCGATGCGCGATCACGCGCCGCGCGCCGCTGGCCAGCGCCAGCGCGTTGTACTGCCAGCGGTTGGACGGAAAGGGAATGAGCAACACGTCCGGCACGTGTTGCCGCATCCATCGCACGGCCCGAAGCTGACCGCGCAGGCCATTGCCGGTGACGAACACCTCGTCCACCCCGGGCAGTCGCCGGAACGGTTCGGCCATCGCGTTGATTCGCGCCAGAACGCAGACGCGGGCGTGTGGTCGGGCGCGCTTGAGCTGCCGCACCATCGGCACGGCCATCAAAGCGTTGCCCACGCCCGCGACGATCGGGACGAC
Organism: Fontivita pretiosa; assembly: GCF_050410795.1. Taxonomy (GTDB): domain Bacteria; phylum Planctomycetota; class Phycisphaerae; order Tepidisphaerales; family Tepidisphaeraceae; genus Fontivita; species Fontivita pretiosa. The sequence goes on along the minus strand of NZ_CP191258.1, from coordinate 2,722,373 downwards.
GATGCTGAGGTTGTCAGGCTCGCGTGAGTGCAAGACATTAAGGCGGGCATCGCCCGCCGTTGTGCGTCAACAGGGCCCTACAGGCCCGGGACATTGCGTACGCCCGATTCGATCGGCTCGACGCTGATCTGCCGGATCTGCTCGCCCACTCGCTCGTACAGCCGCCAGTCCGTGTCCTGCGGATACAGCGGAACTCCGTTCCACGACAGCCGCCGGAAATGACCGAAGACGTACACTCGAGGCAGGTACAGGTAATATCGGGCGTTGTTCTGCTGCATCCACTGGATCACGGCGCTGTCCGGGTCTCGCGAAAGCGAATCGGGCATGGTCATGACGGCGCGATCGGTCAGCACGTGCGCGGCGCGCATCCACCCGTTGGTGTAACGGTCCGAATTGACCGTCGAGTAGCGCCGCGTCACGACCAGCTCGCCGTCCTTCAGATCATGGTCGCGCAACCACCGGGCGGCGGCGACCAGGCTCCTGTCCGTGCCGCCCTGCCAGCGCGCGTAAAAATCCGTCGCTCGCATCGCCCAGACGTCCATCGCATACGAGGCGACATTGGGCAGCAGGACCAGCCCGGCGAAACCGGCGCGCAGTCCCAGACCGACGTTCTGGCGCCACTCGGGCTTTGGCAGCCAGTCCGCCGCCCGGGTGAATCCCTGCAACGTCGCCGCCAGCAGCAGCGGCGCCACCGGCACAAAATACCGCGCCACGGCGCTGGGCCAGTTCAGGATCAGCGCCCCGCAATACGCCGCCATCGCCAGCCAGATCCACTGCCGCCGGCGGATCGCGTCGATGACCGTCAGCAGGCACAATCCGATCACCAGCCATCCTGCGGCGCTGGTATACGGACGCACCTGGGCGTAGGGCATCAGCGGCGACCAGAGCAGGGCAGCGACCCACAGGTCGGCGTCGAGCAGACGATCGAGGTAGCTCTTGCGGTCGCTGGCCTCGTTGACGATGTCGTAAGGCACCGACAGCGACGCGTCAAAACGCGGATCGATCTGATGCTGCTCGACGCGCAGCGCCCGCCGCAGGCCAAAAAACGTCGCCAGCGTGAGCAGCAGCGTCAGCCCCACGGCGATCCACGCGCGATCGAGCCTGGGCCAGAGCGTCCGCCCGCGAAGCAGCGCCGCGGCGATCAGCGGCCAGAAGAGGATGCCCGTCCAGCGGGCGGTGAGGCTGGCGGCGCACAGTGCCACGCACAGCGCGATCCGCCACCACGCGGCCTTGCCTTCGTTGATCTGGCAGGCCAGCAGCAGCGCCGCCGCCGACAGCAGCAGGAAAAACCCCTCACCATGAAACCAGTAGGTCAGCGGCGCCACCGACCCGAGCAGGGCGGTGCTGAGGATGACGATCCCCGCCCGCTGCCCCGGAACCACCCGCAGCAGCGCGAAATAGAACATCGTCAACCCGCCCACCATCGACAGCATGGGGATCAGCTTCAGCAGGGCGAAGGAGGTGGAGATCTTCATCGCCGCCGCCAGCAGCAGCGGCCAGCCCGGTGGCACCATCGCCACCGGTTGTCCGTTGAAACGCATGCCCTGTCCGCCCGCCAGGCGACGCGCGATGCCGATATAGACCTCGCTGTCTCCGCCGCGAACCCAGTAAGGGTTGTGCAGCAGGGCGTAGATTCCGAGCAGCGCCATCGCCACGACGATGCCGCCCCAGGTCGCGCCGCGAAGCCAGCCGCGACGACGCGCCACCGTCGCGACGCTGCTCGCCGGCTGTTCAACGACCATGTGCACCGTGCTGGACATGCCTTTGGCTGATGCTTGTGTGTGAATCTACATCCCGGGCACGCGTGTGGGCCAGTCGTCGGGGTATTGGATGCTGACGCGGATCGCCTCCTGGCCCTGGGGCGGGATCTCATACAGCCGCCAGCCAGCGCCGGTGTCGTAGGCCGGTTCTCCGGTCATCGCTTCCTGAAGCCAGGGCATGCGGAAATGGAACACCCGCCACGGCGAGACCGGCGGCTGATACAGGACATACTTGATCCCCGTGCTTCTGGCCCACTTGAGAAACTCGCTGTTGCGGCGCGGATCTGCTCCCTGCCGCGTGTAGCGGATCGGCACGGATACGATCGCCTTGCCGGTCAGCATGGTGGTGGCCCGCAGTCCCAGTCGGCTGATCCGCCCGCGGCCAAGATTCACGTAGTACTCCGAGACGGCGATTTCCCCGTCCTGTACCGCGCGGTCATTCAGCCAGCGCGCCGCCTGGATCAGGTCGCGGTTCAGTCCCGCCTCGTAGCGGGCGTAAAAGTTGTCCGACCGCGCCACGGACAGATCCACCGCCCATAAAGCGCCGTTGCACAGCAGCAGCGACGCCACGAAGTAGCCCAGCGCCACTTTGCATCCGGCCACGACCGGATCTGCGGGAAACCGCTGGCGGATGATCTGCATTCCCTTGAACACGCCCAGCACGATCAGAAAGGCCAGCGGGACATAGTACCGCGCGTTAGGTCTTGGCCAGTTCAGCGCCAGCGCCAGGGCATACAGCAGCATGGCCGGCCAGAGCCACTGGGCGCGCGTCGCGGCCCAGCAGGCGTGCACCAGCAGGGGCAGCAGCACGATCCAGCCGATCAGCAGTGCCACGGCGCCGACGAACTTGTTGCTCCAGCCCAGTCGCAGCGGCTGCCACAGCAGGTAGCTGAACCACTGTCCCCAGTTTCCCGCCCGGCCGAACAATGCCCCGACTCCCTCGCCGCCGGGGTCGAAGAACCGGTACGCCTGCGCCACCGTGGCGTCGGCCCTGGCGATGATCGGCGTGGGCGGCTCGTCCGAAGCCCAGCTTTTGATGAGCCTGGCCTTGTCCTGGGGAATCGCCGAGGCCAGGCTGTATCGCAACCCGAAGAACGTGGCGGCGGTGACGGCGCCGCTGAGCAGCAGCGTGAACATCAGCCGATCCCATCGGGGGACAAGTCGCCCGTTGTACAGGGCGGCGGCGACGAGCAGCCAGGTGAAGATCCCGGCCCAGCGGACCCAGACGCTGGCGGCGCACAGCAGCACCAGAAGCGGAAAACGCCACCACCAACTGCGATGTTGCCCCGCCTCGTTGATCCGCATCGCCAGCAGCAGCGCCGCCGACGAGATCAGGCAGAACAGCGCGTCGCTGTGCAGCCAGAACGTCAGCGAGTAGATGTGGGAGAGGATACCGCTGGTGACGATGACCAGCGCCGACAGCGCCGGCCCGGCGAAGCGCCGGCAGATCCAGTACCCTATCGCCAGCGCCCCGAACATGCAGCTCATGTTCACCAGCTTCAGCAGCAGAAAGCTGGGCGAGAGCTTCATCAGCCAGGCCATGACCTGCGACCAGCCCGGCGGGACCATGCTGACCGGCTGGCCGTTGAACAGATACCCGTTGCCCAGCGCCAGGTTTCGGGCGATGGCGATGTAGACTTCGCTGTCGCCGCCGGGAACCCACCAGCGGTTCTGAAGCGGCAGGTACATCGCCAGCAGCAGAACACAGGTGATCGCGAAGGCGATCGCATCGCGCGATGTCGCGATTGTCGCGCTGGCTCGCGCCGGCACCTGATGCGAAGTCTCTGCCACAACAGCGGAACTCGGATCACCCGGACCCGAAGACACAAAGCCACCGCCGAGGTTCCAGCGACCGCTTCGTGGCTTGGTGGCTTCGTGGCTCATCGGTTGCGTCTGTTGACGAAAAGTCCCGCTCAGGCGCCTTTGTTCAGCACATCGATGCAGAAGATCGTCCGCGAGCGGAAGCCGCCGGTCCAGCCCCGGCCCTGAAACAGGTCCTGCACGGCCTTGTACACCCGCACCGGCGTCGTCCAGGGCAGAAGTTGCGGCTCGGTTTTGCGCACGTGATCGGTGCTGAGGATGCCGCTTTCGTGCATGCGATCCAGCTCGCGACCGGCGTCGAAGCCGGCGGGCATCACGAACTTCTCCGCCAGCACCTTCAGCAGCTCTTGGGCCGCCGCTCTGGGCAGCGTGAACTTCCCATCCAGCGACAAGTCGAAGGTAAGCACAAACAACCCGCCCGCTCGCAACACGCGCGAGAACTCCCGGATGATCTGGCCGTAGCTGTCGGTGTGCTCGAGCACGGAGATGCAGCAGACAGCATCGAGGCTGGCGCTTTCGATCGGCAGCTTTCGCAGATCGGCCTGGAGAAACTCCACCCGTGGCTGTCCGCGGTCACGGTTGATGTCGGCGAATTGCCGGGCGTAGCTGGGGTCGTAATCGCAGCAGAGGAACTCGGCGGCGGGAAGCTGCTCGATGATGAAATAGGGGAAGTAGGTCACGCCCGAACCGGCATCCAGCACCCGCAGCGGCTGGTTGGGGCGGGCGGAGGCATAGTTGATAAGTCGTTGCGCCGCAAAAGGATACTCCCACCGCCGGCTCCACAGCGAAAAAGGATTCAGCCCCCAATGCCTGCCATACCTGGCCATCGCGGCGGCGTGCTTGTCGAGGAAATCGCGGTTGAACTGCACGTGCTGGCGATACAGCTCGGTCTGTTTCAGCGCTTCCAGATCCTTCAGCGTGGGGATACCGCTTGGCAGGTGCATCGAGTACGTCTCCACGGTCGCCGTCATTCGCAAAGCGCGGCATCGTAATGAACCCCCCGCCCCCACGCAACGCCGCCCGGGGCCAGGCACAGGACACGCTACGGCCTGGGCTGCTGCTGCGTCAGGCAGTGGATCGCCCCCAGACCCCAGATCAGCTCGACGCAGTCGATGCCGATCACCCGGTGCCCGGGCAGGTGCTGCTGAAGGATTTGCAGGGCGCGGCGATCGTTGCGACGGTGCCGGTATGTCGGAACCAGCAACGCTCCATTGACAAAGTAGAAGTTCATGTACGTGGCCGGCAAACGCTGCCCGGCGTGCTCGACCACGCCAGGCATCGGCAACTCGATGATCTGGAACGGCCGGCCGTCCTGATCCCTTGCCTTGCGCAGCCGCTGGAGATTGTCCTGGAGGACCTGGTAATTCTCGTCTCTGGGGTCCTGTTCGATCCCGATGACGACTTTGGTCGGACTGATGAACCGGGCCAGGTCGTCGATGTGTCCGTCGGTATCGTCGCCGGCGATGCCTTCGCCCAGCCACACGACGTGTCGCTGTCCGTAGTAGTCCTTGAGGTACTGCTCGATCTGCTGCTTGGACAGTCCGGGATTGCGATTCTTGTTCAGCAGGCAGGAGGTCGTGGTCATGACGGTGCCGGCGCCGTTGAAGTCCACGGCCCCGCCTTCCATCACGATGCCCGGGTAAAACACCGGCAGGTTCAGCTCCTCGGCGATCCGCGTGGGCACCGCATCGTCATCCTCGTATGGCGGATACTTCCCGCCCCACGCATTGAAGCCCCAGTCCACGATCGCGACTTCCGCCCTGCGTCCCTTGCGCCTGGACCTTCGGAGCACGAAGGCCGGCCCGTGGTCGCGGCACCAGCACTCGTTGGTCCTGATGAAGTGAAAGAACACGTTGTGCGTGGGGCAGCCGTGCTCTTTGAGCTGCTGGCGGACGATGTACCGCCAGTTCTCGTTGGGAACGTTGATATGCACCTGCTCGCGCGACTGAATCTCGCGCACGATCCGCGCCAGATTCTGCGGTACCCTGTGATAGCGCCCGGGGAACGAAATCCCCTCCGGCCGCGGCCAGCTCAACCACGTCGCCACATGCCGGTGCCACTCCGCGGGGAAGCTGTAGCCCAGCTCCGCGGGAGTCTTGTCCAAAACCTTCAGCTTTTTCCTGACCATCCGTGTCGTACGTCGGCTGCTGTAGTCCTGTGCCCCCGAAATCGGCAGCACCTTTGATCGAGGTCGCGGGTGTTCTGCTGTTGCCTAACCGCAGGCGTGTTATGACCTGCTGAGCAGCTTGATGCCCGACTCGACGCACGACGCGCACATGTGAATGCCGTTGGGCCCTTCGACCACCGAGCTGCCCGCCACGCTTTCCAGGCAGAAGCTGCACGTGAACGTCTTTTGCAGATTGGCCAGCACGTCCCTGGCCCGCAACAGGCAGTCCCAGCAGGCGTAGGCGCCGCTGGGGCCTTCCACCACACGGTCGGACATTTTGCCGCAAAACCCGCACGTTCCGGTCGCAGTCGATTCGCTCATGTTCCAGCCCTTGTGCTTGCGCTCATGCTTTGAACGGCACGGCGTCGTCGATGAATCGTTTGGTCAGGTCCGCATAGGCGTCGATCCGCCGATCACGCAGGAATGGCCAGTGCGTTCGGCTGAACTCCACGCGCTCCAGATCGCACGGCACCACCAGCACCTGTTCGCGGTCCACCGACGCCCTGGCCAGGACCTGCCCGTTGGGCCCGGCCACGAAACTCTGGCCCCAGAACTCGATGCCGTCTTCATTGACATATCTGCCATCCGGACCCTGGATCTTCTCCAGTCCGACGCGGTTGGGCACGACCACGAAGCAGCCGTTGGCTACCGCGTGCGATCGCTGGATCAGCTCCCAGCTTTCGTGCTGCGCCTGTCCGTACTGCTGCTTCTCGGCAGGATGCCAACCGATCGCCGTGGGATAAAACAGGATCTGCGCGCCCTGGATGGCCGTCAGCCGCGCGGCCTCGGGAAACCACTGATCCCAGCAGATCAGCACGCCGATGTTGGCCTGTTCGGTCCGCCAGCAGCGGAATCCCGTGTCCCCGGGCGTGAAGTAGAACTTCTCGTAGTACAGCGGATCATCCGGGATGTGCATCTTGCGATACAGCCCCAGGATCGAACCGTCCGGGCCGATCACCGCCGCCGTGTTGTGATAAAGCCCGTCGGCACGCTTCTCGAACAGCGAGGCGATCACCGTCACCTTGTGCTTGCTGGCCAGCTTTGCGATGGCGTCGGTGCTGGGGCCGGGGATCGTCTCGGCCAGCTTGAAGAAGCGATGGTCCTCGACCTGGCAGAAGTACTGCGTGGCGAACAGCTCCTGGGTGCAGATGATCTGCGCGCCCTGCCTGGCCGCCTGCTCCAGCAGCCGAAGCTGTTTGGCTCGGTTTTCCTTCACGTCGGGCGAGCAGCTCATCTGCGTCAGCCCGACATTCACGATGCGAGTCGCTTTCTTCCTGAGCATGCCTCAGCATTGTTCGGTATTCGTCGCCGCTTGTCTATCCAGCAGCGGCAAATCGAAACCCCGGGCCGCCAAGTCACGAAGCTGCAAATGAAGTTCAGTAACTGGCAGGGGTCATCATCGTTCGGTTCATGTTCAACTCCCCGCCAGCGACAGGATGAACTGCTCGACGTTGGTGGCGGCGTCTCCCAGGCCACTTTTGGTGCGGAAATCCATTTCCGCCAGCAGATCGACGGCGCGGCGGAGCCGCTGATGGTCGAAGCTGCGGGCGACTTTCACAAACTGCGGCAGGCGATCTCTGTATTTCCAGGACATCTTGCCCAGATCTCCGCCACGGAGGATTGTGTCCACGTCCTCCAGCCACATCGTCAGCCAGGCGACGGCGCGGAACTCCGCCGACGAATCGAGCTGCACCAGGTGTCGCCAGCGTTTGAGCGCCTCGACGGGCCGGCCCATCGCCAGCTCGTTGGTCAGGTCCCACATCTCCTGCTCGCGCTGGAATGAGACGCCGGCCAGAACGGCTTCGCTGGTGAGCCGGCCGCCGCTCACCTGAAGCGCCAGCTTGGCCAGCTCGTTGTCGATGCGCCCCAGGTCCGCGCCGATGAGGTCGGCCAGCAGCGCCGCCGCCTGCAGGTCCACCGCCAGTTTGTGCACTGTTTTGGCGCGATTCACGATCCACGCCGGAAGCTGATGCTGTTTCAGCGGCGCGCATTCGTATACCTGCCCGACCTTGCTGATCAGCTTGAAAATCCGCTGCGTTTTTGGCAGCGAGCGCAGCCGCAGCACCAGCACGCCGCTGTCAGATGGGCTGGCAAGGTAATCCTCCAGCTTGTCGCGGAAACGCGAGACGAAATCGTCGGCATCGCGCACCACCACCAGCTTGCCCCCGCCAAACATCGCGAAACTGCGCAGCTCGTCCAGCACGTCGGCCAGTTCCGACTGCTCCCCGTCCACATCAACCACCTGCGTGTCTTTGGGCAACAGCGCGCGGATCTCGGCCAGCTTCTGAAGCTGAAGGAACGAGTCCTCCCCGACCAGGGCATAGACGGGCTTTGCGGGCATGACGATATTGATACCCGGGGACTGAGCAGGGTCAAACGCACACACGGCACGATGCGAAAGCCCGATGCCGCCATGCCCCGGACCGCCGGTGAAGAAGTGGTCTGGCCGGGCATATCGATGTACGATCCGCCGACCGATGGGCAAGGCAAGTGAATCGCCGCCGTTGAGCTATGAGCTGATTCGCCGCGATCCCGCGACGCGCGCCCGGCTGGGGCGCGTGACCACCCGGCACGGGGTGTTCGACACGCCCGCGTTCATGCCCGTCGGCACGCAGGGCACCATCAAGGGCGTGTTGCCCGACCACGTCGCGGCGACCGGCACGCAGATCATCCTGGCCAACACGTATCACCTGATGCTCCGCCCGGGAGAAAAGGTCGTCGCGGAGCTGGGCGGGCTGCACCGGTTCATGGCCTGGCCGGGGCCCATCCTCACCGACAGCGGCGGATACCAGGTCTTCTCGCTGGCGGACATCAATCGCATCGACGACCACGGGGTCACCTTCAAGAGCCACATCGACGGGGCGCTGGTCCACCTTACCCCCAGTCGATCGATCCAGGTGCAGAACGATCTGGGGGCCGACATCATCATGGCCTTCGATGAGTGCCCGGACCCCAACAAGCCGCTGGAATACCACCGTCTGGCGGTCGAGCGGACGCTGCGTTGGGCGGCGGAATGTCAACAGGCCCACGCGCGGCCGAACGATCAATCGCTGTTCGGAATCGTACAAGGAGGGACCGACCCCTCGCTGCGGACGCTGTGCGCCGAAAAGCTCATCGCCATGGATTTCCCCGGCTACGCGATCGGCGGGCTTGCGGTGGGCGAGGGGTTCGAAGCAACGGTTGCGGTTCTGCGGCTGGTGACCCCGATGCTGCCGGAGGACAAACCCCGATATCTGATGGGCGTGGGGTATCCGCGGGATATCGTCGAAGCGGTGGGCAATGGTGTGGACATGTTCGACTGCGTGCTGCCGACGCGTAATGGGCGAAATGCCTCGGCGTTCACGGCATCGGGTTCGATCCGGCTGCGAAACAGCCGCTTTACGCGGGATCCGGCCCCCATCGAGCCGGGATGCGATTGTTACGCCTGCCGACATTTCAGCCGCGGCGCGATCCGGCACTTTTTTTTGGCCGACGAGATGCTTGGACCGGTTCTGGTTTCCGTGCATAATATGCGGTTCTATCAGCGGTTGATGCAGGACATCCGCCGGGCGATCGGCCGCGGGGAATTTGAGGCCTTTTGCCGCAGCGACCCGCGCTGCCGGATCGGTCCGGGCAGCGGTTCAGTCGCAGTCGACGCTGAAATGAGCGGCGACGTTGAGCGTACGGATTGCGGGACAGACAACGCAGAAAGGGACCTGGCTTGATTGGCTTGAGAAGCAACTGGATCGACGGATTTGGACAACTGATCGCGCAGGCCGCCCCGCCGAGCACAGCGCCCAGGCCGCCGGAGTGGTTCGATTTCCTCCGCAGCCCGATGTTCATGATCCTGCTGCTGTTCGCGGTGCTGTGGTTTTTCATGATCGGCGGCAAGCGCAAGGAAGAGCGAAAACGTCAGGACATGCTGGCGAGGCTGAAAAAGGGGGATGAAGTGGTCACGATCGGCGGGGAGATCGGGCGCGTGTTGGAGACTCGCAACGACCGGGTGCAACTCAAGCTCGACGAGAACACGAATACCAAAGTCTGGTACCTCCGCAGCGCGATCCATCGCGTGATCGAGGAAGCGGAAAGCAAGCAGTCGTAGAAGGAAGGTTGAAGGCAGAAGGATAAAGGACGAAGGCGGAGGCAGCGGGGTACGTGCCTCTTGGCTTCATTCTTCATCCCCCATCCTTCATCCTTAGATTTGATATGCCAACGAATATTTCCGGCCGCGTTACCGTCAGCCTCGCGGTTCTTCTGCTGGCGCTGTGGGCGATTTTTCCATCGGGAAACCCGAAGCGTCCGGATCTCAAGCCCGGCATCGACATGGTCGGGGGAACCAGCCTGCTGTACGAGATCAAGGCCCCGGAAGGCGAATACGCGCCGGACCTGGCTGAACGGGTGATGGAAGCGCTGAAGAAGCGCGTGGACCCGGATGGAGTGCGGAACCTGATCTGGCGGCCTCAGGGCAGCACGCGGCTGGAAATCCAGATGCCGTTGACGAACAAGAGCGAGCAGGCCAAGGCTCGCCGCGCCGCTTTCGCCGCGGCCCAGAAGGCCCTGGAGGACACCAACGTCCGCCCCGGGGAAGTGCTGTATGCGGTGCAGGAGCTGAAGGGCAGCGAGCGGGCCGCGAAGCTCAAGAGCCTGGAGATGGGCTCGGAAGCGCGCTCGAAAATCTATGGTCTGCTGAGCAGCACGTGGGACCAGATCCAGCAGGCCAAGGCCAACCGCAACGCCGCCGAGCAGGCGCGGCTCGAAGAACAGTACGAGAAGCTGATCCAGCAGCTCTCGGACACCAACCTGAGCGTCAACCAGCTACAGTCGATTCTGGATCTGAAAAACAAGGAGACGCGCGAAAAGCGCCTGGCGGAGCTGAAGCAGAAGTTCGCTGATTTTCCGGCTCGTCTGGCGGCGATCGACGCGTTCGCCCGCGAGTACGCCGAATACAGCAAGGTGCGCGGCTCGCTGGACGACGCCGAAGACCTCAAGCGGCTGCTGCGCGGCTCGGGCGTGCTGGAATTCCACATCCTGGTCCTGCCGCAGGAGAACCCGCGGCTGTTCCAGGATATGGCCGAGCGGCTGAAGGCGCGCGGCCCGGCGGTGCAGGCGGCGGACGAGGCGCGCTGGTACGTCGTGGAACGCCCCGATGAATTCCGTTTCCCAACCGTCGAGTGGAACGAGAAGCACTACGCGCTGGCCTACACCACACCCGACAAGAGCATGGCCCAGCGCGAGGGGCAGCCCAAGTGGTCGCTGGAGCGGGCGTATCCGATCTTCACCGCCGGCGAGCGAAAGGTCGGCTTCACCTTCGATCCCCAGGGCGCCAAACTCTTCGGCGAACTGACCGGCAACAACATCGGCAAGCCGCTGGCGATCGTGCTGGACGAGAAGATCATCAGCGCACCCAACATCCACAGCCAGATCTTCAGCTCGGGCGAAATCTCCGGCGGGCGCGGGGGATTCAGCCAGGCGGAGATGAACTACCTGATCAACACGCTCAACGCCGGCGCCCTGCCGGCGCAGCTCACCGACGAGCCGATCTCCGAGCGCACCGTGGGGCCGCAACTGGGGCAGGACAATCTCCGCCGCGGGCTTTACGCCTGCTACTTCGGGCTGGCCGTGGTGGCGATCTTCCTGATCGGCTACTACTACCTGTCGGGCATCGTGGCGATGATCGCGGTGCTGATGAACATGGTGCTGATCCTGGGGGCGATGGCGGCGCTGAACGCGACCTTCACGCTGCCAGGCATCGCGGGCATCGTGCTGACGATCGGCATGGCGGTCGACGCCAACGTGCTGATCTTCGAGCGCCTGCGAGAGGAGCAGTTGCGCGGGCTGTCGCTCCGCATGGCCCTGCGAAACGCCTATGACCGGGCCTGGTACGCCATCTTCGACGCCAACGTCACCACCGCCATCACCGCTGCCTTCCTTTACGTGTTCGGCTCCGAAGAGGTGCGGGGCTTTGGGCTGACTCTGCTGCTGGGCATCCTCAGCTCGATGTTCACCGCCCTGTATGTCACCAAGACCATCTTCGCGATCCTGATCGACAAGTTCAGAATCCAGAGCCTGACCAGCCTGCCGCTGACGTTCCCCAAATGGGACCAGATGCTCAAGCCCAACATCGACTGGATGGGCAAGGCCTGGATGTTCTGCGGGTTCAGCGCGATCTTCATCGTCGCCGGGCTGACGCTGTTCGGCATCCGCTGGGCGCAGGGGCGGATGCTGGACATCGAGTTCTCCTCAGGCACCAGCGTGCAGTTCGAGATGAAACAGAAGACCGACATCGAGGAGCTGCGCGCCCTGGTGTCGGAGATCTCCCGCAGGCTGCCGCAGGTGCTGCCGGCGCCCAGCGTGGTTTCGGTCGGTGATGACGGGCGAACCTACGAGGTCATCACGCCCAACCCCAACGCCGTGGAGGTGCGCCGCGCCATCGTGGAGAACCTTCAGGACCGGCTCAACATCCGCGTCGGAGCCAGATTCGATCTGGTGGGCGCGCCGTTTTCCGAAGCCAGCGGCACGGTCGTCGTGCCGATCGAAGCCCGGACCACGACGATCGCCGGCATGGCGCCGGAGGCGCTGCGCACGCATCTGGGCGGCGTGGCGATCGTGCTCAAGAACCTGGATCCCCCCCTGGATGCCCAGGAAATCCGCCAGCGCATCGAACAGCAGCGACTTCAGCCGCAGGTCGGCTCCGGATCGGCCAAACGCTACTCGCAGTTCGACGTGGCCAGCAGCCCCGACGGCAGGACCGCGATCGTGATGACCTCCGATCCGGACCTGCCCTACGACCACAACGACCCGATCAAGCTTCAGCAGTGGACCGATGAGCTGGCGGTGCCGGCGTGGAATCTGGTCAACGACGCCATCGCCAAGCCCCCGACCCTCCAGAAGGTGACCAACTTTGACGCCCAGGTCGCCGGCGAAACCCAGCAACAGGCCCTGATCGCCCTGAGCATGTCGCTGCTGGCGATCATGGCATACATCTGGATCCGCTTCGGGAACCTCACGTACGGCACGGCCACGGTGATCGCGCTGTTGCACGACACGCTGTTCACGCTGGCGGCGGTGGGCTTCGCCCACTACATCGCCAACACGCCCGTGGGCGACGCCCTGCTGATCGAGCCGTTCCGCATCAATCTCAACCTCGTGGCGGCGGTGTTGACGGTGATGGGGTATTCGATGAACGACACGGTGGTGGTGTTCGACCGCATCCGCGAGAACCGCGGCAAGCTCGGACACGTCGATCGCGCCGTCATCAATGATTCGATCAACCAGACCCTCAGCCGCACGCTGCTGACCGGCGGCACGACGATCGTCACGATCCTGATGATGTACATTTACGGCGGGGCGGGTATCCACGGCTTTACTTTTGCCCTGCTGGTTGGCATATTGGTTGGCACGTATTCGTCAATCGCCATCGCGTCGCCGCTGCTGCTGTTCGGCAGGGCGGCACGGCAGTCGGCCGGGGCACCGCGCCCCGCCGTCGCCGCTCAGCGGCAATTGCAGGGGGCGTGAAGGGCAGGTTTCGGATTGCGGACCGGCGATCGCGGATTGTGGGCCTGCGACTAATCACAATCCACATTCGCCTGCTCGCAATCGGGAAAGGATTCCCATGATGCGCACGGACGTGAAACTCGGCTTCGCAATCGGCGGCGTGCTTCTGGCAGTCCTGATCGTCTATGTGCTGGTCATCTCCGGCCCGGACGATCAACCCCAACAGGTCAGCCTCGATACGGCTACTTCCACCTCGGCCACCCAGGCTTCGCCCGGCAACAGCGGGGCGGCGTCGGCTGATCCGGCCCGCGCCGCTAATACCGTCGATCCGTTCACTCCGACAACGGGGGTGGCTTCCGTCAACAGCGACGCCGAAGGCGCCAGCGGCGAGTCGATGGGCGCCTTGCCCGGGTCGGCAGCGGACCAATGGTCGGCGGCGCTGAATGACGGCCGGATTCCGGTGATGATGACCAGCACGCCCCAGCCTGCGGCGCCGGACACGCCCCAGCCCGCCGTCGCCACCCCGCCGCTGCGGGCCGAGGCCAATCAATCGACTCCCGCGGAGCTGAACGGCTCGTCGCCCGGCGGCGCTGCGCAGTCCGCAGGCGCGCTGCCACCCGTCGCCGCCTCCAATTCGGCTGCTGCGCTGGCCCCTGGTGCAGTTTCGCCGTCGCTCGAATCCTCCGCCGCCAGCGAGTCACGGCCCGACGCCTCCGCCAGCGCCGCTCCCGGTGCCCGAACGCACGTGGTACAGCCGGGCGAGAGCTTTGCGACCATCGCCCAGGCCGCCTACGGCAGCGCCGCGTATTACCCGCACCTGATCCGCGCCAACCCGACGCTGGATCCGCGAAAGCTGCGTCCGGGCATGGTGATCAACCTTCCGCCGATCAGCCAGGTGCGGGCCGATTCAACCACCGCCGCCGCTTCCGATTCGCCGCGCGCCACCGCCGCCGCGCCCGCGACCGATCCCAGGACCGAATACCGCGTGCAGCCCAACGACAGCCTCTACAAGATTTCCCTGAAGCTTTATGGCAAGGCCGACCGCGTGGACAAGCTCTACGAGCTGAACAAGTCCACAATCGGTCCCAATCCGGCCAGGCTGAAGGAAGGAATGGTCCTCAAGCTCCCCGAGCCGCCGACCACGCGGTGAGGCCTGGTTCGCCGCCGGCCGCACCGCGACGGTCGCAGCTTCCTCGTCTTGTGTCGAGTTGGGGGTGAGCGGGTCGAGTCGAAGCGATGCAACTATCGCTCGACGATCCGAATCGCATCAGCCCGGTTGCGCGCGATCGTGAACAGCCGTTCCATGCTGCACGCGCGGAAGATCTCCAGCAGTCGAGGCGACATTCCGCACAGAACGAGTTGTCCGTCGGCCATCTTCACACGCTGGCGGACGTTGACGATCAAGCCGAGCATGGCACTGCCCAGGTAGGTAACGTGCGACAGGTCCAGCACCCACGGCTTGGCGCGGTGCGCATCCAGCAGCCCCAGGATCGCCGCATTGAGCCGGTCGAACTCGACGGCATCGAGTGATTCGGGCAAGCAAAGCTCGACCACGTTCACTGATCCCAGCAGCTCGACTCGGAACAGGTCCGCCACGATGAATAGTGTACCGAATCAAAGGAGAAGGCAGAAGCATGGACGACATGTCTCACTTCTGCGGCTTGATCCCGGGTCCGTCATTTACCGGACTTTGAGCGTGTCGGCTTCGAAGGTGATGTTCAGCGGCGCGATCTCCACGGCCTTTCGCGAACCCTGCTTGAGCACCTGCCCGGCGTGCCAGGCGTCGTAGCCGGCCTGTCGAGCCAGCTCGATCACCCGCTGAGTGTCGGCAGGATCAACATAAACGGCAAACCCGGCGCCCATGTTGAACGTGGCGTACATCTCATCAAGCCCGACCGGGCCGGATTTCATGATGAAATCGAACACCGCAGGGGGGGGATGAAGCTGCGTGATGCGGTAGACGAATGGTTCTTCCAGCCGCATCAGCTTCCGCCAGCCATGGCCGGTGATGTGGGCGGCGTAGTGCGGTCGGATGCCGGCGCGCTGGCAGTGGGCAATGAAGCGAACATAGATGACCGATGGCTCGAGCAGCGCCTGGCCATAAGTTCGCCCGTCGGGCAGTTTCGTCAGATACCCCTGCGGCAGATGATCGGCGATGGCGCGGCAGAGGGTCAGGCCGTTGGTGTGCACGCCGCTGCTGGCCAGCAGCACGATCGCGTCGCCCTGGCGCACATCGCCGACGATGCGATGGGACTTGGGCATGATGCGCCCGATCGCCGACCCGGCCAGCACGATCGACTTGGGCTCGACGATGCCCCGCAGTGCTGGCGTCTCCCCGCCGCCCCAGACGGCGCCGGCAAGGTTGCAGCCGTGGGCGAATCCCCTGGCCAGGTCCTCGGCGCGACGCGCCTGGTCAAACCAGCGGCTGTCGCCCACCGCCGCGTGCATCGCCACCGAGATCGGCATCGCACCGCAGCTCACCAAATCGTTGACGATCGTGGCCACCGTGTCGATTCCGATGTTGGCGTAGTAGCTGGTCTGCGTCAGCTCGAGCATGGCATCGGCCACCAGGTTCTTGGTCCCCAGCCCTTCCTCGACGTGGGCCAGGAAGTGATCCGCCGCCTCGATCAGGTACGCGCTTTCGCCGCGGATTCCCGGTGGCTGACTGAGGCCATGCAACCCGAGATTGGCGGTCGTTTGCTCGGCGGCACGCTGGCAGGCGCGCTTGAAGGCGTCAAGCGAGTCGTAGTGCACCCCCGCGTCCTGGTAGCTCATCAGGCTCATGGCTGGGGGGCTGTTGTAGGCCAACGTCGCGCGCCGGTCAAACCACCCTGGTGGGCAGGGCAACCGGCGGGGCGAAGGCCCGGCCGCGGCGGATCGCCGCTGGGGGCAGCCTGCATTTGTATTTGTAATTGTGTTTTCGTGCCCGCGCCGGGTAGAACATGTACAGCAGTAGAATCTGGACAACATCTGCACCCGCCGCACGCGGGACGGACTTTCAGCAGGTCTTCCGTTCTTCGCGGCGGTCGGCGCAATCGCACATGTCGGCTGAATCGAAGGAGGTGTCGCATGGCGTTGAAGGTTACGCAGGTGGAGGTGTGGGCGGGTTCGATCGAGGATCGCCCGGGGGAATTGGCACGCGTGCTGGAGGCGCTGGCACAGGCGGGGGCCAACCTGGAGTGCGTCATCGCCCGCCGGGAGCCGGCTCAACCGGGCAAGGGGCAGGTCTTCGTCTGTCCGATCCGCGGCAAGCGGGCACAGGAAGCGGCCAAATCGGTGGGCATGGCCCCGGCCACCGATATGGGCACGCTTCGCGTGGAAGGCCCGGACAAGCCCGGGCTGGGCGGCCGGCTGGCACGCGCCATCGCTGATGCGGGGATCAATCTGCGAGGCGTATCGGCGGCGGTGATCGGAGGCAAGTTCGTGGCGTACTTCGGCTTTGACAGCGGCGACGATGCCAAGCGTGCCGCCTCGGCGTTGAAGGCTGTGGACGCCGCCCGCCGCGGCACTGCCGCCAGGAGCAAGGCCAAACGTCCTGCGCGGGCGTAGAAGGCGTAGAAGTCCGTCGTGATGGCCGCGGCCGATGATCGCCGGGCAATCCCGATGCGACTGATAATCAGTCGCATGCAACGCTGTTTGGGCATCCTTCGCACAAAAGTCGGGCACCACAGATCAACCCGCCCGCTCGTCGTGCCGATTCCAGCATCGGAGGGAGCGAGCGATGCTGGAGTCGATCCTTGCCCGGGCGAAGGTGACATTTCTGACACTGTTGTTCTGTGCCCCGGTGGCGGCGGGGGTGTGGTACCAACGGGTGGCCGAGGCGGAACAGGCGTCGGCAACGAACGTGCTGCCGCCGCCGCCCTGGCTGCCCGCATTGTCTGAGGTTCTGGCGGATGCCGATGAACCGCCCGCCGACGCGTCGGCGCAAGTGCCCGTGGTTCCGTGAAAGCACCCCGATCGCGCGAACCGCCCAAACCATTGCGCGTATCAAGCAGAACCTGGCCGTGCCGGCGGCTTCAGTGCCCGGGCTTCGCCTGCCGATCTACGTGTGGCTATGATTCTGCTGCCACGCCGGTTCAGGGCTGTGTGGATCACCAGGAGTAAGATCAGCCGGGCAAACAACGTCCCGATCCCCGCCGGCAGCGCCACCGCAACAATGATCAGACCCGCCACCATTCATGATGTGCCCGTGATACAGGCCATCATCAACTCCCACGCCGAGCTGGGCAAAATGCTGTTCAAGAGCTACGCCGAGCTGTACGAAAACCTGCGCGATTTCGCGGTTTACGAAAGCGACGACGGTCAGGTGGTTGGATGCGTGGCGCTGGCGATCATCTGGGCGGACCTGGCGGAAATCCGCTCGCTGGCGGTGGACGCGCGCTACCAGGGCCGCGGCATCGGGCGACGACTTACCGAATGGTGCATCGAGGAAGCTCGCCGCCTCCAGATTCGCCGGATCATGGCCCTGACCTACGAACAGGCGTTTTTCGAGAAGATGGGCTTTGTGGTGGTTCCCAAGGAGAATCTGCCGCTCAAGGTCTGGAGCGATTGCGTTCGTTGCCCGAAGCGCGACGGCTGCGACGAGATCGCAATGGTCCGCGAGCTGCCCGATGTGCCGATGATGGTCATGCCCCCCGCGCCGCCAACCCCCAGAGGCGTAAGCATCCCCGTCCTTCCCCAAGAAGAGGATTAATCGCCCGGATGCAGGCCGCACGCGGCTCAATAGCAGCGGCCGGACTCGAACCGGCGACCCAGGGCTTATGAATCCCTTGCTCTACCAACTGAGCTACGCTGCCATCGGCGGAAAGATACCAATCTTACGGATGCTGACAAGTTCAGTTCAACCCCAGCCAGTATCACGGGCGTCCCCACCCCCGCTGGAGGCCATCGCACAGGCGAGGATGCCGGTGATACGACCGCTGCCGGCATTCCGCTGCCGGCATTCCGTGAGAGGCTCGCGCACAGTCACAGTCGCCCGTACCCCCAAATGGGCAGGCCGGTCAGGGGGGTGAACGAAGGTCAGTACTGGCGGGCGGTGACGGTTCGGCGGTGCTCGCGATTGACGAAGAAGTATCGCAGGGCGTCGATGAGGTGGTCGTGTACTCCGTCCTTCAGGGGCAGCTCCCCGCCACGGGAGTCGGGGGCGTAGCGGTACTGCTCCAGAGCGCGGATGAGGCGTTGGCAGCGTGGGTGAATGATCAGCGTCGGCTCGCCGCACGCCGGTCGCAGCGCCGCGCGGATCATTTCCACGCCTTCGACGATCAGGCTGCGTCGGGTGCAGACGCTGTATCCGTGACGGCGAAGGAAGTTGACGTTGGATTCGGCGGTCTGCTCGTTGCGGGCCGAGCCGGCAGGGTCGCAGGCGATGCGGTGCGGGCGTCGGCCGATCGACGCGCTTCGTGCCTCGATTTGCGTCAGGTGCACGTCGATGGTCTGCTGCTGCTGGACGTATTCGTCGAAGACGATCAGGCGCCTGGATTCCGGTTGCTCGAAAATCCACAGACAAACAAAGGGATTGTGAAAGCCGAAGTCGATGGCCAGGCTGAGTGTCGCCTGCGCGGCCGGCGCGATCGCGTCGCTGACGTGAAGCGCGCGATCGAAGCTGGGGAAGACGCATCCTCTGGTGCTGGGCCGGCGGCAGAGGATTTCCGATTCCCAGGTTTCGCGGCTGACGCGGCGTTTCATCGCGATGGCATCATCGATGCGGAAAAAGCCGTCGCACTTGTCCTTGGCCACGCCGCGACATTCGTCCCACAGCGGGCAGGTTCGGCAGTCGCGTTGCGGCGGGCATTTCTCCAGAACCTCCAGAAGACACCAGTGGACCATGCGTTTGCCGGCGGCTGGCGCGTCGTCGATGATCCGTGACATCAGGCCATACGGACGGTGAAAGGTGGAGATGGCCTGCACGGTTCCGGCGATCGTGCCGCCGGGACCGTCGCCGGATCGGGTAACAAGCTGGGCGGCTTCCCAGATTTCGGGCTTGAACAGCTCGACTTCGTCGCAGCGGAGCTTGTTGACGCGCAGGCCGCGGACAGCGCGCTCGGACTGGGTGAGCACGGCGGCGGCGGAATGGTTGCACAGGGCGATTCGGCGTGCGCTGCGCGGGCGGCGGAGGATCATGCCCGAGGCATGTTCCTCCAGACACGGCAGCAGATGCTCCCACATGCGCAGGCTCTGCTCCAGCGATCCGCCAAGGATGCGGATCGAGATGCCGGGTTTGTGCAGCAGCTCGGCGAAGGTGACGGCGGCGGCCAGTCGCGTCTTGCCTCCGCCGCGCGGCGCCCAGACGATCAGGTCTGGCGACGGCTCGAAATAGGAAGCACAAACGTAGTCGAAGGGGGCCTGGTGGTTGGGGCAGACGCTGTTTCGCGGAACGTGAATTCCGGCGTGCTGCTGGAGCCAGAGATGAAGTTCATCGGGACTGCCGCAGGGCCGGGAGTGTGCGAATGTCTCCGGGTCGTTTCGGATCGGCACGGCCTTGCGGCGTTGCTTGCTGCGGCGAGCTGGTGGTTTGCGCTTGCCGCGGGCACGTCGGGTTTTGTTGGATTTGCTCATGGTGATTCTGGTCCGTGAGTGTTGGTTGCGCCGCCTGGGCAGGCGGCGCGGTCGAAGATGAAATAAACCGGCTCGTGCGGACACGCGGGGGCGATGCGCGTCATCCCGGCCAGGTCGAACAGCGGATGTGCCCGAGCCATGATGGCCAGGGCTTCGACATACCGGGTTGGACAGACCTGGCAGAGCTTTCGCACCAGGATGCTGGAGAGTCCCAGCGAACGGAACTGCGGGTGGACGATCACGCGACTGATGGTGCGGAGGTTGGCATTGGCAAAGGCCAGATTCTGGGCGCGGCTGAATTGCTCGCGACCGAAGAAACGCTCGCGCGGGCGGCAGCTTGGTACGGGATAGGACAGGACCGCGACGGCGACGAGCCTGCGCTGCCGCAGATCGGCCCATCGCGATCGGTCTGAGTGATCTTCATAGCGGATCGTCCAGACGTCCGCCCAGGTCGCGGGGCGGCGGGCAAGATAGTGGAAGCAGGCCAACTCGTCATAGTCGTGTGAGTTGCCTTGCGCAAGGATGAATCGGCCAGGCAGGAAAGTGGGCAGGGACATGGGCAGGGGTGAAAAGAAAAGCAGGCACCGATCAGGACGCCGGGCAGACGATGCAACGCATTGGGGCCAGTGCGGATATGGCATGAAGAATGTGTCTTGAAACGTCTGGCTTGAAGCTTGGGGCTTTTTCCTGTCTGCTGGACACGGGATAGAATTTCGTCAGTGGCGAAAGGAGACGAAATCGCGTCATGGCGGTGGACCTGATATGTCCGGACTGCGGGGGGATCATCGGGGGCGACACGAACGATCCTGATGGTCGGGGGCCGTGCACCTGTCATCTGGACCTGAATGCAGGTTTCAGCAAGGATCCATCGGCGGATACGGTGTCGCTGCCCTCGCCGCCGCGTGAGCAGGGCGCACAGCGGTCGTCCGGATCGTCGGGAGCCGCCGACGTGCGCGGGGGCAACGACCTGGCCGGCGCACCGCAGAAAATCTGCGTGATCTGCGGCAAGAACGTCGCGGGCCATCGACGGCTCAAGGACAGCCGCGGGTATCTGTGCCTGGATTGCGCCAAAGCCGAAAAGCGACAGGAGCGGGAAGGCAAAGTCCCCTGCGCCGAATGCGGACGCTACGTCAAACCGGGGGGCATCGTCGAATACAACGGCCTGCGAATCTGCCGCAAGTGCCACGAGGATCATAAGCAGCTCCAGAAGAAGGCCGTGAAGAAGGTCGCCACGAAGCATTACGAAGAGCACGAGAAGCGGAACCTGCTTATTCTGCTGGCGATCTTCGTGGCGCTGGGGCTGATTGTGCTGTGGCGGCAGTTGAGCTAGCGATTTGCGGTGGCCGGCAGCGCAGCAGATCCAGCCGATAGAAATCGCAGCGGACGATCAGGTCGGGCGACAGAGCATCGATCAGATCGTGATGGGAAGTGGCGAGGACGGCTCGCAAAAGCTCAGGCGCGGCGCTGACCGCCCGCCGCAGCGAGCGCGCGATCACGCAGGCCGTGACACGGTCAAGCACGGCGGCGAATTCGTCACAGACGATCGTGCATGACGTGAGCGGGCCGGATCGCGCGGCCGGCAACAGCGGGGCTGAAACGGTTCCTGCCTCCCGCGCATCATCGCGACCGCACATCATCGGTGCCGCGCGGTGCAGCGCCAGAGCAAGCCGCAGCCGCCAGCGCTGTCCCTCGCTCAGTTCGCCGGGCGTGCGCAGATAACTCCAGGCTTCGGACAGACCGACGCGATTGAGCAGGCGGATGACCTGCGGCAGTGGCGCTGGACCAAAGCAGTTGACCAGTGGACGGGCGGGCAGCTTCAGGCGGTCCAGGTCGATCCAGCCACAGCGGCCGGTGCGGTGGCCTGGTATGATAGCGCGGCGGGCGCGCAGGGCGGCCAGCAGCGTGCTCTTGCCCGATCCGCTGGGGCCGGTGATCAACGTGATCTGTCCGGGCACGGGCATCAGGGCTTCGATGCCATCGAAATCGAAACCATTGCACTTCATGTTGCGGTGCTTCGGCCGGCGCAGCCCGAACCAGCGGGCGACGGTTCGCGCCCGGGCGCTACACAGCGCCGGAAGCGGCGGGCAGAACTCCAGGCGCGTCATGGGTGGGTGTGACATCGTGCAGTGGGTGAAGTGAGTTGGATCGGCGGGCCAATGAGGGCAAGCCAGCTCAGCGGCGTGAGCTGATCCCGCGGTGCCAGCCGCGAACGTATTCGATCATGGCGCGCACCTCATGTCGCGAACGCTGCTGCGCTCGCGAGATTGTCTGCACGTTTCGACGGTGCAGGAAATACTCGATGCCGACCTGGCGATGCTCGGGGTCCAGCGTGCAGGTGGGATCGATCAGCGCCACGACCAGCGGGTCGTTGAGGCGATTGAGCACGCGGCGCAGACGGCGAGTCACCGCGCCGGGCGCGATGTTCAGCACCAGACCCATTTCCCGCCGCGACAACCGATACTTCATCGCCATGTCGATCAGCAGCTTGTCCTCGGGACTGAGCAGGCGATAGCGCTGATGGAAGCGATCGGAGGTATCGGGCTGAAGCCCGAAGGCGTCGCGGGCGTGCATGGTGAGCTGGTCGAGTCGGTGTGGATCGATCGTGAGCATGTGCAGGTTTTCCGCAGGTCGGCCCGCCGCACGAAGTGGGCTGTGGTCCGCGGCGGGCGATTCGTGCAATTCCCTTTTCGCCGAGAGAGTCCGCAACAAGCCTGAAGTTGCCGGGTCTGACACGGGGCGCGGGTTTGTTTTGCGCCGGTCAAACCCTCGGAACGCATGTTAGATAAATGTTAGGTATCATGTCAAGAAGAATCCGTAAACCGCATGGAGCTTTGCAGTTATGCTGCGTCGAGTTCCGCCCCATGCGGATGTTTCTGAGGGCGATGAGCAGCCGATTTGGGTGTGGCGGCGGTTAGAGGACGCCATACTTGTTGTACACCTCTCGAAGCGTCCGCCCCTGCATCAACTCCTTTCGCGAACTGCTCTCCTTGCCGGCCTTTTCCGCCGCCAGACGCAGCGATTGGTCTTCCACGGCTCGCGGGATGACTACGATCCCGTCGAAGTCGGCGAAGATCAGTTCCCCCGGATGCACCAGGACCTGGCCGCACATCACCGGCACGTCGTAGGCCATCACCCGCCCGCGCCCCATCGAATCCAGCGGGCGAATTCCCGCGTAGTAGACCGGAAAACCCAGCTCGATGATTCGATTGCAGTCCCGGATCTGGCTGTCGCAGACGCACCCGACGGCCCCGCGCTGCTTGGCCACCGTGCTCATCAGCTCGCCCCAGGGGGCGTTGGTGCCGGAGTGATCGGTCGAATGCACGACCACATCGCCTGGCCGCAGCGAATCCATCGCCTCGATCTCCAGCCCGTACGGATCGTCCTGCACGACGTAATCGACTTCCATCCAGCGGAAGGTGCGTGCCCGGCCGACGAAACCGCAGTTGTGCCGATCCGGCAGCAGCGGGCGAAGCCGCTGGTGCATCGCCTGATGGCGATACCCCAGCGAATCGAGCACGTCGCAGACGACGGCGACATACAGGTTGTTCTCGCGAATGAAGCGGAAACGATCGGCGTCGGTGCTGAACATGGAGGGCCTCGTCTGCATCGTAGTCGAATCCAGCTTGGTGATACCAGGATTGTGAATGAAACCGGCCAGGCGGGCAACGCGTCTGCCGCCGCGGCGGCGGGCGTCCGTGACATGCGAGGCGTTTGCCCGTACATTTCCACCTGCTTTTGGCCGTCGCCAACCAGGGAGTATCCATGAGCACGCAACCACAAGACCAACACAGGCTTTCTGACCGCAACGCGATCCAGGTCGAGATCGAGCGGGTGCTGAGATCCGAACCGGTCGTGGACATGCACACGCACCTGTATCCGCCGAGCTTCGGCACGCCCGTGCCCAACAGAACCGGCAAGACCGACCCGACGGGCCTTTTGCTGTGGGGGATCGATGAGCTGCTGACGTATCACTATCTCGTGGCGGAGGTGTTCCGCGTCGTGCCGGCCAGCAGGCTCCCGTACGACGAGTTCTGGAAGATGAGCAAGACGCAGCAGGCGGACCATATCTGGAAGTGGCTGTTCGTGGAGCGCGCGCCGATCAGCGAAGCGTGCCGCGGCGTGCTCACGTGCGTGCAGAAGCTGGGGCTGGACCCCAACGAATCGCCGGCGCAGTGGCGCAAGTACTTCGCCGAGCAGGATCCGTCAAAACACATCGATCGCGTGATGGAGCTGAGCAACGTCACGTCGATCACGATGACCAACCCGGTCTTCGACGACAACGAGCGCAACCGCTGGCTGAAGGACCCGAACGTCGGCGCCGATCCGCGATTCAAGGCGGTGCTGCGCATCGATCCGCTGCTTCGCAACTGGCCGCTGGCGGCAAAGAAACTCAGTGAGTGGGGCTATCCGGCAAGCGAGACGATCGACCAGAAGAGCATCGAATCGGCCAGAAAGTTCCTGCGCGACTGGATCGACCGTCAGAAGGCAATCTACCTGGCGGTGAGCCTGCCGCCCAGCTTCCGCTATCCCGCGCCGCCGACCGACACCCTCGGCGCCGCCGGCTCCACCATCTTCTCCAAAGTCATCATGCCGGTCTGCGCCGAGCGGAACCTGCCGTTTGCCATGATGATCGGTTCGATCCTCCAGGTGAATCCGGGTCTCAAAGACGGCGGCGACGCCGAGGGCAAGGCCGACATCGAATCGGTCATGAACATCTGCCGCGAGTTCCCGAACAACCGCTTTTTCGTGACGATGCTGGCCCGCGAAAACCAGCACGAGCTGTGCGTCGCGGCGCGAAAGTTCGGCAACCTGATGGTCTTCGGCTGCTGGTGGTTCGTGAACAACCCCAGCCTCATCGAGGAGATCACCCGGATGCGCTGCGAGCTGCTGGGGCCGACGTTCATCCCCCAGCATTCCGACGCGCGCGTGCTGGATCAGTTGATCTACAAGTGGGACCACAGCCGCCGCATCATCGCCAGGGTGCTCACCGACAAGTTCGACGACATGCGGCTGACGGGCAGAGTCCCCACCGCGGGCGAAATACGGCGGACGGTGAAGGACTTCTTCTCAGGCAACTTCACGCGCTTCCTGGCCGGGCAGTGAGCCGCTTCGGGCATGCGAGCACTAATAACTGCTGCTGATGCACGCCTCGGCCAGGGCGCGCAGGTTCTGCGGCGGGACACGCCGCGGGTCGAAGGTGCAGCCCGGGGCGATGATGATCGGCCGACCAGCGGCTTGCGCCAGGGCGTCGTGCACTTGGCGGCGGACATCCTCGGGCGAACCGTTGGCAAGGGTGTTGAGGTTGTCCACGCCCGCGCAGATCGCCGGGCCGAGCCAGTCCCGCACCTGGGCAATCGCCGGTCCTGCCGCGCGATCCGCCCAACTGACCGCATGAACGTGCGGCATCCGGCTCAGCCCACGCAAGTCGCGCGGACGACCGCACACGTGCAGAATGTTGAACCGCGCTTCGCTGGCGGCGGCCAGGATCTGCTCATCGGCAGGACGCACCAGCCGCCGGTACAGATCCGGATGCTCCGGCGTCTCCACCCAGTCATCGCGCACCGACAGGTAGATACCGTCGGCGCCGGCGGCCAGGCACCGGCGCGCGAAGTTGGCCAGGTTGCCCGCGATCGTCTGAAGTGCTGATTCGACCGCGCCGGGATTGGTGGCCCAGGCCTGGCGAATCCAGCGGCTGGGCGCATCCGCCGAGGCATCCAGGTTCGGGGGCTGATGCTGTTGTGGCGGCTGGATGAGCTGCCGCAAAACCGCCCAGGCATTGAAGATCGTCGTGCTCATCAGGACCCGCCCGCGCGTCTGGCGGCGAAGCTCGGCGATCAGGTCGATCTGCCGCGCAAACTCCGGCTCCTGGCCACCGAGCGGCTTCAGCGACGCCAGATCATCGATCGACCGGATCGGCACATGGTGCGGATAGCCGTTGTCGTTCATCACCTTCAGAAAATCGAGCTGATATTCCTCCAGCAGATCCAGGTGTGCGCGCACCGCGGCCGGGCCATGGATCTGATCCGGCGAAAAGTGATGCCAGAAGCTGAACGGCGGGCGATCCGGCTGCCGGCCCGACAGCACCGCTTCAACTCGCTCGACCGGTGACATGCGCTTGATCCTCCACAGACAATCGCCAAACTGGACTCTCCATGATACCCGTAGAACATGTAGCATGGCAGGTGTAGAACAGAACGCCGGGGGGCAGAGCCGTCATCGCCTTCGAGCCGATCTTTGGCGACCGGGGCCGAATTGGCGCGCCGTGAGCCTTTGAGCACAGATTGGGCTGCCCTCGCACCACGACATCCCCACCTGGCACGCAGCGGGCGATAAGATCCCACGACGGCGCGAACAAGCACAACCTGGTGTATAATTGTGTCGATGCCCACTATCACTGTTCGCGAGGTCCAGGCCGATTTCCAGCGCTACCTCGACCGGGTCGAGCAGGGTGAGTCTTTCATTGTTGTGAGAGACAACAAGCCGGTGGCGGAGATCCGGCCCGCTGCGCCGAAGCCACAACATCCACGCCCCGTCGGCTTGGCCAAGGGCACATTCACCGTCCCCGCTGAGTTTTTTGAGCCGTTGCCCGCTGAGATTCTCGACGCGTTCGAGGGCAAGGTGCGATGAGGTTGCTGCTCGACACCGCGACGTTTCTCTGGCTCACGCTCGATGATCCGAAGCTGTCGGACCGTGCCCGGGCGCTTTTCCAGAATCCAGCCAACGAAGTCTGGCTCTCAGCGGCGTCGGCGTGGGAGATCGCGATCAAGCATTCGTTGGGCAGGCTCCCGTTGCCGGCCGCTCCGGAACGCTTTGTTCCCGAGCAACGCGAGGCGCATGGGATTATGCCCCTTCTGTTCAATGAAGCCGCGGTCCTTCGTCTTAGCAGCTTGCCGCACCACCACCGCGATCCGTTTGACCGCATACTTGTTTGCCAGGCGCAAGCCGACGATCTGGTGATTCTGACGTCGGACGAGGCGATCCGTGCGTATCCGGTGAAGACAGACTGGTAGCCATCTCAGCCGCCGGGAAACCTGGGGCACTCCTGACGGGGTTGATCCTCCACACAGAATCGCCAAACTGGAATCTCCATGATACCCGTAGAACATGTGGCATGGCAGGTAAAGGATCCGACCGCGGTGGCGCAGTGGTATGCCCAGCACCTGGGGTTTCGCGTGCTGCGCAAGCAGGACAAGCCGCCGTTCACGCACTTCATCGCCGACGCCGCGGGCAGAGTCGTGATCGAATTGTACAGCCGCCCGGAGATTCCCGTGCCGGACTACGCGAGGATGAACCCGCTTCAGCTTCACCTGGCCTTCGAGGCTGAGGACCTGGATGCCGAGCGCGACCGGCTGGTCAAGGCCGGCGCCACCGTCGCCGAAGAGCGATCGACCAATGCCGCCGGCGACTTGCTGATCATGCTGCGCGATCCGTTCGGCTTCCCCATCCAGCTCTGCAAGCGCGTCAAGCGGATGCTGGGATAAGGCCGGCATTGCCGCGGTCACGGCTCGCGCAGGACCAGCCAGCCGGGCATGTCCGCCGGACGATCGACGCGGGTGAATCGCTGGCGAAGCTGCACCGGCAGATGCGCGGGGATCTCGTCGCGAACGAGGATCTGGCGCAGGCGTGGCGGCAGGCCCTCATCAAGCTGCCGGGGGCTGAGCGTCAGCCCCGCCAGATGCAGGTCCTGGATCGCCGGCTCGTAGTGATAGGCTCGCCCCTCGCTGAACAGCGTCGCCAGCGGATACTGCGGGATGTAAACCTCGCCGGGGTGTTGGCGGGCGTATTGGTAGGCGATCTGAAGATGGCTGCTGCTCAGCTCACCCCACAGGGCGAACTGGCGGGGCAACGCGAGCCACTCGCGCGGACGCGCCGCGATCCCCAGCACGAAGGCCAGGCACACACTCATGGCGAGGACGCGCGCCCATGGTCTTACAACCGCTGAATCGCCCGCGGCGGAAGCGGAGATGGCCGGGCCAGTGTCTCTGCTGGCGTCGCTGCCTCGGAAGCACACCTGAAGCGCAGTGATGATCGCGCTGCATGCTGCCAGAAGAAGGAAGTACGACGTCGCCGCCGCGTTGTTCCCTCGTCCGAGCACTTTCGCATACGCCAGCCCCGTCGTCGGCAGAACGCAAATCGCAAGCAGGGCCGGAACAAGCCAGGGGTTGGCTCTGGCCCAGGCAGCGATCCTGTCGCTCAGACGCACATGGCGCGTTGACTCAGGCCGTCGCGCTTCGCCAAGCCGCACCGCTGCCGCGCACAGCAGGCGCAACCCTAAGCCGACGATCAGCAGCACCAGCGCCGGCATCGCGTCGGCGCGGATCATCCGCATCGCACGCAGCAGGGCATGCGGCTTGTCGAGCCACGGCCACTGCCACGGATGCCGTACCGGAACGATCAGGGTGTGAAACAGCATCGCTTCGACGCCGAATGCCAGCAGCAGCGCGTACGAGATCGCTCCCGCGGCCAGCACCATGCCCAGGATGCAGCGCCATCCCCATCTCCATCCGCCGACCAGCAGCACGTAGACCGGCAACGCCACGACGATCGGGGCCAGGGTCTGCTTGGACCACAGCGAAGCGGCGGCCAGAGCGCCGACCAGCAGGCCGCTGCGCAGCGGCGCGGCACTGCCCGCGGATCGCACCAGCATGGCGCAGGCGCAGGCGGCCAGGCCGATGGCGGGGGCGTCAACCGTGACGGCGGCGGCGGTGTAGAGCAGCTTGGTCACATGCGTCGCAAACAACGCGAACAATGCTGCGCCAACGAGTATGAACGACGCATCCGGCCGCTCGCCGGTCGCGGCCATGCCGCTACAGCGAAGAAACCAGACCATCGGAATTGCGAACAGCGCCAGGTTGATTCCCGCCCCCGCCAGCACACCCACCGTCGGCGTCGCCAGCAGCGCCGTCGGCGCATAAACCATCGCCGACACAGGACCGTACATCCGCACCAGCAGCGGTCCCTGTCCGGGCGGATGATAGAGTCGATCGCCCATCGCCCAGGCCACACCCGGCGTCATTCGCGAGCAGCTCCAGGCGTCCCGCGGCGCGTAGGGCAGCAGCGCCACGACCCGCGCCGCCGACAACGCCAACGCCGCCCACGACAGCATCAGCATCCCCGCCCGCCAATGACTTTCCTTGCGGATGTTCAGAAAGATCCACAGCAGCACCGGCGCGCCCAGCAGCGCGATCGGCAGATACTCCAGCAGGTAGTAGACCACCAGCCAGAACACGGCGCTTCAGAAGGATAGCAGGATCGCTCAAGCCTGTCAGACCCGCACCCCGGCACGCTGCAATTCCACAATCCACTGCGGAGTCTGCTGGAGACAGGCCTGAATGTGCCGGCGGCGGGACAGGTAGTACAGCGCCAGCAATGCGGGTCCGGCCGGGGCGATGATCATCAGGATCGCGTAGACGAGGATATGGATTTGCCGGACCAAATCCTGCAAGGGCGCCATCATCCCGGCAAGCTGCGGGTCGGCCGCCACCGCCTGCGCCATCTCCGCGGACAACAACTCACTGGGCGAGCTCAGGCTCATCCACAAGCACATCGCCGCGTAGCCGAACAGCAGCAACGCCAGCGCGAGCTGGTTGGCCGCCAGCCGCCGCGGCGCCGATAGGTCCAGCCGCTCCAGCCCCCGCGCGCCGTGGAACTCGACGTACGAGATCACCGCCATCCCCGCGCCAAGCACCATCGCGCTGACGCTGCGCGATGCCGACAGCAGTGTCACCGCCGCGAAGATCGCGCTGATCCACCCGTTGATCCGCGCCACGTTGACGGCCCGGCGAACTTTTCGCCCCAACTGCCGTGCGGCGGCAATCTGCTGAAGATGCTCCACCCGCGGGCCGATCTCCGCCGGCGAAGCGACATGAAGCCTCAGCGGCGGCAGCGTGGCTGGCGGCGACGGGCTGGCAGATGCCGACCGGAGCGTTGTCACATCATCGACATCGACCCAACCCCCCAGCCCGATCAACTCGGCTTCATTTACCGGACCAGCAGCGGTTGTCTGGACGGCCGCTTGTCGTTACAAACAACCGCATGATTCGCAGATGCGGGCTGGTGGGTTTGGTTCTGGTGTGGGGGCTGCTGGGGCGGTTGCCTGATGCATGGGGCGATCCGAACCATCGCCCCGTACCGGCGATCAATCGGGTGCTCATCATCAGCGTGGACGGACTGAGGCCCGACGTCCTGCTCCGTGGCCAGGTCCCCTCGATCCGTCAACTCCTGCGACGGGGCAGTTTCAGTTTCTGGGCGCAGACGATTCCCACCGCCAACACGCTGCCTTCGCACGTGAGCATGTTGACCGGCGTGCAGCCCGAGGTGCATGGCATCACCTTCAACGACGAACGCGCCACCACGCGGCCGTTCTATCCGCCGGTTCCAACGCTGTTCGAACTGGCGCATCGGACCGGTTATTCCACGGCCATGGTCTGCGGCAAATCCAAGTTCCTGGCGCTGAACAAGCCGGGAACCATCGACTGGGTCTGGGTGCCCGAGCAGGCCAAAACCGATGACTCCGAGACCGCTCAGCGCGCCGCGTCCATCATCCGGCAGCACAGGCCGGAACTGATGTTCGTGCACTTTGCCGGCCCCGATACCGTCGGGCACTCCAAAGGCTGGGGATCGATTCAGCAACTCCAGGTGATCGAGCAGATCGACCAGCACATCGGGGTGCTGCTCGAGGAGCTGGTGAACGCCGCGGTGGCCGACTCGACGCTGGTGATCCTCAGCTCGGATCACGGCGGCGCGGGACGAACGCACGGCGCCCAGAGTCTGCCAAGCCTGCACATCCCCTGGATTGCCGCCGGGCCGGGCGTCCGCGCCAATTTCGACCTGACGCTGCTGCGCGATCTTCAGATCAATACCTGCGACACCTTCGCCACCGCATGCTGGGTGCTGGGCATCGACCGGCCCGAAATCGTCGACGCCAAGCCGATCACCCAGATCATCGAGGGTTACGAGCTGATGCACGATGCCAAACCCGCGGCGACGACCAAACCTTCTTCCACGGCGACTACGCAGCCGGCAGCGCCAGTTGGCAGCCGATGAACAGTTCGGGTCCTAAAGCACCTCTGCGATGAGAGGCGTATTGCTGAAGCCGACGGCTCGTTGATCACTTCGGCCTGCAACCGCCAGCACGCCCGACTGGTTCACGAACGCGTTGTCGATCAGGGCGTAGTCGGTGGCGTCGATCCCGCCGGAGTAATCGAAATCGCCGTGGATCCACCCGGTCAGGCTGTTGACAAAACCGTTATCGATCAGCGAGTAGTCGGTGGCGTCGATCGAACCGCTCAAGTCGGCGTCGCCGAAATACGTGCGTTTCACCAGGACCTCGTTGCCGACCAGCGCGTGTCCTGCGAAACTGGTGTAGATTGGGCCACTGCCGCCAACCTGCGCCAGATCGTTGAGGATCACCCCCAGCCCGTAGAGGAAGCTGCCGGCGGCGAGGTTCTGCTGGGAAGCGGCCGAGCTGCAAATCCCGGCGCCCAGCCAGTCGTAGGCGCCGCCGTTTTGCAGGCCGCTCTTCAGCCGCGCCGTCACGGCGGCCAGCGTGCCCGCCCCGCCGCTGCGGACGATCAACGCCCCGTCATTCAGATCGAGCTTGCCGCTGCCGTTGATGTTGATCGAGGCCATCGACACCGCCACGCCACCCGGACCGACGGTCGCGATGCCGCCACTGTTGATGCTGAGCGTGCCGATGCGCTG
Source organism: Fontivita pretiosa (assembly GCF_050410795.1). Taxonomy (GTDB): domain Bacteria; phylum Planctomycetota; class Phycisphaerae; order Tepidisphaerales; family Tepidisphaeraceae; genus Fontivita; species Fontivita pretiosa. Next base: position 2,690,894 of record NZ_CP191258.1, on the reverse strand, counting down.
CGACTGCTGGAACCGCGCCGCCGCGAAGCCGCCAGCGCCGGGGCTGACGACCACGCTGTCGTCGCCGCCGCTGGGCACGATCGTCACGGTCCCATTGGAAGCCGTGCTCGTGACATTGATGGCGTCGGCGTTGTCCCCGGCATCGACGATCACCCTCCGCGCCGACCCGACCGTGCCGATCTGATTGACGCTGACAACATCAGTTCCGCCCAGCCCATTCACGCGCAACATGTCCAGCGCCGCCTCGGCGTTGCTCACCACGAGCCCGCTCGTCAGGCCGGTCACCTCGGTGCCCCCGGCGCTGTCGAAGATATTGAGATTGTTCCCAAGCCCGCTGCCGCTCAGAGTCACGACGTCAGCGGCGCCGTCGGCGGGCGAAAGGTCCACCGCCACGTGCACGAACGCGGCACCACTCAGGCTGTTGATCTGAACCGTATCGGCGCCGCCCAGCGGGCGGATCGTCAGCGTGTCGTAGGCGGTCTCGGGTGTGGCGATGGTGACCACGGCTGGCAGTCCGAAGACCGAAACCTCGCCCGCGCCGCCGACCACCTTGATATCGTCGCCCGCATTGGTGCCGTTGACGGTAACGCTGTCCGGCTGCGCATCGCCACTGCCGCCCGCCGCCGCAAGGTTCAGGTCCACCTCGAGCAGATCCGTACCGGCCAGGTTGTTCACGACGATCGTATCGGCCCCGCCCAGCGCATTGAACGTGACCGCTTCGGTGTCGTTCAGGTCCATCGTCACGCTCGCCACGTCGCGGAAGAAGATCACGCGACCGCCGTTGGCGGAAATGGTGATCTTCTCCGCGGCGTTGGCGCCATTGAACAGCAGGCTGTCGAAGCCGGCCTGGCCTTCAAGCACGTCGTTGTCGTCGCCGGGGTTCCAGACGAAGGTATCGTCGCCGCCGCCCATCAGGGCCAGGTCGTTGCCGTCGCCGCCAACGAACTGCTCGCCGCCCGCGCCGCCCGTCATCACATCGGCGCCCAGCCCGCCGTTGATGGTGAGCGGGATGGCGTCGCCGGCCAGCGCGGTTGCGTCCACCACGTCGTCGCTGCCCAGCGCGTTGAGCGTCAACCGGTCGTTGGCCAGTTCATGGCCGAGGATGTTCACGGATGCCTGAAGCCCGAAAACATTGACGGCGCCGACCCCGCCCGCCACACCGAAGGTGTCGTTGCCCTGGGTGGCGTTGATGGTGACGGCGTCGGCTGCGCCATCCCCGTTGCCGCTGCCGTCGCGCAGATCCAGCCCGATCGTCGTCACGTCGGTGCCGCTCAGATCGCCCACGACGATATTGTCCGTCCCGCCCAATGCGCGAAAGTCGATCGCCTCCACATCGTTCAGGTCCATGCTCACGCTGGCCACGTTGCGGAAGAAGATGACGGGTCCGCCGTTGGGCTGGATGTCGATGTTCTCGGCAACATTCGAGCCGAAGAAGAGCATGGTGTCGGTGCCTTCCTGACCCTCCAGCACGTCCGAGCCGTCGCCGGGATTCCACTGGAACATGTCGTTACCGGTGCCCATCAGGGCCAGGTCATTGCCGTTGTCGCCAGAAATGAAATCGGCGTTGTCGCCGCCGAGGAACACGTCGTCGCCCTGCGAGCCCAGCAGCGAATCGTCGCCGGTGCCGCCGTCGGCGGTGAGCTTGATGATGCCCGCGGGAAGCGTGGTGGCGGTAACTGCGTCGTTGCCGCCCAGGGCGTTGATGACCAGCGCGTCGTTGGCGGCTTCGGAGTTGGTCACGCTCACATCCGCCGCCAGCCCGAGCACGCTGACCGAAGTCCCCGAGCCGACGACGTCGATCAGGTCATTGCCGTTGGCGCCGTTGACGATGATGGTGTCCGCAGCGGCATCGCCGCTGGTTCCGCCGATCGTGCTCGCCAAACTGATGTTCAACTGCGTCAGGTCCGTGCCCGCCAGGTCGTTGACGATCACCGTATCCGTGCCCGCCAACGCGTTCAGGTCCAGCCGCTCCACGTCGTCCAGGTCCATCACGATATTGCCCACGTTCCGCGTGAACCGGACCCGCTGGCCGTTGGCCCCCGCTTCGAAGGCCTCGTCGGCGCCGGACCCGTTGAACAGCAGCGTGTCCGCCCCCAACTGGCCCTCGACAACGTCCGAGCCGTCGCCAGGATCCCACTTGAACACGTCGTCGCCCGCGCCCAGGAAGACCACGTCATTGCCCTGCTGTCCGTCGATCAGATCGTTTGCGTCGCCGCCCAGCAGCAGGTCGGCTCCATTGCTGCCCAGCAGCGTGTCATTGCCTGCACCTCCGTCCGCGGTGATCGTGATCAACGCCGCCAAATTCCCTGTGTTGCTGAAGCTGTCGTTGCCGCCGTTGGCGTTGAGGATCAGGTTCTCGCTGGTGCTGATGTCCAGAGAGAACGGGGCCGGATCCACGCGGTCGAAGCGGACGCCGGTTCCGTTGGCGGTGGTGGTAAAGACTTCGGTCCCGCCGCCGCCGTTGACCTCGACGGTGTCGGTTCCGTCCGCGCCTTCGTTCAGGTCGGTGTCGTCGCCGGGGTTCCAGATCATGCGGTCATCGCCCGATTCGCCGAAGACCTGGTCGTCCGCATCCCCGCCGATCAGCACATCGTTGTCGCTCCCGCCAAACAGGGAATCGAAGCCACCTTTGCCAAGCAGTACGTCGTTTCCACTCTGACCGAAGAGCTGATCATTGCCGGAGCCACCGGTGAGCACATCGTTGTCCGTGCCGCCAAAGAGGTTGGACCGGGGCAGGGCGCCTGCGGATTCGTCGAGGGTGATCGTATCGTTTGCGCCCTGGCCGAAAACCTGGATGAGGGAGGTATTGGCGATGGTGGACGTGCCGCCTGAAACGGCCACGGCGCCGCCATTCACCAGCAGCGTGCCCGCGGCGTTGCGGCTGAGCGTGATGGTGTTGTCCATTGCATCGCCAGAGACGGTGAGCGTGCCAGACCCGGGATCGAACGACGCAGTGACGGCGAGATACGCGCGTCGTTCCAAAGGCTCGAAACAGGCCTTGTGCAGACTCGATCGATCTCGTCGCGTGGCGGAGGGAGCGCCAATCGCGGCCGCCGCCCGTGCTGCATAACGGCGCGCAACCGCGCGCAGATCGACAGACTCCTGAAGGTTGCAGCTCATGGAATGGTGCCTCAGTTAGAAGCTGGGGGCGGTTGCACCGACACGTGTCGGCTCGGCTGGTGACTGATGGGCGGCGACGCGCCCGAACGACGCCGACGCACAGCAATGTTATGCAGTTCGTGCCGCAGCCCTAACGTGGTCCGCGGAGAAATCTTCCGATTTTATATAAGAGTGCTGAATCTCGAGGCTTGCGCGCGGATGCCCGGAACCGGCAAACCGATTTTTGCCAGCATCGAGCGATGCGACCCCGGGCCGTTCGTGGCTGAATCGGCCGGCTTGGCGGTGTGCGGTTGCCTTTCCCGGCTCCGATCGTAGCCTGTGGCGTATGTCCATCGTCGGCCACGGAATTGACATCGTCGAGACGGCGAGGATTCGTCGCTCGGTGCAGGAGCATGGCGAGCGATTTCTCGATCGCGTGTTTACGCCGCGGGAACAGGAATACTGCTCGCGAAATCGCAAGCGTTATTATGAACACCTGGCCGGACGGTTCGCCGCCAAGGAGGCGGTGTTGAAGGTGCTGGGCACCGGCTGGCGGGGGGGGATCGCCTGGACCGACATCGAGATCCTGCCCGAACCCAGCGGCCAGCCGAAGGTCAGGCTCAGCGGCGAGTGCCTGCGGATCGCCACCGAAATGGGGATCGTCCGCTGGCACGTGAGCATCAGCCACATCGAAACCCACGCCACCGCCAGCGCCATCGGGCTGAGCGAGGAATGAGATCGCCAGCGATGAATGAGATTACCGTGGCTGGCGCACCCGGCCACGGGCGAAACGCCCGTGACACGTCCGAGCCAACCGTGGCATGGCCGCCCCGGCCATGCAGGGTGCGATCGAATTCGACAGTCTGATCTTCGGGCTCTTCATCACTCCATGCCGATTAGCACGGGCGGGACGCCCGTGACACGTTTGAGCCAACTGTAGCATGGCCGTCCCGGCCATGCAGAGCGCGATCGAATCGATCAGGCGAGCGGGCGCAGCAACGCCAGGCTTGCAGTGTGGCCGTGGATGAAGTTGCGTCCACCCACCGGACCGAATTCGCCGGCGGCGAAAAAGCCCGCGACGGGCGTGCCGGACAGAAGCTGCCGCGCCAGCGTGATGTCATGCCCGGGGCGATCGAACATCCGCGTCCCGCGACCGTTGCAACTGAACAGCAAGCCCGCCGAAGGCGGAGTGCCCGATTGCGCGGCCGCCTCCAGCATCAGCCTCAGATCCTCATCCGCGCTGTCGGCGTCGCGCACGTGGAACTGGACGGTCTGGCCCACGCGCACGAAGTCACCCACCGTGATCCATCCCCGTTGCTGATCCACGCCCGTCACGTTGCGCACCAGAAAGTCTCCGCGCCCGAACTGCTCGCGATACTCGCTGATGGCCTGGCCAATCAAAAGCCCATGCTCCAGCAACTGCTGATCTCGCCGGCCGAGGTCCTGGACGATCTGGCGCAGCGCCTCCAGGGCGGGTCTGCCGCCCAGTTGCTCGATCACGTTGTCATGCCCGCGGGTGACGATCAGTGGCCGGCCGATGGGCCGCGCGCCCTGGCTGACGATGGTCTGCACCTCGAGGGCGCCGCTGAGACTGACGCCCACGAAACCTTCATCGAAGGTCTGGTCGTTGCGAACCAGCACATTCTGCCCGGCGTCGCGCGCTGCGCTGGCCATTCCGCCGACCAGCGGCGCCTGCGGGCAGAGCGTATCCATCGTCTGCATAAGCTGTGTGATCGGTGTGGTCCACGGGTCGCCCATGCCGATCACCGCGCGCGTCTGCGGGCTGATTCCCAGCCTGTGCCTGAACAGCTCGGCTTCGCTGAGCAACTGTCGCCACTGATGCTCGGAGATGTGAAACGGATGAACCCTGACCCCGGGTCCAAGCCTGCCAACCAGCAGCGACATGCCCGGCTGCCGCTCGACTTCCAGTTCGCCGCCGATGACTCCCTCCGCCGAGCAGCCCACCAGCGCCTGCGGATCCAGCTCCAGCCACAGCCGTTCGACAAGCTCGCCGGCCTGCGGCTGGTGATGCGACGTGAAAAACACCAGCGCCAGGTCGATTCGTCCGGGGTGTTGCCGCGCCTGATTGATCAACTGCTGGGCGGCGTCGATGGTCGATTCAGCCTGGCTGATGTACGAGGCAAACTCCACGGCGGCGCCTCCGACGATGCCGGATATATTCTCGCCGCTGCTGCCCAATTGGCCAAGGGCGGGAATGCCACGCACGGCCCGGATGTTGAATTGTCGGGGTCAGGTGCGTCGGCCGAGCCAGTGTCGGGGGTTGTGCGCGGCTGCTGGCGTGCCTATCGTATCGCACGCCCCGGCGGGCAGTCGCGGGATGCCGCCTGCGGGCAGGACATCCGAAAAACCCGTCAATCCAGGAGATCTCCGCCATGTCGGACATGAACCGTCGCGAATTCGTCAGGGCAACAGCCGCCACCGTGTCTCTGGTGGTGTTGGGCGGCGCCCAGGATTGGGCACAGGGCGCGGCCCCGCCGGCACCTTCCGGGCCGCTGGACATCGGGACCCTGGCCGACTACCCCACCGACGGCGTGTTCGACAAATTCCTCAAAACCGAAAAGGTCCTGGTGATCCGTAACGGGAATCGTCTGTATGCATGCAGCGGGCGATGCACCCATAAAGGCTCGACGCTGGCGATCAAGCAGGGCCGGATCCGCTGCCCCAGCCACGGCAGCGTCTTCAACGAACAGGGCGCGCCGGTCTCCGGCCCGGCCAAGGCGCCGCTGGCACGATTTGCCATCACGAAAACCGCCGAAGGTCGCCTGATCGTCGATCGATCCCGAACCTTCGAACCCAGGCAATGGGATGATCCACAGGCGTCGATCACGATTGTCTGATCATCGCGTTATTCTGCCGGGCGATTCGGCGGCGCGCGCCCGATGACGGGACAGGCCGGGATGTACTGCTGGTCGCCGTCGGTCGGGATTGTTCCGAGGATCCGCCAACCAGCTCGCAGATACATCTGCCGCGCCAACTCATCCAGCGGAGATGGCGCCGCAGCGGCGGGGGCGGTTGCGGTGGCGGCGTGCAGACTCACCTGCCGCGACCGAAACGCCAGACAACTCCCCGGCGGCAGTTGGAACCGCCAGTGCAGGTCTCCTTCGGGCGATACCTGCATCCTGAGCTGCACCCGGCCGGCATGCGCCGGGTCGATCAGGATCGGCATGGTGTTGCCCGCGACCGGCATCGCGCCCACGCCGCCCGTTGTCGAGGCAAAGTACACCCAACGGTCGATCTGTATCAGCGAACCGTCCACGACCCGGATCTGGCCCTGTAACCGGCGCAGCGTCGGCTGCCTGGCTCGCCACCACTCGATCGATCCCGCACAGGCGATGGCGACCAGCGTAATCGCCAGCACGCCGCCTCGCCCGCGAACCAGCACCGCCGCCAGCAGAATCAGCAGCGCCACAACGACCCCCACCAGCACGACGCGTCGGCGAAGTTCCGGGGGTTGTCCCGGTCGCCAGTTCTCCAGCGGCGAATAGGCGATCTGCCCGCCAACCGCGCCGTCGAAGCCGGGCAGGTCCGGGTTCAACACCCAAAACCTGCCGACGCGACGCCAGGGCCAGCGCGACTGCGGCGGATCATCGCCACGCCACACGATCGCAATACGGTTGGCGATGGCATCCTCGAAACCAAATCCCTCGGCCAGATGCTCAAGGATCACCGCATCGACGCTCTGCCACGCGAGCATCGGCCCGGAGAGTGCCACTTCCGCCGGCAAGGGGACACGCACGATCTGACAGCCGGGGAACAGCGCTTCGGCAAGTTCAGACACATCGCCTGCCGGCGCCGCGGAGGCATCCAGGATCAATCGCTGCTGCGGCGTCAGTGCCCGCAAGCCAATGCCGTCAAGCCCGAAGGTTCCATCTCCCAGCACCAGCGCCGGCACGATGCCCGTTGTGCCCGGCGGCAGATCGATCGGCACCAAGGCCCGTGCCTCCAGCTTTGCCTGGTCGCCGCCCGGCTCGACCACAACCGGCATGCACCGCCCGGGCCGATAGTAGCCTTCCAGCGGCAAGCGTATGCCGCTCTGGGCGCGCGCGATCGACGAACTCGTCGCGACGAGCATGCAAAGAAGACAAAGAGGAATCGATGTTGTCGGCAGTGTTCGTCGCATCCAACACGCCCGGACGGGGGTATCGCCGCAGAACCAGAAGCATCATCCTACTCGCAAATACAACCGCCTGACCATTGGGTCGGCCTGGCGCAGGCGCGGAGCCACCGGCACGGCAGGTTCACCGCATCTATTGGCCCCTCATGCCGTCGCACGGATCGTGCTCGCATCAGGCGCCGGTCCACAGACCGGGTGGGATGTGCCGCGCGCCCTGGCCCAGATGCGCGCGCCGGTCCTGGCTGACGTCTTGGGCGCGCTGCCGGGCGTTGCTGATCGCCTGCTGGTCGGTGATCCGCTGCATTTCGCGTTTGACGACTTTCAGGTCGGCGACGAATTCGCGGTAGCCTCGCTGCCGCGCCGCATCGTCCGGGGCGCGCAGGATCGATGACGGATGCACCGTTGCCACAACCGCCGGCGCCCAGGGCGTGTCGCGCAGCACCTGCCCGCGAGACCGCGTCACGCGGAACGCCTTGCCGAGCAGCGCCTGCGCCGCCGTCGCACCCAGGCATACCAGCAGCTTCGGCTTGACGGTGGCGATCTCGCTCTTGAGCCACGGCAGGCACGCCTGGATCTCCCGCGCCGATGGCCTGCGATGAATCCGATGCTTGCCTCGCGGCTCGAACTTGAAATGCTTCACCGCGTTGGTGAGGTAGACTTCGCCGCGGTCGATCTGCGCCTCGGCCAGCGCGCGGTCCAGCAGGTTCCCGGCCGGCCCGACGAAGGGCTTGCCGGTGCGATCTTCCCGGTCGCCGGGAGTTTCACCGACGAGCATGACGGACGCGTCGGCCGGCCCGTCGCCGAAAACCGTCTGCGTGGCATTGCGGTAAAGCGGGCAGCCGCGGCAGGTGGCGCTGGCCTGACGAAGCTGCGGCAGGCTCAACCTCGCCGGCATGAACGCCGCCGCCGTGGGCAACTCATCACCAGCTTTATCGCCGGCTTCGTTGCCCCGTTTGCTCGAGCGGGCTGTGAAATGGCTGGCCATCGCGTCACCTCCACCAATCGCTCTGTCACCCAACATAGTCCGCGCCCGGGTCGGCGCCAGCCGACAAACCACGCAACCGGCCAGGGCGATCGGCCGGTTCCGAGCCTGTGGTCATTCCATGAAGTGTTTCCGATCCCTGCCAACGATGCGTTAGGATCGAATCTGGACGTGGTTCACCCATGGGCGCCCGCCCGGGGCAACCCGCGCCGACGCGAACGGCAATTCCAATGCTTCCGTGGATTCTGCCAGGCCGACTGAAGTCCATCCCGCTGCCGTCGCTGGCGCCCAGCAAAGACCCCGGCGATTCACCGCTGTTTCAGTCGAGCATCTCGCGCTGGTTGTGGCGGATCTACACCCAACGGCTCACCCCCGCCGGACGCTGGTTCGCGCTGGCAACGGCGGGGTTCGTCTCCTACGGCGGTGCGTCGTTTCAGCTTCAGGGGTACGTGCTGGCCAGTTACGCGCAGGCGATCTGGGTCATCGCGATCATCGCGTTGCTGATCTACCGCCCGCGGACGCGACTGAAGGCCGAGCTTCCCACGCGGGTGTGCGCAGGCGAAACGGTCCAGGTTGATGTGCAAGTCCAGCAGCTCAGCCGGTTGCGCGGCGCGGACCTGGTGGTGCTTGCCCATCGCCTGCCGCCGCAGATCGATGCAGTCCCCCAGGACGGCGTGCCGCTGCCGGATCTGCGCCAGGGGCAGCTCGCCAGCGTTCGCCTGGGGCTGAAGTGCAACAGGCGCGGCGTCTACACCCTGCGCGGGTTTCGCGTTGAAACCGGATTTCCCTTCGGCATCCTGCGAGGCCGGCAAACCTTCGCCCACGAGCGCCGCCTGCTGGTCTACCCGACGTTCAGGCCGCTCAATCTGCTGCGTCTGCCCACCGGTCGCCGCTATCAGCCCGGTGGAGTGGCGCTGGCCTCGGAGCTTGGCGAGTCGTTCGATTACCTGGGCAATCGCGAGTACCGCGAAGGCGACAACGTCCGCGACATCGACTGGCGCGCCACCGCCCGCGCCCGACAACTCATCGTCCGCGAGTGGGTCGAGGAATACATGCTTCGTGTGGCCGTCATCCTCGACACCCACGTGCCCGGGGATGCAGCTCCGCAGCGGCGCGATGACTTTGAACGCGCCGTCTCCATCGCCGCCGCCGTCTGCGACTACATGGCCAGGCAGGACTATCTGGTTGATCTGTTTGCCGCCGGACCCAACCTCTACCACCTGACGGCGGGACGGAGTCTGGCGTACCTGGATCAGATCCTGGACATCCTGGCGTGCGTTGATGAGAACCCGCACGAGCCGTTCGAGATCATCGAGCCGCAGATCGCCGAGCTGCTGTCGCGAATCTCGACGGTGATCTGCGTGATGCTGGACTGGACGCAGTCGCGACGGATGTTCGTGCACCGCCTGCGCGAGCAGGGCGTGGCGGTGAAGATCATCATCCTGCGCGACGGCGCATGCGCGGTCGATCCGGCCGCCGACGCCGACGTGCTCGGCCAGGTGCCGGTGATCGGCAAGGCCGATTTCGACCGCGGCATCGCGGAGCTGTAATCGCGCCGGACGAACCATGCAAGCGAAGCACAACGCCGCATCCCAACCGCCCGAGCCGCTGCCCTGGCCGCTGACGCTGGCGGGGCTGGTGGCGATGGCGGCGCTGTACCTCACCGCCGACCGCTGGATCGGCCTGCCGGTGCTGGCGACGCTGCTGCTTGCGGGCCGGGTCATGCCGTGGCGCCCGATTCGCACCCGCCTGATCGGCATCATCGCTCGCGCGGCTCTGCTCAGCACCATCGCCGCCATCGTCGGCATCCCCTCGGCCGACATCTCCATGTGGTACATGCAGCCTCAGTACACGAACCTGCTCGGCTTCCTGCTGGCGGGGGAACTGGCGATCCGCTCGTGGGAGCGGGTCGCGGCAGCGCCGGCGCGGGAATCGCGCGGCGTGGTGCTGTTCATCACCGCGCTGATCATCACCGCCGCCAGCAATACCTACGACCGCGCCCATATGCAGATCCTTGCGCCGATCTACGCGGCGATGGTCCTGCTGTCTCTGCGGATGTTGGCGCGGGTCGAGCAAACCGAGCATGCGGCGTCGCCGACGCGCCGGCGGGCGTCACTGGTCGGGCTTCGCGCCGTGGCGGCGATCGCCGCGCTGGGGTACGGCTTGGTCGTTGTCTACACGATCACGACGTTCGACTATCGCCTCACGTCCTGGGCGGTGGACCTGCTGCGCCGCAACCGCCCGCCGCGACACAGCGAGATCGGCCTGTCCCCGATCCCGCGCCTCCAGTCCAGGTTCAACCCCTCGCCGTCGCTGGACCGCGTGGCGGTGATCACCGGCTCGCGCACCCAGCGACATCTCCGCGCCGCCGCCTTCGACACCTACCAGGACCGCCAGTGGCGACCAAGCCTGACCGATCGGACGTTTGTCACGCTCACTGCTTCTGCCCGTGCGTCAGAAGATGCGCCCCGTCCTCCCTCCGCCAGCACTTCGGTAGATGCGATTCCTTCTCCCTCTCCCGGTACTCCGGGAGAGGCGCCCAAAGTTCCCTCGCCCGGTACTCCGGGAGAGGCACCCCAACCTCCCTCTCCCGGTAATCCGGGAGAGGGCAGGGGTGAGGGCATGCAAACTCTGCACTTCCGACTCCTCGACGACACGTCGAACTTGCTCCTGCTGCCGTTGAACACAGCAGCACTCGACGCGCCGGCGCCCCTGGAGCGCGACGCCTTCGGCGCCGTGCGCGCCCAGGGTATCACACAGTATGACGCCATCGTTGCCAACAACGAGCGCCACCAGGGCCCGCTCTGCCTGCCGCCCGACGCCGCGCAGCGCGATCGCGCGCTGCTCATTCCCCCGCAGATCGATCCGAAGGTCATCGAGCTTGCGCGAGCGATCGTCGCGAACGAGGACGATTCCTTCCGCCGGATCATCCGCATCGCCGGGCACCTTCGCTCGAATCACGAGTACAGCCTGTCATATGACTTCCGCACTGCCGAGCCGCTGTCGGATTTCATCCTCAACCGCCGCGCCGCGCACTGCCAGTACTTTGCATCGGCGATGGTGGTGATGTCCCGTGCGGTGGGGGTTCCCGCGCGTTACGTGAACGGTTTCTACGCCCACGAGCCTTACGGCGCCAACGGCGTCGTCCTGCGCTCGCGCGATGCGCACGCCTGGGCCGAGTGTTTCATCGATGGCCTGGGCTGGATCAGCATTGATGCCACGCCATCATCGGGGCTGCCCGATGCGCTGTTCCCGCGTCCGTCGCGATGGCGGCGATGCGTCGAGTGGCTCCGGGATCTGCCCGGGCGGCTGCGCCAGTGGCTGGCCAGCCGGCCCAGCCGACAGGCGCTGGTGGCGTTGATCGCGCTGGCCGCGGCTGGGACACTGATCGTCGGCACGGTGCGGTGGCTTGCGGCGCGGAAACGACGGCTCGCCCGGCAACACGACGACGCCTACGCAACCCCCAGCGCCGAGTTGCAGCAGATCGCCCGAAGGTTTGAGCGGCTGCTGCGCCGTCGTGGTGTGCCCTGCGCGGCAAACCGAACCTGGCGCGAGCACCTGTCGTCACTGGATCGCGCGAGGCTGGTGATCGACCTCGATGCCGGCAGTCGGTTCCTCGAATGCTACGACGCCGCGCGTTTTGGCGGCGCCAACGGCACTGCACTGCGTCGGCTTCACGAGCTGATCGAATCGCTGGAACGGAGACGACCGGAGCCACCCCATGGATAGCACAACCGCCGGCAGCACGAGCTTCGCCCACAACGTCGCCAGACTTGAATCGAGCCTGGCCTGCGTGATCCGCGGCAAGCCACAGAGCATCCGCCTGCTGCTGGTGTCGCTGTTTTCAGGCGGCCACGCGCTGCTGGAGGACGTGCCGGGGACAGGCAAGACGACGCTGGCCAAGTCGCTGGCGCGATCGATCAGCGGGATTTTCCGTCGCGTGCAGTTCACGCCCGACCTGTTGCCCGCCGACATCACCGGCTCCAGCATCTACAAGCCACAGGACGGCAGCTTCGAGTTTCGCGAGGGGCCGGTTTTCGCCAACGTGCTGCTGGCCGACGAGATCAACCGCACCAGCCCGCGAACGCAATCGGCGCTGCTGGAGGTGATGAGCGAGGGGCAGGTGACGGTGGACGGCAAGCGGCGCGATCTGCCAAAACCATTCTTCGTCGTCGCGACGCAGAACCCGGCCGAGTATCACGGCACCTACCCGCTGCCCGAGGCGCAGCTCGATCGCTTTGCCCTGCGGATCGCCATGGGATACCCCGACCGCGCCAGCGAAATCGAGGTGCTGTTCAGCCCTGCCGGACGACGAGGCCGAGGCGCTGGCTCGCGAGCCGACCGCGCCAGCGAAATCGAGGTGCTGTTCAGCCAGCAGGACCATCACCCCTTCGAGGATCTCCAGCCAGTCCTGACCTGTGCCGAGATCATCGCAATGCAGGATCAAGTCAAGCGTGTCCGCGTGGATCAATCGGTCGCCGATTACATTGTGCGGCTGGTGGAGTTCACTCGCGGCGAACCGCGGCTGCGGCTGGGGATCTCTCCTCGCGGATCGCTGGCCCTGTACCGCGCCGCCCAGGCCAGCGCGCTGATGCAGTCACGCCACTACATCACCCCCGACGACGTTCGCGCGCTGGCGATTCCGGTTCTGGCCCACCGCATCGTGCTCGACACCAAGGCCAGATACGCCGGCCAGCGCGCTGAACAGATCATCCAGGAAGCGATGGAGAAAACCCCCGTGCCGCGGTGACTGACCACGCTCGCATCCAGACCACAGATGAACACCGATGAACACCAATTCTGACTTCGCTTTCCATTCGTAGTTATCCGCGCTCGTCCGTGTTCATCCGTGGTTCATTTCTCCCTGGCAAGTCAGCCACCGCCGCACATCCTGTGGCTCACACACGTGCGGTCGATCGCGGCCCAGTCCAGTTCCACGCCGATCCCCGGCTTCTGCGGGACGATGGCCTGGCCGTTCACGATCGGGTAGGGGTCTTTCATCGGGAAACGGAACGGCTCTTCCGGCACCAGCAGCTCGAAATACCGGCAGTTTCGGATGGCGCAACTCACGTGCAGGTTCGCCACGTCCATGAACCCCATCGTGGTGCAATGGATCTCGCACTGCAGCCCGTGCGCCTCGGCCAGGTGCGCGATCTTCAGCGTTCCGGTGACGCCCGCCTTCCACGACACATCCGCGCGGACGATGTCGGCCGCCCCCAGCGCGATTGCCTGCGCCACGCCCCACGGCCCGCCGCGGGTCGTCTCGGTGCCGGCGATGGGGATGTCCAGCGCCTGGCAGAGCCTGGCGTATTTGGTCAGCTCGAAATCGCGAAACGGCTCCTCGAACCACTCGTAATTCAGCCGCTCCAGGTCCCGCCCGACGCGAATCGCATCCTCCAGTGCGTAGTCGCCGACGGGATCGCTCATGAGGATGTAATCGTCGCCCGCGGCGGCGCGCAGCGCGCGATGCACGTCCATATCCTTCCGCCAGGGCCCGGGCGGATGCGCCTTGTAGGCCGTGAACCCTCGCGCCCGATACTCCTGCATCTGCCGCACGTAATCATCGATCGTCGGCATGAACAGGCTGCTGGCGTAGGCGGGAAGCGACTCGCGATACGCGCCCAGGTACTTGTACAGCGGAAGCTGAGCCGCCTGCGCCGCGATATCCCACATCGCCACATCCACCGGCCCGGGCAGGTAAACGGGAAAGAACGTCAGGTGCCGGTCGATGTTCCACAGCTCATGCCAGATTTGCTCGCGCTGGCACACATCGCGCCCCAGCACCACCGGCGCGATCGTCTCGTGCAGATACGCCTGCGTGACGCCGCCCGATCGTGCCGCCAGTGCCGTCGCGTGTCCGTGCAGACCCGAATCGGTCGTGAGGCGCAGGACCACCACATCCCAGTCCATCGGGCTTCGCCCGGTGCGGGCCGAGTCGAACAGCGCCTCCTGTCGCTTGCACAACCAGGTTTCGAAACTCACGATCTTCATGAAGCACCTGTCAACCGGGCAACCCTCATCGCACGCCAAAGCGGTCGATCGCCTCGGGCTTCAGCGTGGTCCCCGCGCCCGGCTCCTGCGGCGTGAGATAGTATCCCTCGCGCACGGTGGCCGGGTCGGTGAAGCAGTCGCGGATCCAGGGGATGAACTCCAGGATGCCACAGGCGCGGTGCGCGATCGAGGTGTGCACGTGGATCTGCCCCATGTCTCCGACGTGCGCCGCCACGGGCAGCCGATACGCCAGCGCCAGATCCGCCACCTGCCACCATTCCGTGATGCCCCCCAGCCGTGTGACGTCCGGCTGAACGAAGTGTACGGCGCCGGCTGAGACGAAGTTGCGGAAGTCGTCCAGGCGATAGAGCTGTTCGCCCAGCGCGATCGGCGTGTCAATCTGCCGCGCCAGGCTCGCGTGCCCGGCGACGTCGTCGTACCACATCGGCTCCTCGAACCAGACGACGTCGAAGTCGCGCAGTCGCCGGCCGATCTGCGCGGCGGCGGGCAGGTCCAGCCGACCGTTGGCATCGACCATCAGCTTGATGCGCGGCCCGATCGCGTTTCGCACCTTTTCCAGCCGGTCCAGATCGCGTCCGGGCTCGGGGCTGCCGATCTTGATCTTCACGCCACGGTACCCTTCGACTTCGACCAGACGTTTGCAGTCGCCGACGAGCGTCTCCGTCGGCCAGTTCAGCCACCCGCCATCGGTGTTGTAGGCCTCCAGTCGCTTGCTGGCGCTGCCGCCGAGCAGTTTCCACAGCGGCAGGCCCGCGTGCTTGGCCTTGATGTCCCACAGCGCGATGTCGATCGCCGCCAACGCCAGATGCGTAATGCCGCATCGTCCAACCCACTGGATCGGAGGGCAGTGCGCAAGCAGGTCCCACAGATGCGCGACCTCGGTGGCATCCTTGCCGATCAGCAGTGGCCCGTACGCTTCGGCGATGCACGAGGTGATCAGCCGATCCGTCGCCAGGTGCGCATGCGTTCCGGCAAAGCCATAGCCGGCCAGGCCGTCGTCGGTGCGGATGATCACGCCGGGCACGCCCCAGTGGGAGATGCTGTGGGTGCTGTCGGCGATGCCCCCGCGCGTCACGGGCACGTGAAGAATGAACGTCTGGATGGATGTGATGATCGACACGGGTTCCTGCACTTGCCTTGATCGCTTGCCTGACTCAACCTGCGCCCTGTCCTTTGCCGGACCAGCCGGGCGCGCGTCACTTAAGCTTCGCCTTCCACTGCGGATATTCCTGGTTCACGAAGTTCTTCGGCCAATACTTCAGCCACTGATAGCCCGTGCGTCGCTCGATGCCGATCTCGCGCAGGTCATACTTCACCACGCCGTCGCGGTCGGCGAAGATCGGGCGATTCGTGCCGATCTCGTAGAACCGCGCCCACATCGGCTCGGCCGAGGGATCGGACACCACAAACCGGTCGTACCCGCGCGGCGTGCCTTCCTGCGGGCGATCCTCCACGCGGATGCCCGGGATCTTCACGGCGTTCAGCCACTCATACGCCGCGTCCACCGCGCGGATGATCTCGGGGCCGGGGTTCTCCACCGCCATCAGCGCATGCACGATGCCGATCGTCTCGCAGCCGCTGATGGAGGCCGGCTCAAACGCCCGCGCCGGGCGGGGGCTGAAGTCCTTCTCGTCATGTTGAGCACACCAGGCGGTGAGCTTGCCATCCACCTTGATCTGGCACTTGAGGATGCAGTCGATGCCGCGATCCCACGCCTGCCGGGCTGCGCTGCGCCGCTGCGGATCGACGAAAGCGTATCGCGCATCGTCCGTCGCCACTTCACGCACGAAGAACATCAGCCGCACCATCGCGCCGTCGTTGAACGTGATGTACCGCCCGTAGCCGCTGGGCGGCGGATAGGACTGCGGCCAGCCACCGTTGGGGTATTGCGCCTTGAGGATGTAATCCAGCCCCCTGATAAACGCCTGGCGATAGCGGTCGTCCTGCGTGGCATTGAACACGCGGGCGAGGAATCGAAGCTCGTCGGTGGTGGCGCTGTTGTCGAAGGTTGGCCGCAGGGCGTCGGGATCGCCGTCGTAGGGTTGGCCGGCGGTGTCCACGTTTTTCGGCCAGCCTCCCAGCGGCGACTGGTACGACAGCACCGCCCGGGCCGCCCGCGCCGCCTCCTCGGACGCATACCACTCCGAGGGCTTATCGAGCAACTGCCGCGCCGACGTATACGCCGCCCGCGTCGCCGCCGGCCACAGCAGAATCATCACGATCAACGCCTCTGCCAGACGTCTGGCCCATTTGCCTGGTAACATCTTGTTCGCTCCGTGTCGAAACTGACTCGATCGCATCGCGCCACCTGCGGGCTGATCGCAACTTCGCGGTTGTTTGATCCTCAGAATCCGATGCTGGCCCCGCCATCGACGGGCAGGACCGCGCCGGTGACGAACCGGGCGGCGGGGGAGCACAGATAGACCGCGGCCCAGCCGATGTCGTCGGGGTCGCCGAAGCGGCCCATCGGCGTGCGCGACAGAATCTTCTGCTTTCGTGGCAGATCGGCATCCAGTGCCTGCCGCAGCATCGGCGATTCGATCCATCCCGGCGCGATGCCGTTCACCCGCACCCCGTGCGCCGACACCTCCGCCGCAAGCGAACGAATCATCCCCAGATACGCGCTCTTCGCCGCCGAGTACGCCACGATCAGCGGAATGCCCAGAAACGAGGCCATCGACGCGATGAACAGAATCGAGCCGTGACGTCGCTGGTTCATGCCGGGCAGGGCGGCGGCGGACAGCGCGTGGGCGGCGAGCACGTGGGTTTGCAGCACGGCGTTGAACTCGGCGGGAGTGGTCTGCGGCGCGGGCTTTTTCAGGTGGATGCCGGCATTGTTGACCAGGATGGAGATCGGCGAGCCTGCGGCGTGCTCGGCGCGGTCCAGCAGTTCGCCGGCACGCTCGAGCTGCGTGATGTCGTGCGCCACGAACGACGCCGGCGGACCCAGCTCCGTCGCCGCGGCGCGGAGCGCATCCTCCCGCCGTCCCACCAGCACGACCTTCGCCCCGGCGCGGACGAAGCACCGGGCCATCCCCAGCCCCAGCCCGCTGCCTCCGCCGGTAATCAACGCCGTTTCACCTTCGAGTCGGAATGGATCGATCATGTTCCAGCCTGTAACCTAAGCGAAAGTCCCGAAAAACGCGAGACGAGAGACGGAAGGCAGGCATCATTCAGTGCGCGGCGCAGGTTCCTGTCATGCCTGAACAGAGCTCCGCCAGGCGATCAGGCGGCTTGCGGAGTTTGCAGCATCGGGCATCCACGTGACGATCTTGCAGACCAGGCGGTGCGGTCCTGGTAAGTCTGTTCTTACCTGATCGTCTACCGCCCGCAGGCCAGGGCGCTGGAGATTCTGCGGGTGCTGTACGGAGCCATGGATGTGAGATGGCCGTTGAGCGCCGATAACTTCGGCCGGGCTGTCGCGGGCGGTTAGTGTGCTTTCAACGGATCCCACCCGTCCACCCCGCCGAGCACGCGCTGAATCGTGATCTGTTTTGCCTCGTCGTCGCTGAGCTGTCTGGCCCAGGCGACGCGCCCGGCGCTGCTGCCGCCGGGGCCGCTGCTGTTGTACTCGGCGAAACGCGCCGTCTGCTCGCGCTGGGGCCTGCCCCAGTTGTGCCAGCCCTGTGGACGCACCGCTTCGAACATGTCGGTGTTCAGGAACGTCACGCTGGCAAAGTCGCGCCAGGGCCGGCCCAGAAACGTCTTGATTTCCGGCTTCTCCGCGGTGATCCGGCAGTTGTTGAATACAAAACCGAACGGCTGCTCGAACGGCGTGGAAGCCGCGGTGATGTACCCGTCGCCGATGCAGTGGATGTGGCAGTTTTCAAACCAGGCGGTGGCGCCGCCGAAGATGAAGTCCGTGGCCCCGCTGATGTAGCAGTTCTGGAAGTAGTGCCGCCCGCGATTGGCCAGGATCGTGTCCTGATACCCCAAAAAGCGGCAGTTGCGGAACACGACGCGGTCGCCGTCGATCCGCACCGCCAGCGCCTGCCCCACGCGCCCGGCCGAGTTCTGGAGCGTGATGTTCTCGAAGACAAAATCATCGGCATCGACCACAACCGTGGGCGTGCGGAACGTGCCGATCTTCGCCCCGTCGGCGTTGGGCATGTTGGCGCTGAGATCGAACGTGATGATCGTCCGGGCCGCGTCCTCTCCGACGATTCGCGTGAAACGCTTCTCCCGCTGAATGTACAGCAGTTCGCGATAAGTCCCGGCCTTCACGAAGATCGTCCAGGTTTTGCCGCTGCGGGGGTCGGCAATGATGGGCGAGGCGTTGATCGCGGCGGTGACGGTCTTGTACTGCCCGCTGCCGTCGGCGGCGACAGTGACATCGGCTTTGACGGGCTCATCCGCCGCGCACCGTGCCGTCGCCGGCAACAACAGCAATGCACTGGCACTGAGCATTGTCGATAAGACCAGAGCAACGGATCTCATGCGGCGCGATTATATCGCACAGCCGCACAATCGCCTGTTGCGGGGATTGCTCGATTGCTCGTAGCGTGTCACGCTGGTGCCGCGCAGGCTCCGCGCCTTGCGCCGCTTGGTGATCGCGCGGTTTCGGGTATGATGCCGACCCCTCGGCAGCAGCACAGGCGTCTGGCCGGGGCCGGGCGGCAGCAGCCGCCGCAGCGCGTCAGCAACGAGGATGCGATGAGCCAAGCGAAGATCGATCAGCCCGTGCCGGATCACGCCGCCGGCGGTGTACCCGCGGGTGGGGGACTGCGCCAGTTCGTTCAGCACAACCCCGCCGCCGCCAACGCCCTCGCAGCAGCCATCATCCTCGTGGCCACGCTTCTGGCGTACGTGCCGGCAATCCGCGGGTCGTTCATCTGGGACGATGACTACCACGTCGTCAACAACCCCCTGCTGCGAAGCTGGGAAGGCTTGCAGCGCATCTGGTTCGACATCCTTCCACGACCAAGCGAATACCCGCTGCCGCAGTACTACCCGATGACCCACACCAGCTTCTGGCTGGAGTACCGCCTGTGGGGGCTGAATCCGGCGGGCTATCACACCGTCAATGTCCTGCTGCATGTATGCAGCGCGCTGCTGATCTGGCTGATCCTGCGGAAGCTGGATGTGCCCGGCTCGTGGCTGGCGGGGCTGATTTTCGCGCTGCATCCGGTGAACGTCGAATCAGTAGCATGGATCTCCGAGCGCAAGAACGTGCTGTCGATGCTGTTTTTCCTTTCGGGGCTGTACGTTTACCTGCGCTACGCCGGCATCATCCGCGGGCGCGACCGACTCCAGGATCCAGCGCCCAAGCCCGCCGCACAAACGGATGAAACGACGACATCCGCGCCGACGTCGATCGAGTGGTTCACTCTGCCTGACGATCCGCAGCGGCTGTACGTGCTGGCCTGGGTGCTGTTCGCCTGCGCGCTGTTCAGCAAGACGATCACCAGTTCGTTTCCGGCGGTGGTGCTGCTGATCATCTGGTGGAAGCGCAGGCGGATCACGCTCAGCGACATTCGCCCGCTGGCGCCGATGTTCGCCGCGGGCATCGCGATGGGCATGCTCACCACCCACATGGAGCGATGGCGCGTCGGAGTGGCGATGCGGCCTCACTACTTCGACCTGGCGCCGCCGGAGCTGGGCGCCCTCGGCGAGCTGGGCGCGCGATTCATCGTCGCCGGCAAGGCCGTCTGGTTCTACGTTGGCAAGCTCCTCTGGCCACACCCGCTGATCTTCAACTACCCCCGCTGGCAGATCGACGCCACCAGCGCGGCGCAGTACCTCTGGCCGATCTCCGCGCTGCTCGTGCTCGTGGCGGTGCTCGTGCTGTATCGGATGCGGCTCGTGCCGGCGGGCGTGGTCGTGGCGCTGCTCTACTTCGGCGGGACTCTGTTTCCCGCCATGGGGTTCGTCAGCGTCTGGCCGATGCAGTATTCGTTCGTCGCCGACCACTTCGTTTACCTCTCAAGCATCGGGCTGATCGCGCTGGCGGCCGGTGTGCTGGGGCGATATCTCAGCCTGGAAGCACTGGCGGGGATCGGCGGACTCGTGGGCGTGCTGTGCTTTGTCTTGACCTTCAACCACGCGCGCGTCTTCTCCAATCTCAAGACGCTCTGGGAGGACACGCTTCAGAAGACGGACCAGAAGTCGTGGATGGCGGCAAACAACTACGGCGTGTGGTTCCTCGATCACAGTGGCATTCGCGACCCGTACACGCGCGCCGAGTACGCCGAGATGTGGTTCAACAAGACGCTTCGCCTCAAGCCCGATCACGTCCGCGCGCGACTGAACCTGGCGCGGGTGGCGATCATGCGTGCCGAGCTGGCCAGGGCCGAGCGGGCGCGCGCCGCCGCCGCGACGCAGCAGGCGGCGACACAGCCCGTGACGACGCAACCGGCCCCAACACCGCCCGCCACCACGCAACTGGCGCTTTCACCCGAGCAATACTACGAGCAGGCGCTTCAGTATTACCGCGACGCCATCGCCGCCGAGCCGGCAGAAGTCGATGCCTATTACCTCTATGGCGAGTTGCTTCGCCGACTCGGACGTGACGACGAAGCCGTCGAGCAATTCCGCAGGGCCATCGCGCTGTACCCGCGGCACGGCGGCGCCTACGAGGCCCTGGGTACCATCGCGCTGAACAAAGGCGACTATGGCCAGGCGATCGAGTGCTTCTACAAGGCGGTCTCGATCGATCCGAAATCGGTGTATGCGCACGCGCAGCTCGGGCGAGCGATGCTGCTGGTCGGTCGCGTGCCTGAAGGCTTGACCGAATGGGAGCAGGTCCTGGAGCTTGCGCCCAATGATCCGACCTGGACGAACCTGTTCGGGCAGTGGATGGCGGCCTCGGGAGAATATCACAAGGCGATCGATTACCTGAACCGATCGCGGGCGATCGATCCAAGGAATGTGGAAGCGATCACGCTGCTGGGCGTGGTGGCGGCCAAGACCGGATTCACCGCCGAGGCGCAGCGGCTGTTTGAAGAGGCTCTGGCGATTGATCCGGGTTTTGTCAAGGCAGCGGAAAACCTGGAGCTGCTGCGAGCCGGGAAGCTGGGGCCTGATCCGAACTACATCGCCTCGACACGTGCTGCGGCAACGCGAGCGGCGACGACGCAGCAGTCGCCAGCCACCGCGACCGGCGGCGGCTCTGCACCAGCGCAGCCGGCGCCCTGAGCGCGATGCACAAAAAAAGAAGACACCGCCAGTTACGGTCGGTGTCTTCCGGAGGGGAGAAAATGCGCCGGGGCGCGAAGCGTTCCAAGTTAGGTTGCAATCCGCCGCAGCCTGCTGCGGCTAAGACTGCCTATCTTATCCTATCAACGGCTGACAATCAGTCAATCGATTTGCCGCCCAACTGGCTCGGCCAAGCGGTGAAAGCGGGTTAAGCCCCAGCCACCGCTGCGACCGAACATAAAACCAATCGGCCAGCAGATACAAAATACTCTAGTCAATCTCCCGGCGCAAGTGAGAAATTCTTGGGATTTTTCGCAAGTCATCGTGATAACAACCCCTTGCGCAATTCCCAAACCCGCCGACGGATTGCGTTTGTAGCAGATTCCACCGCAGCCGGGTCAGGCTTTTGAACCTGTTGCAGTCGAAAGGGCAGGCCGAAGATGAGCCTGGACTGCTGAGGAATGAGGTAAGCCTGGAGGATCGAGAGGTTTCGCTGCGTGCCGTCAATGTAAGCCGGGCAAATTGGGGCGCCGCTGCGCATCGCCATCATTGCCACGCCAGTCTGGAACGGCAGGAGGTTGTGGTCGGGTTCGATTCGTCCTTCGGGAAACACCCCAAGCACGCGGCCGGCCTCCAGCGCCCGCAACGCCCGGCGCATTGCTGTCCAGTCACGCCCCCCCGCACGCTGCACCGGTATCGCCTCGACCAGCTCGAACAACCACCGCAGCCCGCGCAGATGGTAATACTCCGCCGCCATCATCCACACGATCAGCCTCGGGCACACCGCCTGGATCATCGCCGGATCCAGACCACTGATGTGGTTGCAGACGACAATCGCCGGGCCGTCGCGGGGAACCGGGCAGGCTGTCAGCAGCTCCAGACGATGGTAGATCCGGCAGAAGCAGACATTGGCCGCGCGCAGCGCGCGGAGCACGAGCCGATCTTCCGGGCGCTGCGCGCCCGCTCTGCCGTGAAGCTGTTGCACCGGGCAAGGGAAATACCCCAACCTGGCGCGAAAGGCAAAGAGCCGGCACACGACAGAGCGGATCGTGTGCGATCGCTGGTCGGCCACGACTGCCGAATGCCCACAGGCCTGAGCCGGTCTGCGCCGGCTTACGATTCGTTTTGCTGGTTGGTCTGGCGGCGTGTCACCTGCCCGCGGCGCACCGCGGCCTGCCCGTATTTTTGCCTGATCCGGTCGATCGCGTCATCCACACGACGCTGCCGCTGCTGCTGCTCGTCGTCAAACAGCGGCAACTGCGGCGCCTCGCCGCTCAGCCGTGTCGCCTGCACACCCAAAAGACGCAGCGGCTTGAACTGCGTGTGCGCCCAGGCATCAAAGACCGTGCGCGCCGCGTCCCACAGGGGCTTGGTCAGGTCGGTCGGCTCGGCGAGCCGTCCGGCACGGGTGATCGTGTTGAACTGCCCGTCGCGGATCTTCAGCGTCACTCCGCCGGCGCGAAGCCCGCTTCGCCGCAACCGCCACGCCACCTGCTCGACCTGCCCCAGCAGGATCCGGCGCAGCTCCTCGGCATCGGCGATGTCGATGCCGAAGGTCTGCTCCTGCCCGATGCTCTTGGCGCGCGAGTCGGGCGTGACCGGGCGATCGTCCAGCCCGCGCGCCAGCCGGTAATACCGCTCGCCCTCGCTGCCGAAGTTCTGCACCAGCAGCTCCAGCGGCAGCTTGCGGATGTCCCCGATGGTGCGGATCCCCAGGTCGTTCAGCCGCGCCTGCGTCCGCGGGCCGATGCCCCAGATCCGACTGATCGGCAGCGGCGGCAAGAGCCGATCGACATCCTCGCGGCCAACGATTGTCAGCCCGTCGGGCTTGTGAAGATCCGACGCCAGCTTGGCCAGGAACTTGTTGGGCGCCACGCCGACGGAAATCGTGAGCTTCAGCTCGTCGCGCACGCGCTGCTTGATCCGCCGGGCTACGGTCTGGGCGCCGCCGAGCAGACGCTGCGTGCCGCTCAGATCGAGGAACGCTTCGTCAATGCTGAGCGGTTCGATCACCGGCGTGAAGTCATCGAGGATGTCAAACATCGCGTCCGACAGCTCGCGATAGCGCCAGAAGCGTGGCGGCACGACGATCGCCTGCGGACACAGTCGCCGGGCCAGCGCCATCGGCATCGCCGAGCGGCATCCGAAAGGCCGGGCCTCGTAGCTGGCGGTCGCGACCACCGCCCGCGGCCCCTGGCCGCCAACAAGCACCGGCTGGCCACGCAGCTCCGGATTGTCGAGTTGTTCCACGGCGGCAAAGAAGGCGTCCAGGTCTACATGGACAATGGAGCGATCATCCGCGCCGCTGGGCATGCTGACATTCTAACCGGAGAATTGCACGACAAAGATCTGTGTCACGGGCGTCATGTCGCGCGCCGGGATCGCTGGCACGCGCGAGACGCGCGTGACACAAGACTGATTCCCGGTGTGCAGATTCACCTGCGGGCTCACGCCGATTTGAATGCAGCCCTCGCGCCTTCGTGTCTTCGGGGTTCAAACTTCCCCCAACTTCAGCGGGCTTTGCACCCGGCCGGAGGCAGATCCAGCATGGTCTTCAGCCCCGGGCTGACGCTCGGCAGCAGGCGGGCGCAATTCACCAGGGCCGCAACCGTCGCGGTGTCCCCGGGCGTGGCGCCGGGAATGATCAGCGTCAGCGGCACCGGACCGGAAAGCTCGATCCGATCCTCGGCATCCAGAATGCCCACCGCCATCGTCAGGTCCAGCTCGATCGTCAGGTCCTTGCCCTTCCAGCTTGCGGTGTTGCGCATGCCGCAGACCATCCCCGGCTGAATCCTGCCCAGTGCCGAGTCCAACTCGCGGGTGGCGATGACCGGCTCGAGCCTGATCGTCACGTCCCTGGGTCTTGCCTGGCGGCCCAGTCCCGCGGCAAGCATCGCGACGCTTTCGCCGATCCCCATGTGCCCGATCTTGCCTTCCCGCGCCAGGCTGCGAAAGTGCTCTTCGCTCATCGTCGCGCCCACCTTGGCCTGAAGCGGCAGTCGGCGCTTGCCCGCGTCCAGCCGCCGCGTCACCTTCACTGCCGTCACCTTCGTCACCATCGAGCTGAGCACCACCGGCAGCAGATCCATCACGAATCCCGGATTCACTCCCGTGCCCACCAGCGCCACCTTGCGCTTCCTGGCCTGGGCGTCGATCTGCGTGGCCAGCCGCCTGTTGCTGAACGCCGGAAAGCTCATCTGCTCGCAACTGCTGACCACATGCAGCCGATGCCTGATGCACTCGTGCAGGGTCGGGACAACTTTGGCAAAGTGCGACGTGGTGGTGACGATCGCCACCCGCGGCTTGCCGGACAGCGTCTGCTGGATCGAGCCGACCACGCGCGGGCCACGGTCCCTGCCGCCGCCTTCCAGCTCATCCAGCGTTTTGCCGATCTTGGCCGGGTCCACATCGACCAGGCCGACGAGCTTGAAGCTGCGATCTTCGCGGACCGCGCGGGCCGCGCTGATGCCGATGGGACCCAGACCGATGACGATGGTGTTGATCATGTTGGACCAAGAAGGTACCCAGCGACTTGAAATTATGAAAGACTTGGGCGAGGTTACCCACAGCCATGGACACCCCAGCGTCGCCAGCTCCCCCGGCCGACCGTAAACTCTTTCGTGTCGGCACTTTAACCTATACCAAGGCACAGCTTCTCAACGTCTTCTTCTGGCTGCTCTGGGGCGACTTCTGTCTGCACCTGATGGACAACGGCGTCATCCCCACCCTCGTACCCCTCCAGCTCGAAGCCCTGGGCGCCAGCAAGGCGACCATCGGCCTGGTCTACGGCACCATCGTCAACGTCATGTATTTCGTGCTGGTGCCGATCGTCTCCACCGCCAGCGATCGTTACCGCAGTCGTTGGGGAAGGCGCATCCCGTTTTTGCTGGTGCCCACGCCGTTCCTTGCGCTGTGCCTGATCCTGCTGGGATTCTCACAGCACATCGCCATGCTGCTGCAACGCTGGCTGCCGGCGCTTCTGGGTGCGTACCCGGTTCTGTCGATCGCGCTGGTCGTGGCCTGCGTCCTGTTCCTGCTGCTGAAGTTCTTCGACATGTTCCCGCAGTCGGTCTACTACTACATGTGGGCCGACGTGATCCCGCCGCAGCTCATGGGCGTGTTCGGGTCGCTGTTTCGCGTCTGCTACGCGGCGGGGTCGCTGGTGTTCAACTACTTTCTGATCGGCCTGGCCAAAGAGCATCCCGAGCAGATCTACATCGCTTCGGCGCTGCTGTACCTGATCGCATTTGTGGGGCTGTGTTTGATGGTGCGCGAGGGGCAGTACCCGCCGCCCGACCCGCCCGACCCTGAACTGGCTGCGCGGGGGCGAGTGGCGGCGTTTTTCGACGTGGCCCGCACGTATATCCGCGAGTGCTTCTCCAGCGCCTTCTGGTGGAAGTACTTCCTCATGAACGCCGCCTTTCAGTGCGGGTATCAGCCGTTCATCATCAACCTGGTGTTTCTTGGCAAGGAGATCTATGGAGACACCCCCGAAGGGCTGGCGCGCTACGGGCGCGTTCTGGCGCTGCGCGATGTGGTGTGGATCGCGATCTACCTGGCGCTGGTGCCGATCATGGTCCGCCTGCATCCGCTGAAGGCGGCGCTGGGCGGATATGTGCTGATGACGCTCACGGCGATCGTCTCATTCTTCCTCGTGCACAACCCGATCAGCTTCGGCGTGATGACCATCCTCACGTTCATCACCGTCGCGATCTACCTTGGTGGCACAGCGGCGCTGAACCCGCGCATGCTTCCGCAGCAACAATTCGGGCAGTTCGCCTCCGCCGGCGCCATGATCTTCCGCATCACCGTGGCGATCTCCGCCTGGGCGATGGGCCTGGTGCTGGACTGGACCGCCAGCAACCGCTTCATCTACCTGTGGCTGTTCATCTTCACCGCCATCGGCACCGTGCTGACGGTGATGGTCTATCGCGAATGGAAAGCGCTGGGCGGCGAAGAGGCCTACACGCCGCCGGTGGCGTTGGCGCGCTGAATCGGCAGGCGCGATTCGGGCCTGCGGCAAACGCCGCCACGCGTCACCGCCAGTCCCGCTCAGCCGTGCTGCGCGAACTGCCCGGCAATGTAGCGCCGGGCCAGTTCGACGTAATGCCCGCTGAGCCAGCGGAGGTAGGCGATCTCCTGGTCATTGACCGGGCGGACGATGCGTGCCGGCACGCCCATCACCAGCATGCCGTCAGGCACCTGTGTGCCGGGTGTAAGCACCGCGCCCGCCGCCACCAGACAGCCGCGCCCGACCCTGGTTTGCCCCAGCAGCGTGGCCGACATTCCGATCAGCGAGCCTTCGCCGACGAACGCTCCATGCACGATCGCGCCGTGCCCGATGGTCACGTCGTCGGCGATTTCATTGGGAATTCCATTATCGCAATGGATGATAGCTCCGTCCTGCACGTTGACGCGCCGCCCGATGCGGATCGGCGCCACGTCTGCGCGAACAACGCTGTTGAACCAGAAGCTCGACAGCTCGCCGATGCTCACATCCCCGATGATCGTGGCATTGTGCGCCCGAAAATACCCCGAAGCCGTTCTGATCAAGCCCATAGTCCGAAGAAAAAGGGGTCGGGAGTCTTTGTTTGCATCGGAAAAGACTCCCGACCCCTTTTTAGCCGATGTCCAGTCCCGCCAGGTAATCTTCCAGCTCCTTGCGCTGCGCGTTGCGCTTCTGCTCCAACTGCTCCCGCTCGGACTGGAGCTTCTCGATCTGCGACTCCTGCTCATTGAGCTTGGTCAGCAGTCGGTTGTAATACTGACTGTTCCGATCCACCGTCTTCATGTTCTCGCGGATGCGGCCCTGCTCCTGCGTGATGGCGTTGATCCGCTGCTCGTGCTCGGCGATCTGGCGCTCGGTTTCGGCCAGCGCCTGTTTCAGCTCCACTGCCTTGCCGATCGCGTCGCGGACTTCCTTTGGAATCTGACCGTTGCGGGCATAGAACAGAAGCTGTTCGATCTCCGCCGGCAGGATCGCGATCGTCTCGCCCTGAACGATCTCCTCCTTGACGACGAGTTTGCTGGCCTTGCCCGCGCCCACCGTGCCTTTGAAGCGATACAGTGTCTGCGTCGTCTCGATCGGCTTTTCGGTGTCAACCAGCTTCCATCCCTGGCGGATCGGGTGTTCGATGATCAGGGTCTTGTCCCTGTCGCTCTTGTTGTTGGCCAGATACTCCTGCGTGGCCAGATGCCGGCGCGACAGGTACAGCACGCCCTTGACGATCTTGCCGGTGAGGATGGCGGTTTCGCTGCGGTTTTGGGTGCTGTCCACCAGCATCTGAAGATCGATGCCATAGCTGAGCAGGCGTTCCTGCCCGGGCGGCAGGTTCTCGATCCTGGCGTCGCCTGCGTAGTTGCCGGCGTCCAGCACCGTGATCGGTCCCTGTAGCAGATGCTTGTCGGTGGTGTTGCGGATGCGTGCGCCGTTGAGCGGGTGGCGGGGCAGCACCGAACTGTTGTAGATCGAGACGCGCTCGACCTCGATGTTGTCGGCGATGATCGGCAGCATCGCCGATTTCTGCCGCGGCAGCGTCACGTTCCCGACGGTGTACTGGAACAATTCGCCGATCTGCGCCGCCGACGCGACCGACTGAACCGACGCCATGACATCCATGGGCCGGCCAAGCTGTTCGGCGGTGCGATCGGCAGACTCCAGTGCCAACTGCGGCGCCGCGGCTGCGGCAGGCGGCTGGCCGGCGCCGACCGCGCCGCCTCTTGCCCGTCGCGCGGGCGCGCCCGCAACCGCCAGCGGCTCGGCCCGCTTGTCCTGGGCAATCGCCCCTTCATGCGTCGGTGGGCGAAGACTCGCCCACAGCTCCGGCTCCACCACCGGCCGCGGCACGTACAGCGGCTGATACAGATCCATGATGAACGAGATTGGCCGGCCGCTCACCAGCGAAAGCTGCACATTGTTCCAGTCGCTGTCGGTTTGATTCTCCACAATGGCCCAGCCTTGCAGCTTTCCGCCCTGCTGATCGTCCATGATCAGGCGATAGCTGGTCTTCCAGATGGGTGTTTCGACGACATAGCCGATGCGGACGCGGCGCTCGCCTTCGCCGCGGAAGTTGATTGTCACCGGCTTCTTGTCCTGGTCGCGTGCCTGCGCCAGCGCCGCCAGCGCCTTGTTCAGCTCCTCCTGAAGCTGCGGGTCTTCCAGCACCAGGCTGTTGATCGTCTCCAGCTCGATGGAGCGAATGGATGCGCCGGTGAGCAGGTTCAGCACGGCCACCTGCACCGGCTCGCCCTTCTCGACCGGCTTGCGTCTGGTCTCCACGCCCAGGATCGTGCCGGTGAGTTTTTCGGCCTGTGCCGTCACGCTCAGCCGGGCGCCGCGAAGCTGGTTGAGCAAGTCGGCCAATGGGGGGTTGTTCGTGATGTCAACCTGAAAGCTCTTGAGGATCTTGCTGATGGGATCCTGAGAGGGATAGGTGACGGTGCTGACCTGCCCGCCGTCCAGATCCTGGAGCACCAGCGACTTGAGGATGTCATTGATCTGCGCGGTTTTGAATCGCAGCTCGGTGGAGCCGTCGCCATGGACGGTGCCGAAGTGCTCGAAGTAGCCGACGCCGGAAGAGAACAGGACGACGGCGCGGACGGGCACGTCGGCCTGTTGCGGCTGCGCCGCCGCAGCGGGCTGGGGCGCCTGTGGCGGTTGTGCGGGGGTTTGCGCGTTGGCCATCGCGCCGATGGCCGTGCCGATCGCCGCCGAAAGGGCCATCGCTCGTGTTGTTCGCAACAGGTGGGTGAACATGGGGTTTTCCTTTCCGCTTTGCTGCGTGTACGGCGAATCACATCTTATCCGCCGATGCTTAGACGCCACAGGCACGAAGGGGGTTTTCCGGATTTCAGGAAGCGAACCGCCGCCGCGACTGGCCCGAATCTGCAAAAAATCCATGCAGGGGCAACGCCCTTCGGATACAGTCCGTTCGCTTCGCACTACGGGTGTCTGCGCAGTCAGGTTTTTGTGGGGACTTCATCATGCCATCGCGTCGCAACGCTCGCGGGATTCTGACCGCGATCTTGAGTTCCGTCGGACTGATCGGACCGGGAGTTGCCGCCGCTCAGAGTACGGTTTCGTGGATCAACCCTGCGGGCGGGCAATGGTCAGCCCCGTCCAACTGGTCCGCGGGAACTGCACCCGGGCCGGAGGATCACGCGGTGTTCGATCTGGGCAGTCCTGGCGGCTACACCGTCAGCTTTTCTGCCAATGTCAGCAGCAGGTCGCTGTCGCTGCTGGGCGATCGGGTCACATTCGACCTGGCGGGGAACACGTACGCAGTAATGAACAGCGGATCGCTCACCGCGGTGCACGCCGGTAGTTCCGCCGGACCTACTGAATGGACACTCAGGGGTGGCGGAGCGCTCTCGACCGGTTCGCTGGGAGCCGCCCGGATCGCCCAACAGCCCTACGCCAGCGTGATCCTGAATGTCGAGCAGGCGACGACGCTCCAGACCGACTCGCTGTTCGTGGGCAGTGGCAGTTCAGTTGCCCGGATCAACATCAATGGAGGTCAGTTGCTGTCGCGTTACGGAAACGTACGCGTCTTGGAGGGATCGACGATTAACTACAACTCGGGCGTTTTCAGCGTCGGGACCCTCGACTTGGACAAGGGCCACATCGCGCTTGGCAGCGGGGGCGACAAGGTCGTTCATGCCTTCGGCGTCCTGGGGCGAGGGGTCATCGACCTGAACGACAATGCCATGGTGCGCAGCTTCAACAATGGCGGCGGGTGGTTGGAGATGATGCTGTACAGCGGCTACAACGCCGGGCGCTGGGACGGTCCGGGGATTCGCAGTTCCGCCGCCGCCGCAAACCCCCGCATGGCTCTGGGCTATGGCGACGGCTGGGACCTGGCGATCAGCAGCTTCCTCGGCTATCCGCTCAATTACAACAGTACGCTGGTGCGGTACACCTATTACGGCGACGCGAACCTGGACGGCGTTGTCAATATCCGCGATTTGCGTGCTTTGGCCAAGAACTGGAAACGACCCTACAGCCGCTGGGTGGGCGGAGACTTCAACTACGATGACCAGACCGATGCGCTTGACCTGAAACTGCTGGCAATGAACTGGTCAGGAGGCATCGCGTCGTTGAACGAAGCGCTGGCGAGTCTGGAGCTGCCGCAGGTGTCCGTGCCCGAACCGGGTGTGGCTGCCGTGCTGATCCTGGCGGCAACGCTCCGCTCCAGACAGCGTAATCGCTAACCGCGAAATGCCATGCCGGGTCGTGCTCAGGCTGCATCGCTCGGACAAGCGGATAGGAGCAGAACAACCCCGAAATTACGATGTGTGACAACCGCGGACGCAGGCGCGATAGACAGGAAAACCGGTTTCTCGCGACAGCTTCGCGCCGCTTGCCGGCCTTGGCGGTTAGGCAGCGCGTGCTCGGCCATGCCCAGGCGGCGTGGGCGGGTTTTGTCTCACCTTGCAGGCCTGGGCAGGGTATGATCATGGGGTGGGTGGCAGGCGGGTTGTATGGGGTTTGTTCGGAGGTGGGTGATGCGCAAGCGATCGATCTGCATCCTGGCCAGCCTGGTCGGCTCGAGCGTCGGGGCCGCCGATGCCCTGGCCATCACCAATCGCCATGACCGCTCCAGCACCGACTACGTGCTGCTGGGCAGCAACGCCAAGTACGCGCCGGTGGGGTATCTCAGTTCCTTCTCCTTCGCCTGTTCCGGAGTGCTGATTACCCCCAGGTGGGTCCTGACTGCGGCGCATTGCCTCACGGACCCGGAAGCCAAAACGTTTACCGTCACGGGGGGGAGCTACGCCGGCTCGATCGAGATCATCCATCCCGGCTGGAACGGCAATCCCGGCGCGGGAAACGACCTGGGACTGCTGCGGCTGAGCACCGGCACGCTGGGCGTCAGCGGGATCGTGCCGGCGGCTCGATTCAGCGGCAACGAAGTCGGCATGGTCGGCACGTCCGTCGGCTTCGGATATGGCGGAACGGGACTGACCGGTTACGTGACCACATCCAGCATCAAGAAAGCCGCCACCAACCTCATCGACACCACCGGCGATGCCGCCGGCTATCCCTCCTCTGTGTTGTTGTCCGATTTCGATGACCCCAACGACGCCGACGGCCGCAACTCTTTGGGCGACTCCTTGCCGACGAATATGGAGGGATTGACCGCGCCCGGCGACAGCGGCGGCGGCACGTTCGTTGAACTGGGCCCGCGATGGTTCGTCGCGGGCATCCACTCCTTCGGCACCACCGGCATCGGGGCCAACAGCGACGGCAGCATCAACTCCAGCTACAGCGACGTGCACGGCTCGACGCGCGTCTCGTCCTTCAGCTTCTGGATCGACGAGAACATCGCCCACAACTGGACGATCGGCGACGGGACGTTCGGCAACGCCAACGCCTGGAGCCTGGGGCCGGCGGCGCTGCACGAGGTGCCGACGGCCGCCGACGTCGTACGCTTCACCAACAACGCCAGCTATACCGTCAGCTTCACCGGCAACACGACCAACTGGCAGGCCTTCGTCCGGCGCGGAAGCCTCAATCTCAACCTCGGCGGCTTTACCTGGAACCTGGTCGCCAACAACTTCGACCCGGCGCTGGCGGTAGGGCGGGGCAATTCCGGGGAGTCGTCGCTGGTGCTGGTCAGCAACGGCACGCTGAACACGACCGAGACGGTGGCGGGCTTCAGCGGCTCGCTTGCGGTGCTCCAGCTTGGCAACGCGGCAGTGTGGAACAACAGCGGAGATGTGTACATCGCCGGCGACTATGCCGGTCCGCGCGTGCGGGCGCGGCTGGATCTGCTCAACGCCGCCACGCCACCGCAGGTCACGATCGGCGGATTGCTGCGGGTCTATTCCAGCGGCACGGTCAGTCTCAACGGCGGATCGCTGACCGCCGGCTCGATCGATGTGCAGGGCGGGCGGATCACGCTGGCCAGCGGCGGCAACAAGGTCCTGCGCGCCGGCAGCGTCGCCGTCGCCAGCCCCGGAAAAATCGACCTGACCGACAACTGGCTGATCGTCGATTACACCGGCGATTCACAGGTGGATGAAGTCGCGGCGCTGATCGCCAGCGGCTACGCCGACGGCACATGGAACGGCTCGGGGATCCTCAGCAGTCTTGCCGCCGCAGCCAACCGCGCCCTGGGCTACGCCGATAACGTTCTGCTGCACCTGAGCAGCTTCGGCGGGCAGACGGTCGATGACACCAGCGTGCTGGTGCGATACACGTTCTATGGCGACACCAACCTGGACGGGATCGTCGATACGATCGACCTGGACGCGCTGGCGATGAACTGGCAGGCGAGCAGCAGCTTCTGGAGCGGCGGAGACTTCAACTACGACTTCCGCACCGACATCCGCGACCTGTACCTGCTGGCGATGAACTGGCAGGCCGGCGCCGCGGCGCTCAGCCAGGCGCTGGCCGGGCTGGGATTGCCCGGCGTGCCGGTGCCGGAGCCGGCGATGGCGGCGGCGATGGGGGCGATGGCGCTACTGTTTCGCCGTCGGCGGGGCGGGGCGCGCTGAGCCGCAGCGCGCGAGCGCGAACATGACGCCTCACTGCTCCAGATTCAGCCACCTGAGCTCCTGCGGGGTAAGCTCCACGCTCAGCGCCTCGAAGCTGGTTCGGGTCTCGCTGAGCAGCCGCGGGCCAATCAGCGCGAAGGTGGGGAATGGCTGGTGCAGCACGTAGGCCAGCGCAATGCTGATCGGCGGGACGTTCTTCTTGCTGGCCAGCTCGTTGACCCTTGCCAGTCGCTGGAAGTTATCCTCGCTATACCAGCAGCGGACCAGCTCGCTGTCGTCGCGTTTGTCGGGATGGGCGCGGCCGGGGACGAAGAACCCGCGCGCCTGACTGCTCCAGCTCAAAAGAGGCATCTGTGTTCGCGTCAGCCACGCGCGGGACTGCGGATCGCTGGCGGACAGACAGTCTTTCCACGGCGCCTGGATCATCCTCGCCAGGCTGAAATTGTTGCTGAGCACGGAGAAGCCGCTCAGCCCCTTTCTGGCTGCGTATTCGTTGGCCTCTTCGATGCGTGCCAGTGTCCAGTTGCTTCCGCCGAAGACGCGGATTCTGCCGGCGCGCTGGTGTTCGTTGAGGACTTCGACAAACTCCGCGACGGAGATCTCGGGGTTGTCGCGATGCATGAGGTAGATGTCGGCCTGGTCGATCTGCAATCGCTCCAGGCTTTCCAGCAGTTGCCTGGTGAGGTCGCGCGGGTTGCAGAAGGGCGTGTGTGCGCCCTTGACGATGATATTGACGTCATTGCGGACGCCGCGGAGCCTGATCCACTGTCCCAGAAGCTGCTCGCACACACCCGAGCCGTATCCCCAGGCGGTGTCGAAGGTGTTGCCGCCGCGCTCGAAGTAGTCATCGAACATGATGGCGGCGTGAGCGAAGGTTTTCTGGTTGTCCACACCCATGACCAGGCGTGAGACGGGGCGATCCACACCTGCGATGTGGCCATACTTCATCTTCGGGCCTGGCCGTTGCGGTCCTGCGGCAGTGGGTTTACGCAGCGGTTCGCCCGCGACGGTGGTGCGGCGGTAGCCTTCGGGTTTTTCGGATTCGTAGACGAGGTGAATCGCCTGCCGCCAGCGGTCCATGGTTCGCATGTTGCCCAGGGAATCGTCCCAGCTCATGGCTGGCGGCGGGGGCTGGGTCTGCCCGGCGAGGATCGCCTTGCCGGCGACATCGGCTTCGTAGCTGTAGCTGGTGACGTCGGCGTCGATGACGATCTCCGCCGGCTGCGCTTCGCCGTTGCGCTGAACGATGATTCGCCCGATGTCCGGTGCGGTGCGGTTGGCCAGCCACGGGTTGGGAATCGTGATGTTTCCTTCGGACCCGAAGATGCGAACGACGTTGTGCTGATTGAGGCTGATGCCGGTGGAAAGCTGGGCCAGGATGTCGGCGGGGAACTTGAGGCAGGCGACGGCCCACTCGTCCACGCCGGTTTCTCCCAGATGTGCCACGCCCCAGACCTCCAGAGGATCGGCGAAGTTGGCGCCAGTGGCGGCGCCGGCGATCAGGCGCGACATCGAGACGGTGTAGCAGCCGATGTCCAGGATCGCGCCGCCACCCAGGGCGTTGTTGAACAATCGCCCGTCGGGGTTGAACCGCCCGTGGAAACTGAACGTGGCATGGATGAGTCTGACCTGCCCGATGGCCTGGGATCGGATCAGCTCCAGGAGTCTGGCGGTCTGCGGGTGGCAGCGATACATGAAGGCCTCCATGAAGAACACGTTGTTCTCATGGGCGGCTTCGAGCATGGCCATCAGGTCCGGGTGATTCAGCGCCGCCGGTTTTTCGCAGAGGATGTGCTTGCCTGCGCGGGCGGCCCTGATGGCCCACTCGGCGTGCATGGGGTGGGGCGTGGCGATGTAGACAGCCTGCACCGACGGATCGGTCAGAAGCGCTTCGTAGCTGGCGTAGGCCCGCTGCACGGGGAACTCGGCGGCGAAGCGATCGGCGGATTCCTGCGAGCGGCTGGCCACCGCCACCAGCCGTCCGGTCTTGGACTGATTCAACCCCCGTGCAAACGCCCGCGCGATGGCGCCGGTGCTGATGATGCCCCAATTGATGCGTGTCTGCTGGCTCATGCCAGCATCCTAGCCGAGCCGCGGTGGAAATCGAGCGCCGGACATCCCGCCGTCACCTCGCGCCCCGAGACCGCGCGCCGCGAGACCGCGCGATGGCGGTCATGATGGGGGTTGCGGCGGGATTGGAATGTCCCACGGGTCCGAAGCGTTCTTGAATTCCTGTCTGCTCCTGAGCAGCCCAACGTGCCAGTCCATGAACAGGTAGTTGGACCCCAGCCGCGGGCCGTGGCGGAACAACTCGACGTTGGCGGCGAAGCTCTCGCCCTCGTCCATGTAATAATCCGGCCTGTTGGACGTCTTCTCGCCCATCACCACCACGTCGCTGGGCGTCTTGCCGCCAAGATTCTTGCTGGAGATCTTGATGCCCTTTTCGGCCAGGTGCGAATTGAGGATGTAGGAGTGCTCGGCGGCGGGTTCCTCCACATCCGAGGGGCAGAACATGATCGGCGGGTTGTACATCGGGGGCTTGAACACGAAGTTGGGCCAGCGCTGGTCCTTGGGATGCCCGGCCCCCAGCTTCGGGGGGAACATCCATCCGCGCCATTCATTGGCATAGGTTTGCAGAGCAATGCCGATCTGGCGGAGGTTGGACTGGCACTTGACCCAGTTGGCCTGCGCCCTGGCTTTGGCCAGAGCGGGCATGAGCATGGCGATGAGGATGGCGATAAGACCGATGACGACCAGCAGTTCGACGAGGGTAAACGCCGCGCGATCCGTGCTGGCGAGCCTGACGAGCCTTTGGCGCATCTGCGACCTCCATTCCCGCTCAACAAGAGGGGCTGTAAAACACTACACCGCCAGCGAAAAACCGTTGCGGACCGTGCGTAGGCGGGCCGGAGTTGTCAATCCCCTGGGGCCGGTGCTTACCTGCGGCGCAGATTCGGTTTGGCGCAATGCGCAGGGAACGGCGCGTGGCTGGATGGGCTGCTATCGGGTGACCCAGCACGCCGCGACGTGACCGCTTTCGCCCTGCTTCTGCTCCAGGGGGGGCATCTCGTTGACACATTTTTGCAGCACGCGCAGCTTCAGCCCGGCGGAGGTGATCTGGACGGTGTCCCTTGCATCGGCCTGTTTGGCGGCCTGGACCGTCAGGTGGCAACGCGGATGGAACGGACAGCCGGTGGGCGGATTGGCCGGCGAGGGCACTTCCCCGTGCAGCACGATCCGCTGTCGTGCCGGGCGCGGGTTGGGCTCGGGCACGGCGCTGAGCAGCGCCACCGTATACGGATGCTTGGGGTTGGAGTACAGCTCGCGGCTGGAGGCCTTTTCCACGATCCGCCCCAGATACATCACCGCCACATCGTCGGAAAAATGCTCGACGACGGCGAGGTTGTGGGCGATGAACAGGTAGGCGATGTTGCGCTCGTTCTGGAGATCATCCAGCAGGTTCAGGATCTGGGACTGAATGGAGACATCCAGGGCGCTGACGGGTTCGTCGCAGACGATGAAGTCGGGATTCAGCGCCAGTGCCCGCGCGATGCCGATCCGCTGCCGCTGCCCGCCGGAAAACTCGTGCGGGTATCGCAGCGCGTAGGATGGGTCCAGTCCGACGCGCTGGAGCAGGCTGGCGACGATGTCGTCCTTCTCCTTGCCGCGGGCGATGCCGTGAACCTGGATCGGCTCGCCGATGATGTTGCCCACCGTCATCCGCGGATTGAGACTGCTGACCGGATCCTGGAAGATGATCTGCATCTGGCGGCGCAGGCGGCGAAGCTGTTCGCCGCGGTAGGCGAAAAAGTCCGCTCCCTTGTATCGCACGGATCCGGCGGTGGCGGGGATCAGCCGCAAAATCGTCCGCCCCACCGTCGTCTTCCCGCAGCCGGATTCTCCGACCAGCCCCAGCGTCCTGCCCGGCTGCACCGTGAAAGAGACCCCATCGACCGCCTTGACATATCCGACGGTCCGCGAGAACACGCCGCGACGAATGGGGAAGTAGGTGCGCAGATCCTGCACTTCCAGCAGGGGCTGGCCGTTGACGCGCTGCCGGGCCGCAGCGTCGGCGGCGGGCGGGTTGTGCAGATGCCCGGGCGGCGTGCGATAGTCCAGCGGCGTGCCTGCGCTGCTTGAGCTGCTCGTGCTCATTGGGCCACCTCCTGGACGGCGGCGTCGCTCTCCATCGCCACGATGTGGGCCTGGGGCACAACCTGGCGCTTGTGCTGGAGGTGCGGCTCGGTCAGCGGTTTGCCCTCATAGCCTGCGATCTGGTGACAGGCCGCCCAATGCCGCGGCTGGATTTCGCGAAGCAGCGGCTCATCGTCGCGACACCGCCGCAGCACGCGGAAACGTTCGCCTCCGGAGAGGACCTGGATCGTCTGCTCGCCCGGCGCCGCGGCGGCCAGCTCGCGCGTGCGGGTGCAGCGGGTGTGGAACTTGCATCCGACAGGGAACCGCGCCGGGTTGGGCACAGTTCCGGGGATGGTCGCCAGTCGTTCGGCCTGCGCCCCCAGCCGCGGCACCGAGCGGAACAGCCCTTCAGTGTACGGATGCAGCGGATGGTCGAACAGGTCCTCGACGGTGGCGGTCTCGACGATGCGGCTGGCGTACATCACGTTGACCACGTCCGCGTTCTCCGCCACCACTCCCAGGTCGTGGGTGATCAGCAGGATCGCCATGCCCCGGTCACGCTGAAGCCTTCGCAGCAGCTCCAGAATCTGCGCCTGGATGGTGACATCCAGCGCCGTGGTGGGTTCGTCGGCGATCAGGAGCTTGGGTCTGCACGACAGGGCCATCGCGATCATCACCCGCTGTCTCATGCCCCCGGACATCTGATGCGGATACTCGTGCAGCCGCCGGGCCGGATCGGCGATGCCCACCTCCCGCAGCGCCTGCTCGGCGATGCGGTACGCTTCGCCCAGCCCCACATGCTGGTGCAGCGTGATCGCCTCGACGATCTGGTCCCCGATCGTGTAGACGGGGTTGAGGCTGGTCATCGGCTCCTGAAAGATCATGGCGATCTCCCCGCCGCGGATCGACTGCATCTGCTTTTCCGAAAGGCCCAGCAGGTCGCGTCCCTGGTACAGCACGCGCCCGCCGAGCACCTGTCCCGGGGGGCAGGGAATCAGCCGCAGGATCGACAGGGCCGTGACCGACTTTCCGCAGCCGCTCTCTCCGACCAGCGCCACGGTCTGCCCGGGATAGATGCTGAAGGACACATCGCGGACCGGTCTGATCTGACCGCGATTGGTCTGAAACGCGATGTTGAGGTTGCTGACCTCCAGCAGCGGCCGGGAGTTGTTCGAGGGTGTCATCGACATGGGTTTCCGTGGGACATTGAATGCCGTGCCTCAGTCCTGTTTCTGTAGCCTGGGGTCGATCGCGTCGCGTACGGCGTCGCCGATCAGGGCGTAGGAGTATACCGTCAGAAAGATCGCGGCGCCGGGAAAGGTGGCCATCCACCACACAAACCCCTGCCCGCCGGCGCGCGCCTGGTTGAGCATCTGTCCCCAGCTTGGCTCATCGACCAGTCCCAGTCCCAGGAAGCTGAGGGTCGATTCGGTAAGGATCGCCGCCGCCACCCCGAACGTCGCGGTCACCAGCACGGGCGTCAGTCCGTTGGGCAGGATGTGGCGGTAGATGACGATCCAGCGTGGCAATCCGCAGGCGATGGCGGCCTGCACGAAGTCCTGCTGCCGCAGCCGCAGAAACTCGGCGCGGATGAATCGCGCCGTGCCCGTCCAGCTCAAAAATCCGATCGTCACCATCATCACGTAGATGTTGCGCTGGCCCCAGGCGACCATCACCGTGATCAGCACCAGCAGCGCCGGCACCGCCTCGAAAATCTCGATCAGGCGCATCCCGATCAGGTCGATCTTGCCGACGAAGTAGCCCATCAGCCCGCCGATGATGATCCCGATCGTGATCGAGATGCTCGTGGAGATCAGCCCGATGGACAGGGCGATTCGGCTGGCGTGGATCATGCGGCTGAGCAGGTCGGCGCCGTCGGTTTCGGTGCCGAGCCAGTGCTGGCGGCTGGGCGGCTTGAGGCGGTGCTGGGGCAAGTCGCGCAGGCGGTCGGTCGGCGAGTAGGGGATGATCGTGTGGATCAACACTTGGGCCTTGCCCTGGCGCTGAAGCTCGCGGTACATCGGCCAGTTGACCGTTTCCGGCGGCTTCTTGAACCAGTACGCCAGCGGCCCGACCACCGCGGTCACGATCAGCAGCGCCGTGAGAATCTGGCCGAAACTGGCGCGGCGGATGAGCCACATGGCCAGGAACGTGATCGCCAACGCCGTCAGCAGCAGGTCCACCGGCGTCAGATGCCGCCACATCGGGCTGGACCACTGCCCGCCAACCTTCATCAGGATCGGATGCGAACTGGCGATGTAAGGCGCGGCGACGGCGCAGAAGACCAGAAACGCGATCCAGACCGCGCCGGCGCGTGCGCCGAACTGGGCGAAGGTGTCGTCGATCGCCTTGCGCAGGAAGCTTTTGTGCGGCCCGGAGGGCAGGTCGGCGGCGTCGAGCGGCTCGTAGGCAAGCTGTCCGGCCGAGGGAGCTTGAGTCATCGTCGTGGCGGCATCACTCATAACTGACCCTCGGGTCGGCGATGGCGTAGCCGATGTCCGCCAGCAGGTACGCCGTCACTGCCAGCACTCCGGTCACCAGCGTAATCGACAGCAGCAGCTCGAAATCGCGCTGAAACGCCGCGTCCACAAACAGCTTGCCCATTCCGTTGATCCCGAAGACGTTCTCGACGACAACCGCGCCGGCCACCATCGCCGGCAGAAGATGCACCACCACGGTGATCAGCGGGATCAGGCTGTTGCGGAAGGCGTGGCGGTAGAGCACCGCCCGCTCGGAAAGCCCCTTGGCCCGCGCGGTGCGGACGAAGTCGGCGTTGAGGTTGTCCAGCAGCGCCCCGCGCGCCAGTCGCGAGAGAAACGCAAACTGCGAGTAGGTCAAACAGATGATCGGCAGCACCAGGTGATACAGCCGGTCCAGCAGCCAGCCCTCCTGAAAGCCGGCTTCGGTCCAGCGGGGCAGAAAGGGCATGGTGGCCGCATCCAGGTCGTTCAGCCCGGTTGTGGGAAAGATCCTCAGGTACTGCTCGTTGGCCAGGAAACCGATCAGCAGCACCGAGACCCAGATCGACGGCACGGACCACAAGGCCAGGGTAATGCCGCTGACGGTGTAATCGAGGGTCGATCCGCGTCGCCGCGCCTGTTGAATGCCCAGCCAGATCGCCAGCGCGTACGCCAGCGGCAACGACAGCAACTCGAGCATGATGGTGACGGGCAGTGCTTCGGCGACGAGTTGCAGGACCGGCCGGCCGCGAACGAAGCTGTCGCCCAGATCCGGCATCTTCAACACCGGTCGCCGCAGGTTCAGGTCTCCGGGTCGGATTCGCGGCTTGGCGGGCTTGCCGTCGGGGCCGGGGGGCAGTCTGGCGGCCTCGGCGGCGGCGGCCTTGACCTGCGGATCGTCTTCGCTGTAGCTGGCAAAACCGATCGGCGAGACCTTGTTCAGCCATCGCAGGTATTGAACGACCTTGGGCTTATCCAGTCCGTATCGGCGGTTGAGGTATTCCTCGCGCACTCGCCGCTGGTCCGGACGCATCGTCGCATCCCGGCTCAGCAGCGACGCGCCAATTCCGCCAGGTGCGTTGGCCAGCACGAAAAACACGATCGCCGTCATGCCGAGCAGCGTCGGCGGAACCAGCAACAGGCGTCGGATCAGATACGTCAGCATCGCGCCCCGCCAGCAGATTCATCCCTCATTCGCCGCTGTGCAGTTGCAGTTCCCTGGGCACGTACCAGGGCAGGGGCATCAACTCGGTCAGGACCATGTTCAGCCCCATCCGCGTCTTGCGGATGTTCTTGATGCGATGGTCGATGAACACGCACGCCTGGCGGTTCAGCAGAAACGTGTACGGCTGATCTTCGTGAATGATGCGGTGGACCACGCGCCAGGCCTGCATCCGCTGCTGCTCATCGACCGTCGATCGCGCCTTCTCGATGGCCCTGTCCAGCTCCGGGTTGATGTAATTCACGAAGTTGTCGCCATTGTCTTTGGTTTGCGAGGAGTGGAAGATCTGATTGCAGTCGGTCTCGATGGAGGTGCTCCAGCCCAGGATGCTGGCGTCGAAGTCGCGAGTGTCGAGCTTCTTGAGCTGGATGGGCCAATCGACCGGATCCAGATTCATCTTGATGCCCGCCTGTGCCAACTGGTCCTTGACGAACAGGACGATGCGATCGATGAAGGGGTTGCCGGACCCGTAGGTCAGGGTGAACTCGAAGGGTTTGCCGTCGTCGGCGCGCTCGATGACGCCGTCGCCGTTGCGATCCTCGAACCCGGCCTCTTTGAGCAGTTGCCGCGCCCGCGCCGGATCGTAGGGCCAGGGCTGGATCGCCGGGTCGGCCTGCGGGCTGCCGTAACCGAACGGGCCGCTGGCGGGCGTGGCGTGCCCAAGGTACAGCTCCTGCGCCAGCCGCTGGCGGTCGATCAGCATCGTCATCGCCTGGCGAATACGCTTGTCGGCGAAGAACGTCGGCCTGCCCCCGCGCAACTGGTTCCACCCGATGTAGCTGTATCCGCCAACCGGCGAGTAGTATTCCCAGGTCGTGCTGCGACTGGTGATGCTCGGGTCGTTCTTCAACCGCTCGTATTGCTCGGGCGTGCCGGCAAAGCGGTCGATCTGACGGTTGCGGTACATCGTCTCTTCCGCCACCTCGTCCTTGACCTGGTAATACACCAGCCGGTCGAATGCGGGCTTGACGCCCCAGTAGCGCTCATTGCGGACAAGCGTCACCGGATCGCTGCTCGGCCGCCAGCCATCCGGCGTGGGAAGCCGATACGGACCGGTCCCCATCAGCAAGCCCGGAATCTCGTTGTACTGCGTCGGGGAATACTTCGAGTAAAAGTGCTCGGGCTGAATCAGCGTCTCGGCGACGGTGGAGAACGTGTTGAAGATAAACTCCTTGAATTTGAACACGACGCGGTAATCGCCCTCGGCGGTGACCGACTGCAAATGCGAGTAGTAGGCCCGCGCCCTGGCCGCGTCCACCGCAGGGTTCATGATCCAGTTCACCGTCCAGACCACATCTCGCGCGGTGAACGGCACGCCGTCGGAAAACACCACCCCCCGGCGGAGGTTGAATGCAATCGTCTTGCCGTCCGGGCTGATTTCCCAGTCGGTGGCCAGCAGCGGAACATACTGGAGCGTGTCCGGGTCGCGGTAGGCCAGGCTCTCCATCGTCTTGACCTGAACCCAGGTGGCGTAGACATCGGTGCTGATCAGCGGCGTGAGCTTGCCGATCGTCGTGCCGAAGTTCTCCACGAGCCAGTCGCCGTAGGCGAAATCCGGCTTGGCCATCGCCTCGCGCAGAGGGGCGAAGGGATCGTTGGCCCGGGCCGGGCTTGTGCCCGGCGCGGCGCCGCTGGAGGCGTGATCGGTGCCGCCGGGCGGCGGCCGCACCGCGATCCCCTCATTCAGCGTGTTGCGGATGTTCGTCAGGTCGTTGGTCAGGCTCGATACCTGTCCCTTGAGCTGCTGGATCTGATCCCACTGCCGGTCGTACTGCACCAGGCACAGGATCAGCAAAACGATGATCACCCCCAGCAGAAGGAAATTGAACAGGTCTTTGACGCCGAAACGATGTTCCATCGATCCAGTATCCTCAGGCTCGCTGCGCCGCCTCTGCGGCTCTGCGGCGAATCACAGCTTGGCCGCCTCGCGCTTGGGGTCGAAGATGTCGCGCAGCCCATCCCCGACAAAGTTCAGGCTCAACAGCGTGACCACCAGCAGCGTACACGGAAAAATGAGCATCCACCAGTAGAATCGCACCGGGCTGAGCGTGGTCACCGCATCGGAAGCCAGCGACCCCCAGGTGGGCATTGGCGGGGTGATGCCGATTCCCAGAAAACTGAGGAACGATTCCTGAAGGATCGCCTGCGGGACAGTCAGCGTGGCATAGACGGTGATCGGGCCGATCAGGTTCGGCAGGATATGCCGCAGGAAGATACGTCTGGAGGGCAGGCCCATGGCGCGAGCGGCTTCGACAAAGGGCTGCCCGCGCAGCGAAAGAACCTGCCCGCGGACCACGCGCGACATCGTCAGCCACGACACCAGCCCGATCGCCGAGAACAGCACCACCAGATTCGCCGCCTGCGCCGACAGCACCTGCGCCAGCTTCGGCTCGAAGGCGATCTTGAACAGGATCACCAGCAGGATGTACGGCAGGCCGTACAGCACATCGACCAGGCGCATCAAAGCCGAGTCTACGGCCCCGCCTTTGTAGCCGGCGATCAGCCCGACGCTCACGCCCAGCAGAACGGCGATGGTGGCCGCCGCGGCGCCTACAGCCAGGC
Source organism: Fontivita pretiosa (assembly GCF_050410795.1). Taxonomy (GTDB): domain Bacteria; phylum Planctomycetota; class Phycisphaerae; order Tepidisphaerales; family Tepidisphaeraceae; genus Fontivita; species Fontivita pretiosa. The sequence continues at coordinate 2,647,653 of NZ_CP191258.1, read as the reverse complement.
TGATCGTCCCGCCCAGCAGGCACCGCGCCAGGATCGAGCGGCCCAGCGCGTCATACCCGAACCACCCCGCCACGCTGCTGCTTGTCGGTGCTGCCCGCGCCAGATCGGCGTTCTGTCTGTTGAAGTACAGGCTGCTCTGGCGATTCAGCGTCCAGGGCAGTGTCAGCACCGACAGCAGCACAATCGCCACGATGATCCCCCCGCCGATCATCACCCGTCCGCTGCCCAGCATCCGCGCCACCAGGCTGTCCGGCACCGGCTGCGCCAGATGGTTCTGATCATCCGCCGCGATGCTCGGCGCCGACAGACGGCCCGTGGTTGAATCTGATGTCGTTGCGGCTGTCATGACCTTTGCGTCCTGCTCCTCATGGCTGTTTGGCCTGAAGCTCGATCCGCGGATCGACCAGGGTGTAGGCGATATCCACCAGGAGGTTGAAGGTCAGCAGAAACACCGAATAGACCATCACCACACCAAGGATCAGCGTCTGATCGCGATTGCGGACACTGTTGACGAAATGCTGCCCCAGGCCCGGGATGTTGAAGACGGTCTCGACGACGAACGAGCCGGTGAGCGTCGCCGCCGCCGCCGGACCCAGGAAGCTGAGCACCGGCAGGAAGGCGTTGCGGAGGCAGTGTTTCCAGATGACCAGGTTTCGGCTCAGGCCCTTGGCGCGAGCGGTGCGGACGTAATCGGCGCCGAGCACATCGAGCATCGAGACGCGCGTGAGGCGAACGATGTACGCCATCGGCGCCAGCGACAACGCCAGTGACGGCAGGAGCAGGTGCTCGATGCCTCCCCATCCGCCCGGCGGAAGCAGTCGTGTGAAGTACGAAAACGCCAGAAGCAAAATGGCGGCGGTGACGAAGCTGGGCAGGCTGATGCCGACGAGGGTGACCGAGAGGCTGGCCCAGTCCAGCACCCCGCCGCGGCGCACCGCCGCCAGCGTGCCGATGAACACCCCCACCAGCAGCGCGATCGTCAGGGCACACAGCCCCAGCGCGATCGAGATCGGCAATGAGCTGCCGATGATGTCGTTCACCGTCCAGCCCTTGTAGAACAGGCTATAACCAAAGTCGAAGTCGGTGATGATCTTCCGTGGATACCAGGTCAGAAATGTCCAGGCACTATCGGCATGGAACTGTTTTCGCAGGCTTTCAAGCACCACCGGATCGATGGCGCGCTCTGTCTCGAAGGGGCTTCCCGGCGCCACCCACACCAGCAGAAACGTAAGCAGGTAGATGATCCCCAGGATCACCGGAAACTGGAGCAGGCGATAGAGGATGATCTTGTGCATCGCAGTCAAGAATGAAGGGTGAAGGCAGAGAGGTGACCGCAGGCAGCTTCACTCATCCGCCTTCATCCTTTATTATGTATTATGTTCATTTCTCCACCCAGACATCCTTCATCATGGTCAACAGCTTCGGATTGGGGTCGATGCCATGGACGTTGTCCCGGTGCATCCACACGTTCACGTAATGGTACAGCGGGATGATCGGAGCCTCCATGTTCAACAGATGCTCGGCTTCCTCCAGAATGCGCAGCCGCTTCTGCTCGTCCGGCTCCCGGGCGGCCTGCTCGAGCAACGCATCGTATTGCGGGTTCTGCCAGTCGCAGTCGTTCTGGAGGCTGGTTGACAGATACTTGTCGGTGAAGGTCGAGACGTCCAGGTAATCGCCATACCAGCCGACGGTGGCGATGGCATACTTTTTCTCGGTCACCTTGTTGCGAAAGAGCTTGATCTCGAGCTGCTGGAGGTCGCAGTCAATTCCAAGGTTCTGCCGCCACTGGCTGGCGATGCTCTGGGCCACCAGCCGCCTGGTCGTGCTCTCGGAGTTGTACAGGATCGGCAGCGAGGGGAAGCCGGCGCCATTGGGGTATCCCGCCTCGGCCAGCAACTGGCGGGCACGCGAGATGTCGTACGGCAGCCCTGGTCGGCTTTGATACCCCGGAAGCTGGTTGGGCGGGACATAAGTCGTCGTCGGCTGCTCACCCATGCGGGTGATCGTCTCGGTGATCAGCTTCTTGTCGATCGCCATGGCCAGCGCCTGGCGGACGCGTACATCAGCCAGGGGGTTCTTACCGCGCGCGCCCTCCGTGTCGGGCAGGAACTGCGGCTTGCAGTTGAGCGTGAGGTAGGCCGTGCCGAACGCGGGGAAGACGCGCAGGTCCGGCCGGCCCTGCGCCTTCAGCTCCGCCGCCACGTCCGCGCTGACATCCGTCAGCCATTCCACATCGCCCCGGTCGTACATGAGGAACTGGCTCAGCGGGTTCTCGTTGACCACCATCGCCAGGGTGTTCGATTTGACGTTGGCCCTGTCCCAGTACGTTTCGCTTTTCTCGAACCACAGCAGCCGCTTGAACTCCCAGCGGGTGAGCTTGAACGGGCCGTTGGTCACGACGTGCGGCGGGCGGGTGAACTCCCCGCGATAGCTGGTTCGCCCGGTCCGGGGGTCCACTTCCTTGAAAGGCTGCATCGACTTTTCGTGCATCGGATAAAACGGCGGAAACGCGAGCAGGTCCTCCAGAAACGGAACCGGATTGGTCAGTCTCACCTCAAGCGTATGCTCGTCGATCGCGCGGACTCCCACCTTCGCGAAATCCGGCCTGGGGACCTCGGGCGGCCTCGGTGTGCGCTGCGGACTCTGTTCATGTTCGTAGAGTTTTTCGCGATACCTCAGATACGCCTGGTACTCGTCCTCGTATCGCTTGGCCCCGTCGATGTAGTAGAACAGGTAGGTGTATTCGTCCGGTTCTTCCAGCATCCGCCGCCAGTGGAACACGTAATCTGCCGCGACGACCGGATCGCCGTTGGTCCATCGCGATTCGGGGCGGAGGTGGAAGGTCCAGATCCGCTTGTCGTCACTGACGTCGCGTGCGACGATGCCCGCGGGGATCGGCCGCAGGGTTTTGGTGTCGTAGCTGTACAGCCCTTCGCGGATCGCGTAGGTCACGCGGAAGTCCTGAAGATAGCTCATGGACTTCAGGTCCAGCGTGATGATGTCGCCGCGGTTGATGAACGTGAAGTCAGCGCGCTGCTGCTTGCCTCCGCCCGACCAGGCCAGCGAGCCCAGCAGGATCGCGATCAGCGCCACCGGAATGCAGATCAGCCGAAGCATGGGCAACCTCACGCTCGCCGCAGCAGCAGCGTCATCTTCGCCATCGCCGCGAAGGCGTCAACGGGGATGTCGCGCGTTCAGTGGGGCGTGAGCCCGGCGAGCAGTTCGAGCTCGCGTGGCGATGTTCGCCGCCAGGACGGTGTGTCGTTGCGCATCCCCGACTGGGCGTACTCCAGCGGCGTAACCGGAGTCGCGAATGGCTCGCCGTAGAGACGGAACGTGGCGCGGACGCTCATGTCAATCGAGCCACCATAGCGGCCGACCAGGTGCTCGAGCATGGGCAGGCCGCGCTGCTGGTTTGTGGCGATGGCGTGGAAGATCGGCGTCTGCCCGCCGATGCCTTGGATCACCTGAGCGCGGGCGTTGAGGTCGGCGCCGCGCGACACCAGCAGATCGACACAGGCGATCTGCCCGAACTCCACCGCCATGTGCAACAGCGTCGCTCCCGCCAGATCCACGTTCCCGCCTCCGGGGATCGAGCCAAATCTTCGCTCAACCATGGCCGGATCGCGATCGATTTCTCTGCCCAGCGCATCAACATCGCCGCGGTGAATGGCCAGGAATTCACCCGTCAGCTCCAATGGCACGTGCGCGCCGTGCGCCAGCAGAAGGTCGATATAGCGGCGTTTCAACTCGTTCTTGCCGCGCTCGTAGGTGCTGATGATCCCGAGCATCGGTGAGGCCCTGCCGTACTTCGTCTGCACCGGCGCGAAGGTGATATCTGCGCCATGATCGATCAGGAACTGAAGCCCATCGGGATCGATGCACTCGGCGGTGACGAGCACGATCGGCCCGTAGTTCGATCCGTACTGCCCATCAGGATCAGCACCATGCTCGATCAGGAGTTGAGCGATCTGGCGGCGCTGGCCGAAGCGCAGCACCGCCCGCGCCAGCGCCTTGTCCAGGTCGTGCTGTGTGAGTCGCTCGTGGGCGAGGATGTGTCGAACCGCGTCGAGGTCGTTGCGGTTGGCCGCCTCCGGCAATGGCTCAAGTTTGGCTTTGACGTCGAAGATCTGCGTCGCGCCGCGCGACATCGTCTCGACGACGTGTGCCAGCTCGGCCCAATTACGGCAGCCGTACTCGCGCGCCAGCCGGTGCTGCGCGTCGGCCAGCTTCAGCGACGGCTCCCGCGCGGCCAGCCGCTTGGCCCGCTTCTTCAGATGTTCGATGGAGGGATTGACAGGCAACCGCTTTCGTGGCGCTGGTGAGCTGGACATGGGCGAACCCTTTCCGCTGCGCCCGGCGTCCGCTGGTTCGGGCGGGAAAGAGGTTCCTGTGCTGATCGGCCAACAGGGTGGGTTGGACCCTTCCCGCGGACGGGTCGCGCCCCATTGCGCGATTCAGTCGTATGGTAGGCCGTCCCAGGCGAACGTCGCAAGGGAAAAATCGCCTGATGCCGGTACGAAATCGATCGGCACGGCAAACCCAGTGCTGCGGCAGGATCATTGCCGCTCGGCGGTGGGCAGGGTCGCCGGCTCGGTCGCCGGAGGCTGCATGGCCGGACCCAGCTTGGGCGGAGCCTTCAGCTTGGCAAACTGCGGGAGCTTGATCAGGGCTGGATAGACTTCCTCGGCCCGTTGCTGGACTTCCGAGGCCGCGGTGGTCTGCGAGACGTTCAGCAGCGGGCTGACGGCGCTGGCCAGCGGCTGTGAGCCGATCTGCGTGCTGATGACCGTCAGGGCGCCGCTGACGCCCTTCTTATTGATCACCTCGGCCAGCTCGGCGCGCTCGGCTTGCGAGGCGGTCTGGAATCGCTGCGCCGCCATCGAAAGCAGATCCGACATCAACTGCACGGTTTGAAGCTTCTGGGCGTCGGATTGAGCGGCCCAGACATCGCTGAGCGTCAGCAGATAGGTGGCGACCTGCTCGTTGGCCGGAGAGGGAGGCAGCCCCGTCTCGTAGAGCTTGAGCCGAATGGCCAGGATCTTGTGGATCAGATCGACGGCGGGGCTGATCACGCTGGGCGGAAGCTTGGCTCCGGCGCGACCCGGATCCAGGAACCGAAACGCGTCGTAGGCCGCCTGCGCCATCGGGCCGGCCATCGGGGGTTTATTGGCATGCTTCTGGACGCAGTCGATCAGGGCCGCAAGCAGGGGATTGTCTTTGGCGGTAGCGGAATTGGCCAGCACGGCCGGCAGCAGATACTTCGAGGCCTTGATTGCCCACAGGGCCACGGCGTCGTTGGGGTCGGCCAGGAACTGTGTGACCGCGGGCACGAGCCTGGAGTTGCGAGGCTGCTCGCCCGGTCCGCTGTTGGCCTGCTGGGCCACGCGCGTGGCGAGAATGGCGGCGTTGAGGCGTACCCGGGGATCGGTATGTTTGGCAAGCTTGAGCAGCTCGTCATTGAGCAGTTCGCAGTAGACATCGAGGAACGGGCCGGTGGGCTGCGGCCCGCCGGGCGGTCGGGCAACCTCGGCCACCAGGGCATCGCGCGCGGCGGTGTGGCTGGCCGGATCGGACGCCGCCAGCCGCGCAGTCTGTTCGGTAATGAACTGCTGCACCTGTGGACGGATCGACAGCGGATCGGTGGAGGTGATGACGTTGGGGGGCAACGATGCGGCGTGTGCCCGGGGCAGCGTGCACTGAAACCCCGTGTGCTGGATCAGCACGACCAATCCGATCAGAACCGCAGCGCTTCGACGACCAATCATCAGACAGTATCTCCGGCCGCCGCGGGGTTCCTGCCCTTTCCCGCTCGCCCCGGTTCGCTGTTGCGTGGCTCGGAGCGTGCGATCAGTTCACCGAAGGATTCCGCGGCGAAGGCCATGGTGACGAATCCCGGTTGCAGCACAGCGCAAGGCCAAGCGGCCCTTAGCGGTGGAGAGATTATCCCGCGCCGGGCGGACGGTAGCAGAGCCACAAAACGGTGTCAAGCAAAGCTTGATTCAGCATCAGGTTGCGGTCGCGGCGGCGGTGGCGGGGGGACCGATAATCGCCGTCCTCCCCTTACGCGGCGGGATCGATTCGCCCGCTCAGCTTCAGTCTTGTGCTTAATGTGGGGTGCATTGCATGCCGATGCATCAGGTCAGGACCACATGCGGGAAGGACCGGTTCCACCGATGAATCCATCGCCGAGCCAATCCAGCGACGAATCCGTGAGCTCCAGTGCAGGCCACGCGTTGACTGATCCGCCCGGCGGTGCCGAATGGCCGGTTGATCTGATGATTTCCCCTGCCGGCATAAGGCGATTTTTCTGCGTGGCGGTGGGTCTGGTAACGGTGGCAAGCCTGGCGGGGCAGGTGCTGCGTTACACGGTTCTGGACGGGCAGTATCGCTGGTACATGGGTCTGTTCGATCTGAACCGCGAGCAGAACGCCGCGACGTACTATCAGGGGATTACGATCTTCATCGCCGCGGTGCTGGCGGGGCTGATTGCCTGGGCCAAGTGGCGCGGCGGGGATCGTTTTCGCCTGCCGTGGGCGAGCCTGGCGACCGGGCTGCTGCTGCTGTCGATGGACGAGATGTGCTGTCTGCACGAGCAGTTCGAGATGCTGATGCGACGATCAGGATTCCGGCTGCACGGGCTGCTGCACTTCCAGTGGGTGGTGCCGGGGATGATCGCCGTGGGCTTGGCTGGCATCATCTTTGCGCGGTTCGTGTGGCACCTGCCACGCGCGATCCGGGTGAGGTTTTTCGTGGCCTGCGCGTTGTACCTTGGTGGCGCGGTGGGATTGGAGATGGTCGGCGGATGGTACGCCGAACGTTACGACGACAACAATCTTCCATACCAACTTCTGGCCACGCTTGAGGAGTTGCTGGAGATGAGCGGGGTGGCGGTGGGGAACGTGGCGTTGGCGCGTTACCTGGCCGAGCACCTGCCGGGCGTGGCGTTGCGGGTGGCCAGCGCCGCGCCGCAGATTTCGCGGCCGCTGGAACCAGCCCTGCCGCAGGCGGATCCGCAACTGCCGAAGGCGCAGTCGCCGCGCAGCGAATCGCGCTGGTTTGCCGCCGCCTGAGAAGTCCACATCTATTGCAATTGGCCCTGTCGCAGTTGACCGGCGCGGTATAATGCTGGTGACGCGACCGATGGCGTGCATGCCGGTCGCCACAGACATGCCGGTTCGCATCGAAGCCATTCAGGCTGATATCACCACGCTTCGCGTCGAAGCGATCGTCAACGCGGCCAACCAGCGGATGCTGGGCGGCGGGGGAGTGGACGGCGCGATCCATCGCGCCGCGGGACCAAAGTTGTACGAGGCGTGCAAGGCGATCCCGGAGGTGGCGCCGGGCGTGCGCTGTCCTACCGGCGAGGCGCGGATCACCCCGGGATTTGATCTGCCCGCCAAGTACGTCATCCACACCGTCGGTCCGGTCTGGCAGGGCGGAGACCACAACGAGGATGTGCTGCTGGCCAACTGCTACCGTAACTCGCTGAAACTGGCGGCGGAACACAACATCAGGTCGATCGCGTTTCCGGCCATCAGCACAGGTGCGTATGGTTTTCCGGTGGATCGGGCGGCGGCGATCGCCGTCCGCGAGGCGCGTCGCTTCGCAGCCAATCCAGGCTCCGTCCAGCACATCATCTTCGCCTGCTTCGATTCGCGGACGCTGGAGGCGTACAACCAGGCACTGCGGCAAGCCGAGTGAAAACGCTGTGCATATCGCATCCGACGCCGATCGCGAATATTCTGTGCGCTCATGTTCAGCATCCGCGGTCATCGGCTCGGGGTCTGGCTGGTCGTTTGCATCGTCTTGGCAGCATCGATCGCTACCGCAGCAACGGGCCTGGACGAGGAGTGCGTTGCCTTTCCGGGGGACGGATGGGTATCGGCCACGGGCCGCCACGTGCACGATCCGACCCTCTTTGAAGCCGCGGCCGGCAGCTTCCTGTGTTTCAGCACCAGCGGGGACGGATTTGGCGTGCTGCGATCGTCGCAGAACCTGATCGACTGGACGATTCATGGTGCGATCACCCAAACGCCGCAATGGCTCGTGCAGCGCATCCCCGACCATCGCTCGATGTGGGCGCCGGATCTGCTGCGGTTGCCCGACGGACGCCTGCGGCTGTATTACTCGGCCAGCCAGAGATTCGGGCAGAATACTTCATGGATCGGGCTGGCCCAGAACGATTCGTTCGATCCGTCGCATCCGCAGCAGGGGTGGCGTGACCTTGGCCCGGTGATTCACAGCCAGCGCGATCGCGATGATTTCAACGCGATCGACCCGGATGTGGTGATCGATCGGGACAGCGGTCGGCACTGGCTTTTCTTCGGGTCGTTCTGGTCCGGGCTGTATGCGCTGGAGCTGGATCCAGACACCGGCAAGCCGCTGAATCCCGACAAACCGCAGATGATCCATGTGGCCCGAAACAGCGAACGGGGCAACCCCATCGAGGCGCCGGTGGTCGTGTTCCGCGAGGGGCACTATTACCTGTTTGTCTCGTATGGGCTGGCGGCGCAGGGCGTGCGCAGCACCTATCGGATCGTCGTCGGACGCTCGCAGCAGATCACCGGGCCTTACCTGGGGCGTGATGGCAGGCCCATGCTCGAGGGCGGGCACGCGGTCGTGCTCAAGAGTTCTGCGCCGATGTTCGCGCCGGGACATTGCGATGTGATGCCCGACAGCAGCGGGCGATGGCTGCTGGCGTATCACTTTTACGACGCCCGCCGCTTCTGGGTGGATGACAAGTGGGGGCTGCCCACGCTTCAGGTCAGGGAGCTGATCTGGGACGATGCCGGCTGGCCGCTGCCGGGGCTGCCCGTGCAGTATCCGGCGCGTGCCGATGCGCCAGGCTCTGCCGAGGCAAGCGTGGTCGGCAAGTGGATTCATCAGGCGGATTTTTCCCAGCCGACGACGATCGATCTTCGCGACGACGGCAGCGCGGTGCAGGCGGGCGGGCTGATCGGAAACTGGACCCGCGAGGGTGCCAAACTTACGCTCCGCTGGCCGCGCGCCGCACGCGATGGCCCGGATCAGTCATTCTGGATCGACACGGTCCAACTGGCGTACGGGGGCAAGTACTACGTCGGCACGAACCAGACCGGCAGCATCATCCGCGGCATGCGGCAGCAGTGAACATGGGCGCCAAAGCTTCGCTATTGATTCTCTTGTTGGCCAGCGTGGTGCTGGGGTTGCTGCGCAGCGAACGAACGGCCGGGGTGGTGGCGAGCCTGGCAGGGGCGGGCGCGGGCGAGGTGGTCAATATCGCGTTCTGGAACGGCTTCACCGGCCCGGACGGACGCATCATGCTCGGGCTGGTTCGCAAGTTCAACCAGACCGACCCGCAGGCACGCGTGACCATGCAGCGAATCCCCTGGGCCACGTATTACAACAAGGTGATGGTCTCGGCGATGGATGGGCGCGGGCCGGAGGTGTTCGTGCTCCAGGCCGATCTGGTGCCGCGGATGCACCGGGCGGGATTTCTGGACGTGGTCAATGACCTGTACGGCCCCAACGGGCAGATGAAAAACGACTACAGCCGGCGGCTGCTGGATCTGGTCGATGTGGGACAGGGTGGACACGAGCAGTTCGTGGGCGTGCCTTTGGACATCTGGCCGCATGGACTCTACTACAACCCGGTGATGTTTGAACAGGCGGGGGTGGTGGACGAGCAGGGCCGCGTCCACCCGCCGCAAAACGCCGATGAGTTCCTGCGGGCCGCCGCGGCGATCAGGAAGGATCTGGACGGCGACGGTCGCGCCGACGTGTGGGGTTTCGGCTTTGGTCACTGGCGATACAACTTCATGTCTCTGGCGCCGCAGTTCGGGGGTCGTTACGTCAACGAGCAGGGCGAGCCGACGCTGGATGATCCGGGGAACATCGCGGCGTTGCAGTTTTTGGCGGATCTGAATCTGAAGTACCGGCTTGCCCCGCCGCCGGAGGGGGGCATCGCCGGCTGGGTCGGTTTCCGGCAGCAGCGGGTGGCGATGGTGTTCGACGGGATCTACATGCTGGGGGATCTGAAGCGTCTGGAGGGGCATCCATATCGCGGGGCGCCGATCCCGCAGATCGGCCCGCAGCCCGGGGCGTTCGCCGACTCGCACATCCTGTGCATCCGCAAGGGACTGCCTGCGGCGCGGCGCGCGGCGGCGGCGCGGTTCATCCGCTTCCTGACGGACCACAGCCTGGAGTGGGCCGACGCCGGGCAGATCCCCGCCCGCAGCAGCGTGCGTCAGAGTCCGGCGTTTGCCGGGTTGACGGTGCAGTATGAATTCGCCAAGCAGCTTGACTACGTGATGTATCCGCCGAAAACCCCTTCGATCAGCGAGTTTTTTCTGCATCTGGACGCGGCGGTGGAGAAGGCGATTCGCGGCCGCGCCACCGCCGCCGAGGCGTTGCGACAGGCCAACCTCGACTACAAGCGCTACCTGGATCGCGACCGCATGGAGCGCAGCCTGCTTGCAGACCGGCCAGCGCAACCGCAGGGGGAGCGCCCGTGACACGTCGCACACAACAGGCAGCGGGGTACCTGTTTGTTCTGCCGTACGCGGCGGCGTTCCTGACGTTCGTGATTCTGCCACTGGTTGTGTCGCTGGTGCTGGCCTTCTGCCAGTATGACCTGACCACGCGGCAGTCCCTCCGTTTCGTGGGACTGCGCAACTTCCGCGAAGCGCTGTTCGGCGATCCTTTTTTCTGGCGGGCAGTGGCAGTGACGTTCCATTACGTGGCGCTGATCATTCCCTCGCAGCTCGTGCTTTCGATGCTCCTGGCGCTGGGAATGCACGCGATGACCCGCGGCCTGCATACCGTCCGCGCGCTGCTGTTTCTTCCCGGTATGTTCTCCATCGCCGTGACAGGCATCCTCTGGCAGTGGTTCTACAACCAGGAATTCGGGCTGTTCAACTACCTGCTCAAGCAGGTGGGGCTGGGGCCGGTGCCGTGGCTGTCGAACCCGAGCCTGGCGATGCCCAGCATCGTGCTGATGACGCTGTGGTGGACGGCCGGCGGATCATCGGTGGTCATCCTCACCGGATTGCAGCAGATTCCAGCGCAGATCTTCGAGGCGGCGGCGATCGACGGCGCCAACCGCTGGCAGATCTTCTGGCGCGTCACCCTGCCGATGCTCAAGCCGGTCCTGCTGTTCATGGTGGTGATGAACACCATCGGGGCATTCCAGATGTTCGCGCAGGCAATGATCCTCACCGGCGGCGGGCCGGAAATGAGCACCCGTGGCGTGGTGCAGCTCATCTACGACACGGCCTTCGGAAACTATCGACTGGGTTACGGCGCCGCGATCAGTTGGCTGCTGTTCGTCCTGATCGCGGGGTTCTCCCTGATCCAGTACACTCTGCTGCGGAGGGCGGCGGAATGAGCCACGCGCGACGGCGGCTGCGGTTGACCCCCTGGATCATGGCGGCAGTGGCCGGGCTGTTTCTGGCGCCGCTGGTGGTGATGGTCCTGACGGCCTTCAAGCCGGAGGCGGAGGTGCTCAATCCGCAGGCGATCGTCCCGCGGAACTGGACCTTGGACAACTTCCGCCATGTGCTGAGCTTTCCCGAGGAAGCACCGTTCGTCCGCTGGCTGCTGAACAGCCTGTTTGTCTCGACGACCGTGACGCTGCTGGTGCTGGTCTTTTCGTCGATGGCGGCGTATGCGATCACTCGGCTGCGGGTGCCCGGCCACAGGCGGATTCTGGGGATCGTCGTGGTGACGATGATGCTGCCGGCGCAACTGTTTCTGGTTCCGGTGTTCCTGATTCTGAGCTGGCTGGGATGGCTGGACACCCCCGCGGCGCTGATCGTGCCCGCCACCGCTGGCGGGTTCGGCGTGTTCATGCTCGCCAGCTTCATGCGCGCCATTCCCCGCTCGATCGAAGAAGCCGCCCTGATCGACGGCTGCTCGCCGCTGGGCGTGTACCTGCATGTGATCCTGCCGCTGTGTGCCCCGGCCATGGCCACGCTCGGGATCTTCACCTTCATCGGATCCTGGAACGACTATGTCGGGCCGCTTATCTTCATCGACTCGATCCGCAACTATACACTGCCGGTTGGGATCGCGCTGTACCAGGGGTCGTACAGCACCGAATATGGCCGGACCCTGGCCGCCAGCGTGCTGGCGACGATGCCCCTGGTCGTGGTGTTCATGGCGTTCCAGCGGCAGATCATCCAGAGCATGTCGGCCACGGGATTGAAAGAGTAATCGTCGATTGGACTGATCAGGCACATGAAAACGACCATTCACGCACATACGAAACTGATCGTGGATCGGGTGGACCCGCGAGTTTTTGGCGGGTTTCTGGAGCATCTGGGCCGGGCCGTTTACCAGGGAGTCTACGACCCGCAAAGCAGACACGCCGACGAGAACGGCTTCCGCCGCGATGTGCTGGCGGCACTGGATCGGCTGAAGTTCACCGCGATGCGGTATCCCGGCGGCAACTTCGTCAGCGGGTATCACTGGATCGACGGCGTGGGGCCTCGCGAGAAGCGGCCCCGCACACGCGACATCGCCTGGCAGAGCATCGAGCCTAATCAGTTCGGCACCAATGAGTTTGTCACACTGTGCCGGAAGATGGGCTGGACGCCGATGATGGCCGTCAACCTGGGCACGGGCACGCCCGAAGAGGCGCGAAACTGGCTGGAATACTGCAACATTGAATCCGGCTCGCGCTGGGCGGAGTTGCGGATCGAGCACGGCTACCCGCAGCCGCACGACATTCGGCTGTGGTGTCTGGGCAACGAGATGGACGGGCACTGGCAGATCGGCCACATGCCCGCCGAACAGTATGCGATTCTGGCCCAGCAGACGGCGCGAATGATGAAGATGGTGGATCCCCGCATCGAGGTAGTGGCCTGTGGATCCTGCGCGCCGGAGCTGCCGACATACCTGGAATGGGATCGCAAGGTGCTGGAACACTGCCGCGGCGATATCGACTACATCAGCCTGCACCGCTACGTCGGCAACCATGAGAACGACACACCGAACTTTCTGGCCTGCACCAACAGTGTGGACGAGCAGATCGAAGCCACCGACGCGTTGTGCCGCTTCGTGCACAGATGCAGGAAAACCAGCAAACGCGTCTACCTCAGCTTCGATGAATGGAACGTGTGGTACCGTGCCCGCCACGGCGAGCACGTCGATGGCCGCGGGAAATTCGCCCCGCACCTGCTGGAAGAAGTGTACAACCTGGAAGATGCGCTGGTGGCCGCCAGCTTCCTCAACAGCTTCATCCGCCACGCCGATTCGGTGAAGATCGCCAATCTCGCTCAGATCGTGAACGTGATCGCGCCGATCCTCACCCAGGGGGATGAAATGGTCCTCCAGACGATCTTCTATCCGTTCGAAATGTACACCAAGCGCCGAAACGGCACGTCGCTGCGAATCGCCATCGATGGTCCAACCTATGACACCAGATCCTATGGCCGGGCCACGTACGTCGATGCCAGCGCCATCCTCGACGCCAACCGTTTGAGCATCTTCCTGGTCAACCGCAGCCTGGACGACTCGGCGGACGTGGAAGTGAACCTGGCCGATGCGCGTCCGGCGCGGCTGCTCAGCGGCGAGATCCTCAGCGGCCCGGACCCCAAGGCAGCCAACACGTTCCAAAGCCCCCGGCGCGTGATGAGCCGCCCGTTCCAGGAGATTTCCCCCTCCGCGGGCAGCGGCGGCGCACCGGTGCTGCAATTGCCGCCGCTGTCCGTCGTCGCGGCAACATTCGAGCTGGCCAACTGAGCGCTGCGGTTTGTCCGCCGCCGTCGTGGATTTGACACGCCGCCGCCAAAACCGTTCATTACGCACTCATGGACACCGTACGCATGGGAATCGTCGGCGTGGGCAGCATGGGAACCCACCATTTCAACTACATGAAAAACGTCGAGGGCGCCACGCTGGCGGCGGTGTGCGACATCGACCCGGCCCGGCTGGAATACTGCAAGGCCAGGGCGCCGGAGGTGGCGACGTTCAACCGCTATGAGGACATGATCAACAGCGGGCTGATCGACGCGGTGCTCATCGCCACGCCGCACTACTCTCACCCCGAGATGATGATCGCCGCTTTCGAGCGGAACATCCATGTGCTGTGTGAAAAGCCGGTGGCGGTGACGGTCGGGGCGGCGCGGAAGATGAACGAGGCCGCGGCACGCAAGCCGCAGCTCAAGTTCGCCGCCATGTTCATGATGCGAACCGCCGCCCACTACGTGAAACTCAAGGATCTGCTTTCCAGCGGCGAGCTGGGACCGATCAACCGCATCACCTGGATCATCACCGACTGGTTCCGCACCTGGGCATACTACGCCTCGGGCGGGTGGCGCGCAACCTGGGCGGGTGAAGGCGGCGGCGTGCTGCTGAACCAGTGCCCGCACAATCTGGACCTGATCTGCTGGCTGACGGGCATGATGCCCAGCCGCGTCACCGCAGTGGCCTACATCGCCAAGACGCATCCGATCGAAGTTGAGGATGAAGTCAGCGCCATCCTGGAATACCCCAACGGCGCGATCGGGCACTTTGTGACATCCACTGGCGAAGCGCCCGGAACCAACCGCCTGGAGATCGCCGGTGATCGCGGCAAGATCACGCTGGAGAAGGGCAAGCTCACCTTCCGCCGCACGCGCGTCAGCGTCAGCGAATACTGCCGCACGACCAGCGAGCGATTCCGCGCTCCAGAGGCATGGGATTGCGAGATCCCGCTGCCTCCGGATCCCAAGGATCATCACTTCACCATCACGCAGAACTTCGTGCGCGCGATCCTGAAGGATGAGCCACTGATCGCGCCGGGCGTGGAGGGCATCCGCGGGCTGGAACTGGGCAACGCGATGTTGCTCTCGGGAATCAAGCGCCGCCCCGTCGATCTGCCCATCGACGCCGACGAGTATGAGCAGTTGCTCAAGGACCTGACCAGACAGTACGGGGGGAAAAAGACGCTGGCGGCCCCCGGCGCGGCCAAGGCAGCGGAGCTGGCGGGCAGTTTCCCGAAGTGAGTGGGGGATCCGCGCGGCGGTCTGGCGCGCCGCGGCGTCTGACACCCGGGCTGTGCGCCCGCGCGGGCGGCACGCGCCGTGACACAGCCGCGCGGATCACTTGCTGCCTTCCGGCAGCAGCCGGCCGGCTTCACGCAGACGCTTGAACGTCCGCCGCCGCAGCAGGAAATACGGCCTGGTGATGAACCGGTGCAGCCGGATCAGCCAGCTCCTGCGTTCGGCGGCGGCCAGCTCCTCGGGGGTCATCTCGTCTGGGCGAAGCTTCTTCTTGTGCTTGAGGATGTGGTACAGATCCTCGCGCTGAAGCTGGCGCAGCAGCTTACGGTTCAGCCACGTGTTGCCCAGCTCGTGCAGGTCGTAGCTGATCTGGAAGTCGATCAGATGCGGCAGCCCGTCGTCGCCGAGCAGGATGTTCTCGGGCTTGTTGGTATCGACGTAGGCGATGTCGCGGCGATGCAGCTCGCGCAGCAATGCCACGAGCTGATCGAAAAATCCGTCCGGCACCGACCGATCGCGCGACAGTGGCCGGCCCTGGACGTATGCGTGCACGAATCCGGTCTGCCCGACAGTACCAAGCAGCGGCGGGACGTTGGGCAGGTCTGACAGCTTCTTGTAGAAGCGCATCTCCCGCCGGCACAGCCACCTTCCCACCCACGCCAGCGGAAACCCGGCAAAGTCCTCGGTGCGGCTCATCTTCAGCACGACGCGCTGGCCGGCATTGGAAACGTAGAACCCCGTTGCGGCCCAGAAGTCGTGCTTGTGCGTGCGCTCGTGGCGATACGTGACGCCATTGAGCACGATCGTGGCCGGCAGGTCGCGCCGCCCCAGGGCGCGCATCGAGTACACGATGCGAGGGTTGGGGGTACGCGATGCTGGCCCTGCCTGCGACGACACAACCCCGGATTATAACGTCGCAGCTATTTCTTCCCCATCGCCCGCTGGTCGCGGAAGAAGGCTCGCAGCAGCTCGGCACATTCGTCGGCCAGGACTCCGGATGTCACGTGCACGCGGTGGTTGAGGCGCTGGTCCTCGCAGATCTGATACAGCGTGCGGACCGCGCCGGCCTTGGGGTCGTCGCAGCCGTAGATCAGCTTGGGGATGCGGGCGTTGACGATGGCCCCGGCGCACATCGGGCAGGGCTCGAGCGTCACGACCAGCACACAATCCAGAAGTCGCCAGTCGCCCAAGGCGCGCGACGCCTCGCGGATGGCCAGGATCTCGGCGTGCGCGGTGGGATCACGATCGATCTGCCGGCGGTTGTGTCCCCGGCCGATGATGCGGCTGGTCGGTTCATGTACGATCACGCACCCGATCGGAACTTCGTCGATCGCGCGAGCCCGCTCCGCCTCGGCGATCGCCTGGCGCATCCACAGTTCCGGCTGCATTTGTCTGAATCCGGCAGGGACCGATCCCGGGCTTTGGCTCACTGCACCGGAACCACCGCGGTGACCTCGGGCACCTTTTCACGCAGATTACGTTCGATGCCCATCTGGAGAGTCATGGTGCTGCTGGGGCAGCCGTGGCAGGCGCCGTGGAAGCGGATGTGCACGACCCCGTCTTCCTTCACGTCCACCAGTTCGATATCACCCCCGTCCGCCTGCACGGCCGGACGGATCAGGTTGATCACGCCCTGAACCCGCTCGCGAACGCTGGGGGCCGGTTGTGGTTGGGCGGCTGTCGGCATGAGTTCCTCGGCTAAGTACGCTTCAGAGTATAGCCCCCACAGGCTGGTCGGACAATACAAACTCCGCTATCCTCAGCTTCGGCACAGGAAGGAGTGCAGTTTCATGTGCGCAGCAGGTTACCGACCGCGAATCTACAACGGCGACGGGGACGCCTTGATGCAGCACGAGCATCAGGACTTCGCCGAACGAATCACCCTCGTGCCCGATGCCCTGCCCAGCAAGATCCCCGATGCCCGCCCGCGGCTGCGTATCATGTGGGGACAGCATCTGCTGGAGGATCTGCTCGTCGGACGCTACCACTCGCTGGTCTGCGCCGTCAATCCGATAGACAACAGCCACGGGATCATCTCCCAACTGGCGGCGCTGCTGCCCACCAGCCAGTGGAACGAGCAGTCCATCACCGAATACGCCCGTAGCTACAGCGCCGCGGGCGGCGAGAAAGTCCGAGTCATCAAGTACGACATGGACATGCTGGAGGTGCTGGCGGTGCTCCGTCCGGCGGGACACGCACACCTGACGCTTGGCGATCTGGCCTCGGCATTCAAGCTGGTCGCGGAGATGATCCGGCGAAAGCCCGCGCGCCTGCCCACCGCCTCGGTCAGCTTCCTGGGCGCCCGCGCCAACAGGCTGGTCGGTCCCGACGGCAATGAACCCAGCTTCGAGGACGTGCTCAGCACCATGTATCACGCAGGCTACAGCGGGGATGTCTATCCCTCGCCGGCCATGTGGTCGCTGGGGCGAATGGGCCTGTTCGCACGATATCCGTTTCCACCGTTGCTGGACCAACTGCGATCAGGCGGGTTCTAAAGCGGGCAGGGGGGGTAACACAGCCCGCACACCGCGCCGGCCGGCTGACTCGCCATTACCCCATCCCATCCCAGCGTTCCGGATCCTCCTGTTGTGCTTCGGCCCAGCGGTCGCGATTCACAGTCTCGGCCCTTCTCATGTCCACCGCCTGGTCGCGGACCAGGCGGACTGTGCCGGGCGTCAATTCAGAACACCGCCTTCGCTGCGAGCCGACGCGATCAGGATCGGGACGATCGTTCACCTGAGGTGCCCTCCGGATTGAACAGCATGAACCGTATCCGGGCGGCGGGCAAATCGAAGGGTTGCTTTGGTGAAGCAGGCAACTCATAGCAGAGGCGCGAGGCCGGGCAGAATGGAAAACGAAAACGACCCGGGCGGGTGGGAGCAGGGGTAAAACCTCTGCGCACCGGCACCGGGTCGTTGTTGAGTCCGCTGGAAATTGTCGGACGTTACATTGCGGGGTTCATCGCCGCCACCAAGGGCATTTCAGATGCCACCCCGTTACCGAGGCGGATCGAATGCCGGCTGGTTGAGCGATGACCGCCCGCGGGTCGGTCATTAGTAGCGGTTGCCGCGGTCGCGTCCGCCGCCGCGACGTTCGCCGCGGTCGCGTCCTCCACCGCCGAACCCACCGCCGCCACGGGGACGCTCCTCGCGCGGCTTGGCCTCGTTGACGGTCAAGGCCCGGCCGTTGTTCTGCTGCCCGTTGAGGGCGGCGATGGCGGCCTGAGCCTCCTCATCGGAGGACATCTCGACGAATCCGAACCCCTTGCTCCGGCCGGTCATCCGGTCGCTGACCACTTCGGCGCTCTGCACCGTGCCGTGCTGCGAAAACAACTGCTCCAACTCCGAGCTATCGACCGAATAGCTCAAGTTCCCAACATACAAACGCTTGCCCATAAAGGCTCCAAACTACGATACACGACCCACCATTACTTTCGGGGTCGTAGCTGAAAGGGGCTTACGCTCGGCCCAGAGGGATGAGAGGGCGACACAGACGATGTGATGCGGACGCACACGAACGCGAACCGTAACCATGACCGCTGTCAGTCCAAACCCAACCAAGCCAAACTGTAGCATTGCCCGGAGGAAAAGCAAATAGAAAACCTGCGGAATTTGCGGGGGAAGCACACCGCCTCGCCGCACACGACATGGTGGCCAGCGCAGGCCGCTGCCGCTCCGCTTGGCCACGCCCGCGCGGCGCTGCCATGAGCCGACAAAATCTTCCGCGCCCGCATTCCACAGCCTTGAATTCCACCGCGGGCACATCCACAATGGCCCGGTGCCGAACGCGGCCACTGACTGACCCATAATCCGCTGCGTTCGCGCACGGCAGCATTGTTTGATCGTCGGTCGAAGGACTGGCCGATAGACCGAAGCGTCGTGGCCACAGCCGCGCCTCTGTAATCGCGACTGAGCCGGCCACACCTTTCGGGCCTGGGGCCCAAGGAAGGGCGGTATGGATTCCTTTCGCATTCGCGGCGGCAGTCGTCTCAAGGGCAAAATCGAGATTTCCGGATCGAAAAACAGCGCCTTGCCGATCATGGCCGCGGCGCTGATGGCCGAAGGCACTACCACGCTTCGGGGCGTGCCGCGGCTGACCGATATTGACTCGATGTCCAAGCTGCTGGGGGAGCTGGGATGCCATGTCTACCGGCACGAAGCGCCCGAAAGCGTCGTGGCCGGACCCAGCCTCAACGGCCCGCTGGATATCACCGTTCAGGACCAGTCGCGCTGCGAGGCCCGCTACGACATCGTCAAAACCATGCGCGCCAGCATCTGCGTGCTGGGGCCGCTGCTGGCCAAACGCGGACGCGCGGTGGTCTCGATCCCCGGGGGCTGCGCGATCGGCGACAGGCCGGTCGATCTGCACGTCCGCGGCCTCCAGAAGCTCGGCGCGGAGTTTCGCACCGAAAACGGCAACATCGTCGGCGAGGTCCATGGCAGGCTCAAAGGCTGTCGCATGTACCTGGGCGGCGCGCAGGGACCCACGGTCCTGGGGACGATCAACGTCATGTGCGCCGCCTCGCTGGCTGAAGGCGAAACCGTCCTCGTCGGCGCCGCCTGCGAGCCGGAAGTCGTCGATTGCGCTGAAATGCTGATCAAGATGGGCGCCAAAATCCGCGGCCACGGAACCCCGGAAATACACATCGAAGGCGTGCAGCGACTGCTCGGCGTGGAGCATCGGATCATCCCGGATCGGATCGAGGCCGGCACCTTTATCATCGCCGCCGCCATCACCAACGGCGAGCTGGAACTGAAAAACTGCAACCTGGATCACCTGGTGGCGGTGATCGACCGGCTGGAAGAAGTCGGCGTGCGCATCGCCCGCGAGAACGGAACGGTCTTCGTCTCGTGCGATCGGCGGATCAATCCGGTGGAGATGACCACCCAGCCATACCCGGGATTTCCCACCGACCTTCAGGCGCAGCTCATGGCGCTGCTGTGTCTGGGAGACGGCATCAGCGTGATCACCGAGCGGATTTTCCCCGACCGCTTTCTGCACGTGGGGGAACTGAACCGCATGGGCGCCCGCATCCGCAAGGAAGGCGCCACCGCGGTCGTGCAGGGTGTTAAGCAGCTCCAGGGCGCCAATGTCATGGCCTCGGACCTGCGCGCCAGTGCCGCTCTGGTTCTGGCGGGGCTGGTGGCGCGCGGCGTGACGACGATCGATCGCGTGTATCACATCGACCGGGGATACGAGAAGATCGAGCAGAAGCTCCAGGCCGTCGGCGCCGACATCGAACGGATCCGCTGAATAAGGGGTCGGGAGTCTTTTCCGATGGCAAAACAAAGACTCCCGACCCCTTTTTCACAGTCGCACCTGAAGATGCGCCCGGGCGGGGGCGGGGGCCAGGACGTGGTGCAACAGGTCGGCCAGCAGTTGCCGCTCGCTGGGCCACATCAGCAGCGATTCGATCTGCCGGCGCGGCACCCAGCGGAACGCGTCGTGTTCGGCGTTGAGCACGACCGGCGCATCGCGATCCACCACCGCGCAGAACGGCACCGCGTGCCACAGCGTGTCGTCCACGTCCGTGTAGAACGACTCGACACTGCCCAGCCGATAAAGCTCCCGCGGCGAGAGGCCCGCCTCCTCGCGCAGCTCGCGCAAGGCGGCGGCGACGTAGCTCTCGTGCGGCTCGACCCCGCCGCGAACCAGTTGCCACGTCCCGCCCAAATAATCCCCCGCCGCCCGATGCAGTTGCAGAAACTCGTGCGAGCCGCCGCTTTCGTCGGGGCGGATAACGAACACACTGACCATGTCGTGGCGAACGTTCATAGGCACAGGCGTTCACGGGGCGCTGCGCGACCGGCGCGCGTAGGTCTGTCCATCCACGCGGCGCACGGCGCCCTTAAGGCTCAGAAACGTCAGCTCCTGAAGCACCAGGTGCACGGGCAGGCTCGTGCGCTGGACGATCGTGTCGATGTTCGTGGGCTGCTCATCGATCCCGCACAACACCGTCCGCTGCTGATCGCTCAGTTGCACCGTCGCGTTGGCGGCGTGCGGAGCTGATTGGCGCTGCTCAACCGGCTCCGTGACCGCATCCGAATCCTTCGTCTGGCGAGGCTCGAACAGCAGCGGCTCGATCGCGCCCTGGGGCAACGGATGCAGCCCCTCGATGATCTCCTCCAGGTTCGTGACAAGCGTTGCGCCTTCGCGAATCAGCCTGTGCGGGCCGATCGCCATGCGGTTATCCACGCGTCCCGGCAGCGCGAACACCGGGCGCCCGTGGTCGTCGCACGCCTGCCGCGCCGTGATCAGCGCTCCACTGCGTTCGTCGGCCTCGATCACCAGCACGCCTCGGGACATTCCGCTGACGATCCGGTTGCGCCGGGGAAAATTCTCGGCGGCGGGCGGCGTGCCGATCGGATACTCGCTGAGGATCGCGCCGCGAGCGGCGATCTGCTCGAAGAGGCTTGCGTTTTCCGGGGGATAGATGCTGTCGATGCCGCAGCCCAGAACGGCGATGGTCCGGCCCTGGGGGTGCGAGATTGCCCCGCGATGGGCCGCCGAATCGATCCCCCGCGCCCCGCCGCTGACGACGGTGATCCCCGCGCCGGCCAGCAGGGCGCCGAACCGCTCGGCCTGCTCGCGCCCGTAATAGCTGCATCGCCGCGAGCCGACAATCGCCAGCGCGTTCAGGTCGCGCGGCTCCACAGATCCCTTGACGTACAGTACGCCCGGGGGATCGGGAATGTCGCGCAGCAGGGTGGGATACAGCTCATCATCCGGGCAGATGATCGAAACGCCGAGCTGGTGGGCGCGATCGAGTTCACGAGGCGCCTGGTCGGCGGCGCGACGCAGCGACTGGTGGATCTGCGATGCTTTGGCCTGCCCGATGCCATCGATGCTTCGCAGCAGCGCCGGCGATGCCGAGCAGGCAAGCTCGGCGCTTCGCGCCACGTCGATGAGCCGGCGCGTGAGGATCGGGCCGATGCCCTCGGCCAGGGCCAGTTGCAGCCAGTGGATCAGCGCCACACCGCGCAGCGTATCGGCGCTGCGGTCGAACAGCAACGGGCATGCCCCGGGGATTTGTTTGAAGCGTGCAATACCGCCAGACTTGGCGGACTTTGCTCGGAGCACAACCGGCCCGGGACCTTCACAGCCGTACGCCCCTGTCGTACCATGCGGGGCAGCAAACTCCCGGTAATGCTTTGACCGGCTCTGAATGGATTCACAGGCCAAGCCGATGCAGCATGAAGCGAACGAGCAAGCCGCGCCGACCTCCACGGCCAGCCCCCCGCCGCCAATTCAGGCACCCAGCCGGGTGATTTCGGCGTTTTCGCGATGGGCCGTGCGACTGGAAAACGCCGTGGTCATCCTCACGCTGATCGCGATGGTCCTGCTGCCGATCTGGGGCAGTTGTTTGCGTCTGGCGGCGAACCTCTGGCGGTGGTACCTGGGAAATCCGGCGCCGTCGGACCCACGGCTGATTCAGGGGCTGGACCTGATCAACCGTTTCGCGATCTCCGGGATGGGGTCGATGATCCAGCACGGCAGCCTGATCGTCGGGCTGGTGGGCGGGGCGATCGCAGCCAGACAGAACCGGCTGCTGTCGCTGGCGACGGCGACGATGTTGCCGGCGGGCTGGCCGCAACGCGTGGCGCGGATCTTCGCCGGCACCGTCGCCGCCGTCGTGTCGGCGATGCTGGCGCTGGCCAGTTACCAGTTCCTGCTTACCGAGCGCGAAGCGGGCTACACGCTGGCCTACGACGTGCCCCGCTGGTGGGTGGAGTGCATCCTGCCGATCGGCTTCGGGTTGATTGCCATTCGGATTCTGTGGCATGCCGCCGACGGATGGATCGGCCGGGCGGTGGCGCTGCTGCTGTCGGCGGGGCTGTTCATCGCCGGCGCCGCGATCGAGCAGCCGCCGGATTCTCTGGCGTACGCGGCCATGGCGGCGCTGCTGATCGCGACGGTTTTCGGGACCCCGATCTTCGCGACGCTCGGGGGTTTTGCATTGATCTTCTTCTGGTGGGAGCAATCCCCCATCGCCGCCATTCCCATCGCCCATTACAGCCTGGTGGTCAACCCGACGCTGCCGACGATCCCGCTGTTCACGCTGGCGGGGTACATCCTGGCCGAGGGCGGGGCGTCCAGGCGGCTGGTGGGCGTGTTCGAGACGCTGCTGAGCAACATCCGCGGCGGGCCGGCGATCGTGACCGTGGTGGTGTGTGCGTTTTTCACCTCGTTCACGGGAGCATCGGGGGTGACGATCCTGGCGCTGGGCGGGCTGCTGATGCCGATCCTGCTGGCGGCGCGATACTCGGAGCGAGCAGCGCTGGGACTGCTCACGGGCTCGGGCGCGCTGGGCATGCTCTTCCCGCCCTGCCTGCCGCTGATTCTCTATTCGATCATCGCGCAGCACTCGTTGCGATCCAACCCGCAGCTCGCCGCCGGCGGGGCGAGCGTGACCATCGAGGGCATTTTTCTGGCGGCCATCGTGCCGGGGATCGTGCTGACGGTGATGACCGCGGCACTGGGCGTGTGGATGGGGCCAAAGCGGCAGGACCGCGGCGACGCACGCGCGTTCAGCATCAGCCGGGCGAGTGGCGCCGTCTGGACCGCCAAGTGGGAACTGCTCGTGCCGGTGGTGGCGCTGGCAAGCCTGTTCGGCGGGTTCGCGACGCCGGTCGAGGCGGCGGCGATCACCGCGGCCTACGCCTTCTTCACCCAGTTCATCGTCTGGCGCGACCTGCGGATCGTGCGCGACCTGCCACGCGTGTTCATCGAATGCGGGCTGGTCATCGGCGGCGTGCTTCTGATCCTGGGCGTGGCACAGGGGCTGACCAATTATCTCATCGACGCGAGGGTTCCGGATCGCGCCGTCGAGTGGGTTACCGCATCCGTCAAGTCGCCGCTGATGTTCCTGCTGCTGCTGAATCTGTTCCTGCTGATCGTCGGCTGCCTGATGGACGTCTACTCCGCCATCGTGGTGGTCGTGCCGCTGCTGATCCCGATCGCCTTCGAGTTCAACATCGATCCGCTGCACCTGGGCGTGATCTTCCTGGCCAACCTGGAACTGGGCTTTCTTACTCCGCCGGTGGGGATGAACCTTTTCCTCTCGTCGTACCGTTTCAACAAGCCGCTGATGGAGGTGGCGCGGTCGATCGTGCCGATCCTGATCCTCCAGTTGATCGGTGTGCTGTTGATCACGTACGTTCCGCCGCTGACCACGACCCTGCCGAGATGGCTGGGGTATTGAAGCTAGATTCCGCCCGGATTCCACCAGACGCGCCCCTTGTTGGCGATGGCTTCGACGGCGCGGCGGCGGATGTCGTGCATCTGTTCGGGTGACAGTGGCGTGAAGGAGCGCGCGGCCTCGAAGGCGGCGTCCTGTTCGTTGGGGAAACTCATCCCCAGCAGAGCCACATCCGGATCGCAGCTCAGGGTGTAGTGCAGGCACTGGCTGACGGTCAGATGGGGAAGCTGCGGCGCGTCGGGCGATGTTGCGCCGCCGGAGCTGACTTTGCCGCGCGGTCGCTGCTGGAGGGGCTGGTTGTAGCCGGTGGTGTCGCCCAGGAGCTTGCCGGCGCCGAAGGTCTTGAAGCAGACCGTGCCCACGTTGAGCTTTCTGGCCAGAGGCAGAATCTCATCGACGTATCGTGGATGCACGTAGGGTCCGACGGGGAACATGACCAGGTCACACAGCCCCGATTGCAGGGCGGCGACAAGCGTGTCCGGGTCGTGGCTGGAGACCCCGCGGAAGCGGACCATGCCGGCCCGGACGCAGTTGTCGAGCTGCTCCATTCCCCCTCCGGGGCCGGCGACCCTCCGCCAGTCGTCCAGTGTGGACAGTCCATGAAAGACGAAAGCATCGACGTAATCGAGCCGCATTCGCGCCAGGCTTGCCTGGACCTGTGGCGTGATCGGCTCGTGGAAGTGGTCGATCTTGGAGATCACGAACATGCGGTCGCGCACGCCCCTGACGGCCTGGCCGACAATCTGCTCGGAGTATCCGTCCTCGTAGTTGGGGGCGGTGTCGATGAGGTTCAGGCCGGCGTCGATGGCGCGTCGTGCGGTGGCGACACATTGCTCGATGGGGATCTTGCGATCGGCGAGGTCGCCGATGCCAAGAATGGTGGCCACAAAGCCCGTTCGTCCCAGCGGCCGGCGGGGTTGGAAGCGAATCGGAGGGTTGGTCGTCATGAAGCGGAGTATATACTGGCGGGCATGCGAGCGGATGGACGGGCCAACGATCAGCTTCGTGAGGTGAAAATCACACGGCAGTTCACGCAGGCGCCGGCGGGGTCGGTGCTTTGGCAGCAGGGACGCACGATCGTGCTGTGCATGGCGTCGATCACGCCCGAGGTGCCGCCCTGGTTTCCGGACGATCGTCCCGGCGGGTGGGTGACGGCGGATTACGTGATGTTGCCCGGCTCGACCCCGCAGCGTAAGGACTGGCCGCGCATCGGGCATACCGATTCCCGCGGCACGGAGATTCAGCGAATCATCGGGCGGACGATCCGCGCGATCGTGGACCTGTCGAAAATCGGGCCCAACACGATCCACCTGGACTGTCATGTTCTTCAGGCCGACGGCGGCACGCGCACGGCGGCGATCTGCGCGGCGTACGTGGCGCTGGCCGATGCGCTGGGCAAGCTTCCCGCCGAGATTGCTCCGCCGCCCACAGCGCCGGCGCCGGATCGTCCCATCCCCGCACGCTTCGATCCGAAGTACTATGATCCCGGCCATGCGCTGGTGGATGAGCTGGCGGCGGTAAGCGTGGGGATCGTCGATGGAGAGATCCGTCTGGACCTTGACTACGCCGACGACTGTCGGGCCCAGGTGGACATGAACATCGCCTACACCGCCGGCGGGAAGTTCGTGGAGATTCAGGGGTCGGCCGAGAACGGCGGGGGGTTCGATCGGTCGCAGATGCAGGCGATGACAGAGCTTGCGATCACGGGCTGCCAGCAGCTCATGGACAGAATTCGCGCCGCGCGCTCGTAGCCATGCACACCTGTCCGTGGGTCGGTTTGTGGATCCGCAGCCGGGGAACCGGGGTTTGTGGCTAGGAATGAATTGGGCAGGAGTGCAGGCAGTCGGCTAGAATCGCGACGCCAGCGGTTCTGCGGAACTGGATTGGAGTTTTGACGATGCTGAAATCGCGCATCCTGATCCTCGGCCTGATTCTGGGTTTGAGTTCCTGCTCCTCGGATACCAGCAAGCCCCAGGCTGCGCCGCGGGTGCAGCCGCAGGCGCTGCCCAGGGTGCAGCCCCAGCAGCCGCCGCGAACTTCCCCGGCGCAACCGTCGGGGGCAAAGTATCATGCACAGGGCGCTGTCAACGACGCGCCGGCCCCGCCCAAAGGAGCGCAGTACACGATCTACTGCGGTCGGATCGAGGGACCGATGCACGTGGAGCGGGCCAATCGCGTCAAGAATGAGCTGATCGCCAGCACCGGAATGCCCGACTGGTATGTCGTGCATGAGAACGGGCAAAGTCTGCTGTATTACGGTTATTACAAGGCGATCAATGATCCGGAGCAACCCGGGGAGACACAGCGTGCCCAGACGGATCGGCGACGGATCGACCTGATGACCGATCCGATGGGCAATCGTCCGTTCCGCGAGGCGTTGTTCGTGGAGCTGGCGGCGCCGGACCCGCAGGCGCCGCCGGAGTGGAACCTGGCCAACGCCAAGGGGTACTGGTCGCTTCAGATTGCGGCGTACAAGGACAGCCCGGATCGCAAGCAGGCGGCGGTCGATGCGGTTCGCGAGGCGCGGGCGCAGGGAGTGGAGGCGTACTACTACCACGGACCGACGGTCAGCTCGGTGTGCATCGGGGCCTGGCCGATGCACGCGGTCAAGGCGCAGGAGAAAGGCTCGGCTCGCACGCAGGATCCGGATCGTGCGATGATGGTTCTGTCGGCGGGGCTGCCGCGGGAGTTCGCGCGGGCGGCGGCGGCGCTGGCGGGCAAGCAGAACATCGAGGTGCTGGAACCCAGGGTCGAGATCGTCGATCCGTCCATGCGGGCCACGATCCAGCAGTATCCCACCCACGCCATCAATGGCCTGGTCCATACGCGCATGATCAACGGCGTGTCGCAGCCGGATCCGTCGTTTCTGGTGGTGATTCCCAACCAGGGCCGGGATTCGGTGCTTTCGGCCAGGCCCGCGTCGGGGGCAGGATCGCCTGCCCTGCCGTACGATACAACCTTTGCGCCATCGGCGGACAGGCCGCCGGTGGCACATGAGCCTGCCCGTCAGGGGCAGGGGCGGCTGCGTTCATTCGATCGGTGAGGTTTTCGGTCCCGATGCTATCAGTCCAAAGGGCCAGTCTCCACCAGGCTGGTTTCCAACGGTTCGGGCCGATCTCAACCTGCGAGCGCCACGTGTCCACGACGATGCAAGTGTTGATCGCGACCGGCAACTCGGGCAAGGCCCGCGAGTTCCGCCAGATGCTGGCCGACGCCCCGTTCGAATGGACGGACCTCTCGCAGCATCCTGAGCTGCCCGCGATCGAGGAGACCGGACGCACATTCCGCGCCAATGCATGTTTGAAGGCCTCGTACTATGCCACGAAGCTGGGGGTCTGGGCACTGGCCGACGACAGCGGACTTGAGGTGGATGCTTTGGGTGGGGCGCCCGGGGTGCTCAGCGCCCGCTGGGCCGAAGTGCATGGCGCGGGCAGGGGTGATCTGGACAACAACCGGCTGCTGCTTCAGCAGCTTGGCTCGGTTCCCGCTGCGCAGCGAACGGCGAGATTCGTGTGCGTGCTGGCGCTGTCCGATCCGGCGGGGCACATCGTGCTGACGGCGCGCGATGCGGTCGAGGGTCGCATCATCCACGAGCCTCGGGGAAGCAACGGTTTCGGTTACGATCCGCTGTTTCTGATCGACGAGCTGGGCAAAACCACAGCCGAGCTGGAGCCGCAGGACAAGCATCGCATCAGCCATCGTGGCAAAGCGTTGCGGCGAATGCACGATTTGATGGTCCGAGTGGGCCTCATTGCAGGCCGGGGCGAGCCAGGGTCTGCCCCGGCGCCGAGCGGACCGCAACATTGACATTGACCTGTGCTTGCCATTTAACTTTGGGATATGAGCCGAATCCTGGTCGCCGTCAGCAGTCCCTGGGCGTCGCAGCGGCTGGTCGAGCCGCTGGCGGACCTGGCAACCCGCCTGGACGCCGAAGTGCTGGTGGTTCATGTTTCCCGGCCAAGTGGCGGGCAGCTTCGGGAGCAGGAACAGGCCGAGGGAGAAGCGGCGGTGCGGCTGCTCAGCGAGAAGCTTCAGGAGCGTAATGTGGCGGTGCAGACGCTGCTGATGTTCTC
The DNA here is from genome assembly GCF_050410795.1 of Fontivita pretiosa. GTDB lineage: Bacteria > Planctomycetota > Phycisphaerae > Tepidisphaerales > Tepidisphaeraceae > Fontivita > Fontivita pretiosa. The sequence continues at coordinate 2,619,415 of NZ_CP191258.1, read as the reverse complement.
TGACGACATCGCCCGCGCGATCCTCAATACCGCCAGCGAGCGCGAGATCAGCCTGATCGTGCTGGGGCTGACCGGCAAGAACATTTTCGCGCGGCTGCTGGCCGGGAACGTGCCGGTTGAACTGATCAAGAACACGCGGATTCCGGTGCTGCTGCTGCCGCCGGACTGGGCCAAGGCGATTTGACGCGCGCGGCGCTGTCAATTTGTTCAACGGGCTTCTTTCCGTGCCGATCCATCGCGATATAATTCCGCGCCTTAAGCGACGCGCCGGCGTGAGACTCGTCCGGTCGAAGGAGAATGAGCTGATGATCAATGGCGACGACTTCATGCCCAAGGAATGCTTCTTCACCAAGGGCGTCGGGCGGCACCGCGAAAAGCTGATGAGCTTCGAGCTGGCGCTGCGCGACGCGGGGATCGAAAAGCAGAACCTGGTGCGCGTCTCCTCCATCTACCCCACAAGCTGCAAGATCATCCCCAAGAGCGAAGGCCTGCCCAAGCTCAAGCCGGGACAGATCACCTTCTGCGTACTGGCCGAGGCGGCGACCGATGAGCCGAACCGCCTGATTTGCGCCGGGATCGGGCTGGCGATTCCGAAGAATCACGTTCACGGCTACATCGCCGAGCATCACGGTTACGGCATGACCGAGAAGCGCACGGAGGATTTGTGCGAGGACCTTGCCGCGACGATGCTGGCCACGACGCTGGGCATTCCATTTGATCCGGAGAAAGCCTGGGACGAGCGTGAGCAGCAGTACATGATGAGCGGGGAGATCGTCAAAACGCGCGCCTATGTCCAGACCGCCGAGGGGGACAAGACCGGGCTGTGGACCAGCGTGATCTCCGCAGTGGTGATGATCCTGTGAAAAAGGGGTCGGGAGTCTTTTCCAGGGGCGAAAAAGACTCCCGACCCCTTTTCTGATGATGACAACCGATCAACAACCTCTGCGACTGCTGACGCTGATGTTGTCGCTGGCGATGGCATCGGCGGCGCAGGCGGCGGGGCAAGCCAACGCCATGACCGGCCAACCAGCGGCTCAATTGCGCCATCCCTCGGCAATCGTCGAGTCGCAATTCATCTACGAAACAGCGCCGTACCCGCAGTGCCACGCCTCCACAATCGTCGAGATCTCGCCCGGAATACTGGCGGCGGCGTGGTTCGGGGGAACCCGCGAGCGGCACCCCGATGTGTGCATCTGGCTGGCGCGGCGGGAGAACGGCAGGTGGCTGGAGCCGGTCCAGGTCGCGGATGGAGTGCAGCCCGACGGCACGCGAATGCCCACCTGGAACCCGGTGCTGTTCCAGGCGCCTGACAACGGGCCGCTGTTCCTGTTCTACAAAGTCGGCCCCTCGCCCAGCAGGTGGTGGGGGATGTACAAGACCTCCAGCGACGGCGGCAAGACCTTTGGCGACGCCGTTCGCCTGCCCGATGGTGTGCTCGGGCCGATCAAGAACAAGCCAGTGGTGCTGAGCGATGGCTCGTGGCTGTCGCCATCGAGCACCGAAGGCGCCGGCGGCTGGCGGGTCCACTTCGAGCGATCGAGCGACGCCGGCAAGACCTGGCAGATCATCGGTCCGGTCGAGAAAGGCCCCGGGCTGGAAGCGATCCAGCCCAGCATCCTGTTTCACCGCGACGGCTCGCTTCAGGCGCTGTGCCGCACCAAGCAGGGCGTCGTCGCCCAGACCTGGTCCAAAGACCAGGGCAAAACCTGGAGCCCGCTGACCGCGGCGGCTCTGCCCAATCCGAATTCCGGCACCGACGCGGTCACGCTGGCCGACGGAAGGCAGTTGATCGTCTACAACCATTCGGCGCACCGCCCGCACGAACCCAAGGGCAACCGCTGGCCGCTGGACGTGGCAGTCTCGGATGATGGTCTGGTCTGGCGGCATGTGTTGACGCTGGAATCCGAGCCGAACCATGCCGGCTACGCCTATCCCGCCGTCATCCAGACGTCCGATGGATTGGTGCATATCACCTACACGTGGGACCGCAAGCGAATCAAGCACGTGGTGGTGGATCCGACCAAACTGTGACGCGCTGGTATGCTCGAGGTGAATCATGCCTTGTGTCACGGCCGTCTCGGCCGTGCACGGCGGGATCGAGATCAGGAAAATGTCTACATCCGGATTGGGTGGAGTTCGACGCACACGGCACTGGCACAATGCCCGTGACACGACTGGGCGCCTTCCATCGCCGCTTGTGTGTCGGTCGGGGGCGTTTCTGCTTACACTCGTTGCATTGACCATGGTTGTCTCAAGTTCGTCGGCGTTCGCTCAAGAGGGCATGGAGTCGGCGGTGCGCGTCGTCGGGTTGCGCTGCGAGTTCGGAGTAAACCCCGCAGGCATCGATGTCGAGCGGCCCAGGCTTTTCTGGCGGATCGACAGCAACCAGCGCGGGCAGCGCCAGACGGCCTGGCAAGTGCTGGTGGCCTCCAGCGCCGAGATCCTGGCGCAGGATCGCGGCGATCTGTGGGACAGCGGGCGGGTCGAGTCGGACCAGACCACGCACGTCCGCTACGCCGGCGCCAGGCTGGATTCATCCCAACAGGTCTTCTGGAAAGTCCGCGCCTGGGACCGCGACGGCAGAGCCTCACCGTGGAGCGAGCCGGCAACCTGGACGATGGGGCTGCTGGACCCGCGGCAATGGAAGGGGATCTGGATCGTGGCGCCGGCGGTGAGCGAAGCACTGCTGCTGAGGCGGGAATTCGAGGTGAAGCCCGGCCTGCGCCGCGCTGTCGTCCACGTCTGTGGTCTGGGGCAGTACGAGCTGCACTTCAACGGCGCCAGGGTTGGACAGGACCTGCTCTCGCCCGGCTGGACCCATTACGACAAGACGCTGCTGTACGACACGCACGATGTGACAGCGATGCTGCGCCAGGGACGCAACGCCGTGGGGATCGTCCTTGGCAATGGCATGTATCATGTGCAGCGCCGCAACCGCTTCGCCAAGTTCACCGGCTCGTTCGGGCCGCTGAAGGCGATCCTGCACCTGCGACTGGAATACCAGGACGGCACGGTGGAGTTCGTCGGCACGGATGAAACCTGGCGGACCCACCCGGGGCCGATCGTCTACAACAGCATCTACGGCGGAGAGGACCACGACGCGCGGCTCGATCCGGCCGGCTGGGACAGCCCCGGCTTCGATGATCGAAACTGGCGGCACGCGGTGGCGCAGGTTCGCCCCGGCGGCACACTGCGCGGCTACTGCGTCAGCGCCGATCCCATCCGCGCCATCGAGACCCGCGCGCCGATCAGCGTCAAAACCTTTCCCGACGGCAGCGCGGTCTACGACTTCGGACAGAACGCCTCGTTCATGCCTCGCTTGCGGGTTTCCGGCCCGGCGGGCAGCACCGTCCGACTCACGCCCGCGGAGATCACCCTGCCCGACGGACGGATCAATCGCTTCACGATGGGCAACCCCAGCCGCGGGTTGTCGTGGTGGCAGTACACCAAATCGACCGACGGGCAGGAATCGTGGTTCCCCAGGTTCTACTATGTCGGCTCGCGGTACATCCGGGCCGATTTCATCCCGCCCGGGCACGAAGACCCGCCAAAGCAAGGCGACTCGGTTGATCGTTCACAGTTGCCGAAGATCGAATCGCTGGAGGCGGTGATCGTGCACTCGATCGCGCCGCCGGCGGGGACGTTCGCAACGTCCAACGATCTGCTCAACCGCATTCGCGAGCTGGTACGATGGGCGCAGCGGTCGAACATGGTCTCAGTCCTGACCGACTGCCCCCACCGCGAAAAACTCGGCTGGCTCGAGCAGTATCACCTCAACGGCCCGGCGATCCGATACGAATTCGACCTGCCGCGCGTCTTCACCAAGGCGATGCGCGACATGGCCGACGCACAGACGCCCGAGGGCATGGTGCCGAACATCGCGCCCGAGTACACGCAGTTCAAGGGGGCATTCCGCAGCGCGGCCGAGTGGGGAGCGGCGTTCATCGCGGTGCCGTGGCAGCAGTATCTGTTCAGCGGGGATGTCGATCTTCTCCGCGCGCACTACAGGGAAATGAAGCGATACTTCGCGTACCTGGAATCGCGCGCCAGGGACCTGATCCTGTCGGAAGGGCTGGGCGACTGGTACGACCTGGGACCCGAAAAGCCCGGCGCCGCGCAGCTCACCCCGCCGCCGGTCACGGCAACCGCATTCTTCTATCAGGATGCCCGGCTGCTGTCGCAGATCGCGGCGGTGCTCGGACACGAAGATGAAGCAAAAGATTTCGAAGCGCGGGCCGAACGCATCCGCGACAGCTACAACCGGCACTTTTTCAACGCCGAGGCGGGGACCTACGCAACCAATTCCCAGTGCGCCAACGCCCTGCCGCTGGTGATGGGCATCGTCGAACCGAAGGACCGCGATCGCGTGCTGGCGGCTCTGGTGCAGGATGTGGAGCAACGAGGCTACGCGATGACCGCCGGCGACGTGGGGTTCCGCTACCTGCTCCAGGCGCTGGCCGAGGGGGGGCGATCCGACGTGATCTACCGCATGATTAACCAGGACACCAAGCCCGGCTACGGCTACATGCTCAAGAAGGGCGCCACCAGCCTTACCGAGTCGTGGGATGCCAACGGTACCTCGTCCCACAATCATTTCATGCTCGGGCACATCACCGAGTGGTTCTACAAGGACCTGGCGGGGATCGACGTCGATCCGGCGGGGCCGGGATTCAAGAGGATCGTGATTCGGCCGCAGCCTGTGGGCGACTTGAAATGGGTGCAGGCGAGCTACGAGTCGATCCACGGCCTGATCGAGGTGAGGTGGGAGCGGGACGAGCAGCGGCTGGTGCTGAGGGCGACGATTCCCGCCAACACGACCGCGACGGTGCACGTGCCGCTGATGCGGTCCGACGCAGCGGTGTACGAAGGCGACCTGCCCGCCGAGCAGTCGCCGGGCGTCAAGCTCCTGCAACGTCAGGGCGATCGGGCGATCTTCGCGATCGAGTCCGGCAGCTACGTCTTTGAAGCACGGTAGGCACATGTGGCGCGTACGTTGCCCGTGGCACGGACGTTCCTGCGCGAAGCTGAGCGGGGCTCGGCGCAGCGGTGCGGCTGTTTCGATCTGCTTCGGGATCGCGCATGCGCTGCGCGCGTGCATGCAGGCGCTGCGCGCGTGCATGCAGGCGCTGCGCGCGATGCCGATCGCCTGGCTGGTGCTGCTGAGTCCGATGCGGGCCGTGGGCGATGAGTTGGCCAGCGGCTTCCGCGATCCGCCCGACGCCGCCCGGTCCTGGGTCTTCTGGTACTGGATGCACGCGGCGGTGTCGAAGGAAGGCATCACGGCGGATCTGGAGGCGATGCGACGTGCGGGGATCGGCGGCGCGTACCTGATGCCGATCAAGGGCCCGACCAGCCCGCCGCTGATCGATCCGCCGGTCGAACAACTCACGCCGCAGTGGTGGCACCTGGTCCGTCACGCCGTGCGCGAAGCGGACCGGCTGGGCTTGAAGCTGGGGATGCACGCCTGTGACGGCTTTGCCACAGCCGGCGGGCCCTGGATCACCCCCGAGCTGTCGATGCAGAAGCTGGTGTGGAGCCAGACTCAGGTCGATGGCGGGGCGCGTGTGCAGATCGTACTGGAACAGCCGCCGACCAACGAAGGCTACTACCGCGACATTGCGGTTCTGGCCTTCGTTTCTCCGCCCGGCGCCGGCATCTCAACCCGAACCGTCAAGCCGAAGCTGACCACCAGCCGCCCGGGAGTCGCTGCCGGTTTTCTGATTCAGCCCGACAGTCGCCGGGAGTTTCGCAGCAGCCGGCCCTGCTGGATTCAGTACAGCTTCGATGAGCCGTTCACGTGCCGGTCGATCACGATTCACGCTGACGGAGCGCGGGGGTATCAGGCCAATCGTCTGCGGGTTGAAGTCAGCGATGATGGCGAGCAATTCCGGCTTGTCACGCAGCTCGAGCCGCCGCGCCACGGGTGGCAGGACGGCGAGGCGCCCTGGACGCATTCGATCCCGCCGACCACCGCGCGGCACTTTCGATTTGTCTACGATCCGGCCGGCTCAGAGCCGGGAGCCGAGGACCTGGATTCAGCAAAGTGGCGACCGGCGCTGGAGGTACGCGGGATCGAGCTTTCCAGCCAGCCGCGCATTCATCAGTTCGAGGGCAAGAGCGGCGCGGCGTGGCGCATCGCGCCGCCAACCAGCAGCCACGCCGTTGCCGACTCCGACTGCGTGCCGCACGATCGCATCATCGACATCACCGACCGCATGACCCCGGACGGCCGACTGACGTGGGACGCGCCGCCCGGGCAGCGGTGGACCATCCTGCGTATCGGGCACACATCCACCGGGCATCGCAACGCCACCGGCGGGGCGGGTCGCGGGCTGGAGTGCGACAAATTCAACCCCGACGCCGCCAGGCTTCAGTTCGACCGCTGGTTCGGCCAGGCCATTCGCGAGGCCGGCCCGGAGCTTGCCGGGCGGGTGCTGAAAATCTTTCACGTCGATAGCTGGGAGTGCGGCAGCCAGAACTGGTCGCCTGTTTTTCGCGACGAGTTTCGTCGCCGCCGCGGGTATGACCCGCTGCTGTTTCTGCCGGCAATGGCGGGCGTGCCGATCGACAGCGCCGACGTTTCCGAGCGATTCCTCTACGACGTGCGACAGACCATCGCGGAGCTGGTCATCGATGGTTTCTACGAACCGATGGCCGAGCAGGCGCGGCGGCACGGCTGCCAGTTCAGCGCCGAGAGCGTCGCCCCGACGTTCTGCGGCGACGGCATGCGCCACTTCGCCACGGTGGACCTGCCCATGGGCGAGTTCTGGCTGCGCAGCCCGACCCACGACAAGCCCAATGACATTTTGGATGCGGTCTCCGCCGCTCATCTCTACGGCAAGCCGATCGTGCAGGCCGAGGCGTTCACCCAGTTGCGAATGGCCTGGGATGAGCATCCGGCGATGCTCAAGGCCCTGGGCGACCGTCATTACTGCCTGGGGATCAATCGTCTGGTCTATCACGTGTTCGTGCACAATCCGTGGCTGGATCGTCGCCCCGGGATGACGCTGGACGGCGTGGGGCTGTATTTCCAGCGCGACCAGACATGGTGGGAGCCGGCGGCCACGGCGATGGTGCAGTACGCGGCCAGATGTCAGTACCTGCTGCAGCAGGGACAGGCGGTGGTGGACGTGGCGGTGTTCAGCGGCGAGGAACTGCCCCGGCGGGCGGTGCGGCCCGAACAGCTTGCAGGCACGCTGCCGGGCGTCCTCGGGGCCGATGCGGTGGCACGTGAGAAGCGTCGGCTGGCCAACGACGCCCAGCCGCTGCGCGAGCAGCCCGCCGGCGTGTTTCATTCCGCGAACATGGTTGATCCGGGTCAGTGGATCGATGCGCTTCGAGGCTACAAGTACGACTCGATCAATCCCGATGCGCTGCTGCGGCTGGCGAAGGTGCGCGATGGGCGAATCGAGCTGCCCGGCGGAGCGAGCTATCGCCTGCTGGTGCTGCCACCGGCTCGGCCAGGCTCGCCGAATGCTCAACTGATGAGCTCCGCGCTGGCCGCGAAGTTGCGCGAAATGATCAGGCACGGCGCAAAGGTCATCGCGCTACAGCGCCCGGCGCGATCGCCAAGCCTGAGCGACTGCCCGGCCGGCGACCAGGCCGTGCAGCAGATCGCCACTGAGCTTGAGGTATTGGATGGAGCTTATGAGAAGGAATCGTTCGATGAGTTGGAGCTGCCGCGCGATTTCATTGCGGTGGATCCCGACACTGGCCAGCCTGCATCCGGCATTGCCTGGACGCACCGCGCCGCCCCGGGGCTGGACATCTATTTCATCTGCAATCAGCAGGAGCTGACGCGGACGATCGAGGTTTCGCTGCGTGTGGCCGGGCGCGTGCCGGAATTGTGGGATCCACTCAGCGGCGAGTCGCGCCCCGCGGGCCAGTGGCGGATCGAATCGGGGCGCACAGTCCTTCCGCTGCGGTTCTGGGCCAACGGCTCGATCTTCGTGGTTCTGCGGCAACCCACCGATCGCACGAGTTGTCAGGATGGATCCAACTTCAGCGACCCGCGCGAGCTGGCCGAAGTGCCCGGACCCTGGCGGGTGACGTTCGAACCATCCCGTGGCGGCCCGGAGGATCCCGTGATCTTTCAGAAACTGCAATCGTGGTCGGCACGGTCGGAGAAGGGCGTGAAACACTACTCGGGAACGGCGACGTACCACAACCGTTTTTCCTGGCCGATCGCCTCCAGCGGGCGCGTGCGGCGGGTGTGGCTGGACCTTGGCAAAGTGGCGAACGTCGCCCGTGTGAGCGTCAACGGCATCGACTGCGGTGTGGTTTGGACCGCGCCGTATCGGGTACAGATCACCGATGCGCTCAAGCCCGACGCCGACCCGCAACAGATCCGCATCGAGGTGACCAACACCTGGGCCAACCGGCTGATCGGCGATCGCGCCTTGCCGCCGCAGGAGCGAATCACCCGCACCACGGCGCCGTATCGCCTGGAGGATTCTGCGCTGCAGGAGGCGGGATTGCTGGGTCCGGTGCGGCTTTTGGTCGAGTAACGCTCGCCACACCTAAAAGCAACGCTGCGAGCCGCGATTTTCAAAGAATTTCTGGACAATTATAGGGTTCTTATATAACATCGCGGTACGATCGCGCCACCCGAGCGATCGGTTATTCGCAGCTCTGCACAGAATAGGTTCCCCGCTTCCCGCGAGGAGTTCGGCCATGCGTCGCCTGCACTCTGCCAAAGCGTTCACCCTCGTCGAACTGCTGGTGGTCATCGGCATCATTGCGGTGTTGGTCAGCGTGCTGCTGCCGGCCTTGACCAATGCGCGTAAGCAGGGGATGCGCGTCAAGTGCGCCGCCGCCCTGCGGGAAATCGGCAGCGCGTTCAACCTCTATGCCGGCGAGAACAAGGGATACTTTCCCGTTGCCCAGTACGGCGGATCGTACAATCTGTATGGCGATCAGTTCCCGTTCTCCGGAACCAACGCCTATTGGCCGCACTTTTTGGCCAAGTACGTCACCAGGACCAAATACGGCACGACCGCCACGACGGGCGACGAGGCGGCGCAGGCGCGGCGGTCGATCCTCTGGGGCTGCCCCTCGTTCGACGGCTACGTCAGCAACACCATCGGCGGGATCAACCGCGTGCAGAACGGGTTTGGGATGAATCCCTATCCGACTTTTCGCGCAGACCGATACGTCAACGGGTTTCCGCCGATCGGGGAACGCGCATTCGGCGGCAACTACCAGCCGCCGGCGACATTCCAGAAGCAGCGCCTCTGGGCACCGGCGTCGGAGAAATGCCTGGTGGCCGACAGCCGATTCTGGATGGTCGAATCGAACCCGCCGCCGGCGACGGGCCCCTGGCCGCCCGCGGTGGCCCCGCAGGAAAACTTCAACAACCAGCGCACCTACACCCCCGGGCGCAGCGATCAGACGATGGTCGATCTGTATCGGCACGGCAAGATGCCCGGCCCGATCCCGGGCACCACAATGCTCGATCCTCGCGGCGGGAAGATTGCTTACAACATCCTCTATGCCGACGGGCACGTCGCCACCGCCACCGATGGTCGCGAGGCCTACCGCTCGATCCGGGCCAAGTTCCCCGGGTAGTCTCGATCTTCGTGATTCAGGTTTTGCGCTGCGCGCCTCAATCCTTGAGCCGATCCGTGTAGATGCCGGGGGTGGAGTCAGGGATGAGCGTGGCGCCGCAGGCGGCTGAATAGAACTCGGCCGGTCCCACCCCGCCGATAATGCCATAGACATAGCCCATCTGCTCGAGGCCATGCAGGCAGGCGATCAGCAGCGCCTTGCCGACGCCCTTGCCGCGTTCGGCCTCGGCCACGCCCGTCGGCCCGAAAAATCCCCGGGCCGTGCATTCGTAAGCGCCGAAGCCGATCACCTGCCCGTCGCGGGTGGCGATGTAGACCGTCACCGGTTTGTTGGCATAGCCGACGCTGATCTCGTCGGCCCAGCGCGCGTTGAAATGTTTCTCCACAAACTTCCGCACCAGGCCGATCTCGTAGGCTCTTGCGCGGCGGATGATCACGCCGGCAGCACGCATTCGGGCAAGCTCCGGTTCCAGCGGCGGCAACTTGAGCAGATTCACGAGCATGTCGGCCATTGGCGGCACCTCACAGGCGAATTGAAACCGACCCGTGACGCTGCGCCAAGGCGTGGCCGCGCGCAAAACGACGGCGTGGTTGCGATCCCGGTCGGTGGAACAGACATCTTGGATCACGAGCATCGCGCCCGTGCCCGGCGGCATGGAGCGATGAAACCCGCAGATCGCACCATCGAACTCGAGTGCACCCTGCATGGCCGGGACAGCATGGCCGGGACAGCCATGCCACAATTGGCTCGGACGTGTCACCGGCGTCCCGCCCGTGACGCGCAAAAGCCGCTGCGGGGACCGCTCACCGTTTGGCCCATGGTTGCATACAATGAACTGATGCCCGCACCCCTGACCAGGAAATTCACGCTGGCCGACCTTCGCGCCGCGCGAGCCCGCGGCAAAAAAGTGCCGATGCTCACCTGCTACGACTACACGACGGCGCGGCTGATGCAGGAAGTCGGCGTGCCCATGCTGCTGGTGGGAGATTCGGCGGCGAACGTGATTCTCGGATACCCCACGACGCTGCCGGTGCCCCTGTCGTTCATGATCGAGATCACCGCCGCCGTCCGACGCGGGGCGCCGCTGGCGATGGTGGTGGCCGACATGCCCTTCGGCTCCTACGCCGGTGATGTGCGCCTGGGCGTGCGCAGCGTCTGTCGCATGGTCAAGTTCTCCGGTTGCGACTGCGTGAAGCTGGAGGTGGCGGCCGGACATCTGGAGCTGGTGCGCGTGCTGACGGACAACGGCGTGGCGGTGATGGCCCACCTGGGGCTTCGACCTCAATCGGTGCATGTGATTGGCGGGTACAAGTATCAGGGTCGGACCGCCGCCGAGGCGCGGGCGATCGTGTCGCTGGCCCAGCAGATGGAGCGAGCCGGCGCCGCGGCGCTGCTGCTGGAGGCGGTCCCGCCGGAAGTCTCCGCCGCCGTCGTCCAACACTGCGGCATTCCCGTGATCGGTTGCGGCGCCGGCCCGGCGTGCGACGGCTCGGTCATCGTCACGCATGACGGGATCGGACTCTCCGAGCACCGCCCGCGATTCGCCCCCGTGCTGGGCGACGTGGCCCAGAGCATGAAAGCCGCCTTCGCCAGCTATGTCGAAATGGTCAGCACCGGCCGCTATCCCGCCGCCGAGCATCAGTACAGCATGCTTCCCGAAGAGCGCGCGCAGTTCCTGAATCGCTGATCCCCCGCGCGCAGCGCCGCCGCTCAGAAGCTCAGTCTGGGATCCGCCAGGTCAAGCCGGTACATGATCTGGTTGTACTCGTATCGGGGCGTCTGGATCGGGTTGCCGGAAAAGCTGTTGGTGTAGGTTCCTTCGAAATAGATGAACCGCCCGCCCTGCTGATCGAAGAACGGGTGTTGCGTGGGGTTGTAGAAGTCCTGCCTGTCGTGGGTAACGATTTTCCTGGCTCTGGTCCAGGGGCCTTCCGGAGCGGGCGCATCGGCGAACCAGATCTCGCCGAGCATCGACGTGCCGCGGCCTTCCAGCCCGATCATGATCCATCGCTTGCGGAACTCGTTCCAGTAGACCGAGCCGCCGTGCAGCAGGATCGGCTTGCCCGTGTCCACGTCGGTCAGTCGCATCGGACAGTCTTCCCGCCGCAGCTTCCCCGAGTCGATCAGTTCCGCAAGCTGGGTGGGCGTGAGCGGCGGCGTGCCCTTCTTCCATGAAAAGACCACTCGACCCTGCTGGTCGCGATCGAGCTTCGGCGAATCCTTGTCGTATCGCGCGCCTTGCTCCAGGCACGTGTAGCCCTCGTATGTCGAGACATCCGTCACGTGATCCCAGTCGGCCAGAACACGAACGTTCGGGTACGGCTGCGGGAAGTAAAAGTAGCGCTGGCCCGCATCCGTGGTCACAGTGAATGGATGTCCATCCGGCGCCAGCGGGGCGTCCAGGTCGATGTTCTTCAGCTTTTCAAAGGTGTTGGTCTGGTCGTTGTAGACCATCAGCCCGCGCTCCAGTCGCTCGCCGAGGTTCTTCATCCGCGAGAAGTGCGCCAGCATCCGCTCGTTGCCGCTGTTGTCTTTCAGGACCAATAGTCCCCCGAGCCAGACCGGCCCCGGCTCGCTCATCGGCGCCATTTTTTTCGAGAATCCTTCCTCATCGACGAAGTACTCCAGGTCCACGCCGACGCTCGGATCCAGCCCGCCTTTGCCGGGCAGCAAGGATGTGGCGCCGCTGGTGTGGAAGTTGCCCAGCGGATACCACGCGCGGTTGGTGTCGCCCCAGAACCAGTAGATCCGCCCGCGGTACACCGTCGCCAGAACCGAATCCTGTCCGAACACCCCGCCGTTGAGCAGCGGCTGCCTGATCGGCGCCTTCCGCCCGGCCAGCACGCTGTCGCGGTAGATTCCCTGTCCGGTGACCCGATACAGCCGCTCGGCGATGTTGATCCGCTTGATCTTCAGCGTCGCGCTGCCGCCGGGTTTGGTTTCCAACGTCACCCCGCGAAACCCGAAGCCATCGGCGGGAAACTCATACCCGTGGCTGGAGACATAGAACCACACCCTGCAATCCATCATCCCCGGCTCGTTGAAGGCCACGATGCCGTTGCTGTCGGTGTAGTAGCAGATGTGGTTGGTGGTCTTCAGTTCCACCAGCGGCACGCCGCGACCGGTAACGTCGTCGACAACTTCAATGACGAAGTAGCTGCTCTGCGCCGGTTGCGCGGCCGCCGGGCTGACGTGGTAGACCGATGCCATGAACACGGTGATGAGCAGTGACTCGATCAGCAACTTGATCATGAGCGCATGATATCACCGACCCGGCCCCGGACGCGCACAGCCGACCCGCAACGGACACCCGAGCCGATCAGGCCGCTCGGCCCTGTCGGCGCCGGACCAGAAGCGGAGATGCCAGGACCGCCAGCATCGCGACGGCTGAGGGGTCGGGAATCGCGCCTGCCTGGATCGCCCGCAGCGCGGCGAGATACTGCTCGCCAAACAGCTTCGTGTGCTCGGTGATCATCGCCTGCGCCTGCGGTCCGGACTGGTTCACGTAAGCGTTATCGATCAGCGCGTAATCGGTCGGGTCGATCGTGCCGGAGTAGTCAAAGTCTCCGTTGAGCCAGCCGCCCGAGCCGTTGACATATCCGTTGTCGATCAGGCTGTAATCGGTGGCTTCGATCGTGCCGGACAGGTCCGCGTCACCGAAGTACGTCAGCCCCACCAGCACCTCGTTGCCGACGAGCGTCTGCCCGCCGAAGCTCGTGTAGATCGGCCCGCTTCCGCCTATCTGGCTCATGTCGTTTCGCAGCACGCCCAGGCCATGGAGGTAGCTTGCGGCGGCGGCATTGAGCTGGGCAGCGGTGGTCGAGGCGATGCCGTCGCCCTGCCAGTCGAACGCGCCGCCGTTCTCCAGCCCGCTCTTGATCTGCGCGGTGATGGTCGGCAGGCTCCCACTGTTGACGATCGCTTTGTTGTCGTTCAGATCCAGTTGTGCTCCGGCCGCGAGCGACAGGCTGCCCAGGCGCGTGGCCTGGGGGCTGACGACCGACGCGGGGCTTAGCACCGCCCGGCCGCCGGTGTTGATCGTCAAGTTGGCCTGGCGGATCGCCTGGGCGCGCACGGTCGCATTCGCTTCGACGGTGGTTCGGCCGGTGCCTTCGATGAAGTTGGCGTTGAGTTGCCCGCCGCCGCTGACAATGATCGAGCCGTTGTTGGCCAGGTGCCCCAACCCACCCGCCACCGTCGAGCCGCCGGCGACGACCAGCCTGCCGTTGACCGGCGTGGTGATCGAGCCGTTGTTGACGACGGCGCCATTCAGCAGCAGCGTGGAAACGCCCACCTGCACGAGCCTGGCGTTGTTGGTGAGGTTTTCCAGCGTGATCGTGCCGAAAGCGGCGCTGACCGTGCCGGCGCCGGCGCCGAGCTGTCCGCCGCTGAAGCGAGCATTGTTGAACAGTTGCACGTTGCTGGTCGCGTCGGTGGCGCGGATGATCCCCGAGCCGGATTGCACAAAGGCGCCCGACCCGTTGCCCGTGAGGATGACGGTTCCCAAGCCGGTGGCCTCGATGAGGCCGCTGTTCAACAGCCCGTCGGGGCCGGGATCAATCGTGAGCGAATTGGCCAGTCCCGTGCCCCCGCCGTCTGCCCGGATCACTCCGGTGTTGGTGATCTGAAGCGCGTTGATGCCGATGGACCCGGCGCCGGAGATGGTTCCGTTGTTGATGAGAAGGTTGCCGGGCGCGCGTCCGCGGGCACCGTCGGAGAACGATCCGCTGCCGTCAGCGCGGATCGTCGATCCCGGCTCCAACGTCGTGGTTACGCCGAGCGTGCTGCTGGGGCCGATCAAAAGCTGCGAGCCGCGTATCACCAGCGATCCGGCGCCGGGGATGGAGCCTTGAAGACGCAGCCCGCCGCTGCCGCTGCTGACGTTGATCCGCGCGTCCATGCTGTCCACGTCCTGAAGTTGCGGTTGGTACCCGATCGGCACGCTAAAGACGCCATTGCCCGCGGACGTGAGTTTCCCGCCGCTGATCCGGGCGCTGTTGAGCTGCACGACCGAATTCTCGGCAGCATGGATGGTGCCCGAGGCGTTATTGAACGTGCCTCCAAGCAGCACCAGCGTCCCGCCATTCGCCATCAGGGTGCCTTGATTGGTGAATCCATCGCCCGGGTCGATCGTCAACGTAAAGGCCTGGGCGGTCATGGTCGCGCTGGAGGCGTTGGTGATGCTCATGGACGCGGCGCCGATTTGTCCAAGCCCGGAGATGTTATTGTGGTTCATGAGCGTCGCCGGCGCGTTGCCCCATCGTTCGATCCTCCCGCCGAGCAGGCTGATCGAGCCGCCGCCCATCAGGCTCGCCTGCGTATCGATGCGCAGTTGTCCGCCGCCGACATTGATGTGACTGGTGTTGGTGATCACGTCGTCCACAACCAGCTCGGTGCTGTCGATCTGTGTCGAAGCCGAATGCTGGAGCGGGCCTCTCCATCGCGTGCTGAAAGCGATACGGATCAGGCCACCGCCGCTGCCGGTGATCGACCCTTGCAGGACCTGAGCAGCGCGGAAGTGGACGACGCCACCGGCGTCGGCGACGATGGTCCCGCCGCTGTTGTGATAGGTGCCGCGCAGCTCGAGGTTGCCCATGTCGCGCGCCTGGAGGGTGTTGGCGTTGGTCAACCCGCCGCCGCCACCGGGATGGATCAGCAGCGTGCCGGCGCCGCCCGCGTCGTTGGCGGTGGCGGCGATCACGCCATGATTCTCGATAAGTAGAAAGCCTTCGCCCAACGTCCCTGTGCCGCGAATGGCGTTATCCTGATTGATGAAGGTGCCCAGCCCGCGGATACGCGCCGAGCCCGCACCGCCCAGTCGAAACGTCCCGCCACCGCTGATCGTCAGCGTCTGCCCGAACGGCACGCCGAGGATCGCGCTCGCGTCAGCCTGCGGAACGATCGAAAACGTGCCCGTGTTCAGCAGGTACGGCGCTCCGCCGAAACTGCCCGTGTCGAAATCCCAGCTCGTGAACGTTCTCAGCAGGCTGCTGTTGCTCAGCCCGGCGATGTCGAACTGGTAGCCGTTGATGTCAACCGGCTTGTTCACTTCCGCCGTGTAGAGGATCGGCGGCATTGCGCCCAGGTCGTTGTCCGGGATGATGTTCGGCATCCAGTTCTGAGGGTTGTGCCAGACATCTCCCGCCGGACCGCTGTAGCTCACGGCCGTGGTCTGGGCGAAAAGTGCAGGCGAAAGAAGTGCACCAGCCGCCGCATACAACGTCGTTCGACTCCGCATGCGTCGCCTCCGGGTGATTGGCCAGAGCCGATTATAGACCGCCGCAGGCGGACGAGTCGGAGTTACCGGCGGCGCGCGCGACGCCGAAGCAGATGGATCCCTGTCATAGCGCCGCAGCAGATGATGGCGGCTGACGGCTCGGGAATCACTCCCGACTGCACCGCCCGCAACGCCGCCAGGTATTCGCCGCCAAACATCCGGGCATGCTCGGCAATGAGCGCTTCAGCAAGCGGGCCGGCCTGATTCACGTAGGCGTTGTCAATCAACGCATAGTCCGTCGCGTCGATCGTGCCGGAGTAGTCGAAGTCTCCATTGATCCAGCCACTGAGACTGTTGACATACCCGTTGTCGATCAGCGAGTAGTCGGTGGCGTCGATCGAGCCACTGAGGTCGGCATCCCCGAAATAGGTGAACTTCACCAGGATCTCATTACCGGTGAGTGTCTGCCCGGCGAAGGTCGTGTAGATCGGCCCGCTGCCTCCCACCTGAGCCAGGTCATTCAATACAACCCCCAGCCCGTACAGGAAGCTTCCGGCGGTGGTGTTCTGGACATTGGCCTGTGTCGAGCCGATGCCCGGCCCAAGCCAGTCGAAGTTCCCGCCATTCTCCAGGGCCGACTTGATCGACGCGGTGACGGTCGCGAGGCTGCCGCTGTTGACGATCAGGCTGTTGTTGTTCAGGTCGAGTCGCGCGCCAGCGCCCACCGCCAGCGTATTCACGCGCGAAGTGGCCGAGGGGCTGTTGGCCGTGCCCGTGGCCAAGACGCGGACCGTGCCGCCGGAGATGTCCAGATGATTCGCGCGGACGTTTTTCATCTCCAGCGCGCCCGCGCCGGTCTTGCCCAGTGCGAAGCCCTGGGTTCCGCCGGGCGTCACGTCGCTGGAGATGGTCAGCACGCTTGTGGCCGGGCCGACGCGGATCACCGTATCGCGCATGAGCACCAGCGGGGCGGCGATGGTGTGGCTGCCGGCCAGCACGCCGATCTCCGGCACGCCCTGCTGATTGCCGAATCCGTCGAAGGTGACTTCCAGCGTGAGCGTGCCGCTGCCGCCCAGCGTGTAGCGGTTGGCGTTGTTGAAATCGATCTGTCCGACAGTCACCGGCGCATCAACGGTGATCGTCTGAGGCGAGGTAATGCCGTCGGTGAAGCTGGCGACGCTGCCGGGCTGATTGGGCGCGCGCCCAAGCCAGTTGGCGTTGTCCGACCAGTTGCCGCTGCCATTGGTCTTCCACTTCTGAGCGACGAACTGATGGGCGGGCGTGAGCGAGACGTTGTCGAACTGTGCCCAGGTGGTGGGGATGGCCCCGCCGACCGAGCCGATTTCGGCGATGACCTGCACATTGACGCCGGACCAGGCGGCGGTTTGCGCCTGGTTGAGCAGGATGTACATGAGGTATCCGCCGCTGCCGGCCCCGCCGTCGCTGGCCGTGGCCTCCAGCGTCATGGCGATGTTGTTGAACGGGTTGCCCGAATCGACCAGCTTCACGGTCGCAAGGTCACCCTGACCCATGGCGCCGGTTCGCCCGGCATTCCAGACATAGGCGCTGAGGACGTAATTGGCGCCGGCAATCATGGCAGGCGCCGGCTGGGTGTAGGATCCGGGAAACAGCGTGTCGCGAAGCTGGGCGGCGAAGGAGCCGCTGTTGGCGGTGTTGGAGAACGTCGGGGTGGCGGCGAACATGTTGCCATCCCGCGTCCAGCCGGTGGGGTTGGGATGGTTGCCCGAGCCGTCATCCGGGCCGGGACTTTCAAACGTGCCGTTGGGCACGGGGGTGGTCTGTTCCTGTCCGGCCTGATACTGGTTCAGCGGAAGCTGCACTCCGGTATTGGCTCGAAGCGTCGAAGACCAGCACGTGAGCAAAACAGCAGCGAGACACAACAGACTTCGGATCTTGACCCACATAAGCACCTGCCCGAGTAGGAAGTGTGTCGGCGGGGGACGGTGGTACGTGCCGCCGGGATAGTTCCAAGTTAGCGTCCCTGGCAGGTGCGTCAAACCGAAACTTCCGACATGAAGGTTTGTAATTCAGACATGATGCGGCGCAGGCGGTTGTCACGGGTATAGTGAGCACAGCTTCGCCAGCTTCACCATTGTTGTAAGATCATCGCAACGGGTCTTTTGGCAGCAGGCGCGGGAATGAAGATCACCAATATCAAGCCGACCACCGTCACGGTCCCCCTGGAGGCGCCGATTCGTCATGCCAACGGCTGCCACTGGGGACGATTCGTCCGAACCATCATCGAGGTTGAAACCGACGAGGGCATCGTCGGACTTGGAGAAATGGGAGGAGGCGGAGAGTCAGCCGAGGCGGCGTTCCGCGGGCTGAACCGCTACCTCGTCGGGCACGACCCCCTGCAACTCGAGGCGCTGTTCTGGAAGATCTGCAACCCTACCGCCTCGCTGTACAACAACCGCGCCCAGCTCCACGCCGCCATCGAATTCGCCTGCATCGACATCATCGGCAAGAAGCTCGGCGTGCGCGCGTGCGACCTGCTTGGCGGGGCGTTGCGCCAGCACGTGCCGTTCGCATCCTATCTGTTCTACCGATATCCCAACGAGCAGACCGGCGCCGGCGGAGAAGAAACCCCCGACGAAATGGTCGCCCATGCACGGGACCTGGCGCGCCGATATGGCTTCACATCGCACAAGCTCAAGGCGGGCGTGTTCCATCCGGATCACGACATCGAGGTGTATCGCGCGCTGGCGGCGGCGTTTCCCGGGCATCGCTTCCGCATCGACCCCAACGCCGCCTGGTCCGTCGAGGAATCAATCCGTGTCGGGCAGGCGATCGAGGACATCCGCAACGACTACTTCGAAGATCCATGCTTCGGGCTGGAGGGGATGCGCCGCGTGAGGCAATTCGTGCGGATCCCCACGGCCACCAACACCGTCGTGGTCAACTTCGAGCAGCTCGCCGCGTGCATCCGGACCAACGCCATCGACGTGATCCTTCTGGACACGACGTTCTGGGGCGGGCTGCGGCAGGCGTGGAAGGCGTCGGTCGTCTGCGAAAAGTTCCAGCAGGGCGTGGCGGTGCACTCCTCGGGCGAGCTGGGTGTGCAGCTTGCCACCATGCTGCATCTGGGCGCCGCCATTCCCAACCTCAGCTTCGCCGCCGATGCCCATTACCATCACCTCACCGACGACATCATCGCCGGCGGAAAGATGCGATATGTCAACGGCCAGATCGAAGTGCCCAGGGGACCGGGCCTGGGCGTGGAACTGGACCGCGAGAAGCTGGCGAAGTATTCGGAGCTGTACAAGCAGCTCGGCAACTACGCTTACGACCGCGACCCGAAGCGACCGGAGTGGTTCAGCATCACCCCGGAGCGCAACTGGGCCGTGCCCAAGAAGGCCAAACGGATACGGTCGGGCAAGGCAGCAGCATCCGGGGGAAGACGAGCCTGATCCATTGGATCACGGGCCGGATGCTCGTGACACCACAGGCGGCAAGACAGAGGCAACAGCCATGGCAAAGCGTGCGGCGACGAAGCGGGCATCATCAGGCAGGCGCGGCGGCGCCAAGCAGCGCGCGACCGCGGCGCCGACACTGAAAAATATCCTGGGACAACCTTCCTGGGCAGTGGCGGGCGGACAGGTGCAGGCCTTCGTTACCGAGCTTGGCGGACACGTCGGGCCGGTGAGGTTCAGGCTCGACGGGCGCGTCGTCGAGCCGTACTCGGTGGCGCCCTGGGCCACCGAGAAGCTGGATCCCAGGACCAACCCGCCGGTGATCCGCGTGCTCCGAGGCGACTTCTTCTGCATGCCTTTCGGCGGAAATACGACCCCGTTCGGTCGCGAGAAACACCCGGTTCACGGTGAAACCGCCAACGCCAAATGGAGATTCCAGTCGCTGCAAACCACCCCCGAGGGGCGAACCTGTCTGCATCTGAGCCTGCGAACCAGAATCCGACCCGGACTGGTGGACAAACGCATCAGCCTGATCAGGGGCCACCGGGCCATCTATTCGCAGCACGTGATTCGGCAGATGAGCGGCCCGATGACCTTCGGGCATCACGCGATGCTGCGTTTTCCCGACGAGCCGGGCAGCGGCGTGATCTCCACCAGCCCGTTTGTCTATGGGCAGGTCTTCCCCGAGCCGATCGAGCGACCGGAAAACCGCGGCTATTCAATCCTTCAGCCGGGCGCGGAGTTCACGTCTCTGGAATCGGTGCCGATGGTCACCGGGCAGACGACGGATCTGTCGCGCTATCCGGCCAGGCGCGGCTACGAAGACCTGGTCATGCTCGTCAGCGACAGCAGCGTGCCGTTCGCCTGGACCGCCGTGACCTTTGCCAAACAGGGTTACGTCTGGTTCGCGCTGAAAGACCCGAATGTACTGCCTCATACCGTGCTGTGGATCAGCAATGGCGGGCGGCACTACGCGCCGTGGAACGGGCGGCACATCAACGTCATGGGGCTGGAGGAGGTGCTCAGCTATTTCCATCCCGGCCTGGCGGAGTCGGTCGCGGAAAATCCGATCTCCCGCAAGGGGTACCCGACCTACGTCGAGCTGAATCCCAATCGGCCGATGGTCGTGAATTACATCATGGCGGTGGCGCGGATTCCCCAGGGTTTTGACCGCGTTGCGCAGATCCAGGCCGACCAGGACGAGCAATCGGTGACACTGACGTCGGCGTCGGGGCAGAGCGTTTCGGCGCCGATCGACGTGAGCTTCCTGAGAAGCGCCGCAGCGGAGGCGGCGGCATGAGCGGCGCGGCGCGGAGACTGGCGGTGGCGGCGGGGCGCGACCTGGGGCCGCAGTTCGTCGGCAACCCGCATCGCATGATCGGGCAGGACGGAGCGTTCTCCATCCCGCTGCGCGACGGCACCGCGCTGTGGTTTTTTGGCGACACACTCATCGGCACACGCCCGCCCGCAGGACAGAGTCTCTGGTACGACGCTGCCGGCCAGCCCGTCGGCCACGCCGACATGTCCGGACGCGGAACCATCCGCCGCATGCTCAACAACACCGGGCTGATCCTGCGCGACCGCACCGGCCGGCATGGCCTTCGCAACTACACCTACATCTGTGACGAACATGGCGAGCTGCGAACACTGATTCCGCTTCAAGGCGATGAACATCCCGACTGGGATCGGATCTGGTGCCAGCACGGCATCGAGATCGACGGCACAATCTACCTCTCATTCATCAAAGTCAGGATGCTGCCCGGACGCTCGCCACTGCTGCCGGTGCCCTTCGAAATCGTCGGTTCCGGTTTGGCGGTCGGGTCGCGCCAGGAGTTGCGCTTCCGGCGCATCGAACGTGACGGCGATTCGATCCTCTGGCGGGCCGACGAGCCGCACTTCGCCACGGCGATGCTCCTGGACCAGCGCGATGGCCTGGTCTACCTCTATGGCACAGTCAAACAGAACGACGTGCAGACTTGCTACATCGCCCGCGCGCGCCCGGCATCGCTGGCGGACATCTCCAGCTATGAATACTTCACCGCCGAGAATCGCTGGAGCCGCGATCTATCCCAGGCGGCGGTGATCTTCAGCCACATGCCCAGCGAGTTGTCGGTCTCGTTCAACCCACACCTGGGCAGCTACCTTGCGGTTCATTCGCTGGACCTGACCGGCAGGATCGTCGCACGGACGGCGCCCCACCCCTGGGGCCCGTGGAGCGATCCGGTTGTGCTGTGGACCGTCCAGCCGCCGCCTCGTCCAATACCCCTGCCGTATCCCACGCTCATTTACGCCGGCAAGGAGCATCCCGAACTGTCGGAACAGAACGGGCGCGTCGTTTACCTGACCTACGTCGAGTTCGAAGAGTATTTCCCGCATCTGGTCGAAGTGGAGCTGGAATGATCCCCACCGTTGACGATCTTGGCACTTGCCCGATGGTTCACCGTTTTGGCGACCTGTTCAACCCTCCGGGGCTGACCAACTTCCTCGGATGCGTGCAGGCGGATCTGGACCTGAGCGGCATCCGCAGCCTCAATTTCCCGCCGTTTGCCTGCTCCGACACGGTCACCGGCTCGCTGTACCTGAACGACCGGCTCTTTGTCTCGACGGGCCGGCCGATCACCTTCATCTGGTATCCCGATCGCATCGAGCGCCAGGGCGAGCACGATGGCATCCACATCCGCTCGACGACGGTGCTGGCGGTGGGACGGATGGCGGCAATCGTGCGCATCCGCATTGAAAACCGCGGGCCCAAACGCGACATTTCAATCAAACTCGGGCTTCGTGGCGGGATCACCAAATCCGTCGCGCCCTGGACCAATGCCTTTCCCCCAACCGAATCCGACAACCGCATCCAGATCGACGCCGAACGCGGCGCGCTGCTGTTTTGGGCCCGCAACAGCGCCGCCTGCATGATCCAGGGCTGCGCTCAGCGCCCGGCGCGCGTCACTCCCAGCGGACTGTCGTTCACGTTCACGCTCGGCCCCGGCGAATCGCATACGCTGGCGTATGTCAATGCCGTCGCTGAAACCGCCGCGGAAGCGGCTGGCCTTTTCGATTCCATCGTCTCTAACATCGATGCCGAAATCGATCGCGCCCGCGACGAATGGAATGCCGAGCTTCGCGCGGTCTTCACCCCCGGAAACGACCGTTATTCCGGGCATATGCCGCTGCTGGAAACCTCCGACCGCGACATCCTTCGCCTCTATCACACAGGCATTCTCGGCGTGATCTACTTCAAGCGCGACACGCCGTTCTCCGTCTACGGACGCGCCTACACCACCCTGCTGCCACGATACTGGCAGCCGGTGACCTTCATCTGGGACTACTCGCTGTCGTCACTGGTGCACGCGCTGCTGGATCCGGCGGTGATGCGAAAGTACCTGGAGCTGTGGATGCACCTGGACATCCACAAACACTTCGGAACCGAGTTTCTCACCGGCGCAGGCGTCGGGCCGTGGTATTCGGTCAACGATTTTGCCATGACCACCATTGCCCGCGATTACCTGCGCTGGACCGGCCAGCGCGCGTGGCTGGATCAGCACCTCAGCGAGCCGCGCGTGATCGACTTCCTGGAAAAGTATGCCCACAGTTGGCGGGATTTCCGTACCAGCAGCGGACTGGCCGACTATGGCGAGCTGAACAACCTGCTGGAATGCGTCGGCAGCTATGTGCACGAGGTGGCCAGCCTCAACGCCGCCAACGTGTTCAACCTGCGAACGGTTGCGGAGATTTTCCAGATGCGCGGCGAGCAGGATCGCGCAGCGGCCCTGCGTGCCGAGGCCGCCGAGCTGGCTCGCCAGGTGCAAAAACTGTATGTGCCCGGCAAGGGGTACTGGAACGCGCGGCGGCCGGACGGCTCGTGTGTGGAAGTTCGCCACTGCTACGACTTTTTCACGGTCATCAACACCATCGCCGAGGATCTGCCCAGCCAGCAGATCGATGAGATGGTCGCGTTCTTCCGCCGCGAGCTTCAGACGCCGACGTGGATGCACGCGCTGTCGTGCGGGGATGACGATGCGACCTTCAGCGTTCGCCCGGATCATCAGTGGACCGGCGCCTACACCGCCTGGCCGGCGCAGGCGGCAATGGCGCTGTACCGCGTCGGGCAGGTGGATCTGGCGTTTGACTGGCTCAAGGGGCTTGCCCGCAGCGCCAATCAGGGTCCCTTCGGGCAGGCGCATTTCGTCGAAGCGATCGTCGAGCCGGAATCAGGCGGGGCACGCAAGGCGTCGGCGGACTTCCCCTACATCAACGACTGGGCCTGCTCCTCCGGCGGCGCTTGGGCACAGCTCATCATCGAATCGATCTTCGGGGTCAATGCAACCCTCAACCGCGGCATCAGCGCCCTGCCTCGCTTCGGACGCTTCGATCCAAATGCCGTGCTGCGGAATCTCAGCTATCAAGGCAAGCTGTACGAGGTAACGCGACGCGGCCTTCGCGCAGCCGATTGACCGCCGCGGGCGAAACCCGTCAAGGCCGTCGCCAGACCTGTTTCGGGCAATTCTCAGGGCCTATCATCCGAGGTACACCGTGGGTCAGTCAAAGCCGCGTTGCCGCGCGGTTCGAGTCTGCCGGTAAGCCAGTCTGGTTGCCGTCGTATCTTGTTTTGCTCTGTTGAAACCTTGCGCGCCGGGTTCTTACAGAACGCCGGTCCCTCGGGAGGTTGCCATGTCCTTAGGCTCCATGCGCTGGCCGAGTCGCCGCCGTCGCCTTCGCGATTCTGGTGTCGCCAAATTGGTGGAACAAAGTCCGGCGCGATGCCTGACCGAGGCGCTGGAGCCTCGCCGGTTGCTGTGCCAGGGCGCCACCTTCGCCGGCGCCGTGCCGACACGACTCACCGAGGGATCGGACCGCTTCTTCGGTGGCTACGAGGTGACCGCGATGCACGAGACATTGGCGCCGTCGGCCCAGAACGACGCCGTCCAGCCGCTTGCGGCGCCCGGCGGGTCCAGCAATCTCACCGCCAATCTCGACCTGATCGATGTCTACATGACCGACGCCAACGGCAACGAAATCGCCACGCCAGCGGTCGGCTCCTATGCGTACATGCAGGTCGAGTACAGCACGGTCGGCATCTCCGCCGGCGAAACATACACCGTGAGAATGACCGTTGCCGGCGCCAACATCGATTATGCGCTGAACTGGGGCGCCGGCGGCCCGGGGACGCAGTACTGGGTCCTGCGCCTGGGGGTGTGGATGATCACGCCGGGGTTCAAATCGGCATCGGCGACGCTGGACGTGTTCAATGACATCACCGAATCCAACGGCGCTGACAACAGCGGCTCAACCAACTTTCAGCCGGCGGTGATGACGCCCAAGTTTGTCGCGCCGCTCGAGGGCGTCCCCTGGCAGGACTGGACGCTGGTCAACTACGTGGACCTGAACCTGGGTGTGGGCATCGGCGACTACAACGGCGGGACCTGGGCTTACGACGGGCACAACGGCTGGGACTACACCGTCGCCAACTGGCGCGAGGCCGACAAGTATCCCGGCATCGACATCTATGCCGCCGCGGCGGGAACCGTCGTGGACGCGGTGGACGGCAATTTCGACCGCAACTCAGTATCGCCGTATCCGCCGAGCAACTACATCACGATCGATCACGGCAACGGGTTCACCACGCAGTACTACCACCTGCGCCGCGACTCGCTGCTGGTAAGCGCTGGCAGCACGGTGGTCGCCGGGCAGAAAATCGCCGAAATGGCCTCCAGCGGACGAAGCACCAATCCGCACCTGCACTGGGGCGTGTACTACCAGGGGATGCAGGTGGAGCCGGGCGTGGGAATGAGCTCGTACATGGCCTCGCCACTGACGTATGCAGGAGAAAACCCCAGCATCCTCGATGGCGGCGTCATCTCCTACAGCCCCAACGCGCAGATGTACGACGGGCCGATCACCATCGACAACTTCAACCCTGGCGATCAGGTCACGCTCTGGACGGTGGGAGGCGGGGCGGAATCGGGCGACACCTATCGCGTCCGCTGGTACCAGCCGGGCGGAGCAGCCTACGCCACCAGCGACTGGGCCATGGGCCAGGGCCAGTACTTCTACCGCTACGCGAGCCTGAACATTCCTTCGCTGTACGGCACCTGGTCAGTCACCGCGTTCATCAACGGCGTGGGGATGCTCAACAGGAGCTTCACCGTGCAGGCGGCCGCGCGGCCGGCGGAGGCGCGCATGACCGAGACCGACCTGACCTACATCGTCGATGACCGCTCCACGCCATTCAATGTCGGCACCGTTCTCCAGGGCCAGACCAGCGGCCTGCCCACCTTCAGCTTCCGCGTCTACAACGATGGAGAGTCGGATCTGAGCACCAGCGGCCTGAGCGTGCCGGCCGGATTCACCGTCACCAACAGCCTGGCCGGCACCATCACGCCCGGAAGCTTCGACACTGTCAGCCTGCGGCTGGACAGCGCCTTCGACGGGTACAAGGCCGGATGGGTCAGCTTCAACACCAACGACGCCGACGCCGGCGAAGCGTTCATGCGCTTCCGTGTCGAAGGGACGGTAACCAGGCTGGCAAACGTCAACGGCACCAGCGGCGTCGATACCGTCTACATCCGCAGGAGCGGAAGCGACTCGCACATCTGGATCAACACCTCGACAGTCAACCCCCCAACCTACGAGCTGCCGACCAGTGAGCTGAGCGCCGTGACTTTCAACACCGGCTCGGGCAACGACACGATGACGGTGGACTACAGCGCCGGCGATCCGCTCGGCGGGAACATCACCTTCACCGCCGGCAACGACACCGACACGCTCACCATCATCGGCGACGCGGCGTCAAGCACGTACCTGGCCGGAACCGCCGGAATCTCCATCGTCGGTGGAGATCTCATCAGCTTCTCGAGCCTGGACGAGCTGATCGTCAACGCGGGCGATGGCGATGACGTGTTCACCCTCAACTTCTTCGGTTTGCTGGATGACCTGGACAACATCGGCTACGACACCGACTTTAACGGCCAGGTCGGCACCGATACGGTCAATGTCAACGACACGTCCGACGTGGGCCAGCGGACGTACACCATCGGATACGGCGACGTGACGCGCAGCGGCTGGACGCACTCGCTCAGCTTCTTCGGCAACGAAGCGATGCTGCTCAACGCCAACAACTCCGACAGCACGATCAACCTCAACAACGGCTTTCTGGCGACCAGCGCGAATGTGACCATCAACGCCAACGGCGGATGGGACATCGTCAACGTCGGCGCCACCAGCGTCTCGCCGATCGACGGCGCTGTGGTCGTCAACGGCGGCGCGGGACTGGATCTGGTCTACATCAACGACCAGAGCACCATCACCAGCGAAGCCTGGACAATCGATTCGAACAACGCACTGCGCGCCGGCTTCGGCGGGCTGACCTACGACACCATCGAAGGGCTGATCCTCAACGCCCAGAACGCGTCCAACACTGTCACCGTCACCAGCAGCAACGGCAACACGCCACTGGCGATCAACTCCAACGGCGGAGCCGACACCATCGACATCATCGGGCATTTCCTCGGCAGCGAGGTGCTGGTCAACGGCGGCGGCGGCGACGGCGACGACGCGCTCAGCGTCAACAGCGACCACTCGGGCATCTCCCGCGTTCGCTTCAGCGGCGATTTGACCTTCGGCTCGATCAGCATCGGCGCCGGCGGCGGAGCGCTGCTCAGCGCCAATGGCGATCTGGTCCTGCGAACCAGGACCCTCAGCATCCACCCCTCAGGCTTCCTGGACCTGGCCAACAACAACCTCATCTTCGACTACGATGGGCCCTCGGTACTGGCGGGCATGGGGGTGCTGCTGAGCAGCGGCTACAACGGCGGGGCGTGGAATGGCAATGGCATCCGCTCCTCCTCCGCCGCCGCCGACACCACCAAGGCCCTGGGCTACGCCGCCTCCACCGACCTGTTCAGCGTCTTCCCCGCCAGCTTTGCCGGGCAGAACATCGACAACACCACCGTCGTCGTGCGCTACACGTTCTATGGCGACGCCACGCTCGATCGCGCCGTCAACCAGGCCGATCATGACGTGCTGGCCGCCAACTGGCAGCAGTCCCCTCGCCGCTTCAGCCAGGCCGACTTCAACTACGACACCCGCGTCGACGCCCGGGATCTGCTGCTGATGGCCAGCAACTGGCAACAGACCTGGCCCGCGCCGGTGCAGGCACAGGCTCTGATGAGCAATCAGGCGATCGACAGCAATTGGGCTTCCGTATCCGACGAGATCCTGGACAGCGTTCAACACAAGGGGGAATTATCGAGTTATCGGTAGATTGGAGCCGCCATGTCTCCGTCTTCCAGCGTACACTCCCGCAGGTATCATCAGCGCGGTTGCAGGGGTGGCATTGGAGGTCCGAAGCGAACTCCGATTACACGCCCGCCGCCACGTCCGATCTCTATCGAATCTCTGGAAGCGCGCCAGTTGCTGGCCGTCTCGCTGGTCGCCGACCTCGTCCCCGGGCCGGGTCACTCGTCGGTGAATTCGCTGGTCAGCTACAACGACGTGTTGTTCTTCGCTGCCGACGACGGCAACGCGGGCATGGAGTTGTGGAAGACCGACGGCACTGCCGGCGGCACGGTGATGGTCAAGGACATCAACCCCGCCGGCGCCTCCGGGCCGTTCAGCTTCGTCGAGGTACCGCTGGTTTACGACGGGAACAAGACGCGCACGGTGCTGTTCTTTCAGGCCGACGACGGGGAACACGGCTACGAGCTTTGGATCAGCGACGGCACGGAGCAGGGAACGAGCATGGTGGCTGATCTGCGCCCCGGCATCGATCCGAACACGATGCTGCCGTATAGCTCTACCATCTCCAACATGACGCGCGTGGGCGGAACGCTCTACTTCACCGCCGACAACGGTGACAGCGGCACGGAACTGTTTCGAACCAACACCGCCAACGACGGCTCGGTTTCAGTCAGCCTCGTCGCCGACATCAGCCCCGGAGTCGATCCGAACAGCATGCTTCCGCGTTCGTCGTTTCCCTCCAGCCTGACATCGCTGGGAAATCTGCTGCTGTTCTCGGCAGAAACCGAGGCAAACGGTCGGGAGTTGTGGAAGAGCGACGGCACGGCGGGCGGAACTTCGATCGTGCTGGACCTTCGCCCCGGAAATCTGCCAGGCGATCCCCCGGGACCGGCCTGCTCGTCCAATCCTTCGTACCTGGTCCGCTCTGGCGGTTACGTTTACTTTTCTGCCTACAGTCTCGACACCGTCGGCACCGAGCTGTATCGCAGCGACGGCACCGCCGCCGGGACAGAGCTGGTTGCCGACATCCATCCGGGCTTCACCGTCGATGAAAACAACAGCATCTTCCCAAACGAGTCCTGGCCGCAGTGGATCACCGACGTCAACGGCACACTGTTCTTCTCGGCCTTCACGATGGCCGACGGCCGCGAGCTGTGGCGCAGCGACGGTGCGCCCGGAGGCGTGACCGCGCTGGTGACCGACCTGGCGCCCGGAGACACGTCGGGGTTTCCCAACAGTTCGTCTCCCGGGCAGCTCCGCAACGTTCGCGGGACGCTGTTCTTCACTGCCGGCAACGACCTGGTCGGGCAGGAACTTTTCAAGAGCGACGGCTCCGCCGCCGGAACCACGCTCGTGGCCGACATCTTTCCCGGCGCAACCGCAGGCATCCCGAACAGCTCCGATCCGCAACTGTTCTCCTTCGAGTCGCGCGACCAGCTCTACTTCAGCGCGTTCCGCGACACGACCGGACGCGAGCTGTATCGCACATCGATCGACCCGATGACGGATCAGTACGTCGTCAACCTCGAAGAAAACCTCACCCCCGATGCTGACGAAATGATGCCCCGAGAGGGCGCGGCGGCCAACGGACTGTACTACTTCAGCGGGCGTACGGCGGCCAACGGGATCGAGCTGTTCAAGCTCGCCCCGCAGCAGCCCGCGGTGGCGGCGCCGGTGGCGTTCGACGGGACCAGCAAGCCGGCGATCGCCGCCAATGCCAACCCCGCCGACCCGCACGGCGCGGTGGGTCCGGCGCACGTCATGTCGGTCGTGAACCGGCAGGTCGTGTGGTACGACAAGTCCGGCGCTCAACAGGGAAACGCGCCGTCGCTGAACGACTTTTTCGCCAACGCCAATCCGGCCCCCGGGGCTTCGCTTCTGTTCGACCCGAAGATCATCTACAACACCTACACCTGCACGTTTTTCGTCGTGGCGCTTTGGCGAAGCGGCGCCAACTCGCGCATCTACCTGGCCGAATCAGACGATCACGACCCGAATGGCAAGTGGCACTTCCGCGTGATCAACGCCACGCCGGAAATGGCTGGCAGCATCGACTACCCGGGCCTGGGAGCGGGCAAGGATGCCGTCTACGTCACCGCGCGGACCAGCGGCGGCACGCAGAGACTGTGGATCGTCGATACGCGGCGGCCGCTGACCGCCGGCAACGCCGCCGCCGTACCCCCGGTGCCCGCGACACCTGTCACCTCGCACAACCTTTCCCTGGGCGCCGCGGCCGGCAGCGACGTGTTCATGCCCGCCCAGATGTACGGCACGATTCGCGATGGTGTGGGGACTTTCCTGGCGACGTTTCGCGCCAACGTCGGCGGCGCGGACGACCACCTGTATGTTTTACGCGTCGACAATCCGCTGACCGCCCCGGCGCTCACCATCAGCGACCTCAACCTCGGCGATATCACACAGGGCGGGATGACCTTTACCGCCCCGCAGGCGGGCGCGGTTGGCGTCGATGCCCGCGCCTTTGGCGACAACGTCTACAACGCCGTCTGGCGGAACAATGCCCTGTGGACCTCTAACACCATCCTGCCCACCACCGGCGACGATCTCGGACAGGCCACCGTACGCTGGTACAAGACCGATACGACGAATCTGGCGGCTTTGAGCGTTGCGCTTCAGGGTAATGTCGGCGGCGAAGACCTGGGCGTCGGGACGCACACCTTCTATCCCAGCATCATGGTGGACAGTGGCGGGAACATGGGCGTTGGCTTCGCCGCGTCGAGCCCCAGCCTGTTCCCCGGCGCCTACTTCACCGGGCGACGACCCGACGATCCGGTCGTCGGCGGGATCGGATCCACACGCGCGGCGCGCATCATGCAGCGCGGGCTGGACTATTACGTCATGGCCAATCCCCCCGCCCCCAACCGCTGGGGCGATTACAGCGGCTTGGCACTGGATCCCAACGCGACTCAGGAGTTCTGGGCCTACAACATGTACTCGCGCATTGCAGCGGGGGCGGCGGATGAGTGGGGCACGCGCTTCGAGCGATTCTCCCTGGCCGCCGACCCCGCCGCCGGCGGGACAATGTCCGGCATCGTCTTCGAGGATGCCAATGGCGATGGTGTGCGCCAGGCGGGCGAAGGCCCGCTGGCTGGCTGGACCCTTTACATCGACGCCAACAACAACGACACGCGCGACGCCAACGAGCCCACCAGCGTCACCAACCTCGCCGGTCAGTGGCAGTTCGCCGGCTACGCAGAGGGCTTCTACACGATCCGCGAAGAGGTAGTGCCCGGCTGGCGGCAGACCGCGCCATCCAACGGCGGCAATCCGCCGGTGCAGGAGTTCAGCATCTACCTCACCGACGCCAACGACTTCGCCGCCGGCCGGGAGTTCGGCAATCGCAGGCTCCCGCGAGTCATGCAACGCCAGTTCCGCTTCGAGATGCTCCCCATAGCCCTGGACTTCCAGTTCAGCGCCGATGTGTCCGCCAGCCTGGAACTCGCCGACCTGGTCGTGCAGAACCTCACAACCCAGACGCAGCTCAGCCCGGTGGCGGTGAGTTACGATCCCAATACCAACACCGCGACGTTCGCCTTCGCCGGGGTGCTGCCCAACGGCAACTACCGCGCCACGCTCGCCGCTGCGAACGTCACCGATGCGGTTGGTGACATCCTTGACCAGGATGAGATCTTCGACTTTTTCTTCCTCAACGGCGACGCCAACCGCGATCGCATCGTCAACCGCTTGGACCTGGACATCCTGGCGATGAACTGGCAACAGAACAGCCGCACGTTCAGCCAGGGCGACTTCAGCTACGATACCCGCGTCAACGCCCGGGATCTGCTGCTGCTGGCCAGCAACTGGCAACTGAGCTGGCCGGCGCCGCTGGCGATGTCCGGCATCGCGACGCCGACGCCGACGACGTTCGCGGCCAGGCCGATTATTGCGACGTCGTTGTTGAGCGCGGTCAGCGCCGACGCCGAGCAGCTTCTGGGCTGATCGACGCCTCTCCTGCCGGTGCGGCCTCGATGTATCGAGTTCCTTGTGTCTGGGGATCGCGTATAATTGAAGCGATGGAAGTCATTGGGACGACTGATGAATTGAGGGTTGAACTGCCGTTTGAGGCGATCGCCGAAGTTTGTCGTCGCCTGGGCGTGAGCGAGTTGGCCGTTTTCGGTTCTGCCTTGCGCAACGATTTTGGCCCCGATAGCGATGTCGATTTTCTCGTCCGTTTTCGCAACGATGACCCGGGACCATGGCTTGAAAAGTATGCACAGCTTCAGCAGGCTCTGGAGTCGCTGATTGGCCGCAAAGTCGATGTCGTGGGCTGGCGCGCCATCGAGCAGAGTCGCAACCCTTATCGGCGCGATCACATCCTTCGGACCGCGAGAATCATCTATGCTGAAGGATAAGGCCTCCGTCTACGATATCATCGAATCGATGCAAGCGGTGCTGCGATACGTGCGGGGCAAGTCGTTTGAGCAGTTCCAGCAAGACGAGCAGTTGATCGATGCCGTGATTCGCCGTATGGAGATTATCGGGGAAGCCACAAAGCGCCTTTCCTCGCGACTCCGCCAGTCGTACCCACAGATCCCCTGGCAGCAGATGGCGGGAATGCGCGACCGCCTGATTCACGGATATCACGAAGTCGAACTCCCGCAGATCTGGCACGCGGTTACCGAGATCGTGCCGCTGCTGCTTCCGCAGCTTCAGAGCATTCTGACCCAGATACCGGATCCTCTGGCGGATTGAGCGCCGATCATGAAAATCACCAAAATCGAAACCCTCGTCTGCAACGCACGCATGCGAAACTGGATCTTCGTGAAGGTCCTGACCGATCAGCCCGGGCTGTGGGGCTGGGGCGAGGCGACGCTCGAGTGGCACACCCGCGGCGTGGTCGGCGCCATCGAAGACCTTTCGCAACTGCTGATCGGCGAAGACCCCACTCGCATCGAGCATCTGTGGCAGATGATGTATCGCCAGCACTTCTGGCATGGCAACGGGATCGTGCGCGGCACCGCCATCAGCGGCATCGACATCGCCCTGTGGGACATATTGGGCAA
This sequence comes from Fontivita pretiosa, assembly GCF_050410795.1. Lineage (GTDB taxonomy): Bacteria > Planctomycetota > Phycisphaerae > Tepidisphaerales > Tepidisphaeraceae > Fontivita > Fontivita pretiosa. The sequence goes on along the minus strand of NZ_CP191258.1, from coordinate 2,586,941 downwards.
AATCCATGGCGTGCCGTGCCACAAGCTCTGGGGCGGGCCGGTGCGCGACTACGTGCGCCTGTACGCGCATCTGGGCGGCGGAAAGATGGAAGACATGTACTGCACCGACCCGGCCGACGCCAAACGCTTTGCCGACCTGGCGCGCAAGGCCGTCGAGGAGGGCTTCACCGCCTTTAAGGCCATGGCCGTGCCCGAGACCATGCCGCTGGAGGGGATGCAGCCGATCCGCTACGCCGAGGCGTGCGTGGCGGCGATGCGCGAGGCCGTTGGCGAATCGATCGACATCATGGTCGATTGCCACGCGCGGCCGTCGCCTCGAATGGGCATCCTCTTCGCCAAGGCGCTGGAGCCATACAACCTCTACTGGTTCGAGGAGCCCTGCTGGCCGGAGACGATGGACGACATCGCGATGGTGCAGCGGTCGGTGAAGACGCCGATCGCCACCGGCGAGCGGCTGGTCAGCGTGCATCCGTTCCGCGAGCTGCTGGAGAAGCGCGCCGCCAGCGTCATTCAACCCGACATCACCCATTGTGGCGGACTGTCGGAAGCGCGGCGGATTTGCGCGATGGCTTCGGCGTACCGGGTGGCCGTCGCGCCGCACAACCCGCAAGGCCCGGTCAGCACCGCCGCTTCGCTGGAACTTGGCTTTGCCGAGCCCAGCTACATTGTCTGCGAGCAGGTCCACAGCGACGTTCCCTGGCGACGGGACGTGGTCAAACAGGGATTCGTGACGGAAGAGAAGGGCCGGATCGTCCGCCCCAATACCCGTCCCGGTCTGGGCGTGGAGCTGGACGAGGCGGAGATCCGCAAGCATCCGTTCAAGCAGGAAGAGCTGCTGAGAACCTTCTACAGGGACGGAAGCGTGGGGGACTGGTGAAGCGATGGGCGGGTTGCGGATCTGTCGCACGATGGCGCGCTAACACAGCAGGCGCTCGGCGGCGGCCGTCGCCGCCGCGATGAGCTGCTCCAGCGAACCGCGCTGGAAGGGGGATTGCCAGACCTGGTACAGCTCCGGCCCGTCGTAGCAGTGGGCGGGCGCCAGATAACCCAGCGAGCCATTGACCAGATTCATAACCGCCAGGGCGCGGGGCGCGAAGCGCGCCCGCAGATCAAGTTGCAGCTTGGAGTACGCCTCGTTGGCCTGCCCGAGCAGCAGCGAATCCCCAAGTCGCCACAGCCACAGGGGCATGGAGGTGGTGGCGCCGTCGCCGACGAAGCGGCGAACACCGAGCTTGCGCGCCAGTCTCTCCTTGTGCACCGGGTCGCTGGTCTGGCGCCACTGCCGTTGGATCTCGGCCAGCGGCGGCAGCGGCTTGAGGTGGAATTCGACCTGATGCATCTCGGCGGCCAGAGCGCTGGAGAGGTTTGTTTCGACCTGGTTCCAGACCGCCAGGGCCGCGCCGGATTCGACGACGCGTTGGAACGCCAGCGCTTTGCCGGGGCGCTGCATCGCCTCCAGCGTCGCCAGCACGGCATGACCGAGCCGCCGCCCGTGGCGATCGGCGACGGCGACATCGGCGGTGTACTGCTCGGCCGGCGCCAGTTCGCCGCTGGCGCCCTGTAGAAAAAGGCAGGGCGCCGCGGTCGCGGACTCGACCAGTTCGCGCATCGCTCCGACGTAATCGGGGGAAATCAGTCGATTCTCCCACGCCAGCGTGGTGGGGTGGCAGGCGTAGTTGACGATTGTCGCCAGCGTGCGATCCGGGCCGTCGAGGGTGATGCGTCCGACGAGCAGCGTATCGTCGGCGGCAAGCCAGGGGTTGTATCCGACGACGATGCGTTTGCCCTGGCCGGGTTCGGGCAGGTCTCGATTGACCGCCAGATCGCAGCGCCCGTATCGCCAGGTGAGCGTCGCCGGGCAGGCGCCGCTCAGCGCCGCGCGGACTGCGCGGATGGCGCTGTGTCGCAGGTGATCCAGATACGGGCCGATCAGGTGTCCGCCGGGGCGGTCGGCGTCGGCGCGTTGAAGTCCCGGCCCGGCATGGGTGTGAGCCAGGCAGAACATCAGCCGCGATTCGTCGAGGTTGAATGTTTCGAGGATGGCGCCGCGCAGCGCCCATTCATCCTCGCGATTTCGCCACCAGCCCAGATCCGCGCCGATCAACACCAGCGGCGCAGAGTCGGGTTCGGCCTGAAATGTCAGGCACGTGAGGGTGAGCTGGCGGTGGATACCTTCGGCGGCGTCGTGGCTGGCGGCGCCCCAGTTGCGCGCGAAGATGCCGATGGGCGGGGTGATGTCCTGGCGTGCCGCGCCGATCAAGCCGCGAAAACCGCTGGGAACGATGGCAGGGGTGGTGGAATTCATGCGCAGCCGGGTCTGTCGCATGGTGTATACAGCGCAGCAGCACGGCTCACAACCGCAGCGGCAGCTTGCGCGAGGAACGCGGGGGCAGACGGGCGCATAAGAAAGGGCCGGTGCTCGCCGTTACACCGGCCCTCCAATCAGGCTGCCCGGGCAATAGCCCGGAGACCCACAGCCATGTGTGAATTATCGGCAGAGCCAAGGGGGTCCATTAGAAAATCGCCAGGGCGCGGGCGGGGCTGCGTCGCGAGGAGCGTCCGATAGTCGGGCGGGCATCGTGCTGAGCACCGAGGTTCGCCGCGCCAGGCAGGCCGCTCAGGGCAGCAGCTTCACAGCGTCCAGTCGCAGGCGTTGTGAACATAGATGGCGGTTCCGTTGCGGCTGCTGAGTCGGGCGGCGTCGAGCAGGCACATGGTGGGCAGGACGCTTTCGGCCCGGACGGCGGGGGCGGCCTCGCCGCGGATGGCGGCGGCGAACCGACGCCACAGGTCCGACTCGCTCAACCGGCCAGTCGCCCGCGGGGCAAATCGCCCCGGGCTGCCGTCGGCCGGCGTGATGTACAGTTTGGCCCACTCGTTGATGTCGTATTTGAGGCTGGTGGGGCTGTCGGCGGAGCCGGCGGTGCCGTCGATGTGCCATCGCGGCAGCGGTCGCGTGGTAGTAGTGTTGATCTCCACCAGCCCGACAGCGCCGCTGTCGAAGTCGATCACCACCCGGGCAAAGTCATCGCAATCGCGCGACCAGACATTGCCCCGGAGCTGGGCGAAGACGCGCAGGGGCTTGGCCGGCCACAGCAGCCGCCAAAGCTGATCGATCAGGTGCGATCCCCAGTCATACAGTCCGCCGCCGCCGAATTCGGCTTCGTTTCGCCAGTTGGGTCGCCACTCCCGCGCCGCCGGTCCGACGCAACTGGCCCACTGGCAGATGCGGCTCTCGACGTTGATGATGCGTCCGAGGGTCTGGGCGCCGATGGCGTCCTTGACGGTCAGGTAGTCGATATCCCAGCGGCGATTGTGGAAGACGCTGAGCACGCGGCCGCGCCAACGGGCATCGTGCACGAGCTGTCGCGCCTGGGGCAGGTCCAGGGCCATGGGTTTTTCGATCATGACGTGCTTGCCCGCCGCCAGAGCGCGGGTGGCGTGTTCAAAGTGCATGGCGGTGGGGGAGGCGACCAGGACGGCGTCGATGGAAGGATCGGCCAGCAGGGGTTCCAGCTCGGCGTAGGCTCGCAGGCCGCGTGTTTCGGCCAGTGCCCGCCGCGCCGGCGTGGGATCCACCACCGCCACGGCGCGCAGATCGCGCGTGGCCGCGATCCACTGGGCGTGTTCTGCACCGATCCGCCCATACCCGATGATGCCAACGTTGATCGTCATGATGACAACTCACCCCCGGCTGACAATGTAAATGTAGCTGATCGGGCGGTCTGCGGCTATCCTGTGCGAGATCGACATGAGCGGCGCCACGACAGCAAACAAACCCGTCGTTTTCGTAACCGAGACCTTCGACCCCGAGCCGATAGCCTGGTTGCGGCAGCGGGCGGAAGTGATCCAGATTTCACCGGATGATCCCGATTTCTGGTCGCAGCTCGCCCGCGCCGAGGGTCTGGCGATCCGCACGTATCTGCGGGTGGACAAGGCCCTGCTCGAGCGTGCGCCGCGGCTGCGCGTGGTCGGTCGGGGCGGAGTAGGCATCGACAACATCGACGTTCCCGCCTGCCGCGCCCGCGGCGTCGAAGTGGTCTACACCCCCGACGCCAATACGATCGCCGTCGCGGAGTTCGTGTTCGGGTACATGCTCCAGTTGCTTCGCCCCTGGTGCTTTTTCCGCGAGCGCGCCTACGAGCCGGCTGAGTTCAAACGCATCCGCAACAGCGTTCGCGGCCGGCAGCTCAATGAGCTGACGCTGGGAATCCTGGGCATGGGTCGGGTGGGGCGGCGGGTCGGACGCATCGCCGCTCTGGGCTTCGAAATGCGGGTGATCTACAACGACCTGATCGACGTCAGCGGGTTGATCAACTTTCCGGCGACGGCGGTGGACAAGCCGACGTTGTATCGCCAGGCGGATGTGCTCAGCATCCATGTGGACATGCGTCCGGGCAACGAAAGGCTGGTCGGCGCTCAGCAGATCGCGATGATGAAGCCGGATGCGATCCTGATCAACACCAGCCGGGGAGAAGTGCTGGACGCGCAGGCGCTGGCGGAGGCGATTCGAGCCAGGCGTGTGGCGGGGGCGGCGGTGGATGTGTTCGCGCCTGAGCCGCCGCCTGCGGATTTCCCTCTGCTGGGACTGGACAACGTGCTGCTGACCCCGCACCTGGCGTCGCGCACCGACACGGCGCTGCGGAACATGAGCTGGGTGGTGCGGGACATCATGGCGGTGCTGGAGGGTAAGCGACCGCAATTCCCCGCGCCCTAGCCGCGGGCATCGGGCCGCCGCATCACGGTGATGCCGTGATGCCGTAGCGCGATTCGACCATGATGCGATGAAATCCATGTCTGCGGCGCGAACGCTGGTTGTGCTCACAGCAATCCTGGCGGCGCATCTGAGCCTGCTGCTTCACTGTGCGCTGCGCAAAAGCGCCTGCTTCGACGAAGGCGCCCATCTGGCGGCGGGGCTGGCGTATCTGAAGCACGGGGAAATGAGCATCTACAACCTCAGCCCGCCACTGGTGCGCATGTGGGCAGCGCTACCGGCGTACCTGCACGGCGCGCGCATCCCCCCGGGCAAGCCGCTGCGCGATGAACCTGCCCGCCGACGACACTGGATCTACTTTGAGCGCTTTCAACAGCAGAACCTGGCGGCGATGCATCGTTACGTCCTCTGGGGTCGGTTGATGCTGATCCCGCTGTCGCTGATGGTGGCGGGGAGCGTATTCCTGTGGGCCAGCAGGCTCTACGGCAAGGCTGCGGGGTTGCTGTGTTGTGCGGTCTGGTCTTTCAGCCCCACGGTCATCGCTCACGGCAGCACGCTGGGCACGGACATGCCGCTGGCGCTGGGCATGCTGCTGTCGGTGGGGTTGTGGTGGCGATTCGTGGGCGGCGGACGAAAACGCGATGCGCTGCTGGGCGCCCTGGCGATCGGCCTGACGCACACGATCAAGTTCACGGCGCTGTTGCTGTGGCCGATCGTGTTCGGCATCGCGCTGTTCGAGGTGCTGCAACGCCGGGCGCGGTGGCGTCAGTGCCTGGCTGGTGGGGCAATCGCGCTGCTGGTGACGTTCGTGCTGCTCAACGCCGTCTACGGTTTCCGCCGCATGGGGCATCGGCTGGATTCCTTCGACTTCGCTTCCCGACCGATGCGTTGGGTAGCGGGGATTCTGCCAGGCGCCGTGCCCGTGCCCTTCCATCAGGATATGGTTGAAGGCTTCGACGCCCAGACGTGGGAGGCGCAGGGCGTGTACGTCGCGGTCCTGTTCGATCAAGCCTACTTTGGCAACGACTGGCGGTATTACCCCTGGCTGCTCGTGACCAAGAGCACGTTGGGCGGACTGGTGCTGCTGGCGGCGGGGCTGTTGAGCCTGGCGATCCGCCGGCCGGGTGCGCCAGAACTGCCGCTGATCGCTCTGATCGCCGGATTGGCTTTGGGTGTGGGATCGATCGCGCAGATCAACATCGGGATCCGCTATCTGCTTCCTGCGTACGCGCCGGCGATGATTCTGCTGGGGCGTGTTGCTGAGGCGAGCAGTCGTCGAACGATACTGCTGGTGGCCGCCGCTTTGGCCGCGGCCGCCGAGTCGATCCACGCCACGCCGCGGTTTCACTCCTTTACCAACCTTGCGGCGGATCGGTGGCGATGGTGCGTCCCGGACCTGGATTGGGGGCAGTCCCTCATCGAGCTTCGCGACTGGATGAATCGACAGGCAGAGTCGCAAATCTGCCTGTTGTACGTGGGCACTGCCGACCCGGCCGCCTATGGCATTCGCATCAGCGATCCTTTCAGTGTACCCACGACACGCTACATTGCGTTCAGCCGGGCCGCGCTCCAGGGGATCCCCTGCCGATTGCCGCAGGGATTTGCGTTTGTGCGTCCCTGGCGGATGCTGCGCAGCCAGATTTCGCCGGCGGCGGATCTGGAGGGCTTGCTGGTCTATCGGGTTTCGGACCTGGAATCGATTCGGCAACCCTGGGTGGTGCGGATTTCCGATTGGCAACAGGCACTGGAGCAGCCAGAGTTGATCGCGATCAGGAATCTGCACCAGCGGGCGAGGAATGACGGATAACGCCGCGGCCAGGGTCCTAGAATGTTGTTGAGCGCGCAAGCGGCAAGAAACCGGCGAAGACTGGCCGAAGGATCGTCCCAGAACGCAACTTTTGACGGTTGGCGGAGTCGTAATTAAGGTGGGGCGTGGGAGGGGGATTTCGCCGGGGGTTGTTCGGCGGAAGCGGGAAAAGAACGACCAAGGGATGTGTGACATGAAATCGGCGAGACAAGTGAGACGGGTGCTGGTTCTGGCGGTCGCGGTGGCGCTGGGCGGCTTGGTTGCCGGGCAGACACTGGGACAATACCGCGTCGGGAATGATGGTCGAGCCCTGGACGCGAACAACCGGGTTGGCAGTGGCGGGCTGAACGAGGGAGGCGCCGCTATGCCATATGGATATGGCGCGCTGGGCAACAACATCGTGACGGGGAATGTAACCGGCGGGCGGGAGTTCCGCGGGTTCGTTCCCTACACCGACCCGCGTGCTTTTCGCGGGCCGACCGCCGGGGGCTTGAGCGACCGCTTTATCCGCCAGTCTTCCGGCGCCCCCTTCGGCGGCGTGCCGAACAACAACGCCCAGGTGGTGCAGCCATTTTTCGGCGAGTCGCGCGCGGTTCCCCCGCCTCCCGGATTCGTCGAGCAGGCGCCCGGCGGCGGCGGGTATATTCCCGCGCCGCAGCTCACTCGCCAGCCGAATGATCTTCGCCTTGGCCAGACTTTGGACATCCCCACCACCGCCTTGCCGCAGCCGGGGCAACTGTATCTTCCCGGACCGGTCGATCCCAGCACGCAGACCAGTTCGTTGATCACGGCATCGCCGCTGTATGGGGTGCGGCAGTGGGACATGAGCGAGCAGGCCAACCAGGACTTTCTGCGGGGCAACTTTGCCGCCGGAACGACGCTGCTGAACGGAGTGCGTGTGGACGCGGCGATGCTCCAGCAGATGCGCCAGGAGCTTCAGCAGACGATGCAGCAGAATCTGCCCGAGGAGCTTGAAGGCCAGCCCGGCGCCGAAGGCGCTGGCGAGGCGGCGCGCGGGTTCAGCCTCACTCAGCCAATGGGCCAGCCGATGGAGGCGGTGCAGAATCCGTCGCTGGCTACGGGCGCGGCGATTCGCGCGCAGGCCGGCAGTGTTTCGATCAGCGGCGACCTTCGCACCGGCGAAGGCACGCGACAACGTCTGCTGACCGCTCGTCCTTCACGCATCAGCACCCAGTACTCGCAGCTTGAAGAGCGACTGAAACGTTATCGCGCCGCGCAGGAACTGGGGGACCAGGCGGCCAGCCGGCAATTCGCCGAGGACATGCGGCGAAAGCAACAGGAGCAGGAGCAGCAGGGCACGGCCGGCAGGCCGGGCGGCACCGCGCCGGCGCGGGGCGGGGCGGGCAGCACCCCGGGCGGCGAACCCCAGACACCCGCTGTGCCGGGCGTTGGGCCGGCGGGCGCCACGCCGCCACAGACCCCTTCGCCCAGACGAGCGGAAATCCCCGGCTCGGTCACCGCGCCGCCCACCACGCCGCTGCCCAAACCTCCGCAGATCAAGTCGCTGGCCGAAGGGGTCCAGGCCAAAGGTCTGGCGGACCTGCTGGCCGAGGCCGAGAAACAGATGAAGGCCGGCAAGTACAACTCGGCGATCGAGCAGTATGACCTGGCCGAGCAGGTGGCGCCGAACAACCCATGGATCCTGCTGGGCCGCGCCACTGCCGAGCTGGGCCAGAGCTACTATCGACGGGCCGAGGAGCATCTGCGGCAGGCCTTCAGCGCCGATCAGGCGCTGCTGATGGGTCAGTACGATCTTCGCACGCTGCTGGGCAATGAGCGGCTGGAGTTTTTGGTGCAGGATCTGAAGGAGATCGCCAGAAACGAGCCGAAGGAGGCTCGCCCGGTGTTCTTGCTGGCGTACATCGCGTACAACACGGGCAACGAGCGGTTGGCGGCGGCGTACCTGGATTTGGCGGAGAAGCGTTCGAACAACGACCCGTTCTACCAAATGGTGCGCAAGCACTGGTCATTGCCCCAGAACACGGAAGGCGCGGTTGAGGAACTGAATAAGTAAGAGCACGAGGATGAGGCCAGCCGGTCGCACAGAAGTTGGCTGTGCGGCTCTGCCTGGGACAGCCTCGGAAACAAGAAAGCCGTTCAGGTTGCCCTGAACGGCTTTTGTATTCAAATGTCGGGGGTTGAAGAAGGAGGGGGGGAACCTTCTTCGGGGAGTACCCCCGACAAAAAAGCTCCGCCAGCGTTTACTGACGGAGCCTTCGTGGCTCGTGTTCGGGCCTTCATCGCCCGTGACTGGCCAACAGAATAGCCAGCTCGATTCAACTTTCAAGAGGAAAAATTCGAAAATTTTTACGGGAATCGGAGTGCCAGATCGCTGGCGCATTCATAACCATTTGATTACAAAATGGTTATATCATACATCTGGTCCTGCACAAACCGCGCCGGGCAACGACTGAAGCTGTTGATTTTCCGCCGACGTCGCGGGGTCTTCGGAGTATCAGGTGGGGTAATCCGGCTTCTGCTGCCAATCCAGTTCCACGCTGCCGGGGATGCCGTGATACTCGCGGGGAAAGACGTAGTCCTTTCGCAGCGGGAAGCCTTCCCAGTCATCGGCCAGCAGAATCCGCCTCAGGTCCGGGTGGCCGGGGAAATCGATGCCGAACATGTCGTAGGCCTCGCGCTCGTGCCAGTCGGCGGCGCGCCACAGGTCGGCGACGCTGGGCACCGAAGGATTGTTGCGCGGAGTAAAGACCTTGACGGCGAAGGTGTGCCGGTGCTGGAAGCTCCACAGATCGTACACCACGCACATCTTGTCCTCCGCCACATAGTCCACGCCACTCAGATTCTGTAGCCAGTCCAGCTTGATCGCCGGGTCGTGTCGCAGGAACTCCGCCAGCTCGCGCCAGTGCTCGGCGTTGATGTGTACGCGCGGATGCTTGTCGTCGGCGAAAGCGGCCAGAATCTTCTGGCCAAACTTTTCCACGATGGCCTGGGCGATTTGCTGGGGAGTCATGGCCGGGCCAGTGTAGCCTCCGTCGCATTCGCCTGGCAAGACCGCTGTGGTACGATGTCCGCCCTACAACCTGGAGGCACCAGACTATGGGCAACAACGTAAGTGGTGTGGTCCGCGTGGGACTGATCGGGGCGGGCGGGATTTCGCACGCACATGCGCAGGGCTTCATCAAGCACGCTGACAAGATCCGCTGCGTGGCGCTGTGCGATGTATCGCAGGAGAATCTGAAGAAGCGCGCCGAGCAGCTTGGGGGCAATCCGCGCTGCTTCAGCGACTGGAAAGTCATGCTCAGGGAGATGCGCGATCAGCTCGACGCCGTGGACATCTGCCTGCCGCATCACCTGCACGGCCCGGCGATTCTGGACGCGGCGGCGGCGGGATTGCACATCCTGTGCGAAAAGCCGATGTGCACGAGCCTGGCCGAGGCTGAACAGATCGAAGCCGCGGTCGCCAAAGCCGGCGTGACCTACATGTCAGCGCACAACCAGCTCTTCATGCCCGTCGTCCAGGAGGCCAGGAAGATGATCCAGTCCGGCGCGATCGGGCAGATGTATTGGCTGCGCAGTGCCGACTGCTTCACTGCCGGCAGGACCGACCGCTCAGGCTGGGGATGGCGCGCCGACATCAAAACCCAGGGCGGCGGAGAATTGATCGACACCGGCTACCACCCCAGCTACCGGCTGCTGTATCTGGCCGGCGCCAAGGCCGCCCAAATCCACGGGACCATGGGACGCTTCCGCCTGAACATCGACGGCGAAGACACCGCGTCGGTTCAGGTGCGCTTCGACAATGGCGTGATCGGAGAAATCCTGACAAGCTGGGCGATGAACCTGCCCTACGGCACACATCACATCCATGTCGTCGGCGAGAAGGGGCAGATCTTCGGCTCGGACAACACGCTGTACTATCTGCCACAAGGCTTCAGCGAGCCGGCCAAACGGACGTTCAATCCAGTCAACACCTTCGAGGCCGAGATCGGGCACTTCGCGGATTGTCTGCGCGATGGAACGCGCCCGATCCACGGCGTGGCCGAGGGCAAGGCGGTGCTGGAACTGATCCTCAAAGCCGCGCAGTCGGCCGAGGGCTGGCAGGAGACTGCGGTATCGAAGGTGTGAACCGAGCCGCAACAGGTGTGAGCCGAGCCGCGATCACGGCCAGGAATCTGGCGGCGGGCATGCCCGCTTTCACGAAAGGCTGGCGTACTGGCGTAAAGCCAGCCGCCAGGGGCGGGTGCGGTGTCCGGTGAGCTGCTGGAAGGGCGTGATATCCAGCACGCTGTAGGCCGGACGCACCGCCGAGTTGGGTCGCGTTCGCTTCCATTCGCCGCTGCTTGTTGGCGAGAGGCTCACGCCTTCGATGTGGAACTCTTCCAGGATCGCGGCGGCGAAATCGTACCAGCTCGTCTGTCCGTCGTTGACGACATGCCAGATTCCGCTGGGCGCGTCGCGGTCGAGCAGCTCGAGCGTGGCCTCGGCCAGGTCGAATGTGAACGTCGGAGATCCGACCTGATCATCGACGACGGTCAGCGGCTTGCCCGCGCGGGCGGCGTTGAGGATCGCCTGCGGGAAGTTGGCCCCGCCCGGGCCATACAACCATGCCGTGCGGATGATCAGCCAGCGGTCCGGCGGGTCGCGTTGCAGAAGCTGCTCGCCCAGCAGCTTGGATCGTCCGTAGGCGCTTTGTGGCCCGACCGGATCATCCGGGCGCAGCGGCCGACGCAGCGTGCCATCAAACACGTAGTCCGTCGAATAATGCACCAGCCTCGTGCCATGCTGGCGGCACAACCGGGCCAGCGTCTGCACCGCCCGGGCGTTCACCGCCTCGGCGTGCTGCGGCTCCAGCTCGGCCTGATCTACTTTCGTGTATGCGGCACAATTGATGCACAGGCTTGGCCTGAATCGTTCAAAAACCGCCTGCACCTGCGCGGAGTCGGTGACATCACAGATTGTTCGCGGCAGGAACTGCGCGTGCAGTTGCCGCTTTGCCAACACCCTGCTGAACGCCGTCGCCAGCATCCCTGCGCCGCCGGTCACCACAATCGAATCGTACAGGCTCATGGTCCCTTCCCGGCCAGATCGGCGATGCGGTCCTCGTCCAGGCGACAGATTCTCCAGTCGGGCAGGATCGTGGCGCCAAGGCGACGATAGAACTCAATGGCCGGCCGGTTCCAGTCGAGCACGGCCCATTCCAGCCGCCCGCAGTCGCGCTGCCGCGCAATCCTCGCCACCTCGCCAAGCAGCGCCTTGCCCACGCCTCTGCCACGATGCTCCGGCAGCACGAACAGATCCTCGAGGTAGATTCCCGGCCGGGCCAGAAACGTCGAGTAGCTGTGGAAGAACAATGCGTAACCAACGGGCAGATCATCCAGCCGCGCGATCAGCACTTCGGCGTATCGCCGCGGGCCGAACAGCGTCTGCCGCAGCGCCTGCTCGGTGGCGATGCATTGATGCGAGAGCCGCTCATACTCGGCCAGCGCGCGGATAAACGAAAGGATCGTCGCAACATCCGAGACGGTCGCTGGCGTGATGGTCAATCGATCGGGCATCGCGTGCAACGGGATTGCTCGGCCCGGGCAGGGCTCATCAACGATTCATGTACTGCTGCTCATAATACGTCATGTACTGCCCGCTCTTGATCGCCCGCCACCAGTCCGCGTGGTCCCTGTACCACTGGATCGTCGTTTTGATCGCATCCTCGAAGCGGTGTTTCGGCTCCCAGCCAAGCTCACGCTTGATCTTGCTGGCGTCGATGGCATATCTGCGGTCGTGGCCGGGGCGGTCCTTCACGTACTGCACCGAATCGTCCCAGCTTCTGCCCATCTCCTGCAAAATGATCTCGGTGATCCGGCGGTTGGTCATCTCGTTGTTCCCGCCGATGTTGTACACTTCGCCGGGCTTTGCCTTGTTCAGCACGGTCCAGATCGCCTGGCAGTGGTCTTCGACATAGAGCCAGTCGCGTATGTTCATCCCGTCGCCGTAAAGCGGCACCTTGCGGCCCTCCAGCAGGTTGGTCACGAACAGCGGGATCATCTTTTCGGGGAATTGATACGGGCCGTAGTTGTTGCTGCACCGCGTGATCACAACCGGCATTCCGAAGGTATGGAAGTAGGATCGCGCCAGGCAGTCCGCCGCCGCCTTGCTGGCGCTGTACGGACTGTTGGGCGCCAACGGGGTCTGCTCGGTGAACTTGATGTGAGGTTTGTCCTCGGGCAGCGAGCCATAGACCTCATCGGTGCTGATTTGAACAAACCGCTCGACGCCCCTGGCCCTGGCGATATCGAGCAGCACCTGCGTACCGACAACGTTGGTTTGAATAAACGGGCCGGAGGACAGGATGCTGCGATCGACATGGCTTTCGGCGGCGAAGTGGGCCACGTGGGTGATCCTGTGCTCATCGAAGATCTGCCCGAGCAGCGCGGCGTCGCAGATGTCGCCCCTGACGAAAACCAGCCGGCTGTCGTCCAGCACATCCCGCAGGTTCGCGAGGTTGCCGGCGTAAGTGAGCTTGTCCAGCGCCACCAGCTTCACCGGCTCGCCGCGACCAAGCAGCATCCGCACAAAGTTGGACCCGATAAACCCGGCGGCGCCGGTGACGAGGATGGTTTGCATGTTCAATTCCCTGCGGCCGTAACCAGGATCAATCCGCACAGATTACCGCGACCCCGCCGCCTCTTTCAGCACGCGCCTGAGGTAGTTGCCGTAGTCGCTCTTGCCCGCCTGCTCCGCCAGACGCTCCAGCTCGGCGGCGGTGATGAACCCCTTGTGAAAGGCGATTTCCTCGATGCAGGCGACCTTCAGCCCCTGGCGCTCCTCCAGCGTTTGCACGAACTGCGAGCTGGACAGCAGCGCATCATACGTGCCGGTATCCAGCCATGCGATCCCGCGACCCATCGGCTGTACTCTCAGCCGACCCTGCTGAAGGTAGGTGCGGTTCACATCCGTGATCTCCAGCTCTCCGCGCGGCGAGGGTTTCAAAGCCTGCGCGATCTGCACCACCGTCGAGTCGTAAAAATACAGCCCCGTGACCGCCCAGTTGCTTTTCGGCTGTCTGGGTTTTTCCTCGATGCTGATCGCCCGCCCGTCCCGGCCGAACTCGACCACGCCGTAACGCTCGGGGTCCTTGACCTGATACGCGAAGACCAGCGCGCCCGATTGCAGCCTGGCCGCCTCGTCGAGCATCACCGTCAGGTCGTGACCGTAGAACAGGTTGTCTCCGAGGATCAGACACACCGGGCGGTCGCCAATGAACTGCGCACCGATGATGAACGCCTGAGCGATGCCCTTGGGTTCGGGCTGGACCTGGTACGACAGGTCCAGTCCGATCTGTCTGCCATCGCCCAGCAGGTTCTGGATCATCGGCAGGTCGCGCGGGGTGCTGATGATCAGGATCTGCCGGATGCCTGCCAGCATCAGCACCGAAAGCGGATAGTAGATGGTGGGTTTGTCGTAGACCGGAAGCAGTTGCTTGCTGATGCATCGGGTCAGCGGATACAGCCGCGTCCCCGCCCCGCCCGCCAGAATGATGCCTTTCATCTTCAGCCCAGCCCTTCGAGGTCCACTGCCTCTCAACTGATCACCGCCAGCCGCTTGACGGATTTTGGCAGCTCAAACGACATGTCCTCCTGCACAAGCGTGCGTGTCTCGACGGTCGCGCCGAAATCCCGCCGCAGGCGATCCAGCAGCCTGTTCACCAGATGCTCCGGCGCCGACGCCCCGGCGGTCACCAGAACCGACTGCTTGCCGGCGAACCATTGCGGGTCGATTTCCGATTCGTCGTCAATCAGATACGCCGGCTTGCCCGCTTCGGTGGCTCGGTCCACCAGCCGCTGTGAATTGCTGCTGTTTTTGGAGCCGATCACCAGCACCAGATCCACCAGCGGCGAAAGCTCGCTGACGGCGTTCTGGCGATTGGTGGTAGCGTAGCAGATATCATCCTTGGCCGGGTAGCGCACATTGGGGAATCGTCGCCTGATGGCGTCGATGATGCGCTGGGCGTCGGTGACGCTCAGAGTCGTCTGGGTGACGAAAGCCACCCTGTTGGGATCCGGCACTTGCACGCGCTGGACCTCCTCGGGGGATTCGACGACGACGATCGACTGCGGCGCCTCGCCGACCGTGCCCACCGCTTCATCGTGATTGCGGTGCCCGATGAACAGGATGGTGTATCCATCGCGGGCGTAGCGAAGCACCTCCATGTGCACCTTCGTGACCAGCGGGCAGGTCGCATCCACTTCGATCAGTCGCCGGGCTTTGGCCTCCTGCCGCACCTGCGGTGCGATTCCGTGAGCGCTGTAGACAATCACACTGCCCACCGGCACCTGCGAGATGTGGTTGACGAACGTCACCCCGCGACGCCTGAAGTCCTCGACCACGTGACGGTTATGCACGATTTCGTGAAACACGTAGATGGGCGGGCCACGCAGCTTGAGCACGGCCTCGACCACCTCGATCGCCATGTTCACGCCGGCACAAAAGCCCCGGGGATTGGCCAGAATCACACGCATCTGCGGCGAATCTTAGCCTCTGGAGCCATGCGCCGTCCATCGAGCCACCACGCGCCGCCAGCAAAGCGTCGCGGCTGTGCGGTCCGGCTGGTTGAATTCGGCGCGCCAGCCAATATCCTGCTGCCACACGCACTGAGCCCATGACAGGAGCACGATTTTGGCGACGATTCGGCCGTTTTGCGGTATCCACTATGCCCTGCGTCCCGACCTGGAGCTTTCCCGGCTGATCGCTCCCCCGTACGACGTGCTGGATGAAGCGGGCAAGGCAGCCCTTCAGGCAAGGCATCCCAACAACATCGTCACCATCGATCTGCCCCACGTGCCGCCCAAGAGCGTCGGACCCGACGAAGCCTACGCCAAGGCCAACACCACTCTCCAGGCGTGGCTGAGTGCCGGGGTGCTGGTGCGAGACCCGCGTCCGGCGATTTATCCCTACACTCAGAGCTACCAGTACAACGGCAAGACGTTTCACCGTCGCGGGTTCATCTGCACCGTCAAGCTCGAGCCGCTGGGGGCCGGGCACATCGTGCCGCACGAAAAGACCTACCCCGGCGCCATCGAGGATCGACTCAAGCTCATGCGCGCCACACGCGTGCAGCTTTCTCCGGTCTTCGGGCTTTTCAACGATGACCGGGGCGAGGTCACGAAGCTTCTGTATTCGCAACTTGGCCGGCCGATGCTCGACGGCACGCTCGACGGCGTGCGGAATCAGCTCTGGTCAGTCACGGATGCCCAGATCCACAACGAAGTCATCCGCATGATCGGCACAAAAAACATCTACATCGCCGACGGGCACCATCGCTACACCACCGCGCTTCAGTACCAGCGCGAGCTGGAGCAGCAACACGGCGGGCCTCTGCCGCCGAATCACCCGGCCAATTACTGCATGTTCGTCCTGGTCAACATGAATGATGACGGGCTGCTGATCCTGCCCACGCATCGGCTCATCGGCGGGCTGGATACGTTCGACATCGATGCCTTCAAGGCCCTGATCGCGCCGCATTTCGAGGTCACGCAGACAACGATGACGCCGCCGCAACTGGCCGAATCCATCGCCAGCGACGCTCCGCATACCTTCGGGCTGTACGACGGGCGGACCCGAACCTGCTACAAGCTGCGGCTGAAAAATCCGGACATCCTGGCCGGGCTGGAACCGCAGCGCTCGCAGGCGTGGCGCCGACTGGACGTGGCCATCCTCCATCGCTATCTGCTGGACGAAGTGCTTCAGCCGACGTTCGCCGCCGGACGTGAGCTGGTCAAAGGCTACACCGCCGACGCCGACCAGATTGCTTCTCAGGTGGACGGGCGAACGTATCAGATCGCCCTGCTGCTGCGGCCCACACCGCTGCACGCCCTGGAGGAGCTCGGCCGCCACGGCGAACTCATGCCACAGAAAAGCACGTACTTCTATCCCAAGCTGGCCACTGGCCTGATCATCAACCCGCTCACGTGATCGCCAGCGCGCAAACTGGCGGCGATCGTCACAGTTGCGGCTGTTCCAGCGGCACCGGGCAAATATCCCTGCGTCCACACCCCGGGCAGCAGCGGCCCTCCCACAACTGGTTGAACTCCTCGCACACGGCGTCGATCAGCGCCGGCGACTCGGTCCAGATGCCCAGCTCGAAGTTCCGCCGCCTCTCGGCCTTGGCGCCCAGTCCGGCGCCGGTCAGGTTGGCGCTGCCCAGGTACATCGCGCGCGAGTCGATGATCACCGCCTTGCTGTGCAGCCGCGGACATCGGCGGATGCTCAGCCCCCGGGGCAGGGCACGCTTCAGCTCCAGCAGTGCGGCGGAGCTTGGAACGCCCGCATGCAGCAGACGAATCTCCACGCCCTTGCCGGCAAGCTGGCGGAAAACCTGCACGATGGATCGGGCGCGTTTGGTGATCCCATCCGGCACCAGCATCGCCTTGAAGTCCGCCGTCATGATGTCCACCGACACGCTGGCGCGGCAGATCCCCTCGAGCACGATCCGGCCAAAGTGCTCCTGACCGCGAATGAGCTGGGCATCGCCGTGAGCAATGGGTGGCATGGTCTCAAGTTCTCAAGCCGCTCATCCTCTGGGATGAAACCTCGCATGAACCGCCTTCAGGCGTGAAGCGTCCACATGCGTATAGATCTGTGTTGTGCCGATGTCGGAATGTCCCAGCAGCTCCTGCACGACGCGAAGGTCTGCGCCGCCGCCAAGAAGATGCGTGGCGAAACAGTGCCGCAGCACATGGGGTGAAATGCTCTTGAGCAGGCCGCTCTTTCGTCCGTAGCGCTCCACGAGCATCCACAGGCCGATGCGTTCCATCGGCCTGCCGCTGCGCGAGAGAAACGCGCGATCGCTGCCGTGGCGGTCAAGCTTCGGGCGGCATTCGTGCAGGTATCGCCGGATCGCCTCGATCGCCGCCCGTCCCAGCGGCACGATGCGCTCTTTCATCCCCTTGCCCAGCACGCGCACGCAGCCAACCTGAAGATTGATGTCGCGCAGCCTCAGATCACAGATCTCCGAGGCACGCATGCCGCTGGCGTAGAGCATCTCCAGAATGGCCACATCCCTCGCAAACAGCGGCGAGGCGGGATCCGGCGCAGCGATGAGCTGATTGACCTGCGCCCGGCTGAGCACCTTGGGCAACGCGCGCTGCGGCTTGGGACGCTCCAGTTGTTGAAGGATCGCGCTGACATCACGCCCCTGACCTATCTGGTAACGCAGAAAGGTTCGAATCGCCGCCAGACGACGCGCCACGGTGCGGGTTGATTGTCCCTGGCGGGTCTGTTGCTGAAGGTAGGCGCGAAAGTCGGCAGCGTCGGCGGTCAGCAGTGTTCGTCCCCGCGATTCCTGGAGGAAGTTCTCGGCGTCCGTCAGGTCGCGGCGGTACGCGTGCAGCGAGTTATTTGCCAGTCCCCGTTCCGACGCCAGATGCATCAGGAACGGCCCCAGCGTCGGGCTCGGTGCACACGCCGCGCGGCTTTCGCCCGGCTTGCGACTGCGGCAGCGTGAGCTGGACGGCTCTGTGCTGATCATACGTTCCCCGCATCCTCGCCGGCGCCGAAGCGGTCTGCTTCACCCGACGCTCCACCAGCAGCTCCAGGTACACCGTACACGCCGTATACCGCCCAAAGCAGTATCGGAACGCATGATCAAGGTTCTCCAGACTGAACGCCCGGGCACAGCGCGGATCGGCGCGATTGAGGAACGGGCAGTGCTTCTGGCACCCATGTGCGGTCGCGGGCATACCGACACCTCGATGGACCCGCGGCGGCGAACGCGCGGCGATTGTCATTATCGACCAGCCTGAATCCAGGACGTGAATGATCGCAAGCCAATCAACAGCCAGCCAAAGGCACGATGGGACCACGCGAGCGCTACGGACTTGCCAACCTGCGTGTCTCCGATGATCGCCTCACGTCGTGCTGTTCTGAAAGAACTCGATCACTTCCCCGTCAGGCCCCTTACAGAACGCCAGTCGCACGTGTGTGGGCTGGGGCGTGCTGGGGATCAGCACATCCTTCGGCTCGACGGTGACGATCGCCCCCGCCGCCCGGGCGCGGGCGATCGCGGCGTCGGTGTTATCGGTCCTCAACGCAAAGTGAAGGATTGCTCCTTCGGGCTTGGGCCCCTCCTGGCCATTGGCGAAGATCTCCAGGTAATTGCCGTCTCCCGCGTCGAGCATGATGGCGCGCTTGGCGCCTTCGCCCCAGCGGATCTTCTCCTTGAATCCCAGCGCCTCGGTGTAAAAGCGCACCGACGCGTCGAAATCCCGCGCCCGGATCGCCACATGATGAAATCCCCCGCCACCCAACACTGTATTGGTTCCGGTCATCGATCTCTCCGATGTATATGCACGACGCAGCAGGCAGCAGGATCGCTTGCTTCCCCGCCGTTAAAGCGTCTGCAATTCCTTCATCACGCCTTCGGATTCCTCGGCCGCCTGCTCTTTCTTCTGCTCTTGCACGTCGCGGAAGGCTTTGATGATCTGCTTTTCATCGATCGAGTCCAGCGGCAGGAACACGCCCTGGGCGGCCCTGGACTGCAAGAGGTGATACGAGACCACGCCAACGCGCTCGGCGCCGATCGCATCGAGCGAGTCGGCGCCGCGACCCGCCGCCAGCGACAACGCCAGGCTCAGGAGCTGGCCGGGCTCGCGCGGCAGATCGATCAGCCCGACCAGTTCTTCGATTTCCCCCGGCGTGATCAGGAACACCTTGGCGGTATGGTCCCGGGGTCCGGGCTGAATCGACAGGTACTTGAAGTCGCGCAGCCGGCGCACGTGCCGGTACGGGCCTTTCCCAAGCTGCGAAAGCGAATCGATGTACTGCTTGATTCTGGCGGCCGACTCGAACTTCAGCTCGGCGGCGGCCAGCTTCATCCGCCGCGTGGCGTCTTCAATCAGTGCTCGCGGCGATACCAGCGTGTCGGCGCTCCACTGCACCAGGTACCGGTAGTTCTCCATCGAGATCGATCCATCGCACGGCGCCGGACACTTGCCCATCTCCTTGTACGCGCACGCCGTCGCGTGCGGCGAATCAACCAGAATGTTGTAGTACCGGCACAGGTCGAACCAATCGAGCACCTGCTCGATCAACCGGCTGGCCGCGTGCTTGTCTTCGACCGGTCCGATGAGCTGGCCGGACTTGATGTCCAGATCGATTGTCCTGGTGTATCGCGGGAAGCGGGCATCGGGATCGACGTGAATGAACCACGCCGGCTGAAGGCCCATCATGCCGCGATAGGTGCCCGGGAAGTACCGCCGCGCCGCTTCCAGGTACACCACATCCGCCTCGAACGCGCTGTACACCCTTCGCCAGTGGATCCGTCGCACGAGCTGGCGGTAATCGATGCGTTTGCTGGGTCCGGCCGACTGATCCAACTCGCCCAGCCGACGCCTCAGGCTATAGCGCAGGTTCTTCACGCAAAGAAGCTGCACCGGATGGTCCGCTTCGTCGGCCATCAGGTACACCACCCATTTCGCCGGCACGTGCTTGAGCAAGGCATCCAGTTGGCAGGCGGGCTGGATGTCCAGCGCGTTGTCGAGAATGTCCCAGGTCCGGGTCACATTCGCATCCTATCCGCCCGCCTGCGACGGTTTCCACATCCCGGCTCGGCGGCGGCCTGGAGCCGGTGCGTTGCGAGCGGCCAGGGCCGGCGGATACAATCGCGGCGATGACAAGCCGGCCCGGAGTTGGCCTCTGGGGCTGTGGTCAATGCTGTTACCGATGAGACGCCCGGCGATTTTTTTCGACCGCGACAACACCATCATTGTCAGCGACGGGTACCTGGGCGACCCGGAGAAAGTCGTGCTGATGCAGGGAGCGGCCGATGCGGTGGCACGGGCACGGTCGCTGGGGTTTGCCACCGTGGTGGTGAGCAATCAGTCGGGCGTGGCGCGCGGGCTGTTCTCGGAAGACGACGTGTGCGCCGTCAACCGCAGGATCGACGAGTTGCTGCTGCGGGAGAATCCCGCGGCGGTGATCGATCGCCACGAATACTGCCCGTTTCACCCCGACGGCACGGTTGAGCGATACCGTCGTGAAAGCGAGCTGCGAAAGCCGAATCCGGGCATGATCCTTCGTGCCGCCGAGCAATTGGCGCTGGACCTGTCGCGAAGCTGGGTGATCGGGGACGCGCCGCGGGACATCCGCGCCGGCAAGGCCGCCGGCTGCCGCACCATCCTGCTGCGCCCGGAGGGAATCCCGCAATCCCCGGCGGCCAGCGAGCGGCTGACGGTCCAGCCGGACCAGGTCGTCTCCAGCCTCAAGGAAGCAATGGATCACGTGGAACAGAGCCTCGGTGACTCCCCGCCGCCGACCCCGACGTCGAATCAACCCGCCGATGCGACGAATGAGCAAGATGGCGCGTCCCAGGCGTCGGCGCCGCCACCCGCCGCGACTCAGGCAACCGCGCCTGCGCCGCAGGTTCAACACCTCCTGGAACAGATTCTGCACGAGCTGCGAACCCGCAACGAACGCGACGCCCGGGCCGAGTATGCTGACTTTTCGGTCAGCAAACTGATGGCCGGGATCGCCCAGGTGCTTGCGCTGGCGCTGGTATTGCTGTCTTATCTCAACCGCAACGACGCCAGCTTCACGCCGCTGATGCTCTTTGCGATTTACGTGCAAACGCTGACGATCGCACTGCTGATCATGGGCAGACAGAAGTAGTCAGAAACAGACCAGGAAATAAACAGACGGAGAGGCGAAGTGCGTGCGACTGCCGCCACTTCGTCTCTCCGTCTCTGTATCTCTTCGTCTCTCTGGGCCGAAGCTCACTTCGCGTACTTCACCGTGCAACCATACTGCTTGGTCTGCGGCTCGCTGACGCTCTGCCCGGCCAGCAGCTCGTCCAGCGCCTGCGCGACGTAGTTCTTCACGCCTTCCTTCTTCCTGCCGCTGGGGTCGTCATCGATCGCCCCCATGTACGCCAGGATGCCATCCTTGTTGATCACGTACATGCCCGGCGTGTTGGTCGCGCCGTACAGATGGCCCACCTCGCCGCTGGCATCATTGAGGATCGGCCGGTTGACGTTCAGTTCCTGGGCGGCCTTCTTGTTGTCCGCATTGGTCTTGTTCTTGGTCGAATTGATCGCCAGCCAGACCACTCCTTTGTCCATGTACCTGCTGGCCAGGGCGTTCATGCCGCCATTGGGGCCATTGCGGTAGTGGCGGACGACGACCGGACACTCATCGTTGAACCATTCCAGGACGACGATCTTGCCGGCAAAGTCCGAGAGCTTGACGGTGTTGCCGTCCTGATCCTGAAGCGTGAAATCCGGCGCCGGCGCGCCGATCCTGGCCTTGGCCGCGGATGCTTTGTCCTTATCCGCGCCGGCCAGCGACTGCCCGACCAGCAACGCACCGACGACCAGCAGTGCCGTCGCCATGCTCCACAGGGTCTTGCTGCTCATGCGAACCTCCTTCAAGGGTTCAAAAAAGAATCTGTGACTGAAACCGACTCCGATCTGCGTTTGAAGTTGCCGTGGTTGTATTACTGCTGTGGCGGCGGAATGTTGACCGACAGCTCGATGCCGCCGCGCTGGCCCGACGCCGTCTGGAACGCCAGCACCGATCCGGGCAACACCGCCGGCGGCCTGTGCCCGGCCAGCACATCATAGGCCGCCCTCAGCACCGTCGTGCCGCCGTTTGTTTGAAGCTCGATCCGGGAAAAGTTCACGGACTGGCTGGGTGGCGCAAACCACTCCAGCCCGGCGGGCGGACGGTCCTTCCAGTCGATTCGGTACTCGATCCATCCCGGCGAGGACGGCAACTGCTGCACGCGCTTGAGCAGCGGCGAGGCTGACGCTTCCTGCGGCATTCGCCCGGACCACTGCGCGAACAGTTGGCTGGCCTGCCCGTCCGCTTGTCCGCCGCCGCCCACCGGCAACGTAAGCTGCACTCTGGCCTGCCCCGGCACGCAAAGCTCCTTGCACACCAGCCACGACGCCTCGGCGGCAATGGTCACCGGCGATTGAGCGATCTGCTTTGGCGGCGTGACCGTGGCGATCAGCAAAACTTCATCCTCATACCCGTAGTTGATGATCTGCCCGGTCGAGACGAACGCGCGCGGCACCGGATACCGCACCGCCGACGCCGTGAAACCCTCCGGCAGGTGCAGGTCCACGGTTGTGGGCACGCCACCGTCACCGGCGTTGATCCAGTAGACGTGCCACTGTGGGTGGATCTTCAGATGCAGCCCGATTTGAAACGGCTCTCCCGGCGTGATCCTTGCCCGATCCGCCACCAGACGGGCTTGGACCAGTTCATCCGGCTGCGGCGTGGCGGCAGCCGCCCGCTGTGCAACCAGCAGCAAAACCAACCCACCGGCCAGCAAGCGCATCAGCAAGGCCATCTCCTTGTGTCTCAAAACCTGCAATCTTCACAACCCGCGACAAGCCCGAAGTTATTGCGGCTTTCCAGGCCAACCTTACGACCCGATCACCGCCGCGGTCCAGCGGGATCCGCAGGGATTGTGCCGGGGAAAACCGGCCGGGCGGGTCCGCTTTGGTCCAACCCCCTGTCCGGGGCGATTTTGCCTTTGGCAAATTGCCCGATACAATTGTTCGGATAAAGGTCGATTAGAGGTCGAAACCGGCGGGGCAGTGCGGCGCGTTGCACGCCAATCGGGACGATTTCTCAGTCTCCTGTCGGACACATGTTGCCGCCTGTAATTGTTCGGCCCGCCCGGACCAGACGACCGCTCAGATCCTTGTCTCGATGAACAGTGACAGCGCAACATTCTCCGGGGGGGTAAGCGGCCCGGGCGGCGGCGCCGCCGGGGTTGCGCCAGTCTCTTCAGCCCTGTCCGCCAATGTCCTGGTGCTCAACAAGTTTTACCAGGCCATCCGCGTCATCAACGTCAAGCGGGCGTTTGCCCTGTTGTGCAAGGAGCTGGCGGAGGTCGTGCACATCGAGAGCGACGCCAACGGCAAGACGCAATGGCAGAACTTCAACTTCGAGGACTGGCGCGAGCTCAGCCAGCTCAAGCTCGAATTCGAGCCTGACGAGTACGAGTGGATCCACACGGTGCGCTTCCAGATCGCCGTGCCGAGGATCATTCGTCTGCTCGGCTACGACAAGCTCCCGCGGCAGGAGGTGAAGTTCAACCGCCGCAACATCTACGCCCGCGATTCCAACCGCTGCCAGTATTGCGGCAAGAAGTATCCCACGACCGAGCTGAGCCTGGATCACGTGATCCCCCGCAGCCAGGGCGGACGAAGCACCTGGGAGAACATCGTCTGCTGCTGCATCAAATGCAACGTGAAGAAGGGCGGGAGAACCCCCGAGCAGGCCCGCATGCACCTGATCGCCAAGCCGGTCAAGCCCAAGCGCAGCCCGGTGATCAACATCCGCCTGTCCGACGAGCGCTACTGGAGCTGGAAGCAGTTCCTGGACAACGCCTACTGGACGGTTGAGCTGAAGTAACCACACCGGTCAATAGTCATTAATAGTCATTCCAGTCCAGTCCGGCTGCCAGGGTTGTCAGGCCGCACATGTGGCCGCGCGGCGGGTTGATTAGCGGCGTTCGCGGCGGCGGGTCCAGCGGTAGAAACGCTCCATCGCCGGCAACAGCGACTCGCGAATCCCCGCGGGCGACGCCTGGAATGGGCCGGGGTTGCGCAGCTCCTGGCCGTTCAGCCCGGCCTTGAAGTGATACACCCCTGGCAGGGTTTCCGGCTCGATGCCTCCCAGGTCATACCATCGCATGCCCCGCTGCTTGGCCAGGCTCAGGAAGTGCCACTGGAGCAGGTTGGAGGCCTTGGTCTTCAGCGCCAACTCGCCGGTGGCCCCTTGAATGTAGTGCGCCGTGTCCCCATGCATGCTGCCCAGATGTCCGGCGATGGGCTGATCGTCCTTGCAGGCCAGGCTGATAACGTAACCGTCGTCGCAGCCGGCGCGCTGTCGGACGGCGCGGAAGAACTCAGCGCGCAGCTCCACGGAGATCTGCTTGCGGTCCATGAACTGATTGAACAACTCTTCAAACTGGGCAAACAGTTCCGGTTCTCCGCCGTAGCGGATGGTCAATCCCTGCCGCTCGGCGTTGTTCAGACAATTGCGCCACTTCTGTAGAAGGGATTTGCGAATCTCCGGAAGCGGGCGATCCAGATTCACCACCATCGTTCGACACGGTGGCGGCCAGGGGCTGGGCTCAAAGCCCAGGGCGGCGTAGCGGTCGCAGATGGCCTGGTTGGCCTGCGGTCCGCTTGGGTCCAGCGGCGGCAGGATACGCAGCGTCAGCCGTCTGCGGTTGAGGTATTCCTCGCGCAGGGCGATCAGGCAACGTTCCAGGCGATCCAGGTCGTCGGGGCTTCCGCGGCGGGTCAGCGGCCCGCCTCCGATGTAGGCAATGCCCGAGCCCAGAACCGGCACCGTTTTGACTCGCACCTCCGCGACCCCGATCACCTGCGAGCCTTCCACCACGGCCACGCGCTCGACCTGCGCGCGGAACCGCTCGGCGGAGACCAGCCCATACCAGCCGGTCTGGCGATAATTGTGGTCCAGGAACTGCGCCGTCAGTGTACGCCACTGTTGCAGGTCACTGATGTGAACCACCGGCCCGCCCGACGCACTCGAGCCGTCGGCAGGCGAAAGCTGATCCTCCAGCACATCCATCAAGTGATGAGAAGACGACGCGGACATCAGACGATTTCCTCCATGGTGCTGCGTCATGGTGCTGCGCGAGCTTGAAATATCATTTCGCCCCGCCGCGTGCGCGTCGAGAACCGGCAAATTCACCATTACCAACTAAATGAGGATATTCCCTATGACAAGATAGGTTGATAATTGATGTTGATTAGGGGATCTCCCTAGACACGCCATTCCGTGCTTGGCTGTCAGGCCAACAGGACCATGAAGTCCAACATGGCCGCGGCAGCGTTGCCCACTTCCGGGCAGTGCGTGCCTCGGCCAAGCCTGAGCCTACCATTGGCCCGATGTCAACCACCACACACTCCCAATCGGATCTGTCGCCCGACCGCATCATGCAACTCGGGCTTGGTTTCTGGGTCTCCAAGACCCTGCTCAGCGCCGTGGAGATGGAGCTGTTCACGGAGCTGGCCAGACATCCCGGCAAGCTGGATGACGTGCAGGGTCGGCTGGGACTGCACCCTCGCGCCGCGCGAGATTTCATGGACGCGCTGGTATCGATAGAGCTGCTGCGGCGAGACCCCGACGGCACCTATCGCAACAGCCCCCAGGCGGATCTGTTCCTGGACAAGCACAAGCCCAGCTACATCGGTGGAATCCTGGAAATGGCCAACCAACGGCTGTACGGCTTCTGGGGCCGGCTGACCGAAGCGCTGCGCACCGGCCGGCGGCAAAACGAAGATCGCGACGGACACGATTTCTTCGCCGCACTCTATGCCGATCCGGCGCGGCTCAAGCAGTTTCTGCGCGCCATGACCGGATTGAGCCGCGGCGCCGCACTGGCCATCGCCAGGCAAATCCCCTGGGCCAAGTACAGGAGTTTTGTGGACGTCGGCCCGGCCCAGGGCGACCTGGCCGTCCAGATCGCCCTGGCCCATCCGCACCTGCGTGGTATCGGCTTTGATCTGCCCGAGGTCGGGCCTGTCTTCGAGGAGTACGTCGAGCAGAACAAGCTCAGTGGCCGGCTCAGCTTCGCGCCGGGCAACTTCTTCACCGACCCGATCCCTGCCGCCGACGTGGTCATCATGGGCCACATCCTGCACGACTGGGACCTGGAGCAGAAAGAGCAGTTGCTGCGCAAGGCGTACGAAGCGCTGCCACACAATGGTGCGGTGGTGGTCTACGATGCGATCATCGACGACGATCGCTCGAAGAACAGCTTCGGGCTGCTGATGAGCCTGAATATGCTCATCGAGACCGATGGGGGCTTCGACTACAGCGGCGCCGACTGCCGGGCGTGGATGCACCAGGTGGGCTTCCGCGACACGCGTGTCGAGCACCTGTGCGGCCCGGATTCGATGGTCATCGGAATCAAATGAATACGGCAGGCACGCAAGTCTGGCCGGCGCGGCGGGGCGGAGCAGGCGTCTTGGCGTGCCGATGTCGCGGGTCTACCATTCGCCGACATGATCCGCCCGTTCATCATCGCGATGTGGCTGTCGGCCTGCTGGTTGGTTGCCGCGGAAGCAAACGTCGATCTGCCCCGATATCCCTCAATCAGCCCGGATGGCTCGCAGATCGTCTTCTCGTGGCGCGGAGACCTGTGGAAGGTCGCATCGAAGGGCGGCGACGCGATCCGGCTGACCAGCCATCCACAGGATGATCTTCAATCGGCCTGGAGCCGCGACGGCAAGCTGATCGCCTTCGCCTCGACTCGAAGCGGCACGCTCAACCTGCATGTGATGAACGCCGACGGAACCGGACTGAGACAGCTCATCGAGCTGGATCGGCCGATGGGACTGGCGGCGTTCGGGACCGACGAGCAGGGCAACCAGGTGGTGACGTTTTCGGCGCGACTGGAGCCTGAAGTCTATCCCTCGCCCCGGCCATTCATGGTGTCGCTGCAAGGCGGCGAGCCGCGGCGAGTGCACGATGCGTATGGCCTGTTTCCAATCGTCAGTCCCGACGGCAGCAAAGTGCTGTTCAACCGTGGCGGCGCGCCCTGGACCCGCCGGCACAACCGCGGGCCGGACACGCGCGACGTGTGGATCTTTGATCGCGGAAACAAATCGTTTACGCGACTGACGAACTGGGCGGGAAACGACGGGCGGGCACGCTGGATCGACAACGACCAGATCGTCTACGCCTCCGATCGCGAGCTGAACACCGTCAACCTCTACCGTCTGAAGCTCGGCGATCGCCAGGAGCAGGCCAGGCGGATCACGAGCTTCACCGACATCGACGTCGAGGAGTTCGACGTGTCGGCCGATGGCAGCACGCTTGTGCTGGCGCGCTGGGACAAGCTGTACACGCTGGATCTGACGCGTGATGGCGCCGAGCCGGTGGCGTTGACGATTCGCGGCAACGAGGACGAATCCGACCGCATCCTCCCCAAAGACATCAGCCGCAGCGTCAGCAAAGCGCAGCTCAGCCCGGATGGCAAGACGATGGCGTTCGTATCGTACGGGGAGCTTTACGTGCGCGCGGTGGAGAAGAACAGTCCGACGCGGCGGGTGACCGCCACCGCCGCCCGCGAGCGCGACATCGCCTGGTCGGCCGACGGGACCAAACTGTATTACTCGACAGACGAATCGGGCGTGGATGCGATCCACGAAGCGACCGTCAGGCTGACCCGCGCGGAAGCGAAAAAGCAGTACGAGCGCGCCCAGCAACCGGCCTCGACGAACCCCGCGACCGAACCTGCCACTCAACCAACGAACGATCCGGCCCGCTGGGCCGATGCCGTCACCTTCGAGACGCAGCTGCTCATCACCAGTGATCTGGGCGACACGGATCCTTCGCCGTCGCCGGACGGCAAATACCTGGCGTTCCGTCGCGGCGTGGGAAACCTGCTGGTCATGGACCTGGCCACGAGTGAAGTGCGACCGATCCTGGAAAACTGGAGCGCTCAGCTCGAGTGGCGGTGGAGTCCTGACGCTCGATACATCGCCTATGTCACCGAGGACGAGAACTTCAACTCCGACATCTGGATTGTGCCCGCCGACGGCTCATCGCCAGCGGTGAACGTCACGCGCCACCCCGACAACGATTACGCCCCGCGGTGGAGCGCGGATGGCAAGCTCCTGGCGTTTCTGTCCGAACGTGTGAACGAGGAGTTTGACATCTGGATGGTCTGGCTGGACAAGGAGATGGAGGCTCTCACGCCGCCGGAGCTGGATCAGTACTACAAGGACGCGGCGGCGAATGCGAAGAAGCGCAAGCCGCCGTCACCTGCCAGCCAGCCCGCCACGCAACCCTCGACAAAACCGACGACCGAACCAACCACCGCGCCGGCGACTGAGCCAACCACCGCGCCCGCGACAGCGCCCAGCACGGAGCCGGCGACTCAGCCTTCAACGCAGCCTTCGACCCAACCGGCGGCGAAGCTCGATCTGGACGATGCCTATCTGCGACTCCGTCGCGTAACCAGCTTCTCGGGCAACGAATCCGAGCTGGAGCTTTCACCCGCCGGCGACAAGTTCTACTTCGTCGCGCAGCTCGGCGCCACCCGCGCCACCTGGGCATACGATCGCGACGGATCGGAGCCCAAGCGCATCGCTGCCCCGGTCAACGTACAGCACCTTTCGCTCGCTGGCGATCAGCTCGTGTTCGTCGATTCCGGTCGCGGCGGGTACATCAAGACTCCCGACGGCCCGGCCGAGTTCATCGACATTGCCGACAAGATCCGCATCGATCTTGCGGCACAGTCGAGCCAGAAGTTTCTGGAGGCGGCGCGAATCCTGGGGGCGCGCTACTACGACCCGAAGATGAACGGGCTGGACTGGGGGGCGATCACCAGGAAGTATCACGAGCTGGCCAGGGCGGCGCGGACGGCCGACGAGTTCGACCACGTCGCCGCCAAGTTGCTGGGGGAGCTGAACGGCTCGCACCTGGGGATCAACTCGCCGGATGAGCCAAACCCGCAGGCGCGTCCGTTCGGGCGGCTCGGCGTCGCGACGCAGCGGGTCGAAAACGGTTTCAGGGTCACGTCGATCCTGCCCGATTCGCCCGCCGATCGTGCCGCCACGAAGCTGATGGTCGGCGACGTCATCACCGCCATCGACTTCGAGCCGTTCGAGCCGGATGACACGCTGGAGCTGAAGCTGGCCGGCAAGACCGATCGGGAGGTCGTGATCTCGTTCCAGCGCCGCGGCGCCGAGCTGGTCGCGCTGATCACGCCGATTTCCTACGAGCGGCTGGCCGAGCTTGTGTATCAGGACTGGCGGCTGAAGACCGCCCGGCAGGTGGAGGAGTGGTCCGGCGGGAAGATCGGCTACATCCACATCCGCGGGATGAACCAGGAGTCGCTGGACGTGTTCGAGCGCGACCTTTACGCCGCCGCTCACGGCAAGCAGGGGCTGATCATCGACGTCCGCAACAACGGCGGCGGATGGACGACCGATCGGCTGCTGGCATCGATCATGTACCCACGGCACGCCTACACCGTCCCCCGCGGGCTGGACCCGAAGATCACCAGCGGCTATCCGCAGGATCGGCTGTTCATCCAGCGCTACACCGGCCCGATCAACATGCTCTGCAACGAGCGGAGTTTCAGCAATGCAGAGATCATCAGCCACGCGTTCAAGACGCTGAAGCGCGGCACGCTGGTGGGGCAGCGCACGGCCGGCGGGGTAATCAGCACCAGCAGCACGACGTTGATCGATGGCACGGTGGTTCGCGTGCCGTTCCGCGGGTGGTTCCTGCCCGATGGCACAAACATGGAGCGCAATGGCGCCGTGCCCGACATCCTTGTGCCACAGACTCCGGAAGACGAAACCAGTGGCGTGGATAACCAGCTCAAAGCGGCGGTGGAGGATTTGATGAAGCGCGTGCAGTAGAACGGTGCTGCTGTGGCACGGGCGTCCCGCCGGTGAGAGTGGTTCGAGACGCTGATGACACAGGCTGCAAATCTGTCGCTCCAATTCCCGGACAGGGCTTGCCCGCATCGACGGACATGAGCTCAGAGGGCGGAATGGGCCAGCGCTTGCACCCAAGGCGCAGCGAACGCGGTGGCGCGCGGATGATGCGCAACGCGGCACTGCCGCTTGTGGCGGTGATCTCGTTGATCCTCTTCGCGATCCCGACGCTGCTGGGCTTTCGCCCCGAGCCGGTCATCCACGATGAGTTCGCATACCTGCTTCAAGCCGACACCTTCGCCCGCGGCCGGCTGAGCAACCCGCCCAGCCGATGCTGGGAGGCGTTGGAAACGTTTCACGTTCTCCAGCAGCCAACCTACGCCGCGAAGTTCCCGCCCGGACAGGGCATCGCCCTGGCGATGGGTCAGCTCATCTGGCATCCGATCCTCGGCGCCTGGCTTTCGCTGGCCGCCGGGTGCGCGGCCGTAAGCTGGCTGCTGGCGGCGTTCGTGCCGATTCGCTGGGCGGTGCTGGGCGGATTGCTGTGCGCCACATCCCCGACGATCTACCATTGGTCGCAGACGTACTGGGGCGGCGGGGTGGCGCTGCTGGGCGGAGCAATCCTCGCAGGAGCCGCGGCGCGACTCGCCCGCCGCCCAACACCCGCCCGCGGCGCGCTGGCGGGCGCTGGCATCGCGATCCTGGCCAACTCCCGCCCGTTCGAGGGAGCGATCCTCACCGTCATCCTCGCAATGATCGTGAGCGTCGAGCTGATCCGCCGCGGCAGATTCACTGCGATGCTCAAGCGATCGCTGCCCGCGATGCTGGCGGTTCTGATGCCCACGGCGATCTGGATGGGCTACTACAACTGGCGTGTGACCGGCGATCCGCTGCTGCTGCCCTATGCCGCCCACGCCCGGCAGTACATGGTCGCGCCGCTATTCTACTGGCAGAGTCCGCGCCCGCCGCCGCAGTATCGTCACGAGATCCTCCGCCGCTTCTACGCCGAAGACGAGCTGGCTGAATACCAGCGAATCCTGCATTCGGGGTGGCTCATTCCCGGGCTTGGCCAGAAGCTGCGCGTGCTGTCGGATTACCTTCGGCCGGGGGTGCTGATCCTGCCGCTGTTGGTGGGCGTTGCGCTGGCCAGACGCAATCGCGCAGCGCGGTGGGCGGTGATCGGATGCGCGGGACTGGTTCTGGTCCACTTCTGTAGCACGCCGTGGCTGAGGATCCAGTACATGGCGCCGGCGGTGGGGTTGTTCTACGCGCTGATCGTCGTGGGGCTGCGATGGAGCGCAGTGATGTTGCGCTGGCCGGGCAGGCGCGCGGGGCGGGCGATCGTGCTGGCGATCGTGGTGGTGCACGCGGTGCTGGCCACGCGCTGGGCGATCTGGCACACCTGGCAGATGCGCGACCCGATCGGTTTGGCGCGGGCCCAGTTCCTGCGCGAGTTGGAACAGATTCCCGGCAAGGTGCTGGTGATCGTGCGACGGTTGCCCGAGCAGCCCGCCGTCGCCGAGATCGTCTACAACAGCGCCGATCTGGATTCGGCAAGGGTCATCTTCGCCCGCGACATGGGCCAGGAGCTGAATCGGCGGACGATCGAGTGCTACCCGGACCGGCGGGTGGTGTGGTTTCCGTAAGGGCGCGATGGGGGCTGGCCGGGCACGTTTTTGGGTTTTGGCACTTTCTCCGCATCGCTTGAAATAAACGCGCGCCGGATCGACCGGAATGTCGTCTATAACAACGGCGGGCGATACAGGCGATGAATAACGGCGACAACGCAGACGAGGCGCTGCTGGTGATCCGCAGCCGCGACGGCGGCGACCGCTCGGCGTTCGAGCAGCTTGTCCGCCGCACCGCTCGCGGGCTGTTGGCGCGGATCTACCTGGAAACCGGCGACGCCCACCGGGCCGAAGACCTCGTGCAGGAAACCTACCTGCTGGCGTGGAAGCGACTGGGGTCTTTGGCCGACGCCAACAGCTTCCGCCCGTGGCTCGGCTCGATCGCGCATAGCGTCGTGCTCGACTGGTCCAGGCGCGAAGCACGCAAGAAACGCAGGCAAACCGGAGCGACGATGCGGGGCGAGGCGCTCGACGCCGTGGCGGATGCAAACCAAATCCCCGCGCAGCAGGCCGAACGCCAGGAGCAGCGCCAGCGGATGCTGGCGGTGCTGCGCAGCCTGCCGCAGGAATATCGGGATGTGCTGACGCTGCGATATCTGGGCGGGGCGGATTACCAAACCATCGCCCGGCAGCTTGCGATCAGCAACGGCTCGCTTCGCGGGCTGCTGAGCCGCGGGCTGAAGCTTCTGCGCGAGAAGCTGGATCGGGAAGAGAAGACGTAAAGGCGTCACGGGCGTCTGGCCCGCGCAGTTTGCTGGCAGATTGCTGGAGATGCGGTGTGCCGGTGTCCGGGGGCTTTTGCACGGGCGGGACGCCCGTGACACGGATGACGTTGCGAGAACGATATGAGTACGACCAACGATGAATCCGAGCACGCCTGGTTCGCCGAGCAGATGGCGGCGTACCTTGCGGGGGGGCTGGAGGCGGGCGAGCGGGCGCGGCTGGAGTCGCACGCGGCGGCGTGCGTCGCCTGTGCCGGGCAATTGCGCCGCGCGACGGAAATCGAGCGGCGGATGACGGCGCTGTTCGCCGACGCCGCCCCCGCCGCCGACTTCGAGGATCGCCTGCTGGCGCGCCTGCGGTTCAAGCTGCCCAAGCGGCGGTACTGGATCCATCCCGCGATCCGCAAGGCCGCCGTCGCCGCCGCCGCCGTGCTGCTCCTGGGCGGGACGGGATTTGTGGGGTCGGAGTATCTGGAGACGGGGCGGTTGCCGGATTGGTCTAGTGGCTCGGTAACCCGAATGATGTCTGCGGCGAAACTCCGTCAAATCGGGCAGGCAATTGTGCAATACACAAGTGAGACTGCGGAGTATGCGCAGTCTCCGTCGCTCTACAGGAGCAGTCGCGACGGGAAAGGACAGAATGTTCTTCACGGCGACGGGCACGTCGGGTTCCAGTCGAATCCGTTTGTCGGTAAGAAGCAAGTCAACAGCCGGCCGCCGAGTGAGCCGGCAGTCGGCGCCGGAGATCAAACGTACAAGCAGAACTACGACGGGAACGACGCCGTGCTGCTGCCGTACGATGATGCTACGTCGCTGCGCGCCAAACCTGGCGAGCTGCGTGAATCGATATCCGATGCCGGCGACAAGCGCGTTGGTGCGGGGGAAAGTGCCGGCAAGAGCCGCGACATCGACGGGGAAGACATCAGCGGTGCCAGATTCGGCGTGAATGGGACTCTGTATGGCAATGAGGCGATGCCCGAGACGCGCTTTAAACCGTCGGACTTCGCCATGGCGGCGCCGGCACCGGAGGCGCCGACGAAGGAGGATGCGGGCGCTAAACCGCAATCGGGGCAGCCGGGGCAGGAGGCGCCGGCTCAGCGCGGGACGCCACCGCCTTCGACCAGCTATGTCGAAGCCCGCAAAGTCATCCGCGAAGGCGTCATGGAATTCGAGGTCGAGAGCTTCGATTCGGCCTTTACGCAGATCTCGAAGATCACCGAGGAAGAGGGCGGGTTCATCGCGGCGGCGGATTCGGACAAGCTGCCCAACGGCAAGGTTCGCGGCAGCGTGACCGTGCGGGTTCCCCCCAGTCGCCTCGACACGCTCGTGCTCAAGCTTCGCGCACTGGGCGAGCTGAAGAGCCAGCGCCTTGGCTCCAAAGACATCAGCAAGCAGTACACCGACCTGGAAAGCGAGCTCCGCGCCGCCCGGGCCATGGAAGAACGCCTGCTGGAGATGATCCGCACCGCGCAGGGAAAGGTGAAGGAACTGCTCGAGGCCGAGAAGGAGCTGGGCAACTGGCGAACGAAGATCGAGCAGATCCAGGGCCAGCTCAACTACTACAACAACCTGGTGTCGATGGCGACGCTGACGATCACGGCGTACGAGAAGGACATCAAGACCCCCGCGTCGGCGTCGATCACCGAGGAGATCAACACCGGCGTGGAGACCGACGATGTCGAGACGGCGCGCACGCAGGCGATCAAGAGCATCGACGAAGCGAAAGGTCGGGTCATCGAGAGCGAGCTGAAACAACTGGAGGCGGGGCAGCTCGCGGCGAAGATCGTCGCGGAAGTGCCGGGCGAAAATGCCGGGGCCGTCCTCGATCGTCTGCGCCAGCTCGGCAAGATCGCGCGGCTGGACATCCAGCGCAAGCAGGTGACGACGGAGAATGCCAGGCCGCAGGCGGCGGCCGCGGGGCGCGCGCCGGCGCACATCGAGCAGGCGCCAACGCGGATCATCATCTCGATGTACAACCTGGCGAACGTCGCGCCGCGGCTGACGTCCAACCTGAACCTTGCAGGCGAGGACGTCGAAGCGGTTTACCGCGCGATCCTGAAGCGCGTGCGCGATGCGGACGGGCGCGTTCTGAGCAGCAACCTCAGCCGGCAGGATGCGACCCAGGCCAGGGGATCGATCCAGTTCGAGGTCAAGGCCGCCGATGCGGATGCGGTGCTGAACGACGTTCGCGCGGCGGGGCAGGTGCTTGTGCTCAACGTCACGGAGAACCCCGACACGCAGAACGTGACGACGGCCAAGCAGGCGTTTGCGGTGTCGATCATCCCGGCCAGCCAGGTCCCGCCGCGGGAGACGCGGTCGATGTCGGTGCAGACATCGGACGTGGAGTCGGCGGTGCAGAGCATCAACAGCGCGATCGGCGCGACGGGCGGTCGAGTGCTGGAATCGAGCATTTCGCAGGACGGCGGCGGCAGGACCGTGGCGCGCCTCTCGGTCGAGGTGCCGCTGGGCAAGGCGGATCAACTGGTCGATGTTGCCAGAAAGAGCGGCCGGGTTCGCACCGCCGAGTCGAGCCGCAACGCCCAGGTTCCCGACGGCCCGTTGGCGCGGGCGAGGCTGAACCTGACGATCGGCAGCGGCGAATCGATCGTGCCGGCGGAGCGCGGATTCTGGCAATCCATCCGCGAAGGGCTGGCCACGAGCGTCAAGGGGCTGCTGTGGAGTCTTCAGCTCATCGTGATCGGGTTGTGTCTGGTGGGGCCGTGGGCACTGCTGATTTGGGGCGGATGGAGGTTGGCTGCGCGAACACGAAGGATGAAGGCAGAAGGATGAAGCGGAGGGCAGAAGGCAGAGGGCAGAAGAAGGCAGGCCCCTATTCTGCCCTCTGCCCTCATCCCTCTGCCTTTGATTCATCCTTCATCCTTCTGACTTCATGCTTTGCGTATGCTATAAGTTCCGGCACGATGTCCGAATCCGCCGTGCTGGATGATGCGAATGACGACCGCGCCGCGGCCGCGCCCCGGGGCGCGCTGCTGATCATCTTCCTGATCGTCTTCGTTGATCTGCTGGGTTTCGGGCTGATCATCCCGCTGCTGCCGTTCTACGCGCGCACATTCCAGGCCTCGGATCTTCAGGTCACGCTGTTGTTCTCGACGTACTCGATCTGCCAGTTCATTGCGGCGCCGATCCTGGGGGTGCTCAGCGATCGCTACGGCAGAAGGCCAGTGCTCGTGTTTTCGCAGATCGGCAGCGTGCTGGGGTATCTGCTGCTGGGCTGGACGACGCACTACCACGCGAACCTGACACTGGGGCTGGGCCTGATCTACCTGTCGCGCGTGATTGATGGTCTGAGCGGCGGAAACGTCTCGACAGCACAGGCGTACATCAGCGACATCACCACCGCCGAGAATCGCGCCCGGGGCATGGGGCTGCTGGGCGCGGCGTTCGGGCTGGGGTTCATCGCCGGTCCGGGACTGGGCGGGATCCTGGCCCATTACGTGAACGAGGCCGCGCCCGCGTACGCGGCGGCGGGGTTCAGCGCGCTGGCGGCGCTGCTCACGTTCATCCGGCTGCCGGAATCCAATGTCCATCGCCCCGTCGAGGCCGAGGCGTGGCTGCATCCGCGGGTCTTCCTGCCGCTGCTCAAACGCCCGGTGCTGGTGCAACTCAACGCGATCTGGTTCTGCTCGATGGCCGCCTATGTCATGATCGACAGCACGATCGCGATCTATCTGAACGACATTTTCAAATACCAGGCGAAGGACGTGGCGTGGTACTTCGTGTTCGTCGGGATCATCATCGCGGTGGTGCAGGGGGGGCTGATCCGCCCGCTCATGAAACGAGGCAGCGAGTGGGTGTGGTGCATCGTCGGGCCGATCCTGGTCGCGGCGGGATACCTGATCACCGTGACGTCGGCGTGGCAGGCGCAGGCGTGGATCCTGATCGTGGGCGGCGCGACCTACGCGGTGGGCCGAAGCATCCAGCAGCCGACGATCCAGTCGCTGGTCAGCAAGAGTTCCGACCCCCGCGAACAGGGCACGACGTTCGGGCTGTTTCAGGGAACCGGCACGATCGCGCGGGTGATCGGGCCGATCATCGCCGGCGCGATCTACACCAGGCACGTGACCGCGCCGCTGTTTACGGCGGCGGCGATCGTGGCGCTGGCGGCGGGGTGGACGATCGCCCTGGGCGCGCGGTCGCGAATGACACGTTCGCCACAATCACATGATCAACAACCAGACACCCATGACTGAGAAGCCGACGACGACCGATGGCCCCCGCATGCGACCAGAGGCGCGTCTGGTCATTGGTGACTGGACACTCATCGGTCATTGGGGCCTGATCGTCGCGTGCTTCCTCGTGATGCTCGCGTGGAGCTGGTTCGGCTGGCCGGATCCGCTGGTGGACTTCGGGCGGGAACTGTACCTGCCGTGGCAGATTCTGGCGGGAAAAGTGCTCTACCGCGACATCGCGCACTTCAACGGCCCGCTGTCGGCCTATTTCAACACGCTGGTCTTCGCGCTGCTGGGCGTGAGCCTGCGCTCCATCGTGATCGTCAACCTCATCCTGCTGGCGCTGCTGACGTGGCTGGTCTGGCGGCTGATCGGCTTCATCGCCGACCGGTTTGCCGCCACCGTGGCCTGCATCGTGATGCTGACGGTCTTTGCGTTCATCCAGCTTGGCGGCATCGGGAACTACAACTTCGTCACGCCATACTCGCACGAGCTGACACACGGGCTGGTGCTGAGCTTCGTGGCGATCACATGCTTTGCGGGGTTCGCTCGACGAAAGGAGCCAAACTCTCTGTGGCTGATGGGCGCGGGGTTGGCGCTGGGGATGGTGTTCCTCACCAAGCCCGAGGTTTTCGTCGCGGCGGCGCTGGCGCTGGGAACGGGCATCGCGCTGCATCGACCAATGCCCGCCGCCGCTGCGCTTGGCGGCTTTGTCGTCGCGGCGGCGATGCCGATCCTGATCGCGTTCCTGCTGCTTGCGATGGGGATGCCCGAAGCCGAAGCGATCCGCGGTGTTCTGGGCGCGTGGATTTATCTGTTCGACTCCCGCATCACCCGCAGCGAGTTCTACGCCCGCGTGATCGGCACCCACGAGCTGAGCTGGAGCCTGATCTACATCGTCGCTGCATGCGCGGCATACGCGATCATTCTGCTGATCGCGGCACGGCTGGCGACGATCCGCCGGCGCGGCACGGGCTTGATCGCCCTGGCGGTGTGTTCGATGAGCATTCTGGTGGCGATCGCCTTCAACGTTCTGAGCCTGAACGTCTGGCAAGGCTCGCTGCGTGGTCTGACGGTCGTTTCGCCGCTGCTGGCCGGCGGGAGCGTGCTGGTGGCGATCCGCAAGCGCGACGCGGCCAGCGCGATGCGCGCCGTGATCAGCGTTTTCGCCGCGGCGCTGCTGGCCAAGATCGTTCTGAACGTCACGCCATTCCACTATGGCTTTGCGCTGGCGATGCCCGCGACGCTGCTGGCGGTGGCAGCGGCGCTGAGCTGGTGGCCGCAGGCGCTGGAGCGTCGCGGCGGATCGGGCGCCGTCGTGCGCGCGGCGCTGCTGCCGGTGGTGGGGCTGTTCATCTTCGTGCACCTGTACATCTTCGGTTCGTTCTATTCACCGGCGAAAAAGCGCACGCTTGCAGGCAGCGGACCCGACGCCTTCCGCGCTGATCCGCCCGGCGACCGCCGCGGCGCAGCGCTGAACCTCATGCTCGGGCAGCTTGCCGATCTGCCTGCGCAGGCGACGCTGGTCGTCGTGCCCGAAGGGGTCATGATCAACTACCTGGCCCGACGCGAGAACCCCACGCCTTACCTCAGCTTCATGCCTCCGGAGGTCGCGATGTTCGGCCAGGCACGCATGCTGGCGACACTGGACGACACCGCGCCGGATTACGTGATCGTCTCGCGCGTGGCGGGGTTGAAGGAGTACGGCTACGAGCAATTCGGCCAGGACTTTGGCCGCCAGATTTTCGAATGGATCGATGCGCACTACGATGCGGTCCCGCTGCCTTATGGACCGGGGTATCCGTTTGAGCTGATGAAGCGGAAACAGTGAACACACAGGCAAAGACGCTTGCACCACGAAGTGGCGCTGGCTGCGTGGTATTCTGCGTGTCCTGTCTGGCAGTGCGCGTTCACTGTGCGTAGATCAGGATGGGCGAGCTGATGTAGACGGTGCCGCTGGTCTGGCCGCGGGCGGCGCTGTCGATCAGCAGCAGCGTTTCCAGGCCAATGGGGTAGTGGATCTGCCCGTCGTTGTCGCCACCCCAGTGGCCGGCGTGTTCCGCATCAAGCGGAAACTCGACATATCGCCAGTCGGTATACGAGAGCTTTTCTGCACTGGGCTGAAAAGTCTGCCCGGTGGAATCGACGAAGCGCATTCGGGGAATGTTGCCGCTGCCGTCGCCTTTGATCCACAAGCCAAGGTGAGTGGGAACCGCATCGATCTTCTGTCGGTCGGCGGCTTTGGGCTTCAGACAGACGAACTTCCAGCCCGGGTCGAAACGGTAGGAGATCTTGACGGCCGGCATTCCCTCGACCGGAAGGCCGGCCGGGGCGTCGATCATCTCGATGGACTGCTGCGACTGCACGCTGGCGTCGCCGTCGGGCACGATTTGCAGATCGCCAGCGGCAAACGAAAGCGGCAGGAAGCGACGAGCCGGCGTGCGGCAATAGACGTATCCCTCACGATCAACGATGCTCGCGGATGCAACGTATCCGCCACTCGCGTCCGCCGCTGGCGCAGGGCGAAGAACCAGCAGCGAAGTCTGGCCGGGCGCCAGCTTCAGCGCCTGGCGGGCACCGTCGGCGTCGGCATGAGTGCTCAGCAACAGCTCGCCGTCGAACGGAGTTCCGGCGGGATTCTCGACCAGAACAGGAAGCAGCTTCCCCGCGCGCGGGAGCAGGCGCGCCAACAGCGGGTCGGTCACGATGATGTGCGTCTCCTGCGCAATTCCGGCGTTGAAATCCTCCGTCTGCGAAAGGTCGAAGCGCTTCAGCACACGCTGCGGCTGTGCCGAGCCGGATGAGCTCAAGCCACGTTCGACGCCGAGTCCGGGAATCCGACCAGTGCGCAGCTCCTCACGAGTTACTTCGATTTCCAGCGGCAGGCGATCCAGTTGTCGGATCCGATCCAGCAGCTCATTCCGCTGCTGCGGAACGATGTACAGGGGTGCATCGGTCAGCTCCAGTTGCAGTGTCCGCCGGTCGTCCGTCACTTCGATCGGCCGCAGCTCTGTGCCTGGATGCGTGATCGCCGCGAATCGTCCCGCTGACGCGGGCAACGCGATCGTGTGCTGCTGGCGAGACTGTGTCCAGGCAACCAGCTTCACCTGCTGATCGTTCGCGAACAGCAGCACGTGGTCGCGCGGATCATCCAGCGCGATGCGCTTGTTGAACCTGAACCCCGCAAGCTGGCTGGTCAACGTCCTGGTCGCCAGGTACGCGGGCTTGGGGTCGAAGGGCGGATCGCGATCCTTGTAATGCTCGTGTTTCACCGTCCCGAAGTGATGCTCCGGCTCCTTCGGATCCGGTCCATCATCGCGCCAGTCATACCAGATGCTCAGCGGCACGTCGTTCGCCAGGTTCGTGAGCCATTGCCGCGCCAGCATCCTGCCCTGTTTTTCTTCGTCGAAGCTGCCCCAGACCGAGGAGTATCCCCACTCGCCGCTGAGGATCGGGATTGTCTTGCCTTTGGGCGCGTACTTGCGGATGAGCATCCGCAGCTTGCGATACTCCTCGGCCGCCGTTTCCGGGTCGCTCTGGCGATACGGATGCACCGAGACCGCATCCCAGTACTCCAGCAGCCCGGCCTTGAAGCAGGTCTCGAGGAATGGCAGGTCAATGCCCGCGCTGGCCGGGCCAATGTAGATCTCGTCTGGCGCGACGCGTCTGATGGCCTTGCCCACCTCCAGCGCCAGCTTCACGTAATCATCGGGATTGGGTTTTGGCCGCCAGAACGGGAAGATGTTTGGCTCGTTGTACATCTCCCAGAGGATCCTGCGGCCGCGGAAGTGCTGCACGGAGGCCGCGACCCATCGCGCGAACGCGGCACGGCCCTGGTCGGTGTCGGGAGATCGCGCATCGTCGTAGTGCCTGTTGACGTAATCGAGGATGAACAGCGCGCGGATGCCGTGCCCGTCGCAGCTTTTAAGCAATCGTTCGTAGGCCGCGAAGTCATACTGCCCCTGCTGCTTTTCGACGACGGCCCAGTCGTAGTCCATGCGGATGAACTTGAATCCCGCGTCGGCGAGCATCTTCATTTCGCCGGGAGCCGCGTCGGTGAAATGGATGTTCACGCCAAGGCCGTCAGGAATGACCGGGCGGATCAGTTGCGCGTTCAGCGTCGATGCGAAGACAAGCACGAGGGCCGCTGCGAGGGGTCGCATGAAGCGGCATTGTAACAGACGGATTGAATGGCAGGACGACGGGAGCGTTTGTCTTCTGGCGTTCGTCCTATTGTGCGCCGGATTGCGTGTGCTCGGGCAGGGCGGGAGGGGGTGGTTGCGTGTCGGCGCCGGCGGGAGGCAGGCGCTTCTCGTCGGCCAGAATCTCCGCCACGTAGCTCTTGATCCGCTCGTCATTGAGCAACTGGCTGATCAACACGCGACGATAGCTGGTGGCGCGCAGTTGTTCGCGCAGCGCATCGGCGCGTTCCTGGCGGAGCTTCTCGTTCTGGGCGTACAGCGCTTCCTCCAGGGCTTCGTTCTCCAGCAGCAGCGCATACATGGCGTCGGCACGCTTGCCGCCGCTGCCGAACAACCCGCCGAATCCCGCCGCCTTCCTGCGGTATTCCTCCACGCGATTCTCCAGCGTCTGGATCTTGGCCTTCAGCCGCTCGTTCTCCGCCTTGAGCTGATTGATCTCTCCCTCATACAGGGTTTTAAAGCCCTTCTGGGCGGTGAACAGTTCCTGCTCTTTGGCGGCGATGGTTTTGGCGGCGGCGAGCGAGCCCATCAGCCGCCCGGCCCGATAACCCAGGAACAGCAGCACGGCCGCAAGCAGGCCCCAGAGGATGTAGTCGATGGTGATGTTGCCGGTGGATGGCATGGATGCAGTGTACTCGACGCCAACGTGTGCGCGAACGCCGGGGGTTTGCACGGCGGCGGATCGTTCCTATCATTCGCCGGCCCGACTGATCGTGTTGCCGGGCACACAGGAGCAAGCAAATTCGTGCGCAAACCGTTCCTACAGCTCGTTTCCGAACGCGTGGTGGTCCTGGACGGGGCCATGGGCGCCAATCTTCAGTCCCGGACGCTGGACCCCGTTCGCGACTGGATGGGCCACGAAAACGCCTCGGAAGTGTTGAATCTGACCCGCCCCGACCTGATCAGCGAAATCCACGAGGCGTTTCTGGAGGTCGGCTGCGACGCGGTGGAAACCAACAGCTTCAACGGCAGCCGCAATGACCTGGAGGAGGCGGGTCTGGGCGATCGGGCGACGGAGGTGAACCGGATCGCGGCCGAGATTGCGCGGCGGGCGTGCGACAAGTTCGAAACGCCACAGCGACCCCGCTACGTCGTGGGAGCGGTCGGCCCGACCCGCAAGCTCGTAACGCTTGGACAAACGAGCTGGGATGAGCTGGAGCCCAGCTTCCATGCGCAGATCCTGGGACTGCTCCAGGGCGGCGTGGATGTGCTGCTGATCGAAACGCAGCAGGACCTGCTGGCGATCAAGTGCGCGATCGCGGCGGCGAACCGGGCGTTCGCGGACGTCGGGCGACGCGTGCCGATCATGGTGCAGGCCTCCTTCGACACCAACAACGGCAACCAGATGCTCACCGGGGCCGACCCGTCGGCGTTCGTGGCGGCGATCCGCCCGTATGACGAGGTGCAGGTGCTGGGGCTGAACTGCGCCTTCGGTCCGGTCGAGCTCAGCGAGTCGATGCGCTACATCGCCGCCAACTACCCCGGGTTCGTCAGCGCGTTGCCCAACGCGGGCCTGCCGGTGTATGTGCACGGCAAGGCGGTGTTCCCGATGAAGCCGCAGGACTTTGCCCGCGGGATCCGGCGATTCGTCGAAGAGTTCGGGGTGGACATCGTCGGCGGATGCTGCGGGACCATGCCCGAGCACCTGCGCGCGGTGATCGAGATGCTGAAGGATGTGCGGCGAGCGGTGAGAAAGGTCACGACCAGGCCGCAGGTGTCCAGCCTCACCACCGCGGTCGATATCCGCCAGGACCAGAGCTACCTGATCGTGGCCGAGCGGACGAACACCAACGGCTCGCGACAGTTCAAGCGACTGCTTCAGGAGGAGAACTGGGACGGGCTGGTGAGCATGGGGCGGGATGAGGTGCGGGACGGCTCGCACATGCTGGACGTGTGTGTGGATTTTGTCGGTCGCGACGGCGTGCGGGACATGCGCGAGGTGATCCGGCGGTTCGTCAACGCCCTGCCCGTGCCGATCATGCTCGACAGCACCAGCCCCGAGGTGATGGAGGCGGGGCTGAAGCTGATCGGCGGACGCTGCATCCTGAACTCGATGAACCTGGAGGAAGGCGAGGAGAAGCTGGCGAGGATTTGCGCACTGGCAAAGAAATACGGGGCGGCGGTGGTGGCGGGGACGATCGATGAGGACAAAACCGCCGCCATGGCGCGCACCGCCGAGCGGAAGCTGGCGATCGCGAAGCGGATCCGTGACCTGGCGGTGAACAAGTATGGTCTGAAGGACGAGGACCTTCTGTTTGATCCGCTGGTGCTGCCGATCAGCACGGGGATCGAGGAGGATCGTCGCAACGCGCTGGAGACGATCGAAGGGACGCGTCTGATCTCGCGCGAGCTGCCCAACTGCCACACGATCGTCGGGCTGTCGAACGTGAGTTTCGGGCTGAAGCCCGCGGCGCGGGTGGTGCTCAACAGCGTGTTTCTGCACGAGCTTCGAGAGGCGGGTCTGACCGGGGCGATCGTGCACGCCTCCAAGATTCTGCCGCAGAACCGCATCCCGCCGGAGCAGTGGAACGCGGCGCTGGACCTGATCTACGACCGCCGCCGCGAAGGGT
Source organism: Fontivita pretiosa (assembly GCF_050410795.1). GTDB lineage: Bacteria > Planctomycetota > Phycisphaerae > Tepidisphaerales > Tepidisphaeraceae > Fontivita > Fontivita pretiosa. Next base: position 2,543,694 of record NZ_CP191258.1, on the reverse strand, counting down.
TTGATCCCCTGACCCATTTCATCAGTCTGTTTGAGGGAGCAGAAAAGACTCCCGACCCCTTAAATAAGGGGTCGGGAGTCTTTTCCGACCTGAGCCTGGAGGACAAGCTCAAACGCCACATCATCGACGGCGAGAAACGCGACCTGACCAAACATCTGGACGAGGCGCTGGGCCGATATTCCCCGCTGGACATCATCAACAACATCCTGCTGGAAGGAATGAAGGTCGTCGGCGATCTGTTCGGCAGCGGACAGATGCAACTGCCGTTCGTGCTCCAGAGCGCCGAAACGATGAAGGCCGCCGTCGCGCACCTCCAGCCGCACATGGAAAAGGTCCAGGGACAATCCAAGGGCAGGATCGTGCTGGCCACCGTCAAAGGCGATGTTCACGACATCGGCAAGAACCTGGTGGACATCATCCTGACCAACAACGGCTACACCGTCTACAACCTGGGGATCAAGCAGCCGATCGGGGAGATCCTGCGCGCCTGGAAGGAGAAACAGGCCGACGCGATCGGCATGAGCGGGCTGCTGGTCAAGTCCGTGGCGGTGATGAAGGAGAACCTGGAGGAGATGAACGCCCTGGGGATCCGGGCGCCGGTGCTGCTGGGCGGGGCGGCGCTGACCCGGGCGTATGCGGAGAACGATCTGGCGTCGCTGTACAAGGGCCCGCTGTTTTACTGCAAGGACGCCTTCGAGGGTCTGCACACGATGGATCGGATCATGTCGGGACAGACCGACGCGATGCTTGCCGAACAGCAGGCCGAGGTGGATCGCCGAAAGGCCCTGCGTGCGAAGGTGTCGGCCAGTCGGGTTGCTCCGTCCGGGCAGTTGCCGGCGCGATCGGACGTGAGGCGTGACAATCCCGTGCCCCTGCCGCCGTTCTGGGGTCGGCGCATCGTCACCGATATTCCCCTGGAGCAGATCTTCGCGTTCATCAACCCGCTGGCGCTGTTCCGGGGGCAATGGGGCTTTAAGCGCGGCGCCCTGAGCGAAGAAGAGTTCGAACGCATCACCGAAGAAAAGGCCCGTCCGATCTTCCGCGACCTTCAGCGGCGCGCCATTGAGGAGAAGCTGCTCACGCCCAGGGTCGCCTACGGGTACTTTCCCGTCCAGTCGCAGGGCAATGATCTGATCGTCTACCACGTGGAGGAATTTCAGGCCGCACTTTCGGCCGGCAGACTTCAGCCCGACGCGAAGCCACGCGAATGGCTGAGATTCACGTTCCCGCGGCAGGCGGGTCGTCGCCGGCTGTGTATCAGCGACTTTTTCCGCGACGTCGAGTCAGGCGAATACGACGTGCTGGGGGTTCAACTGGTCACCGTCGGGCATCGCATCTCGGAAGTGGCACAGGAGCTGTTCAAGGCCAACCAGTACCAGCAATACCTGTACGTGCATGGTTTTGGCGTGGAATCAGCCGAAGGCCTGGCCGAGCTTTGGCACAAGCGCATGCGGCAGGAGCTTGGCTTTGGCTCGGAGGACGCGCCGACGATGAAGGAAATCTTTCAGCAGGGCTACCGCGGCAGCCGGTACAGCTTCGGATACCCCGCCTGCCCCGAACTGGAAGATCGCGCCAAGATCATGCAACTGCTGGAGGCCGAGCAGATCGGCGTGAGCCTGAGCGAAAACTACATGCTGGTTCCTGAGCAGAGCACCGACGCGATCGTCGTGCACCACCCGCAGGCCAAGTACTTCGACGTAACCTGAGCCAGCCGACGAATCGCCGCAAAAAGCCGGTTACATGTTTAACCCATTCCGGTTAGACTGCCGGGACGTTCGCGGCGGTTGCAGCGTCGTGCCGTGCCCTGGCCGCAATGTCCGTGGCGCAGATTTCCTCGCAGCCGATGCATGATCCGATGCGTTTCTGTCACGTGGTGTTCACGGACACGGCGTATCGCCGCCGCCCGGTCAATTTTGCTCCGCCGCAGTCCTGCGGACGGCAGGATGAGGCGAGCAGGGGCATCAGCGCCGAGGTCCGCCAGTTCATCGACTGGCTGTTTCGGCTGGCGGGGCTGGATGCGGGATGGTATCGCCAGGCGCCTCTGGCGCGTCGGCTGGGTGCGTGCCTGCGGGCGCTGCGTGTCAGCGGCGTGAGCGAAGCGCGTGCGGCGATCCTGGCCGATCGGGCGCTGATGCAGGTCGCCCTGGGCGCATTGCTGATCGGCGTGAGCGGCTTTTTCCGCGATCCGTCGGTGTTCCAGGATCTGTGGCGGCAGGTGCTGCCCTGCATGGGGCAGCGGCGCGCCGATCGCCCGCTGCGCATCTGGAGCGTCGGCTGCGCCGAAGGCCAGGAGCTGTATTCACTGGCGATGCTGCTGGCGGAGATGCGCCTGCTGGAGCGGTCGCAACTGCTGGGCACCGATTGCCGCGCCCAGGCCACACGCCATGCCGCCGCGGGCGAGTACTGCGATCGGGACATCGCGGGCGTGCCGCCGCGGCTGCGGCAGCGCTATATGGACCGTCTGCAAGGCGGTCTTTGGCGCATAAGCCCGCGCCTGCGCGATCGTACCCGCTGGCGCACGGCCGATGCCCTGCAGATCGTGGAGCCGGGCGTCTGGGATATGATTCTTTGCCGCAACGTAGCGATATACCTCCAGGCCGAATCGGCGGCGCAGTTGTGGCAGCAGTTGCACGCCGCATTGTCGCCGGGCGGGGCACTGGTGGTTGGCCGGGCTGAACGTCCCGGCGCCGACGGGCTGAGTCCGCAGGTGTCGTTCACGCCGCTGGCGCCGTGCGTATTCCGCCGAAATCAGGGATGACGGGAAAAGCGCATGAGCGAGTTGCAGCAACGACGATCGCCGATCACACCCGCGGCGCCCGCGGCGCTGAATGCGCCCGGTTTATCGTCGGGCAGATTCGATCGATCCACATCGGCATTGCCCCCGGTCGGGGACTTTTCACTTCAGACGTTGCTGTTGCTGTGCGGAGCGGTGGCGGCAGTTGTGACGCTGGGCACGCTGGATGCGCTGCTGGGCATCGGGTTCAATGCCTCCATCATCTATCCCAGCCTGCTGGTGGTCTGCTGGTGGGTTCGCAGCCGACGTTTTCTGTGGACACTGGTCGGATTGAGTTTGATCGCCACTGTGGTCGCTGGAGTGATCGAGGCAGGCGATCAGCGTGCCTGGCTGCACAGGGGAATGTCGCTGACGGCGTTGCTGGTCGGCAGCATCGTGTTTCACAAGCTGTTGAGCACGTGGCGTGCGATGGATCGGGCCACCGCTGAGCTGAAGGCCCATGAGCACGAAATCGCCGCTCAAAACGAGGAGCTTCGCAGCCAAACCGAGGAGTTCGAGCGACAGAGCGAGGAGCTGCGTCTGGCCAACGACGAGCTGTCGCGGCGACAGCGGACGCTGGAGGCGCTGCTGCGATTGTCGCGATCCCTGACCGCCGAGATGTCCCGCACCGAAACGCTGGATCGTATCTGCCAGGCGCTGGCGGAGATGATCAACGGCCCGGGACTGGCAGTGGGGGTGAAGCTGAAAGAGGCGGAGCATCTTCGGCTGGTCTGCCACTACGGGTTCGGTCCTCGCGGGCCGCGCAGCGAGCTGATTCCATATGAGCGTTCCTTCGCCCGGCTGGTCCTGGAGCGGAATCAGACCGGTTATCTGGAGGACGTGAGCCTTCGGCCGGACATCGAAATGCCTCAGCCCAAGGAAGGCGAGCCATTCCGTTCGGTGCTGGCGGCGCCGCTGCGCGTCAACGGTCGCGCGGTCGGGACGCTGGAGGTCTTCTCGCGCGACCGGCGAACCTGGAGTGATGAGCAGATTGGAATGATCGAATCGCTGGCAGCGCAGACGTCGATCAGCCTTCAGGCCGCCGAACTGTACGATCGCGTCGAGCAGGAGCGTCGGCGGTTCGAGACGATCGTGCGCACGATGCCCATCGGGGTCTCGGTGGCGCACGTTCCCAGCGGGCGGATCACCAACAACGCCGCCGCCATGCAGATGCTGGGTTTGCCCGCCGAGAGCAGCATCGGGCAGCGCCGGCAGATGACGCACTTTCGGCTGTTTCGGGGCGGGGTGCCGATGCCGCCGGAGCAGGCGCCGCTTCTTCGCGCGCTGGAAGGACAGGAAGTCATCGGGGAGGAGATCGACGTATTGCTGGGCGGAGGTCGTCGGCTGACGATGCTGGCCAGTGCGGCGCCCATCCGCACCCCGCAGCACCAGATCGAAGGCGCGGTGGTGGCCTTCACGGACGTGACGGCGCTGAAGCGGCTTCAGGCGGAACTGGACGCCCGTCGCCGCGAGGCGGAGGAAAGCTCGGTCCGAAAGACGCGCTTCCTGGCCCAGGTATCGCACGACATCCGCAATCCCGTACATGCGATCAACCTGCTGGCCGATCTGCTGTACCGCGCCGCCTCGGAGCCGACGCTGGCCCGGGAAGTCCCCGGCATCGCCGCGGATATCCGCAAAAACGCCACCTCACTGGTTGAGCTGGTCAGCGACGTGCTGGATCTGGCGCGATTCGACGCCGGTCGAATCGCCCTGGAAGAGAGCGAGTTTGAGCTGTACGAGATGATCCGTGCCGACTGCCGTGGCTATCAGGAGATGGCCGCGGAAAAGGGACTGGACTTCATATGCACTCTTCCGAACAGCCCGCTGGTTGTGCAGACGGATCGTGTAAAGCTGTCACGCGTGCTGGGCAACCTGCTGAGCAATGCGTTAAAGTTCACGCCGCATGGCCGGATCGAGGTTGCCGCGGGCGTGGAGTCGGCCCCCGACCAGCCGCCGGGCGCGGTTCACATCCGCGTGACCGACACCGGCCCGGGCATCCCGCCGGAGTTTCACCAGCAGATCTTCGACGAGTTTTTCCAGTTGCGGCAGAGCGACCAGAGCGGGCCACGCGGTCGTGGCGGGGCGGGGCTGGGTCTGGCGATCTGCAAACGCCTGGTCGAAGCCATGGGCGGAACCATCCGCGTGCAGAGCGAGCCGGGCAAAGGCAGCAGCTTCGTGCTTACGCTGCCGGGCAGTTGTATCGTCGCACGCGAAGAGCCGGATCGGATATGATGCCAGCAGAAATTTGAACCGCCGAGCAGAAGTTCGCTTCCCTGAAAGGCCCGATACGTGCTCAACTTCCCTGCGATCGGCATTTGGCGGCCGGGTGAAATCCATTTCACCTGGACCCAAAGCTCGCGTGCGACGATTCCTGAGGTGGAATGGGCGATCGAGCAGGCCTGGCGCAACGCCATGAGCCGTCCGGGGGTTCATCTGTTTGACGGCCCGATGTGTCGGATGGAGTCGCTGGATCCCTTCCCCGGGCAGATGCGCATCGCCGTTTCCAAGACCAGCTACAAGCCGTTTTTGGGGACGAATCTGAGCAACAGCCACCTGGCCGAGCGGTACGGGCAGTCGGCGCTGGCCAACGCGATCGGGCTGAGCTGCCTGCTGCTCAGCGGCGATGGTTACGCGCTTCTGGGCCGGCGAAACGATGCGGTGGCGTACTATCCCGGGCGGGTGCATCCGTTCTCCGGCGCCCTGGAGCCGGCCGATGAGATTGACGTCTTTGCCGAGATTCGTCGCGAGCTGCGCGAGGAGCTTTCGCTGCGCGAGTCGGACATCCGCGATCTGGTATGCACCGGCATCGCCGAGGACCGCTCGCTTCTCCAGCCAGAGATGATCTTCGCCGCACAGACCGGGTTGGATCGTCGGACGCTGGAAGCTCAACTTGATCCACAGGAGCATCGGGGGTTGTGGAGCGTTGCCCGCAGCGCGCAGGCCTTCGACGCCGCCCTGGGCAGCGGCGAGCGATTCACACCCGTGGGCGTCGCGGCATTGTTGCTGTGGGGCAGGATCGCCTTCGGACAGGACTGGTTCGCCCGGCACCAGCAGCGGATTCGGGGATAACAAAATGGCCGCAAGCCAACTGGCCTGCGGCCGGGAATGCCCAGGAGAGGACTCGAACCTCCACGCCTTGCGGCGCTACCACCTCAAAGTAGTGCGTCTGCCAATTCCGCCACCTGGGCGATGCTGTGCACAAAATTATACGGACCAGCCGGCGGATGTCGAGCAGGTGCGGAGCAGGCGCAGACAGCCGGATCCTGGCTGTGGCGCGGGCGGGACGCCGCGTGACGCCCCGCAGGGAGCGGTTGTGCGGCCGGGGATTATCGGGCCTGAGGATGGCTTGGCGACGATGCGGATGTATTGGATTTCATCTGCTGGCGGCTGGCGAGCATTCGCGGCCAGGCCGGGAGTTGTGTTATGTCCAGCCAATCCGCCGGCAGGTTCGTCGCGGTCCAGCCGCACGCCGAAGATGGTCTGGAGCCGCTGGAGCCTCGGCGGCTGCTGGCGGTAACCCCGCTGGCGGTGGCGTCGGTAACCACGGCGCTGGGCAACGAGCTGCGCATCACCGGCACGGCCGGCAACGATGTCATCTGGCTGCATCGGACCACCGATGGGCTGCTGATCAGCAACTCCACGGGATTCAGCAGGCTGTGGAGCGGCGCTGTGGCGACGGTGCGGATCAGCGGCCTGGACGGCAACGACCGCATCGCCGTCGGCTCGGCAATCTGGACGCCGGTTGTGCTGTACGGCAATGCCGGGGACGATACGCTGGTCGGCGGCAGCGGGGGTGATCGCCTTTACGGCGGAACGGGAAGCGACTGGCTCAGCGGCGCCGCGGGCAACGACCTGCTGGTTGCCGTCGGCGACAGCCGCTACGACCGCGCCACCGGTGGCGGCGGACTGGACAGCTTCTGGGTCGATTCCAGCTCCACCGAACAGATCACCGATCCGGGCGAAGACGAGCTTCTGGCCGGATCGGTGCATCGCATCGCCGCCTTCTACGGCAGCCGCACGTCGGGCACGACGACCGCACTCAGCCTCAGCTCGACGGAGCTGGCGTCGCAGCGATTTGTTGATCCGGCGATCACGTCCGCGGCAAGCGGCTACCGCAATTTCAGCCATCTGCCGCTTTTCTCCCGCTACGGCCCGCGGGTTGAGGATGTGCAGCAGGGCGAGCTTGGCGATTGCTACCTGCTGGCGGCACTGGGTTCGGTGGCCAAGTCCGCCCCGCAGAGCATCCGCCAAAGCCTGGCCGACCTGGGCGACGGCACGTACGCGGTTCAGTTCGTCAGCGGAACGGCAAAAGTCTACGTGAGGGTCGATGGCGATCTGCCGGTGCGATCCGACGGCTACCTGGCCTATGCGCAGCTTGGCATCCAAAGCGCGCTGTGGGTGGCGATCTATGAAAAGGCCTGGGCGTTTTGGCGCAGCGGCGACGGCAAGTACGCCTCGATCGAGGCCGGGCACATGGGCGAGGTGTACCGCGCCCTGGGGCGAGGTTTCAGTGAGATCGACAGTGCCATCAGCGGCACGAGCCTGCTTCAGCAGCTTCAGGCTGAACTGCTGGCCGGCAGCGCCGTGACCTTCGGCACGATCCAGAATCCGCCGGCGGACGTGCCCGTGGTCGGCGGGCACGGATACATTGTCGAGCGGGTGAATGTGGATTCATCCGGCCGGGTTGTAAGCCTCACGCTGCGCAATCCCTGGGGCATCGACGGCGCCGGCAACGACGGGCGCGACGACGGCATCGTCACGATCACCGCCGCCCAGGCGCTGCGGGTGATGTGGTTTGCGGTGATCAGCAGGCCGGCGTGAGGGGCTGAGCGTTGACAATGGCACCTCCCGGGGGGCTTATCCGCGCTGTCATGGAATCGGATCGCCCCAGACACTATGATTCCATCGCGCTGGAACCGAAAGACCGACATGGACACCCAAACGCTTCCCGACAACGTCCTGACCACGCAGCTTAAGAAGGTCGTGAACTGGGCCAGGCGCAGTTCGCTTTGGCCGCTGCCGTTTGCGACTGCGTGCTGCGGGATCGAGCTGATGGCCACCGCAAGCTCGCGCTACGACTTGGCGCGGTTCGGGGCCGAGGCGATGCGATTCAGCCCGCGGCAGAGCGACCTGATGATCGTGGCCGGGCGTGTGTGCATCAAAATGATGCCGGTCCTCCAGCACATCTACCAGCAGATGACCGAGCCCAAGTGGGTGATCAGCATGGGCGCCTGCGCCAGCACCGGCGGGGTGTTCGACGCCTACGCGACGATTCAGGGCATCGACCAGTTCATGCCTGTGGACGTGTATGTCCCCGGCTGCCCGCCCAGACCCGAAACGCTGCTTGAGGGGATCATGGCCATCCAGCGGATCATCGACGAGGAAGGCCTGCCGCCCAGAGGTCGGCGAAGACCACTTCAACTGGCGATCGAGCCGACGTACGTTCCGTCGCCGCAACCGGTGCCGCTGACCGTCGGCGGACGCTGATCTGCAAATGTCCGGGGCGTGCAGATCCCACTGCCGGCTGTGGTATCACTTGCCGCTTGTCCCGGCTTGTTCGGGCACTATCATCAGTGCTCGATGTCGGACGCTTCCGCGAAAGTCGCGCAGCCCGCACCGCGCGCCGTGATCATTTCCAGCGACGCGGATCTCCCCCAGGCTCAGCAGGACCGACGCCCCGGCTGGCGCGACGTGCTGATTGGCGTCGCGATCATCGCCGCGCTGTGCCTGTTCATCTACTGGCCAGCGCTTGGCGGGGCGTTCATCCTCGACGACGACCTGCTGCTGACCAACAACACGCTCATCCGCGACCCCGACGGACTGATCAAGTTCTGGACCTCTACCGAACAGCTCGACTACTGGCCGATGACCTACAGCACGCTGTGGATCGAGTGGCGGCTGTGGGGCATGAATCCGACGGGGTATCACGTCACCAACCTTGTACTGCACATCATTGAATCGCTGCTGATCTGGAGGCTGCTGAACAGGCTGAAAATCCCCGGGGCGTTTGCGGGTGCGGCGATCTTCGCGGTGCATCCGGTCAATGTCGAGTCCGTCGCGTGGATCGCGCAGCGCAAGAACGTGCTGGCCATGCTGTTTTTGCTGTTGTCGATCTGGTGGTACCTCAAGGCCGAGGAATCCTCCCCGCCGCCACAACAAAGCCCGCTGTATCGCGGCGGGCGCGCGTGGGGATGGTGGGTGGCGAGCCTGGTGGTGTTCACGCTGGGGATGCTGGCCAAGGGATCGATCGCGCCGCTGCCGCTGCTGCTGCTGGGGATCACGTGGTGGCGGCGCCAGGGGCAATTGTCCTGGTGGGATCTGGCGCGCACCGCGCCGTTCTTCGCCGTCGCCACCATCCTGGCGATGGTCAACATCTGGTTTCAGAACTATGGCGCTGATGAAGTGATCCGCGAGGCGAGCTTCCTTCAGCGCCTGCTGGGCGCCGGCGCGGTGATCTGGTTCTACCTGTACAAGGCTCTGCTGCCGATCAACCTTTCGTTCATCTATCCCCTGTGGAACATCCGCACCGACAGCCTGGTCTGGTGGCTGCCGCTGATCGCGGCGGTGAGCGTGACGACCGTGCTGTGGATGTATCGCCGCAGCCCCTGGGTCCGTGCGGTGCTGTTCGCCTGGGGGTTTTTCTGTGTTTCGCTTATCCCGGTGATGGGCTTCACCGACGTGACGTACATGCGCTGGTCGCTGGTGGCCGACCACTACCAGCACATCGCCATCATTGGGGTGATCGGGCTTTTGGCGGGGGCGTGGGGCGCGTGGTACGACCGCGCCGAGGACACCGCCGCATCGTTCGCGCTGCTCACGGCGGCGGGCGTGATCGGCGTGCTGTCCTGGATCGCCTGGAAGACCGCCGCCAACTACCAGCATCCCCTCAAGCTCTACGCCGTCACCGTCGCGCAGAATCCGACGTCCTGGGCGGCCAACAACATCTTCGGCGGCGAGCTGGTGGAGGCAGGCGAGGTGGATCGGGCGATTCCATTCTTCCAGCAGTCGCTGCGGCTGAAGCCCGGGTATCACAAGGCGCACTACAACTACGGCATGGCGCTGGCTCGAAAAGGCCGTTTCAATGAAGCGATCACGCAATTCCAGAAAGCGATCGACAGCTATCCGCAATATGTTCAGGCCCACAACTTCCTGGGGCGGGCGCTGACCGATGTCGGCCGACCTCAGGAGGCAATTCCCCACTTCCAGCGGGCGCTGGAGATTCAGCCGGGCTTTTATCTGGCGTACGTGGGGTGGGGCAAGGCTTTGCTGCGGATGGGACAGCCTCACGAAGCCATCGAGAAGTTCCGAGCGGCGATGAAGCAGGCGCCCGGCGATCCGCAGACCCACCTGGCGCTGGGCGAAACGCTGAACCGGATGGGTCAACACGCCGAGGCGGCCCAGGTGCTGCGGGAGGCGGTGAACCTTCGCCGCGGGCGCGATCCCATGGCGCTTGCACAGTTGGCCAATGCTTTGCGTGGCGCCGGGCAGCTCGAGGAGGCGATTCAGCACTATCGCGCGGCACTGGAGCTGGACCGCAAGTCGCCACTGGCCGGACAAACAAGCCTGGGACTGGGCAATGCGCTTCTGGAGTCCGGTCGGGCTTCGGAGGCGATCCCGCATTACCAGCAGGCGTTGGAGCTGCGGCCGGACCTGCTGGAGGCGCGGGTGAGGTTGTCGCAGGCGTATGCGAAGCTGGGGCGCAGCGCCGACGCCGTCGCCGCCGGTCAGCGCGCCCTGGACCTTGCCCGGGCGACGGGTCGCGCCGAGGCGGTCAAGGAGTTCGAGGCGTGGTTGACCACATACCAGGCCAACCCCGCCGCCCCGCCGCCGGGACCGACAACGCGCTGATTCCATCAACTTGCAGGAGCCAACATGATGCACATCGTCTTGATCCTGTTGTTCACCGCCTGTGGGCTGATCGCGGCGCCGGCGCCGACGACTGACATTGATGCGGCGGCGATGGTGTTCAAATCGACCGGACAGGCCAGCGGAAACGGATGGACGCTGGAGGGCGGCGGCTACATCGGCACGTACCTGCGGCTGGAACAGGCCGGGCAGGTGCGCTTGACGGTTCGGGCCTCCGGGAAACCGGGAACCAGCCTCGGGCTGGCGGTGGCGGACTTCCGCAGTCGTTTTTTTGTGACGGACCGGGAAAACGATTACCTGACTTCGCTGAATCTGCCTCCGGGAACCTACTTCCTGCGCATCGAGCTGCCTCCGCCCGCCGCGGATCGATCGCTGAGCATCCACCGCCTGCACGTGGAAGGTGCGGCCGTGCTGAATGACGCTTCGGATGCAACGGCGCTGGCCGCGGCCGATTCGTACATCGAGCATTTTCGACGCGGGCGTGCCGAAGTCGCGATTGAAGGCGTGCCCCCGGGCACGAACGTGCGCGTGCGGCTCCGCCGCCACGCGTTCAATTTCGGCGGAGTGATCCACGGATTCACGAGCAACGAGTTTCTGAGGCCCGATCCGCCGCCGGGCAGCGATGCGGAGAAGTTCCAGCAGTTCGTGCGGTCGCATTTCAACATGCTGGTGCCATCCAATGGCGGCAAGTGGCAGTACAACGAGAAAGAGCGGGATGTGGTCACGATGCAGTTCGTTGACCAGTGCCTGAGCTTCGCCGAGCGGAATGGCATGCGCTCGCGAATGCACGCGCTGCTGTGGGACTTTAAAGTCCAGCAGCCCAAGTGGGTCAACGAGCTGTTGGCCAGGGCGCTCGACACGAGCGATCCGCAGGCGGCGGAGGCGGCCAGGCAAGAGCTCATGCAGGAGATCCGCGAGCGGATCGAGTACTACGTTCGCGATCGCGCGCGGCGGTACGTCGAGCTGGACGTGCTCAACGAACCGTACCACGAGCCGGACTGGTGGAAGGCGCTGGGGCCGCAAGGCATCGCCGAAGTCTTCAGGTGGACCGACGACGCTGTGAAGCAGGCCGGGGCGAATACCAGGCTCTACCTCAATGAGTACAACGTGTTTCAATGGTCGAGCCTGCCGCGGAAAGTCTCGGGCCAACAGCAGGCCGATCCGGATCCGTATGCCAACTGGTATCGCGAGCTGTACGAGCGGATTCTGGCGCTTGGCGGGCCGGTGAGCGGGGTGGGAATTCAGTACTACGTGGACAAGCGTCCCGATGCCGATCGCGGCAGCCCGCACAGCGCCGCTCATCTGACGCGCGTGCTTCAGAACCTTTCGGTCGTGGGGCTGCCGATCTCATTGACCGAATTCGGCATCAAGCCCGACACGCCGCCGGATGTGTCGGCCGACGTGCTGGAGGACACCATGCGGATCATCTTCGGCACGCCGCAGGAACAGACGTTTGTGATGTTCGGCTTCTGGGGCGGTTCGATGTGGGACCAGGCGCCCAGCGCCGCGCTGGTGGACAAGGACTGGACCCTGACACCCGTCGGCCAGCGCTACCAGCAGCTCATGAAGCGATGGAATACGGACATGGAAACGACCGTGGGCGAGGATGGGAAGGTACGGTTTGTCGGGTTTTATGGGGATTACGACGTGGTTGTCGGGGATCGGATCCTGAACTTCACGCACGTCAGGGACAAGGACCGGTAAGCATCGAACGTGACGTTCCAGTGGTCCAGATGATCCGGCCCGCAGCGCGCCTCACGCGGCGCCGGCGTGGCGCGCCTGAAAGGCCCTGTTGGTCACCACCCGCGCCGGCAGCAGGATCGGCTCGATCTTCCTGCCGCTGCCCTGAAGCTGCGGCAAGAGCTGTCGCACACAACCATCGGCCAGCAGCGGGATGTCCTGCATGCTGCACACGATCGGCAGCGGCAGCAGGTGCATCAGCGGGATCTCGTCGAAAACCCCGATGACCGGCGGATTATCGATCTGCTCGATGGAGTCGATGAAACCCATCGCCAAAAAGTTGTTGGTGCAGACGACGGCATCGGGTTGCTGGCCGATGAAGCGGATGAAGGCCTGTCGGCCGGTGTCGGGCTGGGCGGGGCCTTCGTGCCGGGCGATGATCTGGAATCGCTGCGAGATGATTTCGGCGCGTCGGCGGTGGGTGTAGATCGTGTGCGGGCCACAGATCAGTGCGACCTTGCTGACTCCATCGCGCTGCAGGGTATCGCACAGCGCGTTGGCCGACTGGTCCTGGTCGCTGGAGACGCAGGCGGCGATGCCGGGAATCGGGCGGTCCAGGATCACCAGCGGCAGGTTCCTGGGCAACATGTCGGTCAGCGCCCGCTTGGCGCGCACCAGCGGCACGAGGATCAACCCGTCGATTCCCTTGCGCGGCAGCAGGCTGAGGTATTCGTCCTCAAGCTGCGGATCTTCGCCACTGTTGCACAGCACCAGCGAATACCCCTGGCGATGCAGCGCCTGCTCGACGAGGCTGGCGATGCGGCTGAAAAACGGGTTGGAGATGTCGCTGACCAGCAGCGCGACGGTGTGGGTCTTGCGTGTGCGCAGACCCCGGGCCAGCAGATTGGGGCGATAGCCCAGTTGCCTGGCGACTTTGAGCACCCGCGCGCGGGTTTCGGCGCTGATGCGTTGGGCGACGGATCCGCCGGAGAGCACGCGACTGACCGTGCTGACACTCGTGTTGGTTTGGCGCGCGATGTCGATCAGTGTCGGGGCGGTGTTCGAGGGCACGGACCTGCTCTCCCGGCGTGGATTTTAGCCGCCAGGGCCGCTCGCTGCAAAGGGCCTGTGGCCCAGACGGCGGAGTTTGTGCTTGTGGACGATGGGATGGCGGGCATAGAATTGCCGGCAAGGCAATCTCTCCAGGGCCAACAACGGAGGCCACGATGTCCCGCCTGGATGATCACGTATCGGCGGTCCGCAACAAGCTGGCGTTGGCGCGGTTTGTCCAGGCGCTGGCGTGGGGGAGCCTGGTGTGGTCGTCGGCGGCGTTGCTGGGGGTGCTGGTGGACCGGGTTTTCCTGGTGCATCCACCCAGGCCACAACTGTGGCTCTGGATGGGCGGGGCGCTGACGATGGTGTCGGCGGTCGCGTATGCGCTGTACAGGCGACCGGGGGCGCGCGAGGCGGCGGTGGCGATCGACCAGAAGCTGGGGCTGAAGGAAAAAATCAGCACGGCGCTGTACGTTCGCCACGCTGAACACGATCCTTTCGCCCGCGCCGCTGTTCTGGACGCCGAGCACACCGCCCAGCAAGTCGTGATCAATCTCCGGCAGCATTTCCCGATGAGCTTCCCGCGCCCGGCGTATGCCACGATCGTGGTGGCGCTGGCGGCGGTGATGGCGTATTTCCTGATCGATCCGATGCGGCTTTTCGGCCGCGAGGAAAAGCTGCGCCAGCAGGTCGCTCAGCAGCAGAAAGTCGAGGCCGCACGCAAGACCCTGGAGAAGGCGCTGGCCACTGTCGATGCCATGCCCAGGATCGCGCAGAACGAGCAGACGATTCGCCTGGCCAGGGCTGAGATCCAGGCGATGCTGGCGCAGCCGATCACGGACCCTGCCAAGGCAACGCGCACGGCGGTCAAGGCGCTTCAGGACGTCAATGAAGCGCTGAAGCAGCAGGTGAAAAGCAGCGCCAAATACGCGCAAGCCCAGAATGAGATGAAGCTGCTTAAGTCGATGCAGGTTCCGATCGAGGGCCAGGGGCCGATCGCCGACGCCCACCGCGCCATCGCCAAAGGCGAGTTCACCGCCGCCATCGACGAGCTGAGCAAGGCCATCGAGAACTTCGAGAAGATGGACAAGCAGCAGCAGAAGCAGGCGGCCGAGCAGATGCAGCAGTTGGCGCAGCAGCTCAACCAGATGGCCAACAACCCGGCGCAGCAGCAGAAGCTTCAGCAGCAGCTTCAACAGCTTGGGATGAACCAGCAGCAGGCCCAGCAGGCGCAGCAGCTCATGCAGCAGGCGGCTCAGGGCGATCAGCAGGCCATGCAGCAGCTTCAGCAGATGGCCCAGCAGATGATGCAGCAGATGAACAACGGGCAGGGTCCCAATCCCCAGCAGCAGCAGGCGATCCAGCAGATGATGCAACAGATGCAGGCGCAGATGAACGCGCAGCAGCAGGCGGCGCAGATGGCGCAGGCGGCGCAACAACTGGCGCAGGCCATGCAGCAGGCGCAACAGGCGCAGCAGGGGCAACAGGGACAGCAGAATCAACCGCAGCAGCAGGGACAGCAGAACCAGCAGATGGCGCAGGCCATGGCCCAGATGCAGCAGCAGCTTCAGCAGATGCAGGCGGCGGCACAGGACGCGCAGCAGATCGCCGCGGCGCAGGCCGCCTGCCAGGCCGCTCAGGCCGATGCCCAGAATGCGATGAACGGGAACAATCCCGGCGGGCAGGGCGATGGCGGTGGACAGTGGAATGCCAACGCCAACCTGGCTGGCAACAATCAGCAGCAGGGGCAGTTGCAGCCCGGCTTCGCCGGACCGAATCCCGGAGGCATCGGCGCCGGGGATCGGACGTACAAATCTGCCGCTCCGTTCGGCGTCAAACCGGAAATCTCCCCGTCGCAGGATGACGAGAAAGGCAAGCTCCTGGCCAGCAGCTTCATCAAGGACAACAAGCCGTTCAAGGGCGCTTCCATCGAGACTCTCAAGCAGGTGGCCGAGTCGGCACTGAAGGAGCAGACCGACGAAGTGGAGCAGGAGCGGATCAGCCGCCAGGCGCAACGCGCCGTGCGCGAGTATTTCAATTCGATGGAGAAGGAAGCCGCAGGCGCGGCTGCGCCGGCGCCATGAGGGCACAGAGCCGAAGACAGAAGCTGCGAAGGTTGTGCTCCGCCGTCTGCCCTTCTCCCGCCGCCGCTGATTCTTCCTTCATCCTTCTGGCTTCATCGCTGGTGATCATCGCGCTGTGCTGTCTGCTGCCGGTCGCGTGGGTCGTCTTGCAGATCGCGCTGAACCGACACGTGATCACGGGCATGGGTCTGGATGGTTTCCGCGTGGCGTTGCTGGGGCGGACGATCCTCTACAACGGTGCCGTCGGCGTGGTCGCGGTGCTGCTGGGGCTGCCGGCGGCTTGGGTGCTGGGGCGGGGGCGAGGCTGGCCGGCGGC
The DNA here is from genome assembly GCF_050410795.1 of Fontivita pretiosa. Taxonomy (GTDB): domain Bacteria; phylum Planctomycetota; class Phycisphaerae; order Tepidisphaerales; family Tepidisphaeraceae; genus Fontivita; species Fontivita pretiosa. The sequence goes on along the minus strand of NZ_CP191258.1, from coordinate 2,527,922 downwards.
GGCAGTGGGACTGGTCCTTCCCATCTCCCTGCTCATGCCTTCGCTGGTGATCGCGTACGGGTGGAAGCAGTTGGTTCGAGTCCTCGGATTGGACTTTCTGCCGGCGAGTTGGCCGGATGTGGCGCGGTGCGTGTGGTCGCTGGCGACATGGCTTTGGCCGGTGCCGGCGATGCTCGTGGGGCTGGCGCTGCGGCGCTCGGATGCGCAGGTTCAGCAGCAGGCGCTGCTCGACGGGGTGCTGAAGCGCGTGATGTTTCGACAGGTGCTGGGGCCGATGGTCGCGTCGGGGTGCATCGTGTCGCTGCTGGCAATGCAGGAGTTCGCGGTGTACGAGCCGACGGGGATCAGCGTTGTCGCGACGGAAGTGCGGATGGTCTTCGAGACGGGCGCGTTTTCATCACCGGATAACCCGATCACGCAAATCATGGGTGCGCAACCGCCAGCCGAAGGCAGCGCCTCACAGCAGGCGCGAGCCGCCGCCGCGGTCGCAACCGCCATGCCCATGCTCGTGGTCATCGCGATTCTGGCGATCCTGGCGATGCTGGGGGCGCGGGTGCTGTCGGCGGCGGACCAGGTGGACACGCCCGACTTTCCGCGCGCGCTGGAGGCGCCGGTTGCGGCGACACTGCTGAGCTGGCTGATCGTGGCCGTCACGCTCGCTGTGCCGCTGGTGGCGCTGGGCATGTCGCTGAAGCGTCCGTTTGACGTGATGCGCTGGTGGGGCGAGTTCTCGCCGCAGATCCTCGGCACGCTCGTGGTGGCGGGAATCACGGGGACGGTGGCGGCGGCGGTGGGGTTCGGGTCGGTCTTTCGCCCGACGCGCGGGCTGCTGGTCGTCGCGATCCTCTCGTTTCTGATCGGCGGGCAGATTCTCGCGATCGCGCTGATTCGGCTGTACAATCGCCCGTGGCTGGGGTGGGTGTACGACGGCGTGGCGATCATGGTGATGGCCTACGTCGGTCGCTTCGGGTGGATCGTTCTGTGGGCGGCGGCGATGACGTGGGGCCGCCCGTGGCGCGGGCTGCGGGATCTGGCGGCGGTGGACGGCGCCACCGCGGCGCAGACCGCCCGGCACGTGATCTGGCCGCTCGCCTGGCCAACCCTGGGGGCCGCCACCATGTTCGTGCTGATCCTGTCCCTCAGCGAGGTTCCCGCGACGGTGCTGATCTCACCACAACGGCCTCAGATGCTCGTGCCCATGCTGATGACCTGGGTTCACATGCTGCGGTACGATCCGATGATCGAAGCGAGCCTGGCGATGGCGGGTATCGTGATCGCGCTCGGCGCGATTGCGGTCGCGCTGGGATGGATCGGAAATCGCTGGAGCCGCATGATCCCGACCACGCTGGCGGCCATGATGCTGATCAGCGGCTGCGGCGATCGCGCCAGGCCGCAGGCGATCTGGTGCAGCACGGGGGTCGGGCCGGCTCAGGTGATCTATCCGCGGGCGATCGCCTACTCGCCGCTCGACGACACGTTCTTCATCGTGGATCGACAGGCCAGGATTCAGCATCTGGATCGCCGGGGCAAGTGCATCGGCGAGTGGCGCACGCCGCAGTGGGCGCAGGGAAAACCGGTGGGGCTTTCGGTTGGTCCGGATGGCAACCTGTACGTGCCGGACACGCACTATCACCGTGTGCTGGTTTATTCTCCGGATGGGCGGCTTGTGCGTCAGTGGGGTCAGCAAGGCACTGGACCGGGACAGTTCATCTATCCCACTGACGTGGCGTTCGACTCCAAAGGCCGGATCTTCGTCAGCGAATATGGCGACAACGACCGCGTGCAGGTCTTCGACGAAGCGGGAAACTGCCTGTACGCGTTCGGCTCCTTCGGCGACGGTCCCGGGCAGCTCTCTCGTCCGCAGTCGATGGTCATCAGGGATGATCTGCTCTACATCACCGATTCGTGCAACCATCGGCTCAGCGTGTTCAAGACCGACGGCACGTTCGTGAGGACGATGGGAAAGGTTGGCTCCGGGGCGGGGGAATTTCGATTTCCCTACGGGCTGGACCTCGACAACAATGGCCGGCTGGTGGTGTGCGAATTCGGCAACAACCGCGTGCAGTTGATCGACAGGCACACTGGCAGGGGTGTTGCGATGTGGGGCATGGCCGGGCGGGAGCCAGGAGAGCTGGCCTACCCCTGGGGCGTGGCGGTGGACCGGCACGGTCGGGTGGTGGCGGTGGATGCCGGCAATAATCGGCTTCAGGTGTTCGAGTTTTGAAACCACAGATGAACGCGGATGAACACAGATTGGTCGCCCGTGACGCGCGTGCCGCGTGCGTCTGGCCTGCCATGGCACGACCGAGACACTCGTGACACGAACGGGCAACGTGAGGTCGGATGGCCCGGAAGTCGGCCGCGGCGCGACCGAGACGGTCGTGACACAGGAGCTGGGCCAGAACATCTGTGTCCATCGGTTCTGATCTGTGGTTAAATCTGGTGGCTATGGCTGCAACAGCGGCATCCAACCTCGCCCTGGCCTGGCCATTGCGGCTGGAATACCTGAGCTGGTGGCAGGCGGTCCTGCTGTTCGTGGCGCTGGCGGCGCCGATTGTGTGGCTGGGGATCCGGTCGCTGGCGGGGCTGGGTCCGGTGCGGCGGTGGGTGGCGCTGGGGGCGCGGCTGCTGGTGCTGCTGATGCTGGTGCTGGTGGTGGGCGGTGCGCGCTGGCAACGCGAAAACAAGATCGTCGAAGTCATCGCGCTGCGCGACATCAGCGAGTCCGTCGGCAACGTCAGCGACTTCCCCGGCAAGACGCTGCAATCCTCGATCGAGGACTACCTCCGTGCCGTAGCCGACCCCAAACGCAAGCCCGCCGACGATCGCATGGGCGTGATCAGCTTCCACTCCTCGGCGCTGATCGACGCCATGCCGAACACCACGCTGGCGCTGGACAGCCGCCCGATCCGCGAGGCCGGACGCGGCACCGATGTGGCGTCGGCGATTCAGTTGGCGCTGGCGACGCTGGGGCGCGATGCGATGCACCGGCTGCTGCTGATCTGGGACGGCAACAGCACGGGCGGCGACCTGGAGGCGGCACTGGCCGCCGCGGCGGCGCAGCACGTGCCCATCGACGTGATGCCGCTGAAGTACGATGTGAAAAACGAGGTGATGGTCGAGCGTTTCATCGCCCCGACCTGGAAGCGCGAGAACGAGCCGTTCTCGATCGATGTCATCCTGCGTTCGACCAACCCGCCGGTGACCGGCAAGCTCACCGTCCTGCACAACAACCAGCCGATGGATCTGGATGCGACCACGCCGGGCGTGCAGGCGACGCGGACGGTGACGATCGCGACGGAGCGACACGTCGAGCGGATCGCGGTACCCCCGCTGCTGGGCAGCAATGTGATCCACCGCTTTCGCGCCACGTTCGAGGCGCCCAATGTCAGCGCGGAGATCGCCGGCTCGGAAAGAGCCCACGGATCGCAATCCGCGGGTCTGGCGGGTGACACGATCGTGCAGAACAACGCGGCCGAAGCGTTCACGTTCGTGCGAGGCAAGGGCAAGGTGCTGTACATCGACAATGTTCCCGAAGGTCGCGGGCAGCTTCTGCGTCAGGCGCTGCTCAGCCAGGGAATCAACGTCGATCCCGAGATCACCGGCGTGGAGCAGTTTCCGCGGAGCCTGATCGAGCTTCAGAACTACGACGCGGTGATTCTGGCGAACGTGCCGCGCGGCGCCGGGGGGCTGGGCGATGAGCAGGAGAGGATGCTCGCCACCTACGTGCACGACATGGGCGGTGGGCTGGTGATGATCGGCGGGGAAGACTCGTTCGGCGCCGGCGGGTGGCAGGGAAGCAAGCTCGAAGAAGTCCTGCCGGTGAACATGGACATCCCCGCGCAGCGGCAGATGCCCAAGGGCGCGCTGGTGCTGATCATGCACTCCTGCGAGATGCCCGACGGCAACTACTGGGGCGAGCAGTGCGCCATCAAGGCCATCGAGACCCTCAGCGCCCGCGACGAGATCGGCGTGATCAGCTACGACTGGGGCCGCGGCCGCGGACCGGCGGGCGCCGGCGGCAGTCAGTGGGATTTTCCTCTGGCCGAAAAGGGCGACGGATCGAAGGTCATCGCGGCGGTGAAAAACATGCGGCTTGGCGACATGCCCAGCTTCGATGACTCGATGGACGTGGCGCTGAACGGCATCAACGGGGTCGGCGGGCTGATCCGCTCCGACGCCAAGCAGAAGCACGTGATCATCATCTCCGACGGCGACCCGCAGAAGCCCAATGCCAATCTCGTACAGCAGTACCTCAAGGCCAAGGTGTCGGTCAGCACGGTCAGCGTCTATCCGCACGACACGTCGGATCGCGGCCTGCCGCCGACGATGCAGCAGATCGCCCGCGAGCTCAAAGGGCGCGCCTATGGGCCTGTCAACAGCAATCCGAATCAGCTCCCGCAGATCTTCATCAAGGAAGCGACGGTGGTTCGGCGGTCGCTGATTTTCGAGGATCGCAAGGGCATCCCGGTCAAGACCAATGCCGGATCGACCAGCGAGATGATCAGGGGGCTGAGCGAGTTGCCGGACATCTACGGGATGGTGCTGACCAGTCGCAAGCAGAACCCGCAGATCGAGCTGCCGCTGGTGGCCGGCAAGAACGCCGACCCGCTGCTGGCACACTGGCAGACGGGACTGGGCAAGGCGGCGGCGTGGACCAGCGACGCGTACAACAAATGGGCTGCGAACTGGGTGGCGTCGGGGGGCTATGAGAAGTTCTGGGCGCAGGTGGTGCGGTCGGTGTCGCGTCCGCCGATGAGCGCCGACTTCGACGTGAAGACAACGCAGGTTGGCGACAAGGGCCGGATCGTCGTCGAGGCGCTCAACCGCGACAGCGCGTTCCTGAATTTCCTTTCCGTTGCCGGCACGGTCGTCGGACCGGACATGCAGCCGATCAACGTGCGGCTGGTGCAGACCGGGCCGGGCACATACGAGGGAGAATTCGACGCGACGCAGCCGGGCAACTACGTGGCGGTGCTGAACTACCGCGGCGGGCAGAACCAGAGCGGCGTGATGCTTTCGGGCATGGCGGTGAACAGCTCGCCGGAGCTGCGGGATCTGAAGAGCAACGAAACGGTCCTGCACGAGATAGCCAGCAGAACCGGCGGGCGGATTCTCCAGCCGTTCGACGCGGAATCGGCGGATCTGTTTACGCGGCAGGGGCTGCTCAGGACCGCTTCGCCGCTGCCGATCTGGGATATCCTTATCCCGGTGCTGCTGGGGTTGATCCTGCTGGATGTCGCGATCCGCAGGATCGCCTGGGACTGGGCGGCGACGAAGCGACTGGCGCTGGCGACGGCCGAGTATGTGCGCTCGTTCACGACCGTGCGGAAGGTGGAGGCCAAGCCCACGCTGGAGGCGCTGAAGCGCGTGCGCGAGGAAGTGGCCGAGCAGAAGTTCAAGACCGAGCCGTCCACGCCCGCGGCGGAGCTGGACGTTCCGCCGCCGGACCCGCGGCGCAGGTTCCAGGCCGAGGCTGGTGTCGAAGGAGACATCACGCAGGTGGTCGGGGGCGCGACGGACAAGCCGGTTCCGCCCCCGCCGACAAAGCCCCAGCCCAAGGCGGCCCCGCAAAGCGCCGGCGCGCACACCGGCAGCCTGCTGGAAGCCAAACGTCGGGCACAGCAGGCCATCAGGCAAAAGGAGCAGGGTCAGGATTAGCAAAGCGCCCATGACGCGACACCAGCAGTCAACCCGCAGTCTTCGCTTGGGCATCGGTCATCGGGGCCTGGCCGGTCATGGACGCTTGTTCATTGGTTGTAGGTAACACGAGGGCATCATGGCAGCAGCAGCGAATGTTCCCGGAATTGATCCGCAGGTTCAGCAGCTTTGTGAGTCATTCCGGCGAGATTATCGCGCCGTACAGGCGGAGATCGCCAAGGCGATCGTCGGACATGAAGACATCGTCGATGGTGTGCTGACGTGTCTGTTCGTCGGCGGGCATGCGCTTCTGGAGGGCGTGCCGGGACTGGGCAAAACGGCGCTGATCCGCGCGCTGGCCGAGGCATTGCATCTGAAGTTCAGCCGCATCCAGTTCACGCCCGACCTCATGCCCGCCGACGTGATCGGCACCAACGTGATCATGGAACACGACGGCAGGCGGCAGTTCACGTTCATGCCCGGGCCGATCTTCGCCCAGATTATCCTGGCCGACGAGATCAACCGCGCCACGCCCAAGACCCAGTCGGCGCTGCTGGAGGCGATGCAGGAGAGGCAGGTGACGGCCGGCGGGGAGGTGCGCAAGCTCGAGCAGCCGTTTTTCGTGATGGCGACCCAGAATCCGCTGGAACAGGAAGGAACCTATCCGCTGCCCGAGGCGCAGCTCGACCGCTTCTTCTACAAGCTGCTGGTCAAGTACTCCAGCCGCGAGGAACTGAAGAAAATCCTGGACCTGACCACGACCGGCTACAAACCCCAGATTGAGCCGGTTCTGGATGGCCCGCGGATCATCGCCCATCAGCAGCTTGTCAAGCGGGTGGTGATCGCGCCGCACGTGCAGGACTATGCAATTCGTCTGACGCTGGCCACGCACCCACAGGGGCCGTATGCCGTGCCGATGGTGAATCAATTCCTGCGGGTGGGGGCCTCTCCGCGCGCCGCGCAGGCGATCACGCTGGGGGCCAAGGTCCGGGCGCTGCTGGATGGCCGATTCCACGTCAGTTTCCAGGATGTCAGGGATTGCGTCATCCCCGCGATGCGTCACCGCGTGATCCTCAATTTCGAGGCAGAAGCCGAAGGAATCACGACGGACATGGTGCTGGAAAAGGTGATCGCCCAGACGCCGACGACGATCGAAAGCGAACTGGCGGCGGGGAAGGTGTGAATGAGCGGAAGGTGCGTTGACGGTGCACGCAACCGCGAGCTTCGGCTCGCGGCTACTTTGGTGACGGCCTGCTCGAGTGACGCGCAAAGATGTCGATCTTTGGTGTCATCTTCACCCTTTTCTGCGCCGCCGCGATCTGGTGGGCGTGGCGAAGGCACAGCACGACGGACCAGGACGAGGGCAAGTGTGCCCACTGCGGCTACGACCTGCGCGCCAGCGTCGGGAGATGTCCGGAATGCGGCATGCCGTTCCGCCGGCCGGGGGATCATGTGCCGCTGCGCGACGACTGGCCCGCGGACGCGATCACCCCGCGAATCCCCAGACCCGATGAGACGCCCGTGGTCATCTACCGAACCGACAAACAGTGGGAGGCCGCCACGCTTCGGGATCAGCTCGAGGTTCGTGGGATCGCCGCCCAGGTGGTCGATCGCCCGGTCATCCATCAGAATGCCTACCTGGGGTTGACCACGCTGGGAAGCTGGCGGGTGGTGGTCTGGTCCGGCGACGCGGAACTGGCCGCGACCATTCGAGACAGGCTGATCCCACATCCGCCGCCATCGGCAATTGCTGACGATTCCATTTGATCCGTTGTCCCTGCTTTGGTCCAATGCGGGCATCTGTCCGGCGCCATTGGGCGGGCAGCGAACAGGGGATTGGCATGAAGCGCAAGCGGCGGTGGCTGACCATCCTCGGGGCACTGCTGGCGGCCGTGGTGATCGCGGCGGCGGTGGTGCTTCTCAGCATCGGGCGATCCGGCTCAGGGGCGCTGGAAAGATGGATCGGCTACCAGCTTCAGCTCATCGCCAACTCGTACCTGAACCCCCGGCTCAGCTTCACCGACCTGGATTACACGTATCCGGGCACGGTTTCGCTGAAAGACCTGCGACTCACGGCGGATGATCCCTCCAGCCCGGGAAGAACCATCGACATCATCGGCTGCGGACAGGCGACGATCACGCTGGCGGAGGTGCCGCAGGTGGGCAAGCCGATCGTGATCGAGAAGATCATATTGGAAAGGCCGCTGTTTTCCGCGGTCGCAACGGAGCCGAATTCCAGCCAGTTCATCGGGTTTTCCAACCTGCTGCGCGGGGAAGAGACGGCGGCGGAGCAACCGCCGGCAAGCCAGCCGCGCGCCCAGCCGCCGGAGCCGGCGCCCAGGCTCAGCGACGTTTTCCAGATGCGCCTGGTGCAGCTCATCGACGGACGGATCGTGTACGACCCGCGAATTGCCGGCACCGATCCGATGGAGCTGGATCAGATCAACACGCGGCTGGACATCCAGCCCGCCGCCGAGCCGGGGTGGTACAGGCTCGATACCTCGATCGCGCGCAGGCCCGTATTCGATCTGAGCGTGGCCGGGCAACTCAACCTCGACACGTTCCGCGTGCAGGATGCCGTGGTCAAGCTGCTGGCCGATCTGGACGAGCAGAAGCTGAACTACCTTCCGCCGCAGCTTCAGAAGATCCTGCGGCAATACGAGGCCCGCGGCATGCTCGAGATGAACGTGAGCGGATCGATGCCGCTGATGCAGCCACTGCAAGGCGATTTGCGGGCGGCGGTCAAGCTCAGTGGCGCCAACGTCACGCTGGGCGAGCATCGCATCCCGATCGAGAACTTCGACCTGGCGGCCCGGTTCGCCGACGGGCGGATCGATCTGTCGGAGCTGAAGATTGACGCCCTGCATGGATCGCTGCGGCTGAGCGGTTCGGCAGTCCTGAACGAACGGCTGGATGCCGATGTGAAGCTGACGGTCGTGGGCATGCTGCTCCAGGACTTGCTCGCGTCGCGCAAGGAAGGCGAGCCGCTGAAGCTGGCCGGGAAGGTGGATGCGCAGATCGTGGCGGCGGCGCCGCTGAAGGTCGTCGCCGCCAGGGTGCAGCCTCCGGCGACGCAGCCATCGACGCAGCCCTGGCGTTGGGCGGAGTTTGCATCGCAGCCGCTGCCGAGCGAGTGGGGCTGGGGCACGCTGGCGGTGACCGAGGCGCGGCTGGTGCAGATTCCGTTTATCCACGATCTGTCGGAGCGGATCGCGCAGGCGGCGAAGATCGTGAAGGTGCCGATTGCCGCCGGTGGCAAGCCGCCGCCGCCAAGGGAACGCATCCACGCGGCGTTCAGCTTTCGTGGCGATGCGATTCAGTTGACGGACCTGGAATACGTTGGCGAGGTGGTGGCCGCGCGCGGCAAGGGCAGCATCGGGCTGGACCAGCGGCTGGACCTGACGCTCAACGGCGGGCCTATCGAAAAGGTCCAGGCCATGCTCGGCAAGGAAGTCGGCGGGGCCATCGCGATGGTGACGGATCGGGTGCTGGCCTATCACGTGACCGGCAGCCTCAACGAGCCGAAGGTTGAGGTGCTGGTCGGCGGTGGCACCGTCCAGCAGACGGCAAAGACAGCCGAAACCGGCGTCAAAAAGATCGGCGAAGGAATCGGCAAAGGGCTGGGCACTATCGGCCGGCAGATCGGCAGGATCGGCAAAAAGAAGGACGAAGAATGAGGCGCACAGGATGACCGCGGCCAGTCGTCAGGCGTGGTTGGCTGGCCGCTGGCTTGAATGCAACTGTGCGCCTCGGCGGCGATTCCTGCCCGTATTACGTGCCTTCATCACCAGGCGTATGCTTCGGGCGCGGGCCCGCCGGGGCCGGGGAAGATCTCGTCCAGTTTCTTCATCGCGGCTTCGTCGAGCTTGATCTCCAGGGCGCGCAGGCAGCCGGTAAGTTGGTCCATCGTCCGCGGGCCGATGATCGGCGCGGTGATGGCCGGGTTGGCCAGCACCCACGCCAGCGCCACGTTGGCCGGTTCCTCGCCAAGCTCCCTGCAAAACGCCTCGAAGCGTTCGATCTGCGGGCGGACTTTTTCCAGGCGTTTTTGCGCCTGTTCGCCGGCGGTTCGTCCCTTGTTCTGTTTGCTGAGGATGCCCCCGAGCACGCCGCCATCCAGCGGGCTCCAGGGGATCACGCCCAGCCCGTAGTACCTGCACGCCGGCAGAACCTCCAGCTCGATCGTGCGGCACAGCAGGCTGTATTTGCTCTGCTCGCTGACCAGCCCCATGAAATTCCGCTTCCGCGCCTCCTGATTGGCGGTGGCGATGTGCCAGCCACCGAAGTTGCTCGAACCGACGTACACCACCTTGCCCTGCTGCACGAGCAGCTCGAAGGCCTGCCACAATTCTTCCCACGGCGCATCTCGCCAGATGTGGTGCATCTGGTACAGGTCGATGTAGTCGGTTCTGAGCCGTTTGAGGCTGTTCTCACAGGCGCGACGGATCTTCAGGGCATTCAGGCCACGATCCATCACCAGATCCTGCGGATCCTGGTTCATCGGCCCATGCACTTTGGTGGCCAGGATCACTTTTTCGCGTCGTCCGCCGCCCTGCGCGAACCATCGCCCGATGATCTGTTCGGTGACGCCTTCGCCCTTTTTCCAGCCATAGACGTCGGCGGTGTCGAAGAAGTTGATTCCCAACTCCAGCGCCTTGTCCATCTGAGCGAAGGCTTCGGTCTCGCTGGTATGCGGACCGTAGTTCATCGTCCCCAGGCAAAGGCGGCTGACTTTCAAACCGGTGCGACCGAGGTTGGTGTATTGCATGGCTGCTCCATCCCGTACACAGAACAAAACGCTGGAGTGCCATCTTAGGAATTGACCTCGCCGCTGTCAGCAGCGCCGCGCCCAGGCTGAGGCTGATGAGGACTGTTAGGTGATACCCCGATTGTGGCGGATGACGCCTTTGCCCTATAGCAGACACCGAGCATGCTTCCACCCCATGATGTCGAAATGGCTTTGACCACGGAGGGTCTGCCTGTGTCGGTGTCGATCGGCCCGGCGCTGGCCCAAGCGGGGGTTCCGCCGCGAAGCTCGCTGATCGATTCCCGTGTCGTGCTGCTGTGTGCGATCACGATCGTGCTGGCCGTCGCCGCGGCGCTGCTGGCCGAGGTTCTTGTTCACCTGATCGCGCTGTTCACGAACGTTTCGTTCTACGGACGGTTCTCGTTCCAGAGCGCGACGCCCACGACGCAGAAGCTGGGGTGGATGGTGATCCTGGTACCGGTGATCGGTGGCATCGTAGTGGGGCTGATGGCGCGCTACGGCAGCCGCGCGATCCGCGGGCACGGGATCCCCGAAGCCATGGAGCAGGTGCTGCTGAACCAGAGCCGGATTCCGCCGCGGATGACGTTCCTCAAGCCGCTGTCGGCAGCGGTGGCGATCGGCACGGGCGGTCCTTTCGGCGCCGAGGGGCCGATCATCGCGACCGGTGGAGCGCTGGGCTCGCTGATCGGACAACTGCTGCGCACCACCGCCGCCGAGAGAAAGACCCTGCTGGCAGCGGGGGCGGCGGCGGGTATGTCCGCGACGTTCGGCAGCCCGGTCTCGGCGGTGCTGCTCGCCGTCGAGCTGCTGCTGTTCGAGTTCCGTCCGCGCTCGCTGATTCCCGTCGCCCTGGCCAGCACCACCGCCGCCGCCACCCGCATGGTCTTCCACGGCGTGGCGCCGGTCTTCGCCATGCCGGACCTGTCCCAGCCGAGCGGCCAGGCAATGGCCGTCTATGTCCTGCTGGGGGCGGTGATCGGTGCCGCGTCAGTGCTTGTGACGCGCATCGTCTACGCAGTCGAAGACCTCTTCGAGCTGCTGCCGGTGCACTGGATGTGGTGGCCGGCGATCGGCGCGGTGGCGGTCGGCGTCGTGGGGTACTTCTTTCCGCGCACGCTTGGGGTGGGGTACTTCAACATCAGCGACATCATCTCGGCGAAACTGGCGCTGGGCGCGGTCGGCATCCTGTGCCTGATGAAGTTCGCCTCCTGGTCGATCGCCCTGGGAAGCGGCACCAGCGGCGGCACGCTGGCGCCGCTGTTCACGATCGGCGGAGCAATCGGGGCGCTGCTGGGGGCCGCAGCGGCAGGGGCGCTGCCCGGTGCGGGCGTGGATCTGCGCGTTGCGGCGCTGGTGGGCATGGCGGCGATCTTCGCGGGGGCCTCCCGTGCGCTGCTGGCGTCGGTCGTCTTCGCATTTGAGACCACGCTTCAGCCACTGGGACTGCTGCCTCTGCTGGGCGGGTGCTCGGCCTCGTTCCTGATCTCCTGTCTGCTCATGCGCAACTCGATCATGACCGAGAAGATCGCCCGGCGTGGTGTGCGCGTGCCGGCGGAATACGCCGCCGATTTTCTGGATCAAGTGCTGGTGCGCGACGCCTGCTCCGCCACCGTGGTGGCGTTGCGCGGCGACCAGACGCTGGCCGAAGTGCGCGAATGGATTAACTCGCACGCTGCCGGAACCTCGCACCAGGGGTTTCCGATTCTGGATGAGAAGGGGAAGCTTCTGGGTGTCCTGACCCGACGGAACCTGTTGGATCCGGTAAACCCGGGCCAGGTGAAACTGGAATCCCTGATTCGCCGCCCGCCGATCGTCGTCTACGACGACTGCACGCTGCGTGAGGCGGCAGATCACATGGTGAACCACGACATCGGCCGACTGCCGGTGATCCGCCGTGCCCAACCGGGGCAGGTGATTGGCATGATCACGCGCAGTGATCTGCTGCGGGCACAGCGCGTTCGGCTCGAACAGCAGTTCGCGGCGCAGCGGACCATCTCGCTGCTTTGCCTGGCCGGGGCGCGGGCCGCCACCCCGGCGCAGATTCAGCCATCCGTCCGGCGATGATTCACACCCCTCGGCTCATGAAGCCGCCATCGACCAGCAAGGTATGCCCCGTGGTATAGCTGGCGGACGGCGACATGAGATAGATGGCCGCGCCGACCAGTTCCTCGGCATTGCCGAATCGGCCCATGGGGGTGTGTTTTTTGAGCCAGGCGCCGCGTTCGGTGCCTTCGATCAGCGGGCGGTTCAGGTCGGTGGGGAACACGCCCGGGGCAATGGCGTTGACCCGGATGCCGTACTGCGCCCACTCGTTGGCCAGTCCCCGCGTCAGGCCCAGCACGCCGCTCTTGCTGGCCGCGTAAGCCAAAACTTCGCTCAGGGAGATGAAGCTGGTCAGCGAGGCGATGAAAGTGATCGAGCCGCGCAGCCCCTGGGCATCGGGCTGCTGGTCTTTCATGATTCGCCCGGCCTGCTGCGCGACGATGAAGCTGCCGGTGAGATTGACACGGATGATCCGTTCAAACTCCTCAACGGGCATCTCCAGCGAGGGCTGCTTTTTGATGATGCCGGCGGCGTTGACCACCGCGTCGATGCGCCCGAACCGGCCGCGCGCCAGCTCCAGGGCGTTTTTGACGCTCTGTTCGTCGGCCACGTCGATCTGGGTGGCCTCGTGGCCGGCGCCAAGCTCGCGTTTGATGGCGGCGACCTTGTCAGGATTGGTGGACCCGGCAATGACCTTCGCTCCGGCCTGGGCACAGCCCAGCGCGATGGCCCGTCCGATGCCGCTGGTTCCGCCGGTGACGAAAACCACTCTGCCGCTGATGTCAAAACCGTTGTATGCCATGGTTGTTGTCGTTCCTTTCTTCGATTCGCCTGGCGTGATCACGCGGTGGTGTCCACTGCGACACGCTTGATCCGCGGGCCGATCCTCGTCAGCACCTCGTACGGTATCGTCTGCCCCAGTTGAGCCAGTGCATAGGCGCTTGCTGGGGAAAGTGGATCATCATCCATGACGGTGACCTCATCGCCAATCCGCGCCGCCGGTACATCATGCAGATCGATGGTGGTCAGGTCCATGCTGACGCGTCCGACGACCGGGACTTCGGTTCCGTGCAGCATCATCATCGCGCGGTTGCCCCAGGCTCGAAGATATCCATCGGCGTATCCGACGGGCACCAGCCCGATTCGCGTGTCGCGCGGGGCGTGCCAGGTCTGTCCGTACCCCACGCTCGTGCCCGCCTTGACCTCCAGAATCGAAATCAGCGGCGCGGTCCATCTGGCGGCGGGCTTGAGAAAACGGTCGGTGCTGGGCTTGCACGTGGGATCGATGCCGTACAGGCTGATTCCCGGACGGACCATGTCCAGGTGCGTGTGCGGGAAGAAGAAAATCGCGCCACTGTTGGCGGCGTGACGGATCAGCTTGCCGCTGCGCGAGGCGGCGAAATCATCCGTGGCCTGCCGGAAACGGGCGAACTGCTCGATGACATAGGGATGATCCGGGACATCGGCGGTGGCGAAATGGGTGCCAAGGCTGACCAGCTTCAGCGATCCGTGGGATTCGATCCGGGCCAGCAGCTCCTCAAGCCGCGCCAGCTCGCAGCCGCAGCGGGACATGCCCGTGTCGATCATGACATGAACCATCGCCCGGCGGTTGCGCTGCAGTGCGATGCGGGCCAGGTCGTCGGCGGCGGCGCAGGTGCCGATCGTGAGGATCCAGCCGAACTGAAGCGCCGTCTCGATCGCCTCGCGTGCCTTGCCGACATACACGTTCTCGATGGCACGAAAAACCAGGATCGGCAGCATCTGAGGCAGGGCGGCGGCCTCGTCGAGGCTGGCGACGGCGACCTGATCGACCGCGGGCGTGGGCAGGCCCTCGTAGCTGAAATTCGTCAGCGTGTCCAGGATGATGTCGGCACCGTGTCCGTAGGCGTCGGCCTTGACCATCGCGCAGACCCTGGTTCCCGGGCGCAACTGCTGGCGGATGACCCGCACGTTGTGCAGGATCGCCTGTCGCGAGACGATCAGCCGCGGCAGCCCCTGCGATTGTTTGACATCCATGGCCATCGGCACGGGCGTGGCAGTATAGCCGCCAGTCCGATCCGCTGCACGTGCCGGTGATGGGTCCCTGCGCCTCGTCGGCGGTGGGCTGATCAGCTATTCTTGCGGTGTGCCGATTGTGACGCTGGAGAACATCGAAAAGACCTTCGGACAGCGGGTGCTGTTCGAGCATCTGAATTTCTGGATCGATCGTGGCGAGCGGGTGGGGCTGATCGGTGAAAACGGCAGCGGCAAGACGACGCTGCTGAAGATCATCGCCGGGCAAATCCTGCCCGATGCCGGAACGCTCAGCCTCGCGAAGTCGATCAGGCTCGGGTATTTGCCGCAGGATGCGACCTTCGAGTCTGCCAACAGCGTGATGGACGAGGCGGAGCTGGCATTTGCGGAGCTTCATGCGCTGTCGCAGCAGCTTCGCCAGATCGAACACGCCATGGCGGGGCAGTCCGGACAGCAGCTTGAGAGAACGCTGCGGCAGTATCAGGCGATTCAGCATGAGTTCGAGCTGGCCGGGGGTTACGCCTGGCGGCACAGGCTCCAGGCGATGCTTCAGGGCGTGGGACTGGAGCCGACGACGTGGGAACAGAATGTCCAGACGCTTTCCGGCGGGCAGCGGTCACGCCTGGCGCTGGCCAAGCTGCTGCTCAGTGAACCGGACCTGCTGCTTCTGGACGAGCCGACGAATCACCTGGACCTGTCGGCGATCGAGTGGCTGGAGAATTACCTGCTTGGGTTCAGCGGGGCGGTGCTGCTGATCAGCCACGACCGCTTCCTGCTGGATCGCCTGGCCACGCGGATCGTCTGGCTGACGCGACGGCAGTTATCCAGCTTTCCGGGGAATTACTCGGCCTTTGTCCAGCAGCGTGAGGTGCAGGAGCTTTCCCAGCAGCGCGCCTATGAACAGCAACAGCAGTACATCGCCAAACAGCAGGAGTACATCCGCCGGTTCGGCGCCGGGCAGCGAGCGCGTCAGGCCAGGGGGCGCAACAAGCGGCTTAAGCGTCTGCTCAGCAGTGAGGCGATGATCGAACAGGTGGCCGCGGCCCGGCAGATCCACATCCGGCTGCACACCGACCAGCGCGCCGGGGACCGCGTGCTGAGCGTGCGCGAGCTGAGCAAGTCATACCCCGGCAAACAACTCTGGCAGGATGTTCACTTCCAGATCACGCGAGGGCAGCGCGTGGGGATCATCGGGCCTAACGGATCGGGCAAGACGACCCTGCTGCGTGTGTTGATGGGCCAGGAGGATGCCGATGCCGGCGATGTGCAGTGGGGGGCGAACCTGAACATCGGCTATTACGATCAGCGGCTGGATGACTTCGAGGCGGAGCTGACGATCCTGGAAGAGGTCGGCCGCGATCGACCGCACATCAGGGAAAAGGAGCTGCGCGACACGCTGGCGGCGATGCTGTTCCGCGGCGACGACGTGTATAAGCCCATGGGCGTGCTCAGCGGCGGCGAGCGGGCGCGGGTGGCACTGGCGGAGCTGCTGCTGGACAAACCCAATGTGCTGCTGCTGGACGAGCCAACCAACCACCTGGACATCGCCTCATGCGAGGCACTGGAGACCGCGCTGCGCGGCTTTGAAGGAACGATCCTGTGCGTCAGTCATGATCGCTACTTCCTGGACAAGATCATCCAGCGGATGCTCGTGCTCCAGCCGCCGAAAGTGATCGATTTTGCCGGCGGGTATCGGGCCTGGCTGGAAAAGCAGCGCCAGATGCCTGCTTCTGCGGCTTCATCCATCGCAACGCCGTCGAGCACGACCGGCCGCAAACCGCAGCCGACCACCAAACCTCAAGCGGCTGCGGGCAGGCAGCGAGACAACCCCTACAAACGCCCGTTCGGTCGGCTGAGCCTCCAGCAGCTCGAAGAGCAGATTCATCAGACCGAAAAGGAGCTTGCCGAGTGTCAGGCCCGCTTCGGCGACGCCGGGCACTTCCGCGACCCTTCCCGCGCCAAGGCCCTTCAGGAACAGTTTCAGGCCCTTACGCAGAAGCTGGAACAGCTCGAGGAAGAATACTTCATGCGCGAGGCATGAAGCCCAACCACCGGCGATCGCGGCGATGCGACGCCGATCCGGATATTTCTGGTTTGCAGATTTTGAACCACCTGCGGCTACTTGTGCGTTCTACGACCAGCTCAACATCGACTGTACATCGCAGGTCCGATGGATCCGGCAGCGGATGGAGGCGTGATCCCAGAGGCGGCGCGTCTCCGGATCCAGCGCGTGCTGATGAACCTGGAACCAGTTGAGTGCGTCGGCGAAGCGAACCGACTGGCGGAAGCGCTCGTGGTCGCCCAGCTCCAGCAGAACAAAGGCGGAGACGAACGGATCGGCGGGCATGCGGCGCAGGGGAACCTTCGGCCAGATGCCTTCGGACTTCTGCAACTGGGCCAGATACGTCAATCCGCGTTCGATCGCAGCCCCGCCGCCCTGCCCGGCCATAAGCCCTCGCAGGCACAGCGCGGTGGTCATCGGATCGCCCCAGCCGCCGTCGGGTTCCTGTGCCGTCAGCACCGCGCGCAGAAGCTTGTCATACAGGGGAACGTGTGGCTGCCCCAACTCATCCAGCCGCAGCAGGGCCATGGCAGCGGCCGGGACCGGGCCGTTCAGCTCCAGTTCCAGTCGCAGCGAAGCTTCGGGCCGGCCGCTCAGCATCTGCCGCAGGAGCTTGGCGTACAGCTTGTCTCGCCAGAGCTTTTCGATGTGTCGGACGGTAGTCATAGGGGGCGCTCCTTGCCCAGCGCGTGGCCGCGCCGTGTGTTAGGTATATGTATACCCTAACAATTACCGGACGACAAGGGGAAAGATCGAAAATGAAGAAGGTTTTTGTTAGGTGGCGGGAGCCTGTGCGGTGGCCATCTCAGAACTGTAGCTACGCCAGATATTTATGGGAAGATTGCCCACCAGAATGATCGCGATCTGGCTGAAGACATACAGGGCCAGCCACGTCACCGCCGAGTCCATAAAACCATAGCTGTGCAGCCCCACGCCCAGCATGTTGGTGCCGAACCAACTCCAACTGGTGACGATGCCGGCGACCACCGAGAGGCACATCAGTCCGCGCTGGCGTACCAGCCCACCCCAGCGGGCGTGTAGAATGATCGCAATCCACAGGACGATCAGGATCGCGCCGTTTTCCTTCGGATCCCAGCCCCAGAATCGGCCCCAGGACTGGTCGGCCCAGATCCCGCCGAGGATCGTGCCCACGAAGCTGAACAACATGGCGAAGCAGACCACGCCATAGACCATGCGGGTGAGCGTGTTGCGTGCGTCGGCGTGCAGGGCGCGGGTGAACACGCCGCCCACGATGTACACCGCCGCCAGCGTCGCCGCCAGGAATGCTGCGGTATAGCCCAGGGTGATGACCACCACATGGGTAGCCAGCCAGAAGTTGGTGTCCAGCACCGCCTGGAGCATCCGCATGGTGTCACCGTCGCCCGCCAGGTAGTGAGCGATCAGCAGGGAGGGAAAAGCCACAACAGCGGCGGCGGCGCTGGGGACGGCGTTGCGGTACAGGACTTCCAGCGCCACGCAGAACGCCACCGCCGCCCACGCGATGAAAATCGCCGAGGAATACAGGTTGGTGACCGGCGGGCGTCCCTGGAGATAGATGCGCGCGATCAGCCCCAGCGTGTGGAAGACCAGCGCCACCACCAGAGTCCACAGCGCCGCCCGCGCCAGCGGACCGTGCCACTTCAACCAGCTTCCCATCGCCAGCAGGAATACGACCACGTACAACGCCATGCCACTGGTGAACGGCGAAGCGCGGTTGAACAGAACTTCCACACCCAGCTTCTGGGCCTGCGTGGGCATCCGCTGGCGGATCAGATCCCAGTACGCATTGGCGACGGCGTTGAACTGCTCGGGCATGCCGTTGTGATAGGCCTCGAGCATCGCCTGGATCGACTCGCTGCCCGGATCACGGAGGTTGTCGTGGCGCACGGCGCGGATCGCCTCGCCGAAGCTGCGCCACTGGTCGCTGACCAGCGGCGGCGAGAGCAGCAGCGAATCCAGCGCCCGCAGTCGGTTGAACAGGATGATGTGCTCGGCCAGCTCAACAATCTGCCGTTGATAGGCATCGCGGCGGTTTCGCTCGACGCCGGAGGCCAGCGTGAACTGCTCCTGAAGCTTGTCGAGTTTGGGGGTGATCTGCCCGATCGAGAACCGCTTTTCGTCATCGCTCAGGCCCAGCAGGCTCTTGATGTCCGGATGATCGATGCGGAAGACCTTGTACTCGACAGCTCGATCCGGTCGGGCAAACACATCCAGCAGCCAGTTGATCGCGGGCCGTTTGCCCTGTTCAGTGGAGAGTGTGTCCCTGCCGCTGACGATGCGCAGGCTGTTGCGCGCCAGCGAGTCCAGCGGCATGGTTCGGCCATCGAAACTGACCGGCAGCCTGCCGAACAGGTTCAGGTCGAAGGAGCCGGGCGGTTGTGCGGGCGAACGAACCAGAGACAGCAGGTACAGAATACAGATGCCCGAGACGATGGCGGCGGGGATCCAGGTGGGACGGTCCTTTCCTCTTGCGCTTGGATGCCTGTTTTTCTGCCCGCCGGGCGCGGCGTTGCGCACGCGCCCGAGGAATTGCATCAGGTGCATGCCGAAATGCACCAGCATTCCAACCCCCACCATCGTGCAGGAGATATACGGCAGCAGCCAGCCGGGATTGCGAACCACCAGCAGGATCGAAGTCTGGTCGCCGGGCTTGAAGCTGGCCTGGTAGAACGTCTCTCCGGCGTAGCGAAGCGGGTGGTTCATCCAGATCAGCACTTCGCGATCGACGTTGTTGCGTTCATCGACGAGTCTGACGAGGCTGGCGAAGTTTTTGGGGATGTCGGTTCCGGTGTAGCGGTCATGGGTGAATTTTTTCAGGTGGATCGTGTACGGACGATACTCGCGCTTGAAGCGGAGCTGAATCCAGTACTGCCGGTCGCCGACGCGGACGGGCTGTGGTTCGTGGATCTGCGGAAACTGCGGCAGCAGTGTGAGCGTGGAAACCAGGTAAGTGCCCAGGTTCTGTCCGTCGTTGCTGATCAGCGTGACGAACGCCGAGGGCTGATCGACCTGTTGCGCCTGCGTGCCGGTGGCTTTGGGACGGGGCACGATGCCGATCTGTCGGCCCACGCCCGCGGTGGGGCGGCGAGCCTGCGCCGCGCCGGGCTGCATCGGACCGACAACGTCGCTGTTGGGGTAGAACTCCTCCACATGGATCGCAAACGGCAGGCTGGGGTGCTGGATCGTCCCCTTGTGCATCAGCCGCGCGCCCGGAATCACGGTCACCTGGTCATGATCCGCCGGCGAAGGGTCGATCACCGCCAGCTCTACCTGCCGGATGTCGGAGGTGAAGTTCGAGCTGCCGCCGACATCCAGCACCATCTGCCCCTCGACCTGATACACACTGGTGATCAGCTCCCCGACCAGCAGCAGGATCAGCCCCGAGTGAATCAGCAAGATGCCGGAACGCTTGAAGCTCAGCTTGAAGCGCAGGGCGTGTGCGGCGATGAGATTGATCAACAGCAGGCTGATCAGGGTGTATCCGCCGGGAAAAGGAATCGCACCGGGGATGTTCTTGTTGCCCCATTCCCACAGCGGGAAAAACAGCCGCCATTCGATGAACGTGAACCACGTGTGGAAGTAGCGCTTCTGTACATCCCAGATGCTCAATTCGCTCTGGACGGTGGTTCCGGCGAAGATGAGCACCATGCTCAGCGCCAGCAGCACGACGGTGAATCGCAGCGAGGCCAGCGGCTGAAGATAGGCCATCAGCACCTGCCCGGCGCGCGTCTGACTTGCAGAGGCGGGGCGAATGCTCATCGCGTCGAGTGATCTAGTGCTGGTCTGGGTCACGGCTGGGACTCTGGCTGGTCGGGTCGGTTACGAACTGCACGGAATTCAGGAAACGGTCGAAGGCTGGCTCGTGCTGATCGATCAGCTTTGTCGGGCCGCTGAATTTGAAGAACCACAAATCGGGCCCCTTGGCGACAACGGCGACCAGCATGCGTTTGTTGGGTCCGACCAGGTCGTATTTCGCCGCGTCGGCGCCGCCAACGGTGAGCTGCTCGACGGGCTGCGGATCACCCTGTTTGATCGGCGGCAAGCCCACCTGTCCACGCCAGCGATTGATGTTGTCCAGGTAGGTTCCCGCGCCGGCGGCCTCAAGCTTTGAGACGATCATCTCGGCCGCCTGCCCGCCAGGCCCGGCCACCGTGAACGATACGTGACGCAGCGGCTTGGGATCGTCCTTGATCCATCCTTGGGGAAGGTCGTAGCGGATGTCCGAAGCGGCGGCCAGCGCCGCAATGGGCGGATGGCCTTGCGGAAGTTGCGGCGTGGCCGCTGCGGTGCTCGGCGCGGCGCCGCCAATGGGCGGATGTCCCGGCGGCAGTTCGCCGGGGCCGGCCTGGGCGGGAGGCGGCCCGGCTTCATCCACACGGATCGAGCGAATCAGCGACTCGAACTTCTCCCGCTGCGCCGCCACGACCTGCATCGGCCCGGCCAGCTTGAAAAACCACACCCGCCCCTCGTGCGGCACGATCGCCGCCAGCAGCGCCAGCCGCGGGTTGGCGTCTTCAGGCCCACTCAAATCGATCAGATCCACCGCCTTGCCAGCAACCTCGATGCGCTTGACGACTCGTGGCAGATCCTGTGGCTTGGACGGCGGCAGGCCAATCTGCCCTTCCCAGCGGTTGACGTTCGGCAGCAGCTCGCCGGCCTCCGGACCCAGCGGGATCACCGTCAGAACCACCTCGGGGTTCTGCGGCGAAACCTGATACGCCGCCACGCGCATCTGCCCGGCCGCGATCGCCTGCCAGCCTTCGGGAACGTCCCAGCGAAGCGTTCCGGCGCCGCCCGCGGCACTGGCATGCAGCGGCGCCCCCTGCCGCGCAGCACCCTGCTCTGATGATGCGGCGGCGCGTTCTGAGGCTGTGGCATCCGGCAGGGTCGTCGCCCCGGCTCCCAATGGCTGCTTGGGAATCTGATACGTGCGGATCGCCTGCTGATCGCGGTCGCAGCCGCACGCGAGCAACACCGCCAGCCAACAGACCAACACCGCAGGAATCGATACCGTCTTTGCCATGGTGTGGACAACTCTAGCAGCGATGGGCGGGAATTTCCTTCGCCGACGACGATGTGCTGCTGCTGGCCGACTCGCTGGCAGGTGTGGATTCGCTGGAGCTTGCCGGCGGGCAGAACGGCTCAGGACCGATTACCAGCGTCTTGAACCTGTAGAGTCTGGCCGATTCGTCGTACCGCCAGGCGTCGGGGTGCAGGCCAAGCTTCTCCGTGCAAAGCCGCGCCAACAGTTGCTCTCGAGACCAGCCGGTCTCCCGCGCCACCTGCGGCAGAAAGCATCCGCCACGGTCGCCGATCGTCAGGAAGATTCCATCCTCCTGCGGCTGGAAATCCAAACAGTGTGCCGCCTGCTCCATCGGAAAAACCACCGTCAATTCGATCTCCAGCCCGGGCAGTTCCTCCAGCGTCACCGGGCAGTCCACGAAGCGGGGATCATGCAGCACATTAATGGCTGACTGTCGCACCGCGTCGATCAGCTCATCGCGACAGTCGAGCCTGCCGACGCACCCGCGCAGGCGGTGCGTGTCCAGAGTATGAAGGGAAACGAAACACCCGGCGTGTTGATGCAGGACCGGATCATCCGGCGTGGGGGGCGTGGCCTGGTTTGAGCCGGGCTGGCCGGGCGATGCCACCGCCCCGCCCGGCGCGCTCAGCGCCGCGCGGATGGTTTGCCGCGCCACATCCAGCAGGAGTCGCCGCTGGTCCGCGGTCAGTTCCATGCGGCTCATTGTACCACAAACCAGCCTACGCAACGCATGCAAGCACGATGGGCGGAGCCCCGCTTTTGAGGCTTCGTCTCAGCATGTGTGCGCGCCTTTCAGGCATTTCTTCCGGCACGCAACCTGCGCCGGCTTATAATGAGCGCCGGAAGCATCGGCCTTGGCGATCGAGTCGTACACGGAAAGGTGCGGTGCATGATGTACCTGACGTGCGCTGCGGCACAAGTGGCCCAGATGGTGGAGTTCCCTCCGGTTTTTGTGATCCTGGTGGCGACGGTGCTGCTGGTCGTGCTGATCGCAACGGCATCCCAGGGCCGGCGATTCAACTCATCAGCACAAAACAGAATCTGCCAGGGCTGCGGCGCGGCCCATCCGCACTATGCCAATTTCTGCCGCCGCTGCGGACGGCGACTGTGAGCCAGGGCGAGGGCTTGTGTCCCCGCAAGCGTCAGCGGCCTGAATCGCCGCAGTGATCACAGGAGTTGGCGTGTCCGATCCGCAGCCGCCAAATCTCGACCCATCTGACACACCGAGGATTGCCCTCCAGCAGCCGGCGACACCGGCGCGCGGTCGACGGCCGGCGTCCGCGGCCGCGACAGTTGCTTGCCCCGATGACTGGAGCTACTGGCAGCTCAAGCGCCAGCAGGGGATCTGGCGATTTGTGCTCATCCACGGCGCATTGAGATCGGGCTTGAGCGTGGGCCTCATCCTCGCGCTGCTGCGGCTGCTCGCCTGGGATCACGACGCGCTGTTCATGGCTGGCGTGATCATCTTGCTCTGCCCGATCCTTTCGGGCTTTTACTTCCTGATGATCTGGTTGATCCAGGAGCGCGGCTACAAGACCTATCGCTACACGCAGAGTTTCGCTTTCCCCGTCATTCTCCACGCACATCCCGACGACTGCGGGCGGCAAGATCGGCAATCATGATTGCCCCGGGACCCAGGTGCCCACAAAGCCAGCGCGCAGTTTTTTTCCGTCGAGTCTTTGGCGAATATTTCCGCTCAAGTCACGATATCCACCGCGTTGTGCACCGCGATTGCGTTGCCGGACAAAGGAGTTACAGGCGACGGTGGATAACTCATTTTGCGCTTGAAGAAAACGCATCCGGAATGTGCTTGCATCGCGTATAGTGCTTTGCGTCGTCGGACGAGAAATCGGCCGGCGAAATTGGAAAAGGCTCCTGATACGGAGTCCGGCTCCTCGACGGAATCGTAAGGCCGTGCGAAGCAAGCAAATGGCGGGCACGGCAGGAGTCGGCGGCCAGCGACGGCGTCGCAAGACGCGCGCGGCTGGCGCTTGCGAAAGCGAGTGCCGGTCGCGGGGCCACCCGGAACTAATCGGCGCCGAAAAACGCCGAAGCAGGCAAGTCGGGTTATCGTCGCCGCATGTGATGCACTGGCCCGCGGGGAGAGAGTCCCCCGACAACCAGTGCGTCGGACCCAAGCCGCACGACAGTCGCTTGGTAACGGGCGGCGAAGAGCGGCGGATCCATGGAACGGGTCCGGGACAGCGAAATCCCACGGCCGTCCAGTCGGGAAACCGCTACGCCACCCCGTTGGGTGAGTGATGCCGATGCGAACGATCGGCATGAACCGTCCGTACCGAGGAGCAGTCCCCTGATCCTTGGTGCCGAGCGGACCGAGGCGGGCCCAGGCCGGGAGCAGACTTGCCAGCAAAATCGGTCCGATGCCAGATGACGCCCACGCGGTGAGCTCGCGACTCACTTCGTGGGCGTTCTGGTTTGCGCACATCGATTCACAATCCCGCTGCTGCGGCACTGGCCGACGCCCTGCATCGCGCGCTCCGCCCGCATCCGCATCGCCGCCCGCTTTGGCTGGATCTGCGACATCGGCTATCATCGGGCCATCAAGGCTGTAGCGAATGCGCCGGCGGCGCCGGGGCATGCTGTGGAGATGGTCCGATGATTCAGCGATTGACATGCATTGTGGCGTTGGCGTTGCTCGTCGGCGGCTGCGCCACGACACGAGTGGTCACCATCAGCACCAAACCCGCCGATGCGACGATCTCGATCGATGGCGTGACCCGCGGCCGCGGGCCCGTCACCGAAACCTTCACCTTCTCCAGCGCCGAGCAGACGCACCGCGTGGTGGCCTCGCGGATGGGCTACAAGGACACCCCGGTTACGCTCAATCGTGATTACAACCGCCCGGATCTGCTGATCGAGCTCAAACCGCTGACCCGGGTGATTCACATCACCGTCGCGCCCGTGCCGGCGATCATCAGCGTGGATGGCAAGCCGATCACCAGCGAGCCGGTCACCGCCATCTCCAAAGAACTGGAATTCACCGTCGATTCCAAAAACCAGTGGATCACCCACACCATCACCGCAGAAAGGCCCAACTACGATCCGGCGGTGCAGACGGTGAGCTGGACCGACCGCGATCCCAGCTACACGCTGCTGCTACAGGCCAAAAAGAAGAATCTGAACATCACCACCGAGCCGCCGGGAGCGGAGGTGCTGATCGATTACGAGAAGCTGGGCGTCAGCCCGGTTCGTGGCGCGGCGGTGGAGTTCCCTGTGGACCCGGCCAGCAATGAATTTGTTCCGCGCAAGCTCCGCGCCGAAAAACCGGGGTATATGCCAGGGGAAATCACCATCGCCTGGGACAATGGCCGCACGGACTATCACGTGGACCTGGGCGTGTATACCAAGGACATTCGGATCGTCACCGATCCGCCCGGCGCGGTGGTGAAGATCGACGGGCACGAGATCGCCTCCGACCGCAGCGGCACAGCCTTCGCCACGCTTCAATTCCCTCCGGTCAATGAAAAGGCGGAGCTGAAAACCTACACCTGCACGGTCAGCAAGAAGACGGCGGACTCGGAATGGGAACCGCAGTCGTTCACGATCGGCTGGGAGAACGGGCGGACGGAGTATCGTGTCACGCTCAAGGAGATTCTCACCCGTCCGGTCAAGCTGCTGATGCCGAACATGCGTCGCACCGATGACGGGTGGGAAGTCGTGCCCGAGTGGGTGGACACCATCGCGATGAAGGACGTGACCGAGCCGGAGCGACCGTCGCCGCAGCAACTGACGCGGCTGGCCAAGGGAACGCAGATCGGCTCGCTGGCGGTCTCGCCAGATGGAACCAAGCTGGTGTTCTCGGTGCTCAGCGCCTCGCCGGACGCCGGCGCTGGCGCCACCGCGGCGCGCTCGGAGTTCCGCTCGCAGTTACTGCTGATCAACACCGACGGCAGCGGCGGGGCCAGCATCCTCACCGACGGCAAAAGCCTGGACCTGATGCCCTGGTACAGCCCAAGGGGAGACCAGATCCTGTTTTCGTCCAACCGCTCGGCCAGGAAGCTCCAGGTGCACGCCATCTCCGCCGACGGCGCGCCAGGCATCACGCGCCTGACCACCGGCGACACGAATGACCTTTGGCCGACGATCGATTCGGATCCCAAGCCGCGATTGTTCTACCAGGCGATGGTGGACACGCGTGCGGATCCGCGGCTGTACATGACGCAACTGGGGACGATTTTCCAGACGGACCTGACGACGCTGGGGGGCACGCAGCCGCGCGTCAGCCCGCGAAACGACGCGATCATTTTCGCCGCCGTCAACGAAAAGACCGGCAAGCGCGACATCTTCCGCGTCAGCGACGGCGGAGGCGTGCCGCAGAACCTGACCAACACGCCCGATGCCGATGAATGCGACCCGAGCTGGAGCCGCGACGGCAGCAAGATCGTCTTCGCCTCCGACCGCGCCACCGCCGACGGTCGCAACAACTACGACATCTGGATGCTGGACCTGTCCAACGCCCAGGGCGCAGCCCACGAGCCTGTGCAGATCACCGCCAACGCCAGCCACGACGATTGCCCGGTTTTCGACCTGACCGGAAACAGCGTGTTTTTCCGTTCCAATCGCGGCGGGCAGTGGCAGATCTGGAATATCGCGATCAGGTAAGCGATCGACTGGTGAGCAACATCCTGGCGTCGCGGCTCGGATTGCCCCACAGCTCCGGGTGTGTGATTACTGTACCGCCACTTCCTCGTTGAGGATTCTGGTTCCATCCAGCTCCTTCAACCCGCTGCGGATCTTGCTCTGGGCGGTGAGTTTCACGTTCTGGAAGCGATACTTCTTGATGGTCGTTCGGCCGGGCGCGAGGTTGGTCACCAGCCGCTCCTGCCGCGCATGCCCGGGACACAGCGCAAAGGCGGTGTAGTCGATCGGCCGCTGGCCATAGTTCGTGATCATCTGCTGCACGATCACGTCGTTGCCGTCGCGCAGCGCCAGGGTCTGAAGTCCAACATCGCTCAAGCCCAGCTTCAGCGCGATCGGGGTAATGAAGGTGGAGTTGGTGTCGGCCTGCACGTTGAACTGCGCCTGGATGAACTTGGTTCCCGCGAAGCTGTTGTAGGGGAACTCGATGGTCAGCTCGCGCTGGAGCGTTTCGCCCGGGTTCAGCGAGAAGGTTTGTGTCGGGGGATTGATGGTCCATCCCGGCGGGGCGAGGAGCTTGAATGATCCGCTGATCGCCTGGGGATAGGGGTTGGTGAATCGGATTCTGCGGGTGTGGGGCTTGAAGCTGGATTCCAGCAGGGGATTGTCCAGGGTCACGCTGGCGCGAAGCTGAGCGAGCTGGGCGTCGATGTCCACCAGGAAGATCGGCATGGGACCGATTGGCAAGCGCACGCTGGCCGATTCGCCGCCGTCCGCCTGCTGGGCGTGAACCAGAGGCGTGACATTGCCCCACAGATCGACGCAACGGGGCTGGCGTCCCAGGTCGATGGCAAGCTGCCGCACCCCGCCGCTGACGCCGCGATCCCACAGCACCAGCACCCCCTGCCCGCCGCGGTCGAACAGGAACGCCTCGACTCCCTCGGCGATCGGCAGCTTGCCACGAAAGCTGGCGCCGCTCAGCATCGACATGATCGTGCGGATGATGATGAACAGCTCCTGCGGCTGCTTGACCAGCAGCTCGTGCTCATCGCCGCCGGGATCGTTGTGCGCGCCCTGCACCGCAAACGGAAGCTTCAGGTCAATGCGCTGCACATTGGCCGACAGCGCGTAGACAATCCGCTGCGCCAGGTCGCGGATCTGCACGTCGCGTCCGTATTGTTCGCGAGCCAGCGGCTCAAGGAAGATCGACAGATTCTCGTTGGCCCCCAGATCGTTGACATACAGCGGCACCTGCGAGGGCAGAACGCCCGGCTTGATGTGCAGCGCCACGGTTGCGGGCAGGCGGCCGCTCAGCTCGTACCACGCCGGCCAGGGCATCGCCAGGTCCGGGCGTTGCATCAGCCGTGCAAATTCCTCATAGAGCCTGTCGTACACCTGTCGCATGCGGGGATCGGTGACGAATTCATCCGAGCCGTCGGCGCCGACCTGCCAGCGCGACAGGTGCGCGGCATGGCGCGCCACCAGGTAGGCCAGTTGCGGTTGCCAGAGCTGCGCATCGGCCTTGAGCAACTGAAGCCATGGCGACTCATCGACCTGCGCCTGTCGCGACGCCTCCGACGGCTGCTGCCAACTGCGCTGCTGAAGCTTCTGGAGGATGGTGGGCGGCACGCCTGCCAGACAGGCGGTCGGCTCGATGCGCAGTTCGCCCAGCCGTTCCAGCAGCCGGTCGAATCGTGTTGCCGAGCCTGGCTGCTGCACGTCGGCCGTTTCGCTCCAGACCGCCAGCTTGACCCGTCCGGCCGAGAGGATCGAAAGCAGCTCGGGAAGATCGTCCCAGCCATCCATCGGCAGATCGGTGGCGACGATGCCGAATCGCGGGTCGGGCGATGCCCCGGCCGCCTCGTCCGCCAGCAGCACGAAGTCCAGCGTCTGACGCCCGACAAACTGCCCCTTGCTGCTCATCACCAGCGCCGCCTGGAACCAGCCGGGCGGCAACTGCGGCAGCATCAGCGTCATGCGGCTGCGTCCCGGACCCAGCGACTGCGCCGCCGACATGTCCAGCGCGCCGCTGCGCTGGTAGACGGCGCGGCCCTGGGCATCGCTGACGACAAGCTGCGCCGCCAGGTCGTCGGTGAAGCGGTCGTTGACCAGAACTTTCAGCACCAGCGGATCCGATCGCCCGAAAATATTGCCCGCTCGGTCGGTGCTCAGCGTCACCTTCGGCACCTGCGAGACGGTCACGTCGTCGAACCATGCGCTGCCGCGAATGTCCTGCGGAAACAGTGTCCGCTGCCCCAGCAGCGGCGGGGCGTACAGCATCGGCTGGACCAGACCCAGCTCGATCACCAGCGACGCCGGCGCGGCCTGCTGATGATCGGCCTGCCCGGCGTCGTCGGGCTGTGAGGAGATCTCCAGACCAACGCTGTGCCAGGACTTGTCCCCGGGCGGGCTGGAAAAGAGCTGTGAATGCCTGAGGCTGCCCGGAATCATCCGTCCATCCTGATCCACAAAGTAGGCCGTAATCCGCGCCCGCGCGTGCGGCAGCGGCGTGGTCTGCACCTTGCCCTCCACGCGGTAGTGCGCTCCGGGCTGCACCCGAATCTGATCCGCGTCGTAGCGATAGATCACACTTCCGCCGTTCAGGTCCAGGCGAAAACTGTACGAACCGCTGTGCGCCCGGTCGTTGCTCAATCGCCCGTTCACATAATGCGGCAGGCCCGGACCCTGAACCTTGCTCCAGTGCATGGGCAGGTCTTCCACATTGCCCAACTGACGTTCCTCGAAATCGAAAGTACGAAGAATACGGCTGATCTGGGCCGGCTGCGCCCACGCCGCAGGCGGCAGAGACAGGCACATCAGCAATGCACTCAGCGCACAGGGAGTCCGCATGGTCCGATAACCCTGTTATCGGCCTGCTAACTGCCTCGGGTTGAGCCAATCCTGTTCAACGAGGTCCGGCAATCCATCGCCCGCGATCGAGATGCACAGCGCGGCGATGACCAGGTAGTAGTAGTTCGCGAACGCCTGCTTGTTGAAGGCGAAGAAGACCAGCAGCACCAGCGCAACGGCGGCGGCGAAAGCGCCGGGGCCGCGCGGCGCGCGCCACAGCGTGGCCAGCACCGCGACGCCAGCCAGCGCAAACGCCGGCCACACCGGCCCGCTGAAGCCCGGGCGTGTGGACCCCCACCACGCCAGCAGGCTCAGCGAATCCGCCCGATAGGGCTGATGCAACTGGAGCGTCACCGCCGAGCGCCAAAACGCCGCCGGTCCCCACAACGCCGCTGGCAGCGTGACCACGCCGCCGACCAGCAGCGCAATCAGCAGATCCCGGATCACACGGCGTGCTGGCGTCGATGGCCGATACAGCAGCGGAACCACCAGCAGCGCCAGGGGCAGATACTGCTTGCACGCCACCCAAAGCCCCAATGCAAGAGGCGTCAGCCCCGGCCGCCGAAACGCCGCCAGCACCGCCGCCGCCAGCAGCATCGCGCTCAGCGGCTCGGTCCAGCCCATCTCCAGAACATAGAACGTGCGCGGCGTGAACAGGAACAAGGCGGCCAGGAGCAGGCCGTTGCGTGAGAATCGCGCGATTGCCGCAACCAATACCCCACACACAAGCATCGCCAGCAGATACGCGTAGCGAAAATCGCCCGCCAGCAGTTGCGCCGGCGCGGTGTACAGCAGAACGATTGGCGGATAGGGAAAGCCAAACTGAAGGCGTCCGTCGCGCACGATGCCCGGCCCGTAGGTCCAGGTTTGAGGTTCGTAAATGTTGGGGAAGGTGATCGCATAGGGATTGACGCCTCTGGCCAGCGCGTCGATGGCGTGGGTGTGGAAGATGAACACGTCGATCCTCGGCTGCGGTGCGGTTCGGATCTTCCACGCGCCGATCGCTGCGTGGGTGGCCAGCAGCAGCGCGAATGCTGCCACGACGACGCGACGGCGGGGCGCGAATCCGATCGCCGCGACCGCGCCCAGCGCGACGACGATGGCGGCGTCGAACGGGCGCTGATCGGTGATGGGGACGGTCGCCGCCGACGCCCCGGCCGGACGCAGCAGCATCGCCAGCAGTTGCGTGATCAGCAGCGCAAGCAACAGGTTCCGCATTGCGCGATCCGACAGCGCGACAGGCCGGCCGAACACCCCTGCGATGCAAAACGCCAGGGCCAACACCAGCAGCGCCACCCCGTCGCCGGAGTAAAGCCCGTCGGTCAGATGAATCGCCAGTCCCAGCATCCATGCCGACAGTCCCAGCAGCAGCGCATGGCCGCATCGAGTTGATTGCGGTGATGTGGCGCGCGTGGCCGATGAATGGGTTGCTTCACACTCCATTGCGGGCCATTGTATGTTTCGTCACGCGATTGCGATCTTGGATTTGCGAATTGCCAGCGCGGCGGGGTGTAATCGAAAATCGCAGATCGCCGATGCCCGACAAACGTCATCATCGCGGCGCACATCCCGAAGACGCCGAGCAGTTTTCAGCGCGCCACTGGCCGGCACTGCGAGAGGCGGTGGCGGAATTATCGTGGCTGCTGAGCCGCGGCTACGCCGAACCTTCAGCCTTGAAGCTCGTCGGCGACCGCCACAACCTCACCGCCCGCCAACGTACCGCCGTCATGAGATGCGCCTGCACCGACCAGGCGCTGCACAGCCGGCTCCAGCGGCAACTCATGCCCCAGGACATTGCGGATCGAGACCTCGATCTGGACGGATACAACCTGCTGACCACGATCGAATCGGCCCTGGGCGGGGCAGTCGTGCTGATCGCACGCGACACCTGCTGGCGCGACATGGCCAGCATGCACGGAACCTATCGCAAGGTCGATGAGACGATTCCAGCCCTGCTGCTGGTCGGGCAGACGCTGGCGCAGCTTCGCGCCGGCCGCTGCAACTGGTGGCTGGACAGGCCTGTCTCCAACAGCGGACGGCTCGCCCAGATCATTCGGCAGATCGCACAGGAGCGGGGCTGGCCGTGGACGGTTCAGATCGTCGCCAATCCTGATCAGGTTCTGGCCGACTCGGATCACCTGGTCGTCACCGCCGACAGCGCCGTGCTCGACCGCTGCGGCCAGTGGTTCAACCTGGCCAGGCAGGTCATCACCACGCACGTGCCGCAGGCCAACGTCGTCGATCTGCGATGATGCGTTGATCGACTCGGCTCGCGGGCATGGTCAGTGGGCCTCGTGCGACTCGCTGGAGCTGCTCGCGTCGGCCGACGCAACCTCCGGCGACAACTGTCTCCACACCGACGCCGGCAGCTTGAACGCGCGAATCGCCAGAAACATCGGAATCTCCCGCCTGGCCACATTCTCCGCGTGTGCACGCGGACCACTGGTGCTGTGCTTGTGGCTGGGCCACTCCTGCATCGCGTCAATCACCATTCCGGCATTGCGCAGGGCCTTCACGTACGACTCGATCGGCCGGTGAAAGGTCCACGTATACGTGCCCGGATCGGCGCCGGGGTGCATGACGATGGGCGATTTTCTTGGAGTCAGGTATCGATCGACGCGGCGAAACTGCACTTGGCCGGCCTGATCCCACCCCCAGCTCGTTTCCCGCGGGCCGCGGAAACACGGGTGCATCATCACGAGGACCAGCCGCCCGCCATCGCGCAGTGCCCGCGACACGCCCGCGAACACCGGCGGCAGGGGGTGAATGTTCTGGATCGCCAGCACGCACGTGGCGGCATCGAAATGGGCCGCGGGCAGGAAGTCCAGCTTGCGCGCATCGGCCACGTGGTATCGGATCGACTGTGGCCCGCGCTGACGCGCCACGCGGATCAGCTCCTCGGCGGCGTCGATTCCCGTCACCTCGACGCCGCGGTCGGCAAGCAGGCGACACAAAACCCCCTGCCCGCAGCCGATGTCCAGAATCTTCTGCCCCGCACGCGGCGCCAGCAGCCGCAGCACGCCCGGCAGCACGACCTGGCGGTGATACTCGCTGCCGGCCTCACCGACGAGTTGATCGTACCACTCGGCTACTTCGCCCCA
This sequence comes from Fontivita pretiosa, assembly GCF_050410795.1. GTDB lineage: Bacteria > Planctomycetota > Phycisphaerae > Tepidisphaerales > Tepidisphaeraceae > Fontivita > Fontivita pretiosa. Next base: position 2,495,802 of record NZ_CP191258.1, on the reverse strand, counting down.
GTCGGTGCGCTGCGGCGTCCTGTGCTTGCCCTTGCCCATGCGGGCATTGAATCGTCAGGCGAGCGAGCTGCCAAGGTCCCGAGGCGCGCGCCCGAAAGATCGGCCGCGACGCCGGCGTCCCAGCATCGCCGTCGCGCCCAGCACCAGCACACCCGCCGTCGCCGGCTCGGGAACCACGCCCGACTGCACCGCGCGAAGCGCTGCAAGGTACTCGCCGCCGAACATCCGGGCATGCTCGGCGATCAGCGCCTCGGCCAGAGGACCAGCCTGATTCACATACGCGTTGTCGATCAGGGCATAGTCCGTCGCGTCGATCACACCCGAGTAGTCAAAGTCCCCGTTGATCCAGCCACTGAGACTGTTGACGTACCCGTTGTCGATCAGCGAGTAGTCCGTCGCGTCGATCGAGCCACTGAGGTCAGCATCCCCGAAGTAGGTGAACTTCACCAGCACCTCCGTGCCGACCAGGCCGCTGACACCGGCGAAATCGGTGTAGATCGGCCCGCTGCCTCCCACTTGGGCCAAATCGTTCAGCACCACACCAAGGCCATACAGGAAGCTGCCGGCGGTGGTGTTCTGGGCATTGGCCTGAGTCGAGCCGATGCCCGGCCCAAGCCAGTCGAAGTTTCCGCCGTTTTCCAGACCGCTCTTGAGCTGCGCGGTGATCAGTGAGAGCGAACCGGCGCTGACGATCAGGCTGTTGTTGTTCAGATCCAGCCTCGCGGTGGGGGCGGCGTCGCCGGCGATGTCCAGAGTCTGCATGACGCTGGTTCCGGCCGGGGCGTTGGCGCTGCCCTTGGTCGAGATCGTCATCGTGCCTGCGCCCACAGCCAGGCGGTTGACTCGTGCATGCTCGGCGATCAGTTGCCCGGGGCCGAGCTTGCCCAGCGTGGCGGCGCCGCGAATCGCGCCCAGTTGCAGGCTGTCGGCGGCTACGGCGATATCCGCCGACCGCGCCACAACCACCGGGCCGGGATAGGTGTTGTTGCCGGAGACGTTCAACACGGCTCCCTGTCCGCCGACCCCGCCGCCGGCGATGAACAGCGGCTCGGGCACGGTCGAAGTGAACCCTCCGGTAAACGCCAGCGTGGCGTCGGGCGCGACCAGTGTCGGGCCGCTGGCGGTGCCCAGGGCATTGGCGGAGCTGACCAGCAAAGTACCCTTCTGCACCACGGTCGGGCCGCTGTAGCTGTTGCCCGTCCCGCTGAGCACCAGCGTGCCGTCGCCCGTGGTCGCCGTCCCGCTCTTGGTGAATCCGGCCGATCCGCTGATCGGACCAGCCAGAATCAGATTTCCCGCCGCCGCATCGACGCGAACGTCGATCGTCGAGCCGGGGTTGAGCACGACCGGGTTGGTGAGCGTGGTGTCGCCGGTGCCCGAGGTTTTGGCCAGCGTCACGGGAAACTTCGGGTTGACGTTGATGCTGCCGCTGCCGGCCGAGCCGGAGACCATGAAGTTCGCCACGGCGCCTTCCAGCACCAGGCTCGAGAAGGTGTTGACGTTATTCAGCGAGAGCACGCCATTGCCGCCACGGGTCACCAGCGTAAGCGTTCCGCCGGTGATCGGGCTGTCGAACTGGAGGTTTCCGGAATGTGCGTTGAAGCGGGCGCCGCCGGCGCCGATGGTCACGCCCCGGGTAGCGGCGATCGTGCCGGCCGAGTCGTTCCACTCGATCATCGCGTTGTTGTCGATGAAGAGCTGGTCGGGCACGAGGCTGGCCGGGGCGTCGCCAAGAGCGCTGTCGCCGGGGAACTGGAGGTTGCCCGCCAACACTCGCGTCGGGCCGTCATAGGTGTTGCCGTAGCTGAGCCGGAAGGTGCCGGGACCGGTCTTGGTCAAGCCGCCCACGCCGGAGAAGACCTCCTGTGGCGTTCCCTGAGGCGAAGCCTGCCACAGCAGGATCTCGTCGGGGTTGGCCACATCGATGATCCCACCGCCAACACCCAGCGTCACGCCGCGGTTGGCGCTGATGCTGGAACTGGTGGCGGGGGTGTTGGTGGCGGTCTGGTATCCGGTCCATCGCAGCGCCGCGCCGTTTTCCAGCGTGATGGTGTCAAGCACGGGTGCGGCCGGCGGGGCGGGCAGACTGTGGAAGGTGCCCAAACTCACCGTGCCGCCGCTGATCCGCAGCTTGCCGTAGGTGCTCTGCGTATGCGTGCCGGCGGCCTGCGAAAGCGAGGCGCCGTCATAGGGATTGAGCACGAGCAGCCCGCTGCCGGTTTTGTGCAGCGTTCCGCCCGGGCCGATGATCGTGCCCTTGAACGTCGTGTTGCTGCTCTGATTGACCGTGAGGGTGAAGCTGCCCAGATCAAGAACCGAAAGCTGGTTGTAACCGGTGAGCGAGGCGACTTGCTGGTTGGCCAGCAGTCGCAGCGACGCCTGGTTGTTGCCCGCGGCCGATCCGGTTCCCGCCACGCCGCTGAGCACCAGGTCGGTGCCGATGGGCAGGGCGTTTTCGGTTCCGACGACCAGAATGCCGGCGGCAACGGTGGTTCGCCCGGAGTAGCTGGCCGGCTGGTTGAGCGTCAGTCGCCCCAGCCCCATCTTCACCAGCCCGCCGCTGCCGCTGATCGACAGCGGCGCGTTGATCGCTCCGACGGCGGTGTTCTGCGTGAAGATCACGGCCTCGGAGCCGTCGAAAGTCAGCGCGGAAGTGTTGATCTGCCCGCCGATGTTCATGATCATCCCGGCCGGACCCGAGCCGTTGCCGATCCGCAGGGTGAAGGCTCCATCGATCGTGTTGCCGCGCGTGTGCAACGCCAGCACATTGCGATCACCGCTGAGCGTCTGCGCGCTGGTCGCGTCGAACAGGGTCGTGTTGTCCGCCAGGTTGATATCCGTCAGAGTCGAATAGACCGCCTTCTGCAAGCCGTTGGTGGGGTGGTAGGTCAGGTATTCGCCGACGGAGCTTCCGTTGTTGGTCCAGGAGACGATGGCCGGGGAAACCATCGAGTTGGCCCCGCCGTTGGTGGGGATGGTGGGGATCCCGCCGTTGACGATGATTTTCTCACCGGTGGCGGTTCCCAGCGCAGCCACGCCTGTGGTGGGGATGATCGTCATCGTGCCGTTCACGCCGCGGACCAGCGTCGAGCCAGTGGCGGCCGGATCACCAATCGTCAGCGTCAGGCTGTTGTTGCCGTTCTTGTTGATGTTGATCTGGGATCCGGGCCCGAAGCTGAGTTGCCCGCCGGCGGCGGAGGCGACGCTGATGAACCGGTCGCCGCCCACGTTGGTGGGCACCAGTCGCAGCTCTCCGCGCTCCATCAACACCGAGCCGGTTCCCAGCGGCGTGGCCGGGGTGCTCGAATCGCCCGAGGCGTTAGTGGAGATGATTCCTTCGTCGACGCGGGTGCCGCCGGTCCAGGTGTTCGCTGCGTTGTTCAAGGCCAAAATGCCCGGCCCACCCTTGATCAGGGTTCCGCTGCCGGCGACCACTCCCGTGTTGGTCACGGTCCGCAGCGTGGAGCTGTCAGAGATGGCGCGGATCTCGCCGCCGGTGGAGGTGATCTCGATCGGGCGCGCCATCGTCAGGTTGACGGTCCAGAAGTTGGAAAGCGCCCCGCCGTCCAGCGTGATGGTGCCGGCGGCGTTGCCGAGCTTGCCATCGGTGCTGGCGATCAGGATCCCGCCGCGGATCACCGTCCCGCCGTCGTAGTCACTGGCATTGGCCCCGGTGGCAAACTGCTGAATGCCGCTGCCAACCTTCACCACCCGCCCCGAGCCGATGATCCGCCCGTTGTACTGAGCCGAGTAGAAGTCGTCAGCGCCGACCGTCAGCTCGTTGCCATTGAGCACGATGGTTCCGTTGTTGGCACTGCCCAGCGAGCCGACCCGCTCGCTGTTGAACAGCACCAGGTTGCCGGTGGAGCCGAAAAACACTGCTGACTGATCGTGAAGGACGTTGCTGCCGGCCAGCTCGAGTGTGCCGTCGGAGATGGTGGTTCGTCCGGTGTAGGTATTGGTGCCGGTCAGTCGCAGGGTGCCGGTGCCGGCCTTGGTCAGCCGGCCGCCGATGCCGCTGATCACGCCGGCGAAGGTTCCCGAGGCGTTGTCCCCACCGACGGTCAGTGAGCTGCCGGTGGTGGTGTTGAATCCGGCGCCCAGGGTGCCGAGATAGACGTTGCCGTCGCCCGTGAGGATGCCAATCGAGTCATTGAAAGCCCCGCCGGTGTAGCGAAGGTCCAGCGCGGCGCCGGCGGCGATGTTGACGGCCACCAGCGGAATGTCGGCGACCTGGGTATTGCCCAGCGCCACAGTGCCGGCGTTGATCTGAAGCGGACCGGTGAAGCTGTTGCCGCCGTGGAATATCAGCACGCCGGTTCCTTCCTTGGTGATCGCGCCGCCGGAGATCGGATTGACCAGCTCGACGCGGCTGGAACTCGTGTGGATCGTGCCGCTGCCCAGCGTGATGGTCTGCACGCCCGCCACGGGGTTGATCAGCCTGTAGTCGCTGGAAAACAGCAGGGCGTCGGCGTTGACGGCCGTGTCCACCAGGACGACGCCACTGTCGCCGCCGAAGATGGCGCTGTCGCTGGTCAGGTTCGGCCAGATGACGAACGCGCTGCCATCCCACCAGCGGGCGGCGGAGGTGTCCCAAATCCCCGAGCCGCCACTGAGGGGGCTTTGCCCGTCGGCATCCCAACCGAGGTTGGCCGCCGGCGTCTGACCGACGGCGGTGCACAGCGCTGCGATCGCCGCTGACGTCAGCAGGACTCGAGAACGCCGACGCCGCGGCGTGCGCTTGCGCCGCTGTGTTTGGAGATCCCTTTCATGCGGAAGCTGGGTACGCGAGCATGGAGCAACGACGACGGGAAGCGCACTACGACTCATGGCATCTATCTCCCAATCCCAAATCTGTGGTGCATCATCCGGCACCGGACCCAAGGAACCTGAGCCAAACCCACGTGAAAGGCGTCGGCGAATCCGCGGCTTTATGTCCGCAGATGACATATTATAGAAGATTAACCAGGCTTCAACAGAAATCCGCGAAAATCGCCTCCAGCCAAACCTCGTGCACTCGCGACAACCCCCGTGCGAATCCGGTGTACAAGCTGACATCAACTGTCGCGGCGGGCGGGCATCGTTGCCTCAGCGCGCCACGGTCGCCGGGCCTGGCCCCCCGGACTGTTGCAGCGACCTTGGACCAAGCGAGGCCGGCAACAGCAACCACAACAGGTTGTCCACAGCATCAGTCCGATAAAGACGCACACAACCTCCGATCAAACCATAAGTTGCGGGGTAAATTAAGAAGTTATCCACAATCGGCGCACGCTTATCACTATTTCTGCTCTGCTTGAAGTTCATTTAATGGAAAAGGGGTGTTAGATTACCCGCCCATGAAAGTCATCTGTAACCGGGGAGCACTTCTGGAAGCCTTGTCGGTCGCCAGTTCGGTGGTCAGCACGCGCACGCCCAAGCCGGTGCTTCAGTGCCTCAAGCTCACCGCTGGTGACGATCGGCTCACCATCGCCGCCACGGACTTGGAAGTGGCCATCCGCTACAGCGATGCCCAGGTCCAGATCGAGCAGCCAGGGGAAGCCCTGGTTCCGTCTGGCAACTTTTGCAACATCGTCCGCGAGAGCGTGGACGATACGCTTTCAATCGAACTGGACAAAGACCAGGTCCACATCAAGGGGCAGGACTCGCACTTCAAGATCTTTACCCAGCCGGTGGGCGACTTTCCGCCGGTGCCCGATTTCGAGGGCGAAGCCGACTTTGAGATCGTCGGCGGGCACCTCAAACAGCTCATCAACCAGACCATCTTCGCCGCCGCCAGGGAATCGACCCGTTACGCCTTCAACGGCGTGCTGATCGTGGCGCAGAAGAACAAAAAAGTCAGTCTGGTGAGCACCGACGGCCGGCGGCTGGCACTGGCCAGGGGAGAGCTGGTCAGCGCCAACAAAGTCGAGAAGGACGGCTCGCGGGCGATTGTGCCGGTCAAGGCGCTGAACCTGGTGGAGAAGCTGATTGACGACCCGGAGGAGACAGTGGGGGTGCAGATGCGCGAGAATCAGGTCATCTTCCACACCAGCAACGCCACGCTGACCAGCAATCTGGTCGAGGGGCAGTTCCCGCCGTACGAGGATGTGATTCCCAAGGAATGCGACAAGAAGATGACCGCCGGCACCGCCGACCTGCTCAGCGCCATTCGCCGCGCGGCCCTGCTGACCACTGAAGAGAGCCGCGGCGTGCGTATGCAGTTCAGCCGCAAAGGGCTGGTTCTGTCCAGCCGATCACCGGAGGCCGGCGAGGCGACGGTGAACTTCCCGTGCAAGTATGAAGGTGCCGACATCGAGATCGGGTTCAATCCGCAATTCCTGATCGAAGCCTTGCGCGTGGTGGACACGGATGAAGTCACCTTCGAGATGACCGCGCCCAACCGCCCCGGCCTGCTCAAGGGCGGCCCGAACTTCCTCTACGTGATCATGCCGGTGAACTTGCAGTAGCGCCGGAGGTGTCGGCAGGGGTGCTGCAATGTTTGAGCGACAACGGCAGGCGATTGAAGAGGCCGAGCTGCGACGGCTGTATCGGGTCAAGCAGCAGCCCGCGGCCTCAGCCGGCACGCTGGGGCAGGACATGCTCAGCTTCTTCAAGCATTCGGTGCAGAAGCGGCAGACGAAGCTGAGCACGATCGCCGAATGCTGGATGCGGCTGGTGCCCGAGCCGCTGCTGGAGCACTGCGCGCTGGAGAGCTTCCACGCCGGCACGCTGAAGGTCATGGTCGATAGCTCTGCGCATCTGTATGAGCTGAAGCAGCTCCTGCTGGCCGGGTTGCAGCAGCAGCTTCTGCTGGCGTGCAAATCCGCGGGCCTGCGGCGCATCAGCCTCAAGCCCGGCCGCTGGTACGAGGGGGAAGGCAACGACCGGCGGATTCGCTTCTGACAGCGCGCACAGGCACTGCGCCTAAACCCCACTGCCCGTACAATCGAAACACTTCCACGTCCCATATCCGTTTGACGCCCGGCAGAGCGACTGGCCAACACGCGCGGCTTGGCAAAGAATACGAGCAACCAAAAGGGTCGGGCCTGTTCCGAGGGACCAACACATGAACGGAACGCGGCGATTAACAATCAATCCGCAGGGACGGTGTGTCTCGCCTGTAATGACATCGCGGCGCACTGACCGGCGGGCAATGGCCGTGATCTATCTGATGTTCTGCCTGCTGGTGCTGGTGGGACTGTGCTCGCTGGCGGTGGATTATGGCCGGGTGCAGTTGGCCAAGACCGAGCTGCGAGCCGCCGCCGACAGTGCCGCCCGCGCCGCCGCCGCCAACATCCCGAATGACAGCGTTTCCGCCCGGCAGGTGGGCAGGAGTTACGCAACCCTGAATCGGGCCGACGGACGCCCGGTTGAACTGGACGTGTCCAACGATCTGAAGATCGGGCGATGGGATCCAGCCACCCGCAGCTTTAGTGAGCTTGGCGGCTGGCAGCTCAGCAGCGCCAACGCCGTGCAGGTGATCGCCCGCCGCTCGGGGGCGCGCGCAAACGCTTTGCCGATGATGTTCGCCAGTCTCCTGGGCTTCGATTCGATCGATGTGTCGGCCGAATCCATCGCCATGGTGATTCCGGCGATCTCCGTCGATCAGAACGTGCTGGCCACAGGCAATCCGTTCCTGGCCGGGATGCCTCCCGGCAGCGTCGCCAGTCGCAACAACCCCCACAACAGCCCCGATTACGCCGGCACCTCCGGCAACCCCAGACAGTCCCCGCAGCTTGTGCTCAGCCTCCCTCTGGTAGAGGGGCAGGTTCTGAGTTTTGATTCGATCTCGGGAACCGCGCGGCACGATCCGAACCTGCCGTACTACCAGCCCGATGGACAGCTTGATGACGTCGGACGCAACACCAATGGCAACGAAAACGGCATTGCCGACACGCGGTGTCCGATCAATGCTCTGGTCGGAGTTTTCCTCACCGACGAGCGTCCGGATCGCACTGCGGCCCCGCCCAATCTTGACTTCTCGACTGCCGACAAACGCAACTTCACCCGGCTGGAGCCGCAGTGCAAGCAGATCTTTTTCATCGGCGACGGCCGGCGCGATGACGGCATGCCCCAGCAGTTCGTCGTTCCACGCGGCGCCACGCGGCTGTACCTGGCCACGTGGGACTTTTATGAGTGGAACAACAACTTCGGGCAGCGCCGCGTCAGGATCGAGCGCTCGATGAAGATCATCACGGTGAAGTAGCTGAGGCGACCGGTTCCCCGGCGTCAGGCCTGCTCCTGCCACACCCCGTCGCAACGCACAAAACGTCTGATCGTCTCGGTCTGGAATCGCCCGGCCAGAAAGGCTCGCACTTCGATCGTCACCTCTCGAATCGACGCGGTGATCCAGTTGTAGGCGTTAGGCTGGCCGCGGCGGCGGGTGGAGGTGGCGGTGCCGGCCTGAATCGACAGGATCGACCGCTTGACCGCTTCATGATGCGTGCGCACATCGCCGCTGTAGCCGGTGTGCAGATGCCCGGCCAGCAGCAGATCCACACCGCAGCGCTGCATCGTGTCCAGCGCGCGGGCGGCGCCATGAACGATGCCGTGCAGTCTTTCGCCCGGCGGGGGAATGAACGGGTGATGCGTCACCACGATCTTCAACAGATCCTGCGGCAGATCCCTGGCCTGGGTCTGAACGTCCAGCAGTTGCTCTTCGGAAATCCGTCCATCCTTCCAGAAGCCGTCCAGTGAAAAGCTGAAGCTGCGGGCGGTGTTCAGGCCAATGACGATCATTTCCTGGTCGCGATAAACCGGGCGCAGGTCAGCGCAGATGTGCCGGCGGTAGTTCTGAAGCGGAAACATGAACCGCCGGATCAGGTCATACAGCGGGATGTCGTGGTTGCCGGGTACCAGGAGCTGCGGCCCGGGCAGTCGCGCCAGAAACGCCGCCGCCGCCCGGTACTGCCCACGTCGCGCCCGCTGAGTGAAATCACCACTGGCCACGAGCAGATGCGGCCTGCGCTGATTCAGGTCCTCAACCAGCGCCTCGACAACCGGCGGGTCGATCCTGCCGAAATGAAGATCGGAAATGTGAGCAATCGTGCGCACGCAAGCGGCAGATGATGCTGATAACCGACGCCTGCTTCACGGCGTCTCAGCCAACCTTACGCCGCAGAAGCGCATTTGGCGACCGCCGCGCCCGCGGTGCGGCGGCGATCAGCTCAGCTCGTAATCGGCTGCCCGGAACTTGCTGGTGTCCAGCTCGTCCATCATTTGGGCGATGAACGCCTCCTCGCGCTGGGGCAGGGCCTCGACGGATTTCTGAATGCGATCCAGCCAGGGCCGTTCGCGCTCGGGCAGCTTCAGCGACTTGTCGGCGACGGCCTGACGCAGCAGTTGCACGGCCGTCAGGGCGGCGGCCTTTGCGGCGCTGTAGTGATCGGGGGCGGCGACGATGGCGCGGGCGATGGCCAGCGCGCTGTCGGGCGAGAGCACGTAAGCCTGAGGATCCAGCGGCGCGTCGGAGCGAACCAGCCAGCGGCGCAGCGCCAGCGCCGCCTCGGCGCCGTCGGCCAGCGCCTCGTTGAACAGCCGGCAGTCGTAAATGAGCTGTTCGAGATAGACGGTCGGGGCCATGCCCCCCAGAAGCTTGACGTTCTGCACCGACTCGTTGCTCCACGTGTCGCACGCCGCCGCGGCGATGTTGCCCAGCGGCGAGAGGTGGGCACAGGCGGCGGTCTTGCCTTCCATGGCCATCGGATAGCCGGTGATCGCCTTGAGGTACACGTTCTCGTATCCGCAGTCCTTGCCCGGACCGACGGCACCACACTCGTAGGCGACCAGCGAGCGGACCGCCGAAACCGCGCGCACCACCGCCGCGAAGACGCGGCTGATCAGTTTCTGTTCGGCCAGCACCATCGCGGTGTTGGCAAAGCCGCAGGCGGTGTCTCCGGCGCAGGTGGCGCCATGTCGGGCGGCGATCTGCGCAAGCCGCGTCCAGAGGAATCGCATGTCGCGACAACCCAGCACGCACAGCCCGAAGATCACGGCGGGCATGTCGCCGGCCACCAGCGCGTCGTCGCACACTTCCTTGCCGCCGACCGACTCGATGCTCAGCAGTTCCGCCCCCGCCGCGGCGCAGCCCTCGAACGTCTGGAGCATTTTGTCCCACAGCTCGCCGTCGCGCATTCTTGGCGGGCGTTCGAACTCGCGGGTGTCATTGGGAGTGATGCGCAGGACCGACTTCAGGCCGTGTTTGTCGCGCGCCTCCTGCATCGCCTCCAGAAGCACGCGAGTCACGTCGATGCCCCACTGCGGGGTCTGCGTCATCGGCGGCAGGGTCTCAAACTCCACGACCAGCCCGGGAGGCTCCAGCTCCACGGCGCGCGCCAGCGCGCCGCGAATCATCTGACGGTATTGCTCCAGCACCTGGGGCATCGTGTCCGACTGGATGAGCATCGGCGGCAGGGTGAAGTTCAGCTCGGGATACACCACGCCCCCGCCGATGTTCAGCCCGCTTCTGGTGCGCAGCGGTCTGGGCGCCACGCCGAATCGCAGTTCGCTCGGGTCGTTGATCGCAAGCGAGGAGAAACGCTTCATCGATGCCTTTCAGTTGTGTGATTGATGCCAAAAGCCGGAGCACAAACAGCAAAGGGGCCGATGCGGCGCTGCCGCCGCCTCAGGGCGCAGCGCCGCATCGCCCCATTGACCTGACCCTTTCTCCCCTTGCGGGCTTCGCTCCGTGTTACGCCGGAACGAGCTGGCGTACGAGCGTGACGGCGCTGGCGGCGTCCGGGGCGTAGCCGTCGGCGCCGATTTCGTCGGCGAACATCTGCGTCACCGGCGCGCCGCCGACCACCACCTTCACGTCCTTCAGTCCCGCCTCGCGGATCGCCGCCACCGACTGCTTCATCGCCGGCATCGTCGTGGTCAGCAGGGCGCTCATGCCCACGACCTTGGCCTTGTGCTGTTTGGCTGCTTCGACGAATTTTTCCGGCGGGACGTTGGTTCCCAGATCGACCACGGCGAAGTTGGCGCCCTTCCACATCATCGCCACCAGGTTCTTGCCGATGTCATGCAGGTCGCCCTGGACAGTGCCGATGACGATGGTGAACTTCGGCTCGATCCCCGCCGCGACCAACAGCGGCTCCAGCAGCGCCATGGCTTCTTTCATGGCGCGGCTGGCGATGAGCATCTCGGGCACAAACGCCTCACCGCACTGGAATCGACGCCCCACGTCGTCCATTCCGGCCACCAGCGCGTCCAGGATTTTCTCCGCCGGCACGCCCTGGGAGATGGCCTGGCTGGTCAGGCGCTTGGCTTCATTACGGTTTCCGGTTTTGATCGCGTCAGTCAGCGGGGTCAGGTCTTGACTCATGAAGGTGGCTCCTGGGGATTAAAAATCGATCATCAAGTCCAATTATCGACAGAAGTGGGCACGGATGCAAGCGCGCCAGGCTTGGCTCGAGTTGGCTGAGTCGATCCAGCGCTTGGGGAACCTCGCTCAGCCGCTGCTAATACTGGCGTCGCTGGCGAGCCGTGGGAATATTCAACAGCTTGCGGTACTTGGCGACGGTCCGGCGGGCAATGTCGATCCCCTGCGCCTTGAGCCTGGCCACGATCTGGTCGTCGTTGAGGGGGTTGCGCTTGTCTTCCTCGGCGATGATGGCCTTGAGCTTTTCCTTGATCGCGTCCCAGCTCATGTCTTCGCCGTCGGCGCTGGTGGTTCCACCGGAGAAGAAGCGGCGCAGCGGGAACACGCCGCGAGGGGTCTGGATCCACTTTTCCGAGACCGCGCGGGAGACCGTGGCCACGTGAATGCCAAGCTGGTCGGCGACCTGTATCATCGGCAGGGGCTTGAGGTATTCCGGTCCCTTGTCGAAAAAGTCCTTCTGCGCATCGACGACGGCGCGGATGACCCGGTAGATCGTGTTGCGGCGCTGTTCGATGCTTTCGATCAGCCAGCGGGCGTTGCGCACGTTGGCCGAGAGGAACTCGCGGGTCTTTTTGTCCACCGCCTTGTTCCGCAGCATCTTTCGGTACATGCCGTTGATGTACAGGTTGGGCGCCGGATCGTTGGTCATCTCGATTTCGTAGCGCCCGGTGTCCGGGTCGAAGTAGACGATGGCATCGGGCGTGATCGGGGGGGCTTCGTCGCGGCCAATCTGTTTTCCGGGATGCGGATGCAGCCGAGCCAGCCGGCGAACGGCGGCCTTGATCTCCTCGATGCTTCGGCCCAGCTTTTTGCTGATCAGCGGGTAGCGGTTCATCTCCAGGTCCTTAAGATGATCGCTGATCAGCGCGTACTCCAGGTCGAAGTCATGTCCTTCAGCCAGTTCCGGGTCGTCCTCGATCGCGCTGAGCTGAAGCAACAGGCACTCGCGCAGGTCGCGTGCCCCCACGCCCGCCGGTTCCAGGTCCTGCACCAGCGTCAGCGCGCGTTGCAGGTCTTCCAGGGTCAGGGGGGTTTTGGACTCGGCCTGGATCTGCTCCAGCGGCGTGCGGAGGTATCCTTCGGCGTCGATGTAGTTGATGATCGCCTCGCCGGCGCGTTTGATGTTCTCGGGGGCCTCGACGAACGCCCATTGCTGGAGCAGGTGTTCGGTGAGGTTGGCGGCGCGAGCGGCGGTGTTGTTCATCGCGTCGAGCTTCTTGTCGCGCTCGCCGTCGTATGCCGCCGACTGATAACGGAAATTGGCGCTGCCGTTGGTGTTGAACTCTTCGTTCTCCAGGAACTCGCTGATTTTGGCCAGGCGATCGAAGTCCTCGGCGCCGTTGGAGTCTTCGCGGACGACCAGGGCCTGTTCGCCCTCGGCCAGGGGCTGGCGGGCCTCGGCAAGCTCCTGCTGGATCTGCCCGGCGGCCTCAGGCTCCGGCTCGCGCAGCTCCAGCACGGGGTTGCTTTGCAGCTCCTGCTCGATCCGTTCCTCCAGCGCCATCAGCGGAAGCTGGAGGATTTCCATGCTCTGGATCATGCGGGGGGTCAGCAGTTGCCGCTGCTCCATCCGCATCGAGGTTGTCTGCGTTAACTGCATATGACTACCCCATTTAACAGCATTCATCCAAGGGCATGTATTTTGCTTACAAAGACTATATCATTCACTCCCAACAGCGGCAAACGGGAAATCTGACCACATTTTCTCTACTGTTGTGCCCCACGGTGAAACCTGTGCCTACCGCCCAGTTCCTTGCATGCGTGCTGCTTGTGGCGATGGCGCTGACCGCTGGCGGATGTGATCGGCCAGCTTCCCACGCCTGGGCAGAAGAGGAGCCACTGACCGTCGTGGCGACGGTGTTCCCTCTGGCCGACATCGCCCGCCAGATCGGCGGACCCAGCGTCTCGGCCTCCTGGGTCGTCGAGACCGGCCAGTCCATCGCCGGCATGCAGTCCACCCCGCAACTGCGAAACCGCCTGCGAACCTGCAACCTGGTGCTCAGCGGAGGCTCCACCGAACCCTGGGCCGTCGAAGGCTTCGACGATCCGTTTCAGGCGCCACGCGTGCTGCGGCTGGACCTGCTGCAATCGGCGCGCGATGCCCCATCGGGCGCACTGTTGTGGCTGGATCCGCTGGTCATTGAGGATTTTGTCCGGGAACTGAAGGTCAAGCTTGCGGTGGCACGCCCCAGGCTCGAGCCCTACTTCGCCCAGCAGCGCGATCAGTTCATCACCAGCCTGCGCACGCTGATCGAGCCGTACAAAGCGCAACTGGCCGCCGCCCCCGCTCAGGCGAAAAAGATCCTGACCCTCGGCCGCGAGTACGATGCCCTGCTGCGGCGATTCGGGCTGGAGCCGGTGCTGGCCATCGAGGCCATGCCCACGCAACTCAGCGACCGCCAGATCGCCATTGTGCGCATGGAAGCACGCAACAACGCCGTCAGCGTCATGCTGGTCTCGGCCGATCTGCCGACGGCGGTCGTGCGCGACTTGGAGAATCGAACCGGCCTGCGCATCGTCCAGATCGACTCGCTGGGCAGCAGTGCCGCAGGCGGACGAAACACCTACCAGCAGATTCTGCAATACGATCTGGAACAGCTTGTGGCGGCGGTGGGGCAACTGACGCGACAGACCACCCGCCCGGCGGACGGTCAATGATCCGACGAGCACCACTTGCACGTGCAGCTCGGCCCGATCCGCCGTGCCGGACGATTGGCCATATCCACAGGACAATGCTCATTCGGCGCCTGGGCCTTGGCGCGGGTGGGGCAGCCGCAGCCATCGACCGTCGGATCGCGCCGCACCTGTCGCAGCAGCGGATGGCCGCAATACGACTGCCCCCGGTAGATCACGCGCAGGTGGCAGCGTTCGCAGAGCTGAGCCCGGCGGATCCAGTCGGGGTGAATGCGTCTGACGATCCCCATCGTCCGCAGCTTCGCCGCCGCCGCTTTGGCCGCCGCCCGGCTCAGCACCTTCAACGTGTCCGAACAACACGAAAATGCCGTCAGCACGCTCACTCAGGAGATTATCGGACAGCCGGGCCGTTGCACACCAGCGGCTGCGACTGAATTCCGCGGCCTTTGAACGCACCCCGCAGGTCCGGAGCAGTTACCCTGGCTGCTTGGGGCTCAATGCAGCTTGCCCGACTGCACCGCCGACAGAGCGTCGTCGTATTCGCTGCCGAGGTGCTTGCGGTGCAGGTCGATCATTTGCTGCGGGGAGAGCAGGTCGTACTCGTCGGCGAACTTGCCGAACAGATCCTGTGCCGCCGTGGTCAGCACGTCGTCGTCCCCGCCGCCGGCGAACAGCGGCCCGCCCTGGTTGGTGAAGGCATTGTCGATCAGGGCATAGTCGGTGGCGTCGATCGTGCCGGAGTAATCGAAGTCTCCGTTGATCCAGCCGCCGAGTTGGTTGGTGTAGCCGTTGTCGATCAGCGAATAATCGGTCGCATCGACGTTGCCGGAGAGGTCGGCGTCGCCGAAGTAGGTGTACTTCACAAGCACGTCGTCCTGCCCGACGGAGACTCCGGCGAAACTGTTGTAGACCGGCCCACTGCCGCCAACTTGCGCCAGGTCGTTGAGAATCACGCCCAGGGCATAAAGGAAGCTGCCGGCGCTTTGGTTCTGGCTGTATGCCCAAGTGCTGCCGATCCCGTTGCCCAACCAGTCGTAGTTGCCGCCGTTCTCCAGGGCGTGCTTGATGTAGGCGGTGATGTCCGCCAGTGCGTTGCTGGGACTGGGCTGGTTATTGAGAATCAGGTTGTTGTCCATCAGGTCGAGCCTGCCGCTGGGGGTGCTGCCCGATCCCACCAGATCCAGCTCGTCCACGATCAGCACGCGGGCGTCGCTGCTGGTGGGCGCCTGGTTCCGCTGCTGCAACTCGACAACTCCGCCGTCGTCTACTGTCAGCATTTGGATGTGCGTCCTGGTGGTCTTGAACAGCACCTTGGCGCCGGTGCCGACGACGCGGAGTTCGGCCGGAATCAAATCATAGTTGAAGATCTCCGACTGGTTCAGCACGGTCACGTTCGCGCCGGCCAGTACGTTGATCCTTCCGGCAGAATCGGCGAAATGGTCGATCGAGCAATCCGCGGTAAACTCTGCCGTGCCGTCCACGTTCATGATGCCAATGGTGCAGGGCGATTCGATCGACGCCTGACCTTCGCCATCGACCTGGAACGTGGAGATGTTCGCCGATCCGGAGGCGTCGATCGTCGCCGTGCCGTAGACTTGGACCTGCAGGTCGCCGATCACCGCCTGCTGCTAAACGGTCACGCCGCCACGGGTCGTGGTGCCGGACCCGCGGACGTTGACTTGATCGACGTAGCGCGTGCCGCCGCTGGTGCCGGGCGCGTTGGCCAGCGTCGCGCTGCCGGCGCTGTAGACGTTGAGCTCGTTGCCCAGCCCCAACTGGGTTGCGTAGACGAAATCCACCAGCACGTCGGCGCCATCGTCTCCGTTGTTCGGCTCGATGTTGATGATGTCATCTCCCGCGCCGGTCTTCACCGTCACCTGCTCGTGGATCGTGTCGTCGAAGCCGAAGGTCATCGTCACGTCGGTGCCTTGCCCGGTATCCACCTCCAGGAACAGGTTGTCCGCCAGGCTCGTGACTTCCACGCGGGCGAACCCGGCGTCGTTGGTGCGGATGACGATGCGGTTGACGCCTGTGGCAAAGCGGCTGCGCACGCCGTTGACGATGACCGCGCCGCTGGTCGTGGAGCTGTTGGGATCGACCACGATGTCGGTGTCGTCCGCCGCGGCCTCGATGCGGAGGATGTTGTCGCTGCCGCCCTGAACTTGGATGCCGCCGTCCTCGGCAAAGGGATCGCTTTCGCCCGGCTTCAGCGCCGCCGGAACCTGATCGACGAACAGAAAACCGCTCACGCCGGATTGGACTTGAATGATGTCCGTGCCAGTCGTGTTGGTGAATTCATGGTCCGGATTGTTGAGGTTGGTGTTCCCATTGAGGAACGCATTAACCTTACCTGCGTCGGGTCCCTGCTTCAGGGTGACCGACGTTGGTGGCGACCCAGTGTGCGGGTTGGTGCTCGGCACGGTCCAGAGGTAGCTGGCCAAGAGCCGACGCGCCTCCAGCGTCTCACAGAGCACCGATCCCGCTGCCTGTTGGATGACCGCGCGCCTCCGGTCACCACGACAATGTCCATGCAGTTTGCCGCGCAACATAAGCGCTCCTTTCATGAGTGTGGGCGCACCGAGAGCGCTGGGTACCGGACCATCCGCTACCGCATGAGAGGCGCTCCAAGCGCAGCACTCTAATTGCGTTTTGAGGATCAGTTACGCGAAACCCTTGGGGCTTCCGCGCTTGCTTCCATCATCATCGAGCCTGCCACTTCTGCACATTCGGATTCGTCGCGTAATCCTGGTCTATTGCCTCGGCGTGTCCGTCAAGAAAAACAGCGCTCACGTTAGCGCCCATGATGGGGCCGAAAGCCGGGTCTCCAGGCATACTTCCGTGGAACCTCCCCGTGCCGTGGCGGCGCGTCAGTACCGAAGCCCAACCCCAGACGGGGCCCAGAGCGCGCTGCGATGCCTCCGTTAACACGATCTTCTTGGCCGGCGCGCGCCAGCGCTGAAGTCTCCTTCCATCCGTTTGCCAGGCAGGATAGGGCTTCCAGTTTGCCCCCATCCCGCTGTTCATGTTGTAGCTGTACAGGTAAGGGCCTTGTCCCGGGGCGCTTCCGGGGATGGGCTTGCGCCCGTCGAAGCTGTCCGCGGGACAGCGCAGGATGCTCTTGAACGCTTCGGGGCCCTTGCCACCAACGACATATCTGGCAATCGCCGAGTCCATGATGTTCCGATTGGCCTGCCAATGGATCCAATCCTCGGGATACTGCACGTAGGCGCTGCCATCCTCGGGGTATGCGCATGTTGGAAACCACCCGTTGTTGTCGTTGCAGTACATCAAAATCCCGACCCCCAACTGGCGGATGTTGCTGAGACACACGACGCGGTTGGCCTGCGCCTGCGCCCTGCTCAGCGCCGGCAGCAGAACCGCGATCAGCACCGCGACGATGCCGATGACGACCAGAAGCTCGACAAGAGTAAATCCGCGCCACGACTGGCAGCGGGAAATCGCAACCCGGGCTTTGACGTTTGCTCGCATGAGCGGCCTCTACTGTCTGCTCCAAACCGCAACCCTCACCCTCCCGGCCCACCCCACCCTCCAGAAAAGACTCCCGGCCCCTTAGAATTCCCCGATGGCGCTGCCTTGGCAATGGCAGCTCTCGCCCGGCGAGCTCGGTTTGCCAAAGTGCCAGACTTGCAAGAGGCGGCTTCCGGAAACATATAACCTCCTTCTGGAAATAAGTGCACACCAAGACTGGTCCCGCGCCGGAATTCCCCGGCACCGGAGAAGGGTGACTCGCTTACGCGACTTCAGGTACTGTTCTGTCCAAACGACCCGCACGCGGCCGCTCGCGCCCCGTGAAGGCTGCCCCTCAGCGCGTCTTCGCAATCCACCTGGTTTCGTCGAAGGCGAAATTCTGGTCGATACTCTCCGTATGGGCGTCCATGAAGACAGTGCTCACTTTGCTTCCGCACTTCATCCCTTTCGTCATTTCCGGAAAGCCTGGGACATTTCCGCGGAAAACGGAAGTGCCATGCCGTCGGGTCAACGGTGATGCATGTGCCGTCGCCGGCTGCCCCAGGGATTCCCAGCCCTCGGTCAACAAAATCTTCTTCGATGGAACGCGCCACTTGTCAATTCGCGAACTCGACGGGAACAAGCCACGCGGCTGATAGTTTCGCCCAATGTTGTCATTCACGGCATAGCTGTACACGTATGGGCCCTCCGTAGTACTTCCCCGCGCCTTCCGCCCCTCGACGATATCCGCAGGGCACCGCAGCAGGAGCCTAAGTTTCTCGCCACGACCCACGTACTTTGCGACGGCAGAGTCGTCGAGATTCCTATTGGCTTGCCAGTGGATCCAATCTTCCGGGTACGGCATGTACCCGCCTCCCGTTCCGTACGCGCAGGTCGGGAAATACCCCTTGTTGTCGTTGCAGTACATCAAAATCCCGACCCCCAACTGGCGGATGTTGCTGAGACACACGACGCGCTTGGCCTGCGCCTGCGCCCTGCTCAGCGCCGGCAGCAGAACCGCGATCAGCACCGCGATGATGCCGATCACCACCAGCAGCTCCACGAGCGTGTAGCCGTTCAGTCGCAGTTGCGTCGCAGCTTGCACCACGCGGTTCCCTCTCCGCCGCGCTTTGGCGGCGCGACGACACAGGATGCGCCTGTGCGATTGGCGGCGCGAAAACCGCAGTGAATCCACCAGGGCTTCCCATTCGCGCTGGCGGTGCGATCCGAAAGCTGCCGCGTTGCGGCCAGCAGGAGCGGAGGACATGCCCGCGAAAGATTCCATGCACACCTCCGGCAATGGGCAGTCGGTTTTGCGGGGGGGGGGGGGACGCTTCCATGAGCCAGCGGCACACCCCAACGCATGGCTTATGTTGTAGAAATTACACGAACGCCAACGCAGCCGCAACTGGATTTCATCTATTTTTCCCTGCTTGCCCATGTTCGGCGAGGGAGTTCGCGTTCGCGAGGGTTGACGCGGCAGCGGCCGTCGGTAGCGTAGGGCGTACGCACGGATGCGATTCGTCGGATGACACAACAGTGACACGCACGAGTTCGGCTGTATCCCCGCAGGCGAGCCAGTCTGCTGCTGCGCCCCGCAAAGGGGCGGCGGCACCCCAAGCCGCGACGTCGGCCAGTGCCGCTGCGGCCGAGGCAACCGCTGCGCCCCCGGCCGATTCCGCCACAGGACCCTCCAACCGCTTTCTGCTTCGCTGGATGTTCGGCTTCCTGACCCCGGTGAAGGGGCTGGTGATCCTGGCGTGCGTGTATCTGGCGGCCTGGGTGGGCGTGGAGACGCTGGCCAACCGCCAGGCCGGTGAAACCGTCAACTTCATCAGCACGATCACATTCGACCCCGCTGCCCAGAACACCGCGGTGCTGTCGTGGATCAGCAGTTCCCAGCCAGCGGCGGCGCGGCTGCGGTGGCTGGTGCTGGTTCTGCTCGGCTGGGTCGCCTGCTACACCGCGCTGCGATATCTCAAGGAAGTCTCCAACATGAAGATGAGCATGACGCTCGTCTATTACCTGCGGGAGGCGATTTACGACAAGGTCCAGCGCGTCGGCTTCAGTTTTCATGATCGCATGAGCACCGGGCAGCTCATCAACCGCGCCCTGTCGGACCTTCAGAACTGCCGCACCTTCGTCCAGACCGCCGTGCTCACCACGCTGGAGATCGTGCTGGCCGTCGCGTTCAACATCGTGCTGATCCTGACGCGCAACCCGTGGCTGGCGCTGCTGTCACTGGTGCCGCTGCCGCTGTGGACCTGGTACATCCTCAAGTTCAGCAAGACCGTCCAGCCCGCCGCCAGGGCCGTCATGGAGGCCGAAGACAAAAACGTCAGCATCATCACCGAGAACATCGCTGGCGTTCACGTGGTCAAGGCCTTCGCCACCGAGAAGCACGAGATCGACAAATACGCCGCCAACTGCGACGACTACCTGGGGCGCGTGCTGCGGCGAATCCGGCTGTTCGCCAACTTCAACCCCGTGATCCGCTCGATCGCGATGGCGTCCTACCTGTCGCTGTTTCTGCTCGGCGGGTTGTTGATGGTGCAGAGAAAGATCGAGCCGGGGGATCTGATGATCCTGGGCGGGGCGATGGGGGCGATCCTCGGTCGCCTCCAGGCCGTGGCCACCATCAATGAGCAGTACCAGAACGCGATCGTCTCGGCGCGAAGGCTCTACGAGGTTCTGACGGCCAAGCCCTCGGTTCCTGAAAAGCCCGACGCCAGGCCCCTGCCCCCCGGGCCCGGCAGACTGGTCTTCGAGAACGTCACGTTTGGCTACGACCCGCAGAAGCCGGTGATCCACGACATCAGCTTCGAGGTTCCCGGCGGGAGCATCGTGGCGATCGTCGGGCCCACCGGCGCGGGCAAAAGCACGCTGGTCAACCTGATCTCGCGATTCTACGACCCGCAGAAAGGGCGGATTCTGCTCGATGGCGTGGACTTGCGGGATGTATCCCTCTCGAGCCTGCGAACGCAGATCGGCTTTGTCTTCCAGGAAACCTATCTGTTCAGCGACACGGTCGCGGCGAACATAGCGTACGGCCGGCCAGGAATCAGCCGCGGCGATATCGAAGCCGCGGCGCGACTGGCGCAGGCGCACGACTTCATCGAGGCACTGCCCCGGGGATACGACACGATTCTGGCCGAGCGCGGCGCTTCGCTGTCGGGCGGCCAGCGGCAGCGGCTGGCGATCGCGCGGGCGATCCTGACCAACCCGCGGATCCTGGTCCTGGACGACGCCACCGCCGCCGTCGATCCCGAGACCGAAGACCTGATCCGCCGCGCCATGCGCTTCGTCATGTACGGGCGGACGACTTTTGTCATCGCGCATCGGATCAGCACGGTGAAACAGGCGGACCTGGTGCTGGTGATGGAGCGCGGGCGGATCACGCAGATGGGCACGCACGAACAGCTCATGCAGCAGGACGGGCACTACGCCGAAATCGCCGCCGCCCAGTTGTACGGCGACGACGGCACCGCAGACGAAGAAGAGCACCCCTCGCACATGCGCCGGGTGCAGGATCAGAATCGGGTTACAGCGGCCAGCGAAGAGGCCAAGCAGACGGCTGCGCAGCCGACCGAGGAGCCGGTGTAGTTCGAAGCGCAGCCGCAGTGGATGAATCTGACGATGTTGACGGCGCTGAAATCCCGGATGACGTCAAGGCGGAGGCTCGCGACCGCCGGCGCCGGCAGCATCGCCCTTGCCCCGCCGCAGATCGAGATCGACCACGAGCAGCGATACCGCCCCATCACCTGGTCGATGGTTCGCCGCCTGCTCCAGGCGCTGGCGCCTTTCAAGAAGCAATATCTGCTGGGCGTGTGCCTGGGAATGATCCATGTTCTGCTGGAACAGCAGGGTCCGTGGTTCATGAGGCGGATCATCAACGGGGGCGTGGCCGGCAGCGCGGCGCAGATCGTCAGCACCATCGCCCTGTGGGGCGTGGTCTTCGCCGCCTCGGTCATCCTTCAGCGCTGGACGATCCTGATCATGACCCGCGCCGGCGAAAGCGTGCAGTTCAACTTCCGCCGAAAGCTCTTCGAGCATCTTCAGCAGCTCTCGATGAGCTATTACGACAAGACCAAGCTGGGGCGGATCATCAGCCGCATGACCAGCGACATCGGCTCCATGCGCGAGATCAACGTCTGGGGCATCTTCCACGTCGTCGCCTGGAGCGGAATGATGATCTTTTCGGCGATCATGATGAGCATCTACGCCGACTGGCGGCTGCTGGCGTCGGTGGCGTGGCTGGCGCCGATCCTGTTTGTCGCCAACCGGATCTTTCTCAAGACTGTCGGCAAGGCACATCAGGTGGTTCGCGAGGGCTGGACGCGGGTCAGCACGAACCTGGCCGAGAACATCACCGGCATGCGCGTCGTCACCGCGTTCAACCGGCAGGAACCGAACCTGGCGGTCTTCAACCGCCTTCAGGTGGACAACACCGATAACAACGTCGCCGTGGCGCGGATCAACGGCATCTATCAGCCAATCCTCCAGCTCATCGGCTACCTGGGGCGGGCGATCATTCTCCTGTACGGCGGGTATCTGTGCGCCACGGGGCGGATGATGATCCAGACCGCGCCGGGCGTGTGGAAGCCGGACGTCGGCGGCGTGGTGATGGCCTTCATGTACTGGGAATGGTTCATGAACCCGATCCTGGCGTTCGGAAACTTCTACAACCAGCTCATGATGGCGATGGCCGGCGCCGAGCGCATCTTCGACCTGCTGGAGACCAAGCCGGACGTGCACGACCTGCCCGACGCCAGGCCCCTGCCGCGCATCGTGGGACATGTGAAGTTCGAGAACGTGACCTTCGGCTACAACCCCGATCGCCCGGTGCTGCACGACATCAGCTTCGAGGCTCTGCCGGGGCAGATGTTCGCGCTGGTTGGCGCCACCGGCAGCGGCAAGAGCAGCATCATTTCATTGATCGCGCGCTTCTATCAGCCGCAGAAGGGTCGTGTGCTGGTGGATGGATACGATCTGCGTTACGTGACCGGCGAATCGCTGCACAAGCAGATGGGGCTGGTGCTTCAGGTCAATTACCTGTTCACCGGCACGGTGCTGGACAATATCCGCTACGCCCGGCCTCAGGCCACCCGCGAGGACGTGATCGCCGCCGCCAAGGCGATCGGCAGTCACGAGGCGATCATGTCCCTGAAGGATGGCTACGACACGGAGGTTGGCGAGCGCGGCGCCAACATGAGCCTGGGGCAGCGGCAGCTCATCTGCTTCACCCGCGCGTTTCTGGCCGACCCGCGGATCTTCATGCTCGACGAGGCCACCAGCGCGGTGGATACGGCCACTGAGATGCTCGTGCAGCGGTCGCTGGAAAAGCTGCTGGAGGGGCGGACGACGTTCGTGGTGGCGCACCGGCTGAGCACGATCATGCGGGCCGACTGCATCCTGGTGATCGATCAGGGCCGGATCATCGAGCGGGGCACGCACCGCCAGCTTCTGGCCGCCGGCGGCAAGTACGCTCACCTGTACCGCCAGTTCGTGCTGCACAGCGAATAAGGGGTCGCAGCGAATAAGGGGTCGGCGAATAAGGGGTCGGGAGTCTTTTGCGGCAGGCCGGCAGGTGTAGACAAATGTAGGAAAAGACTCCCGACCCCTTATTTTGTGGTCCAGACCGGCGGCGGGGTGATCTGGTCGGCCGGTCGCCTGCCGGGGTCGGCTCGCCCGCTGCCGGCAAGACGCGAGATCGCCCGAACCGTCATGTCGTGATCGCAGAGAATCTGGCAGCTCAGCCGCAGGTGCGGCGTGCCGATCAGCCCGCGCGCTGTCAGCACGGCCTTCTCGGCTTCGGTCATCTTCTCCGGCTCGCCGCTGATGAACTCCACGCGGCAGGTGGTGCAGCGCGCGTTCCCGCCGCAGGCGTGCAGTTGATCGATCTTCGCCTCGTCCACCAGCGCCAGCACCAGACGCTTGCCCTGCGGAACTTCAAACGTGCCGACATTCTCAACCGTTAGCTTGGGCATCGGGTCCAACTCCTTCCTGACAACATTGTACGGCCGAGGCACGCAGGTACGAAGGCACGCCGGGTTGACGCCAAGAGTCCTTGGACCAGCTTCGTGCAGGCCTGGTCGCTTCGTGCCTGCGCGGCTTTGCGAATGCCGTCTGGCAGGAAATTCCATTGTGCGCCGCGGCGTCCGTGATTAGAGTCGGACACGAGACACCCACGCACGCCATGCCTTCCGATGGCCGTCGAGCGGGAGATGCCGTCCGAATGTGTACTCGCCTGATCGTCTTTGCCTGCATGCTGCTGAGTTGCTGCGCCTCGCCGGCGCGGGGAGTCATCCTCTTCGGCCGCGAGCAGCGCAACACCCGTGAGCCGCGCGGGGCGCTGTTGAATTCCGGCTGGCAGTACCAGGGCCGCTGGGGCCGGTTCCTCGGCACCGCGATTTCGC
This sequence comes from Fontivita pretiosa, assembly GCF_050410795.1. GTDB lineage: Bacteria > Planctomycetota > Phycisphaerae > Tepidisphaerales > Tepidisphaeraceae > Fontivita > Fontivita pretiosa. Next base: position 2,471,925 of record NZ_CP191258.1, on the reverse strand, counting down.
CGGAGTATTTCATCACCGCCGAGCACGTCGGCGGGCGCGTGGGCAATTCGTTTTACTACGGCGGGAGGTGGTATCGCACGATCGCCACCTGGGATGATCCGCTGAGCGACCTTCAGATCTATCGGGTCAAGGGGCGATTCGCCCAGTGGGCGACGCTGTTCAAGGGATCCGACGAAGTCGGTCGGGGGGTTGTCATTTTCGGTCGCGGCACGCAGCGAGGTCCACAGGTGCTTGTCAATGGCGACCTCAAAGGCTGGGTCTGGGGCACCGACGACGCAGTGCAGAGCTGGGGCAAGAACGTCATCTCCGGGATCGCGCCCGCAACGGCGGACCCGGAAGCCGGCGGGCAACGCATCGCCGCGGGGCTTCTGTGGTTCAGCTTCGACCGTCGCGGGGTCGCCTATGAGGCGACGGTTTCGCGCGGTGACAGCGGCGGCGGAGTGTTCACCAAGGTTGGCAAGAGCTGGCGGCTTGTCGGCGTTAACCATTCGACGGAAAGCGAGTTTTCCATACCCGGGATCGATGACGGCACGTTCCACGCGGCGATCTTCGACATGGGCGGGCTCGAGCATGATGGCCGGCTTATCGCCGACACGACCGCCGATATCCCGGCCCGCAGCTACATCACCCGCGTCAGCTCGCGAACCAGTTGGATCATGAACGTAGTGCACGGCGGGATCGCGCCCAGTGCGACGCTGGCTGCGCCAGGCGCCGGCGTGCCGGAACCTGCCGCCGCGGCGCTGATCCTGTCTCTGATTGCGATGATGCGCCGTCGTTGCACCGCCCGCCGAGCGGGTGACAAGGTGACTGCCTGATAAGCTGACCATCCGACAAGGTGATCAGGTGAGAAGTGAACCGCCTGAGCATGCCTGATCGGCATGGGGTCACTGATTCGTGCTTGGCGGCGTGGGCGTGGTCATCTCCTGATATTGGCGCTCCAGCTCGTCGATCAGGCGCTGAATGCGGTCGGCCTCGTCGATGAGGCGTTGCTGTTCGCGTCGCAGAGCGGAAAGGACTTCGTACTGTGCCTGGGCGGCGTGGCGCAGCGCGCCGGCGTGGGGTCTGACCTCTCGATCCCACTTGGCACGGAGCTTGTCGATCTGCTCCTGATCGATCGATACGTCCGAGAGACGAGTTGCGGGAGTGGTCGCTGATCCCAGCTTTGAAGGGCTGGGCGGAAGTTGTGCATCGTCCTGATCGATCGGTTCCAGAATCATGGTGACCGGCGTGCCGCGGGGGGGCAGTGCGTCCAGGTTCGCCTGCCACTCGAGGGTTTCGTTGGCGTTGCTGGCGAGCTGCGGGATGTCGATGGGCGTGAGGTCGAAGTTGACGATGCTGACGACGTAGCCCGTGACATCGGCGGCGTAGACGCCGTCGGGCATGATTCGCGAGCCGGTGAAGACCCAGCTTGTCGAGGGCATGGGCTGGCGAGTGCGGATGTCGCGCATGAGCTTGTTCGCCGGAACCGTAACCACCTTGCCCTGCTCATCCGTATACTCCACGGAAATTCGCAGCGCCGGGCCGTGAGGGGGGAACCAGCGTTTGGCGGCTTCGGAGTATCGCACCGGCTCGCCCGGCTCCAGACCGATCATCAAAAGCGCGGTGTGGATATGCGAGGGCCTGGCGTGGGTGCGGAGGACGGATTCGTGCTCGGGTCCGCCGGCGACGACGCAGAAAAATTCGAGCGGCGCCTCGACGTGAAGCGTTTCGCAGGCCACGCGGACCTGCCGCCGCGGCACATTCACTTCAACATGCGGAAAGCGCCCGATGCCCGGCGCCGTCGCGGGGGCTTGAGCCTGCCCCAGACATGCAGAACCTGGCAGGAGCATCACAAGCAGGCGCATCACAACAGATACGATTCTGAGCAGACGGCTGAGCATGCGATCAGTGTACCCGATCCGGCGGTTGGCGCGTCACGATCAGCACCGTGTACTGCCCGGCCTGAAGGGTCTGGTAGGCGATGCCGTTCGCATCGAGATATCGTGCGTAGGGTTCGGGGCGCTCGGGCGGCCAGTGGGGATGGAAGATCAGGGCCGTTACCGGCTCGTTCAGGTAAGCCGTGCGGTACGGCTCATAACGGTCGTCGTCCGGTTGCAGCGGAACGATGGTCGGCTCCTCCAGGAACAGGAAGGTCAGGCGGTAGGCCAGCCAGTAGTCGGCGGCGGCGTAGCGGATGCCGCGCCGGCGGAGCAGGTCGCGGAGCTGATCGATCTCGTGCATCGCCGGGCCGATGCTGTAGCGGGGCATCGGGCCATTGACGTAGAAGCCGTAGCTGAGCCAGCCGCTGATGGTGGCGACGAGGAACCAGGGGGCGATGGCCAGGGCCAGCCGACGCGCCCCCAGCCATGCTGCCAGCGGCGCCAGCGCGAACGGGGCCATCCAGAACATGGGTCCCAGATATCGAACAGCCCAGACATCGACGGGCATGACCGAGAAGATAAAGCCTGTGATAGCGCCCAGCGCCGAGACGAAGCCGAAGATGCCGAGCCGGCGGGCTTCCCATGAAACGCGTCGGCTCGTGATGCCCAGCACGGCACCGCCGATGATTCCCGCCACCAGCGACCACCCTCCGACGATCAGCAGAGCCAGCCACGGCATAGGCGCGATGCGAACCGATCGCTGGGTGTGGACGACGTTGTCGGTATAAAGCCCATAGCCCAGGGCCAGAGGCAGACATCGGTTCCACAGCAGCTCAAGGTTATGGCCGATGCGCTCGAAGGTAAGTTCTGCCGGAGCGGTCTGGGCGGAGGGGTTGAGTCGCGAAACCAGAAAGACGGCGGCGGCCAGAAGCACCGCGCCGCCCGCGATCAGTGCCCGGCGGGCGATGATCCGGCGAGTGCACGGGGGATCAAGCAGACACAGGAGGATCAAACTGAGCATTCCCCCGGCGAACAGGACCGCGTACAGGTCGATCACGATCGCGAACAGGCCCAGAAATGACCCAAGGGCGTATCGCAGAAGCGGGCGTGCGGAAGCGGCGGCTCCATCCAGCAGCCACACCGCGGCGAAGATCACCGCCACGCACCACTGCCGGTTGGCCGACAGGATCGGCCAGGTCAGACCCCAGTTGGTCACCACCAGCAGGGGAAGCACCGTGAGAAGGGCCGGCGGCGTGCCGATGCGTTTGCGCAGCACGATGACGGCGAGGCTGGCCACGACGATCTGCCCGAGTATCGGGACGATCATCAGCACGTGCGCGGATGGGCCGAAGATCGCGAAGAAGGGCGCGGTGATCAGCGGATCGATCGCGCTCTGATAGCCCGGTCCCCACAGCAGCCAGGACCATTCGCCGCGCAGCAGGTGCATGGCCTGAAGCGCGACGGCGGCGGCGTCGGAGTTGACGTCGCGGGCGTTGATGAGGATGGGCAGGCGAAACAGGATCGTCGCGATGACGAGCAGGAGGATGGCGCGGAGGATCGATGGGGCCTGATGCCGCACAGAGCGGAGATTATGCGCCCCGCCGAGCCAGGGCCAAGCGGAGCGAATGCCCCTGTGCATTTCACGCGGTATCACGGTCGGGACGCCCGTGCCCGGCGGCATGACGTGATGAATGGCCCGGAGATCGGACCTTCAAATCCGAGCGAACCCGCATGGTCGGGGGGCGGCCATGCCACAGTTGGCTCGGACGTGACACAAGGGGAGATCGCTTTGCGTCGGTGCGGCCGGGGCGTACACTCGCCGGGCCGTGGCGATCGATCTGGCGAAATATGATGCGGTTTTGCTGGACCTGGACGGGACGGTGTATCACGAGGACCACCCGCTGCCGGGGGCGGTTCAGCTCATTCGCGCGCTTCAGGAGGCAGGCAGGCGGTTCGCGTGCCTCTCCAACTCGGCGGCCAGCCCGCTGCGGGTGATGGATCGCCTGCATCTGATGGGCGTAGACCTTGAGCCGGATCAGATCTACACGGCCGCGGCGGCGGCGTGTGATTACGTGCTGGAGGAGTACGCTCGGCCCGGTCGCCAGCCACGGGTGTTCAACCTGGCCACCGAATCGGTCCAGGAGATGCTCCAGGGGATGGTGGAGTGGGTGCAGACGGCCGGCGAGCCGTGCGACGTGGTGCTGGCCGGGGCGCCCAGTAATGTCTATGCGACCGAGGAGCGACAGCGGATTGCGCTACAGTTGCTGCGGCGCGGCAGCGGCACGGCGCTGGTGGGGCTGAGTGCCGACCGGGTGTATCCAAGCCCGCGAGGTCTGGAATTCGGATCGGGCGCGCTGTGTGCCATGCTCAGCTACGCCGCCAACGTCCAGCCGATCTTCTGCGGCAAGCCGCAGCCGGTGTTTTTCATGGAGCTGTGTCGGCGGCTGGGAGTGTCGCCCGCCGGGTGCATCCTGATTGGTGATAACATCGAGTCGGACGTGGTCGGGGCCAAGGCGGTGGGGATGGCGACGGTGTTGACGCTCAGCGGGGTGACGCGTCGGCGGGATCTACAGAACCTGCCGCCGCAGCTTGAGCCGGACCTGGTGGTGGAGGATCTGTCGGAGCTGATTTGAGCAGCCGAGAAGGTTGACAGCCGGGCGTTTTTGCCGGAGGATAGGTAAACGATTACCACAGGGAGTTCCATGGGTCATGCCGCGCTGCTGCTGCTCGGTTCGCTTCTGCTGGCCGCCGTCGTGATGTGCGCCGCGGGGGTCGGCGGCGCCCAGCCGCCAGCCGGTGCGGCGCATGCGCCTGCCGCCGCCACCCTGCGCCAGGCCGCGCCCGAGGGGTTGCAGATCGGGGCGGCGATCATGTCGGCGGCACTCGATGATCCCCGACTCGCCAGGCTCATCGCCACCCAGTTCAACAGCCTCACCGGGGAAAACGAATTCAAGCCCTCCAGCCTTCAGCACGAGCCGGGCAACTTCACCTTCGATCGCGCCGACCGCATCGTCGCCTTCGCCCGGCAGCATGACATGAAAGTCATCGGGCACACGCTGGTCTGGCACCACCAGTCGCCACGGTGGATGTTCCAGGATCAGGCCGGCAACCCGCTGCCTCGCGAGCAGGCGCTGGCGAACTTGCGGGATCACATCACGACCGTTTTGCAGCATTTCAAGGGTAAAGTCCATGGCTGGGATGTGGTCAACGAGGCGATCAGCGACCGTGGCGAGGAATACCTGCGCGACACGCCCGCACGACGCGCCATTGGGGATGATTACATCGAGCAGGCGTTCCGGATCGCTCAGCAGGCCGATCCGGATGTGGAGCTTTACTACAACGACTACCTGATCGAGCGCCCGGGCAAGCGCGAAAAGGCGCTGCGGCTGATCCGGAATCTGAAGGAAAAGGGCGTGCGAATCGATGGCGTGGGGATCCAGGGGCACTGGTCGCTGGATGGATCGAGCCTGGAAGACATCGAGCAGGCGATCGTGGCGTTTGGCCAGCAGGGGCTGAAGGTGATGATCACGGAGCTGGACATCGACGTTCTGCCGCGGCGGCAGCGCGGCAGCGCGGACCTGAGCGCCACCGAACGCCAGGGGCTGGACCCTTACAAGGATGCTCTGCCGCCCGAAGTTGCCCAGCAACAGGCCCGGCGATACGCCGAGCTGTTCGAGCTGTTCTGCAAACACCGGCAGACGGTCACGCGGGTGACGCTGTGGGGCGTGCATGACGGGCAATCGTGGCTGAACAATTACCCGGTGCAGGGTCGAACGAACCATCCGCTGCTGTGGGACCGGCGACTGCAAGCCAAGCCGGCATTCGAGGCGGTGCGGGGGGCATTGGCGTTGTGCGCAAAATCGCAATAATTTTACGCGAATCTGCAAACCGTCCCGGGCAAGCCTGAGGTATGCTTGCAGGACCAATCCTATACTTGGCTTGGTGGAGGTCCTGCATGTCACGGTCGAGCAGAAACGCGAAGACGGTCCCGTCTGGTTTCACCCTGGTTGAACTGCTGGTGGTTATCGGAATCATCGCGATCCTGATCGCGGTGCTGCTTCCCGCCCTGAACAAGGCGCGCGAATCCGCCCGCGCCGTCCAGTGCATGAGCAACCTGCGACAACTGGCCATCGCGACGCAAAACTGGTGCGCCGAGCACAAGGGCAAGATGCCCATGCCCGGCGGACGAAACCTATTCATCGTGGAGCCGACTGGCGAGTATCGGCCAGCCGGAGGTGACGAAGACGTTTACGCCAACTCCGCGAACCTTGCCGACTGGATCTGCTGGCCCCGACACCGGGACCCGGTCAACGGCAAGATCACGACCGCACCCGACTTGAACATCACGTATTCGGGACTGGCGAAATACCTCGGCTCCAAGCACATCCAGAGCCAGAACATGAACCACGCCCGCGACGTGAACCCGAAGCTCGAGGCGATCTTCCGCTGTCCCTCGGACAATATCGAGCAGCGAAACAGCTTTAATGACGCTTCCACGGGGTGGTATCGCTACAGCTACTCGATGAACTATTGGTATGCGGGCTTAGTAAGAAACCAGCCCCCGCGTCCCACCGTCGATGGATTGTTCAATGGGAAGATCTCGGGGATCAAGAAGCCCGGCGAGAAGATTCTCTTCGTCTGCGAGGACGAGAAGACGATCAACGACGGAGAGTATAACGCCAGTGCTCAGGATTATGTGAACAACACGTGGACCGCTCTTGTGGCTTCACGCCATGAGCTGAAGAAGCGTCGGGCGGTCTGGGGTCGAGAGGGCACCAACAGCCCGATTCGCGACAAGAGCAACGAAGACGCCCGCGGCAATGTCGTGTTCGCCGACGGGCATGGCGAGTTCTTTGGCCGCAAGGACGCGCTGCGGCAGAGGTACACGGGCAATCCCAACCCCGATCCGCCAGGCTTCTAATCGGCGGCGGGTCGCAGATTCGGTTCATATTTTCAGGGTGCGCTTCGCCGACGCACCCTGATTTTTTGCGCTGTAAGACCAGCGCCGGATCAGACAAGCCCCAGTCGCCGCGTGCACAGATTCTGCCGCTGTGGCCGGATCAGCTCGGTCATCTCCGCCCGCTGGAACAGCTCGAACAGCTTCTCTGTCCCGCGCTTCAGCTTGTAGTTCATCTCCTGCGGATGGATGGGGCACAGGGCGTAGAAGTGGATCCTCGGATCACCCCTCGCATCGTCGCCCACAGGCAGCTCCATCGCCCCCGGCGAGAGGATTGGCGGCATCAGCAGCATGCAACTGAGCTTCGTGTCGCTGGCGTATGGTTCGGCAGGCTGGCCGTTCGGGATCGTGTGGCCCATCGCCAGATAGGTGCCCTGATCGTGCGGCAGGTGAGCGATGGTCATCAGGCATCGGATCGGCCACCAGAAACGCGGGTCGTCCATCAGGTCGCGATCGAACGAGCCGTCGGGGCGGATCCCCGGCCAATCGCCCGGCAGCGCGATCATCAGCTCGGCCAGCCGTGGGACATCCGGCGACTCATCGGCGGGCACATTCATTTCCCGCGCGCTCAGCCCGGCGGTCACGATCGTGAAATGATCCGTCCCCAGCGGGTGCTGGTCGCCGGGGGGCTTGCGCGTCGGCGGGACCACCAGCAGCGCCATCGCCGCCTGTCCGCTGCTCAGCTCGTGGAACACCTGCCCGATCGGACCGATCGTCTTTTCGACGTGTTGTTCGATCTGCGCAAGGCAGGGCGTGGCGTCGGGAGCGGCGCAGAGGTCGGTTCCCCAGCCGCCTGGGGATTCGAGCTGCGCCGCCGTTGATCCGCCGTCCGCCCGCGCCGCCGCGGCCGGCGGAAACGGCACGGTGAAGATCTTGCGACACTGCCTGCACAGCGCCTGCCGGCCGGCGTGTCTGTCCTTCAGCCTGTAGAGCTGCGCACAGTGCGGACATCGGCACACGATGGACATCGAAGAGCACTCCGTACATGCGGCGATCGCAACCGATCATACCGCTGCGGGTCCCACTGCTGACACTGTGAAATGCTGGCTTACGGGGGATTCCTTGTAGCAGGCGCCGCCGACCCGGTAAGTCAGAACAAGCGCGACTGCACTTATGGAAAGAACCGATATAACTCGCGGCGATGCAGGCAGCGGATGAAGGTCACTGTATTTGCTGTAATCTTCAATCCAATCCGCCAATGTCCAATCCTGATGCGGTAGTACTCCCGGGCCCCGCTCAGGCGCTTCAGCGATCGCACCATGTCCGGGGAAGTGGCTTGCTCGACGTTCGCGATAGCGTCAGCCACCGCTCGGCGCACTTTGGCATCCCGCAGCTTCTTCACGTCCGCAAGGAAGCTGGAAAGGAAAATGGCCCTCACTTGTGCCCCGAGAGTGCCCGCATGACCTTTTCCCTTTTCACCGGCTTGGTCTTCTCGCCTCTGCGAATTGCCGCCGCCAGTGCCACGTCCTCGATCACCTCGGCCAGCAGATCGCGCAGTGCGTCGCGGTTCTCGCGCAGACTCTCTGCCAGTGCCTGTTTCAACTCCCGAGTCAGGGTCGAGCGTGTCATGAGATCATTGTAATCGCGCCACGAACCGCGATCCAAAATACTCATCGGCTCGCTTGCGACCCGTGGATCGCATCCATTCCCGAAGAATTCGGTCACACCTCACATCCCGCATCACCTGCACCGCCACGCCGAGCTTGCGCACCGCAGCGATCTGCCCGGAGAAAACGCGGTCGCTGGCCACCACGAGTTGGGCGAATCCGAACACGTGAAACATGCTGTAGGCGATGTGGTCCGGGCCACAAGTCAGCAACAGCGTCTTGTCCTTCCAGTGATCGCGGCCGCCGCAGGCGCGCCAGGCGACCATCGCCGCCACGGCGCTGGGGTCGTTGTCGGTGGCGATCCGCGGATGCCCGCAACCGATCACCTCCCCAGCGCTGTCGAGGATCACCGCGCCGATGGGGGCTTCGCCGGCGTCCAGACCTTCGATCGCCTTGCGATGAGCCAACGCCAGCAGATCCCGCACCCGCGACCGTCCGCGCGGGCCGCGCAGGTCGAACGGCGGCGGGTGTCGGCGCTTCCAGACGCCGATGTCGCGATCCCAGATCGTCGCGTTTTTCGGGTCGCGCACCCACTTGCCGAACGTTCTGATGATGCCCGCGTGATTCGACACCACGGGGGTCAGCCCCACCTTCGCATAGCCGCCGAAGTCAGGCCTGTAGTTCACCGCGTCGAGAATCCGAATCTGCCGGATCCCCATGTGCAGGGCCAGGCAGCACTGGCAGAAGGGGCAGGGGTTTAGCGACGACGTCGCCACGACATCGCGGTATCCGCCGCTCAGGCGTCCCATGTTCATCACCGCGCCGGTTTCCCCGTGGATCCCGGGGATGCCCTCGCGCAGGCGGTTGTAGCCGAAGCCGAGAATCTGGTGGCGATCGTTTCCGACGCGTCGAGACATGATCCCGGCGATGGGAATCATCCCCAGCTTCAGGGCGTGCCGGACCAGATCGTAGACCGCCTGATCGAGCTGCGGTTCCGTGACGATCTCGCCTTTGTGGATCGGGGGCTGCGGCAGGTTGTGGCTGAGCATGCAATGGAGCATACGACGACGCGGTCGGCGGTGCGACGCCGAGCGATCGATCCTGTTGACGCGACAGCAGACTTGCCCCGGAATGTCGCGGCGATACAGTATCGCGACCAAAATGAGCGATCCGCAACCGCCCGACAACGACTCGTGGTATGCCAAGCTTCCGCCTCCGGTGATCGCGCTGGCGGGGTGGCTGATGCCCGGCGCGGGATACTGGCTGATCGGCCAGCGCGCCCGCGGAATCATCGTGGGCGCTTCGATCATCGTGCTGTATCTGTCCGGGTTGCTCGTCGCGGGCGTGCGGGTCATCGAAGTTCCCGGCTACGACAGCCAGAGCGGACATCAGATCCGCGTCTCCCGCGGGCGGATCGTCCGCCCCAGCGAGCGTTTCGCCTACGAGTCGGCGGGGTGGATCCTGACCCACGGCGGGTTGATCTCCGAGATCGCCAACAAACCGTGGTTCGTGGGGCAGGTTCTGGCCGGGCCGATCGCCGTCGTCAGCGCCGTGGCGTCGGTGCAGGCGGCGCAGCAGGCGTATGAGCAGGTGCAGCAGGCGCCCGATCAGCCGCCGCTGAGCACTCGCCCGCACGCTCCGCTGGAGGCCGTCGGCGTGCTCTACACCGCCGTCGCGGGGATGCTCAATCTCCTGGTCATCATCGACTCGACCTACCGTGCCGGCCAGCGCGCCGCCGGCCAACAGACGCAAACGCGCCTGCGCGTTGCGGGGGGGCAGTGATGTTCACGAGCCTGTTGGCACAGTGGCGGCCGTTTCTCACGCCCATGCCGATCTACGACTACTGGTATTGGCTGTTGCTGCCGCTGTGCCTGATCTTCTCGATCGTCTACAAGTCGGTGAAATGCGAAGACGTTCGCCAGATTCCCCGCGCGGCTCTGGGCATCACGATCTGGATCCTGCTGGGAATGGGCGCCGCGGCGCTGGTGCTGACACTGGTCGTCAGAATCCTTGAATGATTCAGAATTGCCGGGCGCGGCGACGCAGGTGCTTGGTCACATCAATCCCCATCGCGGCGCAGGCGGCAAAGTAGACGGCGGCGCCCACCGTCATCAGAATCACGAGCTGCATCCCCCAGACGATTTTGCCGGATCCGCCGGGAAATCCCGGCATCCG